>CAMZDG010000008.1 GCA_947305245.1 uncultured Lachnospiraceae bacterium
GGAGTAAACGGCAAGGTGGCAGCAGGAGCCGGGAAGGCTGGAGTAAACGGCAAGGCGGCAGCAGGAACGGGCAAGGCCGGGGCAGCCGGAAAAGCTGGAGCGACAGGGAAGGCGGCGGAGAAGAAGGTAAAGAAGGAGCTGAGAGATTTCTTGTATCTTCTGCCTAAGCGGGTGACCGCGAAGAGCCTGGCGAGCGTGCTGAAGTTTATTGAGCGGAGGAACCTGGAGATCTGGGAGGACGAATGTGTTCTGGAGATCGCCACGGATGACGGGATCATAACCATCGAGGACATTCGGGAGAGTCTTGAGAAGGAAGACAAGGCGATCTTAAATGATCTTCGGATGAAGCAGGTGCTCTCTTGCGATTATGAGTCAACGAACGCTGAGCTGGTGCAGCGGATCATGGAGGCGTTCCTCAAGGCATTCGGCGGTACGATAGCGTCCGACACGGAGGACTTCCGGCCGTTCCTGACGATAGAAGAGATTTAGGCTTCGGCCGCGCTGGCAGATATCCACATACCGATCATGGCGGAGGGTATTTAGATTTAAGCGTGGCGGAGTGATTCAGCGGATGGGAGTCATGCAATGATCGAGACAACGCTTTGTTACGTGGAGCAGGATGGGAAGTATCTCATGCTCTATCGGAATAAAAAACAGCAAGATCCCAATGCGGGGAAGTGGATCGGCGTGGGCGGGAAGTTAGAGCCCGGAGAAACGCCGGAGGAATGTCTTCTGCGGGAGGTGCGTGAGGAGACGGGCCTGGAACTGACGGAGTACCAGTATCGCGGGCGGATCGCATTTTTACCGGACACTTGGGAAGATGAGATCATGTATCTCTATACCGCCACGGGATTTCACAGGGCATCGCGCGGTGAGGAAGGCCGGAATTGTTCGGAAGGGGAATTGCCCGGAGGCGGTGAGGAAGGCTGGGATTGTCCGGAAGGGGAGCTTCGATGGGTTCGTTTCGAGGAAATCCCGAACTTAAATCTTTGGGAAGGGGATCGGTACTTTCTGAAAGAATTGTTGGAAGGAAAGAACGATATCGAAATGGAATTGCATTATCACGGCGATGAATTGGTCTCGGCAGTGAGTAAACCGGTACTTAAGAAGGAAAACGTCACGGAGCTTCTGGATAAGAAATTCCTGAATTTATATGATTATAGTTATTATCCCGGACGGCATTATTTCGTGGCAACGCGCCGCGCAAAGGATGACTTGGTGGCGCTGAAGGATGCGAAGGCATTTCGGGAGATGCAGCCGGATGCCGTGGGATGTGTCGTGATCCTGGAGTGCAAGGGCGAGGAGCCAAGGCTCCTTCTGGCGAGGGAGATGCGTTTCGCAACGGGGCAGTTTCTCCTTGGCGTCCCGGCGGGGCTTTTGGATCCGGAGGACAAGGACGAAGAGGAGCCGATCTTTACGGCGGCCATTCGGGAACTCTCCGAGGAGACGGGCCTTGACTTTAGGGAGAGTGACGAGATCAAGTTCGTCAATCGGTTTTTGTTTAGTTCACCCGGCATGACGGATGAGAGCAATGCGATGGTGCAGATCACGCTGCGCCGCGAGGAGATGCCGACGCTGACGCAGGCGGGCACCGTCGGCGGAGAATGCATCGGAGGCTACAACCTCTATACGAAAGAGGAGGCTCTGGAGCTTCTGAAAAAAGGCACCGACGAGGTCGGAATCTATTATTCCGTTTATACCTGGATCGCGCTGATGACATTTGTTTCGGGCATATGGAAGTGAGACCTGACAAAGAAGATCGGGATAAGAAGATAAGACAGAGTGTTTGACATAAGTATTTGATGATTTATGAGATAGACCTAACCGTACAAAAGGATGGAAAGGGGATCAAGATGAATTTATCATTGATTTCAACGGAAGGCAGTCCAAAGAGTAAGATGATCTACCATGAAGACGCCTCAAAGCTTCATATCGGGACCTTACCTACGCATGCCTGGTTTGTACCCTTTGATGATAAAAAGGTGTCGGAAGGACAGGACGTCTTCGGCGGGAAAGAGACCTCCAGCAGGGTGGAGATGCTGAATGGTACTTGGAATTTCCAGTATTATGACAGTGTGATCGACCTGGAGGATGATTTCACGAAGCTAAAGCTCACGGATAAGATACCCGTGCCCTCCAACTGGCAACTTCACGGTTATGACGTACCGCAGTACGTCAACATCAGTTATCCCATCCCCTTTGATCCGCCCCTGGTACCGGACGACGATCCCGTGGGTCTTTATCAGAGAAGTTATACCTACGTGCCGGACGGTCTCGATCGCATCCTGACCTTCGAGGGCGTAGACAGTTGTCTGTACCTGTTCATCAACGGAAAGCTTGCCGGATATACGCAGGTTTCCCATTCTTTCTCGGAATTCAACATTACGCCCTTCCTGAAGAAGGGGCGAAACAGCATTGTCTGTGCCGTTCTGAAATGGTGTGACGGCACCTACTTAGAGGACCAGGACAAGTTCCGCCTCTCAGGCATTTTCCGCGACGTTTACGTGGTCTCCAGACCCGCAAAGCGCATCACGGATTATCGCGTGCAGGCCACCGCGAAGGGCGTCTTTGGACTGACCGTCAAGGGCGCGGACGCATCCTTTAAGTTATTTGCACCCAATGGCAAGACGGTTCTCAAGGGAACCGTAAAGGCCGGTGAGAAATTTGAGACCAGGCTTGCGGAGATCAGCACCTGGACGCCGGAAAAGCCCGTATTATATCGTCTGGTCCTTCGCAGTGAAGGCGAGGCCATCGGTGAGAAGGTGGGCTTTCGGACGGTTGAGGTATCCGGCGGCGTGATCAAGATGAATGGCGCGCCGATCAAGTTCCGCGGCGTGAACCGTCATGACATGTATCCCGACACGGGTTATTATGCGTCTGAAAAGCAGATGCGCAGGGATCTCGAGCTCATGAAGCAGCATAACATCAATGCGATCCGCAGCTCACATTATCCCAACGCGCCTTTATTCTATAGGCTCTGCGACGAGTATGGTTTCTATGTGATCGCGGAGGCAGATTTCGAATGCCATGGCTGTGCGGAGGTGTTCCAGAACATCCGCTGGACCCGTAAGGAAGGAAACGGCGGCATGGCGCTGATCGCCATTGATCCGCAGTTTACGGAGGCGATCGCGGACCGCTCCGAGCGCCTTGTGACGCAGCACTTCAATCGTCCCTGCATTGTCATGTGGTCACTTGGCAATGAGAGCGGCTGGGGAGAGAATCTCCTGAGTGCGGCGAAGCACGTAAAGAAGCTGGATAAGTCAAGGCTTCTACATTATGAAAGCACCCATGCCCTGGATGACACGCCGACGGCCATCCTGGACGTGGTTTCAAAAATGTTCCCGTCCGTGCAGGAGGTAAAGCGCTTCCTGATGGAGAGGAATGAGACCAGACCCTATGTCCTTTGCGAGTATTGTCATGCCATGGGCAACAGCCCCGGAGACCTAGAGAATTACCGCAAGGTGTTCTACTCCAACGAGCGGTATGCCGGCGGCTTTATCTGGGAATGGTGTGACCACTCCGTGATCCTTGGGAAGACCGAGGATGGACGGACCATGTATGGATATGGCGGTGATTTCCATGAAAAGCATCATAACGGGAATTCTTGTCTGGACGGACTGGTATCGCCCGACAGGATCCCTCATCCGGGCCTGAAGGAAGCAAAGCAGGTCTATCGCCCCGTGCGCGTGATGCTGGGCGAGCAGGCGGGAGAAGTGATCTTTAAGAATTTTCTGGCATTTGAGGATGCGGGAAAATGGTTTGACTGCGCCTATGAGATCACGGACCACGGCCGGAAGATCGCGGAAGGGAAGCTGGACTTCTCCGTGAAGGCCATGGGGCAGCAGAGCTATTTCATTCCGGAGCTAAAGCTCCTTTGCGGCAAAGAGCTCGCGATCCGTTTCCTGTTCTCGATGAAGAATGACACGCTTTGGTGCAAGAAGGGACACGAGGTCTGCTTTGATCAGCTGATCCTTTCGGAGTTAGAGCCCCACGAGCGCCGTAAGGCCATCACGCAGAAGATGAAGCTCGAAAGATCGCCGCTTCGCTACGTGATCACGGCGGGCGATGCCGAGTATGTTTTGGATCGCAGAACGGGCGAGATCACTTCGATCAAGTGGGAGGGTTGTGAACTCCTGGATCGTCCCATTCAGCATAATTTCTTCCGCGCGCCCACGGATAACGACACCCTCAAGGACGAGTGGTATGGCGCACATCTGCAGAGCTATGTGCCCAAGGTGTATGAGACCAGCGTGGAGGAGAAGGACGGCGAGGTGGCCGTCAACATCAAGCAGAGCTTCGGCTGGAGCATGTATCAGCCGTTTGCAAGGGTGGAGACGGAGATGATCTTTACGACGGACGGATCGGTCCGCATCATCACGGACGGGGAGACGAGCAACAAGGTGACCTTCCTGCCAAGATTCGGTCTGCGCCTGTTTATGAAAAATGATTTTGACCGCGTGCGGTATTATGGCTTTGGCCCGGAGGAGAGCTATATTGACAAGCGCAGGGCTTCCTGGCTTGGGCTGTTCAACGCGCGTGTCTCCGAGATGCACGTGGATTATATCAGGCCGCAGGAGAACGGTTCGCATTATGGCTGTAAGTACTTGGAGATCAAGGGGAAGGATGCGCGCGTTCGCTTTGAGGGCGCAAGGCCGTTTTCGTTCAACGTGTCCGAGTATACGCAGGAAGAGCTGACGGAGAAGCGTCATAACTTCGAGCTGGAAAAGAGCGGCAGCACGGTGGTCTGCATCGATTCCGCGATGTCCGGCATCGGGTCGGCGAGCTGTGGACCGGCGCTGTCTGATAAGTATCGGATCCCGCTTCCGAACGTTCATCTGGACGTAACGATCGTGCCGAGGTAAGGACTATCACTGGAAAAGGATTGACATCATGGGTAGTGGAAAAAGAAAGATTCTGAGTAATAAGGTTTATTTATATTTGACCGAGTTTTTTGCGGGGATGTCCGTGATGGCGGTAGAATTAGGGGCTAGCAGATTGCTTGCCCCCTATTTTAGTTCATCGCAGATCGTTTGGACGATCATCATCGGAACGATCATGATCGCAATGGCGCTGGGAAACATTTACGGCGGCCGGGCGGCGGATAAGAATCCGGATCCGGACAAGCTCTATGGGAGGATCGTTCTCGCGGCGATCTGGATCGCATTGATCCCGGCGCTGGGGAAATATGTCATCATTGGAATCTCAGCGGTGATGATCTTTTCGGTGAATCACATGTTCCTGATCTGGGCGGCATTCGCGGCCTGCATGGTGGTCTTTGTGTTCCCGCTGTTTCTTCTGGGCACGGTGACGCCGTCGCTGGTGAAGTTCACCGTCGAGGATCTGGGCGACAGCGGAAAGACCGTGGGCATGCTGAACGCATTCAATACCATTGGCAGCATCATCGGAACCTTCGTGCCGACCTTTGTGACGATCCCGGCCGTCGGGACTTCCATCACGTTCCTGATCTTTGCGGGGATCCTGCTCGCGCTCGCGATCCTGTATTTCCTGAGTCCGAGAGGGGACAAGGGGAAAAAGGAAGAGAAGAAAGGGCAAGAGGAAAAGAAGAAAGACCCGGAGACGAAGGCGGAAGTCAGCCAGGATGGGAATGGCGAAGCAAAAGTGGAGGCAAGCAAGAATTCCAAGAATGCCGCAAAGGTGATCATAGGCATTATTATATTCGTGGTTTCTTGCTTCGCGGGGGCGTCAGACAGCTTTGCGTTTTGGGAGGCTGACCTGACCTATGAAGGGGAGTCGGTCTATAATTACCTGCAGGTGCGGGAGGATGAGAAGCGCGTTTATCTCTCCACCAACGTGCTCTTTGGCGTACAGTCCGTTTATGAAAAGGACGGAAGCCTGACGGGGATGTATTATGATTATGCCATGGCAGCGCCTTATATGGCGGGCATCAAGGAAAAGCACGGCCTTGACATGCTGATCCTCGGCATGGGGACAGGGACTTATGCGACCCAGTGCAAACGCTTTTTTACGGCGGATAATGATCCCTCCTTTCGCGGCATCAATGTCGAGGGAGTGGAGATCGATGAGGACATTACGAGGCTCGCGAGAGAATACTTTCATCTCTCCGAGGACATTCCCGTCTGGACCTATGACGGGCGGGCCTTTCTGAACGCGATGGACCGAACCTACGACGTGATCATGGTGGATGCCTATCAGGACATCACCATCCCGTTTCAGATGAGTTCCGTGGAATTCTTTACGCTGGTGAAGGATCATTTGAATCCTGGCGGCGTGATGGTGGTCAACATGAATATGCGCGGGCAGGACGGCGACGAGGAAGGGATTACCTTTGCGCTTTCGCAGACCATCGGAAGTATTTTCCCAAATTGTTACGTGGTGGACGTGCCGGGGACAACGAATCGCGAGCTCTTTGCCTCTGAGAACGAGGCGATGCTGGAGGACATGGCAAGAAATCTGAAGCAAGAGGCACAGCCACAGATGCTCGCCATGATGCAACGCGTGACGGACCAGATGGAGCGCTATGAGGTAAAGCGGAGAAACGCAGATGGCGAGAACGGTGCAGAAGGCGAGATCTACAGCGTCATGACGGACGATCAGGCGCCGGTGGAGCTTTTGGGAATGCAGGTCATCGACGAGCTGATCGCGGACGAGGTGGGCTATTATAAAAAGATCTACAAGGAGGGCGGCCTGAAGGCCCTGCTCAGAGCATTTGAATTCTAAACTTAATCTTCATCCTGAATGGCGAGAAGGGCATCATTGATGAGCTTCTCGTCATATTTTTGCAGAAAAAGGGAGAAGTTCCACACCAGGGCGTAGATCACGAAGAATGCGACGGAGGTCACAAGGAAGTACTTCAAGTTGGTATACCATTGGAACAGATAGCCCATGCCCATGGTAAGGACGTAAAGAAGGAGAATGTGGAATATGGGCAGCAGTCGCCGGATCCCTTTGGGGAATTCACGCTCCGACATGAGGATCAGGGTGGGAAGACTGCAAAGGAAGCTCGCTAATATAACGGTCAGGGGAACGTACCAGCTGAAGGTGACCGGATCTCCCGTGACATAAGAGAACAGGGCTTCCAGGGCCATCACGACCTGTATTAAAAAAGCAAGTAAGAATGTCTGCTCCAGGATCAGTTTGATTTTTCTCACGTCATTTTCCTCCTAGTCCAAGGCGTTTTTTGAATTCAGGGACATAGCTTCGCGTGATGATCAGGGTCTCGCCGTTTAATAGCGTTGCGTTTAAGCGAGAGTTTTCACCGGCCTTCACGCTGCGGATCTTACGCATGTTACAGATCATGGATTTCGAGCAGCGAAAGAACCGCTGATCCAGGATGCCTTCCAGCTCATAGAGCTTATGCTTCACCTCAAGGCATTCCGCCTTCGTGTAGAGAAAGGTCTTCTCGTCCACGGTCTCAATATAATAGATTTTTGAAATGGGGCAGGGGACGCGCTCCGTGCCGCGAAGGCCGATGAGCACCTGCTCGCCATTTTCTAAGAGGGAAATCGCCGCCTGTACGTCCGGCGTCATCTCCGTGATGCGAAGGAGCGCTTCCTCTTTTTCTTTTTCTGTGATCTTCTCTATGGTGATCTTCAAGGAATGGCCTCCTTTCCGCTTATTTTCTCTTATAAACCTTCGGGTAGATGACGCCGATGGCTACGAGAAATCCAACCGTTACCATCATAACATAAACAAATGCTTCTTGCAAAGTCATAACATGGCCAAAGAGCTTTGCCTGGAAGGAGAAATACTCCTCGACGGAGGAGACGAAAAGCCCCTGGTCAAGCCCGCCAATGTTCGAATTCACGTGGGTCATAAGATCTGTCAGGAGAAAACGCCTGATCAGGATGGTGACCTCCGTGGCGGGAAAGAGATGGCAGAAATTCTGGATGCCTTCGGAAAAGTTCGAAATGGGCAGGTAGGCACCAATGACAAAGCCTGACGCAGCGGAGAGGATGCCGAGGAAGGCACCGCTCGCGGAGCTGCTCTTTAGGAAGAGCAGGAACACCATGAAGATCGCGGTGGCAGAGATGGCGCCGCCGATCACGACGGCGAACAGCGTCAGGATGCTTTTTGCGGTAAGGTACATGGGATTGATGCACTGCAGGATGGTCAGGCCCAGCCCGATAATGACGGTGGTCATAAGAATGGCGGAGAGGGCGGCGGCAGTAAAATAGGACAGGATGATCTGCAGGCGGGAGGCCGGGGTTGCCGTCACGTCCACGTCGATGCCGGAGGCACGGTCATTGACTAAAGTGACCAGGCAATTATAGGGGATCGTGATGAGGGCGGAGCCCATGATGCCAGTGAGCAGCAGTCCGTTCGCCATCGCACCGAGATCGGCGGAGGTAACGAGTCCGGCAGCCATCAGTGCTTCCGCCGGATGCTCCAAGGCGTCTAAGTAAGTGCCGCGCAGGAACAGCATGTAAAGAACGAGAATGATGATCGGTGTCAGCATGGAGAAGAAGACCATGGTCTTATCCTTAAAAAACACCAGAAGATTTCTTTTTGTAAGTCCCCAGAATTTACGCATGTTGTAACTCCTTTCCGGTGAGCGCCATAAAGACGTCATCCATGGTGCCCTTTAGCACCTCATAATCTTTTATGTGGTCGCGGCAGCGCCAGAGAAGCTGCGTCGGATCACTGCCTGGGAAAATGACGTAATGATCGGCGACATACTGATATTCTTCGCCGGACAGCAGGTCATCCGCCTCGGGGGAATGCTCTGCATACCATAAAAGACGCGGCCTTGCGTAGGTGGCCTTGAGTTGCGCGGGCGTGCCCTCCGCAATGATGCGGCCCTGATCGAGAATGACCACGTGGTCCGCATCCGTCGTCTCTTCCATGTAGTGCGTCGTCAGGAAGATGGTCAGCCCCTCCTCACGGCGCAGATAATTGACGTAATCCCACACGAGCTTGCGAGACATGGGATCCAAGCCCGTGGTCGGCTCATCGAGGAAGAGAAGTCGCGGCTGGTGGATCAGGGAGCGGATGATGTCCACCCTGCGGCGCTGGCCGCCCGAGAGATTTTCATAGCGCTGCTTCCAGATCTCGCCCAGTGAGAAAGGCTCCCAGAACTTATGCAGCCTTTCCATGATCTCTTTCTTGGAATAGCCATAATAGGCACCGCGGGTCAGGAGATTTTCCGCTACCGTGAGCTTCCTGTCGAGTACAGAGCCCTGGAAAACAATGCCGATCTTCTCGCGGATCGCGTCATCCTCTTTGCCGAGCGCATGACCAAATATGCTGGCTTCGCCGGAAGTCTTGGACAAGACCGTACTCAGCATGTTGATGGTCGTGGACTTTCCCGCTCCGTTCTCCCCGAGGTAAGCGAAGAGCTCGCCCTCACCGACGGAAAAGGAGATATGGTCCACCGCTAAATGATCTTGATATTTCTTGGTAAGCTGGTTTACAATGATGGCATCCATTTCTGATTTACCCTCCGAAAATTGTTTGTATTTGGCTGATCTAGGACCATCATAACAAAGCTTTCGCGGATTGCAAGGCCACTTCGGGTGAGTTGCAACTGGGCGGTGGTAAGTTACGTGAAAGGCGGATGCAAATTTTAAGGAATATTTCTGTAAAAAACCTAGATTAAGTGTTGACAAATAAGGTACAGGGTGATAATATACTACTTGCGCAGTGCGCTGAGCGGAAGTGTCGGAACTGGCAGACGAGCAAGACTAAGGATCTTGTGGTGGTTACACCGTGTGGGTTCAAGTCCCATCTTCCGCAGGATAATGAGCCGAGCAAAAAGCTCGGCTTTTTGCTTGCCCAAAATGAGAAACGCATTCCTGTGCTTGCACAGAGGAATGCGTTTTTTGTTTTGGGCATAAATAAAGAAGCGTAAGCTTCTTTATTCGGCGAATATTGCGAGATGAGCGAGGGCGAAGCCCTGCGAATGCGCAGAGCGCCTTCGTCGGTCGGTTCGCAAGGGATCAATTTTTTGTGGTTTTCTTATTTCCGATCCACTTTCGCCGTGACTAGGGCGGCACAAGGGATCGATTTTCCGCTTTTCCTTCATTTCGATCCCAGAGCATTCAAATGTCTGTTAAGTGAGGGATCGATTTCTATGAGATTTCCTTTTTTCGATCCTCGCCTATTTAAAGGGGTACGATCTACCGCCATCAGATTGTTCCATTGACATCCAACAAATGCATTCATTATAAGGGGTTGCGTGATTTTCAGACACTATTTTCAAATGAAAAACCGTGATTTTGCCAAGTTGACTTTGTGCAACTTGACATGTTAGATTCATAGACAAGGAAAGTCATAGAGCAAGGCGGTTACCCTCCATCACCGGAGGGAATCACCCTCCGGACGAAAGAAAGGAGGGCGATGCCAATGTATGTTACATATGCTGAATTAATTCAGATTGGAATATTCATTGTAGCCCTTATCGGATTGTGTTACGCAATCGTTAAGGGAAAGAAATAGCCGCCAACTATTCGCAGTAGTTGACGGCCTAAGCAATTAGGTATCTTCTATAAAGGGTAGCCGCCTCTATGGCTTTCCCCTTAAACAGAATATAGCATACTCTTTTCTCATATGCAAGGGAAATTTGTTCATATCATGCATGCTCTCAGAAAGGATATCCTTATGAATATCATTATTAGGCAATTAACTCCCGAATTAAATGATGATTACCTAGACCTTTTTGATAATCGTGCTTTTACAGATGATAATCCCAACGGTCCATGTTATTGCACTTCGCCCAACCAGGATATTGTAATCATGTAAAATCAAACATCAGTTGGATGATAAGGAGAAAAAATGGAAGTTATTGTGATGCGTCATGGGGAAAGAGATTACGAGCCCTGTCATGAAAGAGGATTTATTGGTCAAGGCTTAGAATTGGCACCATTAACTGAGAACGGCGAGAAGCAGGCCGAGGAAGCCGCGAAAAACCCTTTGATAGATGGGTGTTCCGTCATTGTATCTTCACCGTATACAAGGTGTCTGCAAACGGCTGCGATCGTATCCAGAATTAGGAACATCCCTTTGAAGGTAGAAGTTGACCTGCATGAGTGGATCCCCGATTTGCTATTCCAAAACAAAGCCGGAGAAGCAAAAACTTACGGGAATGAGTTCGCGCTGAATGAAGGGAAATACCCAGAGGGTGAAACCTGTCGGTGGGAAACCATCGAGATGATGGAGAAAAGGCTTTTGGGCGTATTAAACAAGTATACGAGTTATGATAAAATTTTGATCGTTACGCACGGGATGCTGATGCATCAAATAAAGCCATATGGGCATATACCCAATTGTTTTGTGGATAGCTTTATCTATGATGAAAACTTTAAGTGCGCTGGTTTTCGCAAAAAACAGGATGCGTGATAATAAGGGGGTAACATTGGGGGTAGAAATCCCGAGAGCACAATAAAATAAGGCATGATACATGTAGTCCCATCTTCCGCACTATAATGAGCCGAGCAAAAAGCTCGGCTTTTTGCTTGCCCAAAATGGAAAATGCACTCTCGTGCTTGCACGAAGGAGTGCATTTTATATTTTGGGCGTAAATAAAGAAGCGCAAGCTTCTTTATTCGGCGAATATTGCGAGATGAGCGAGGGCGAAGCCCTGCGAATCCCGCAAGCGCCTTTGACATCCAACAAATGCTTTGATCAAAAGGGATTACGGGGATTTGGGGCAACATTTTCGAATGAAAAACCGTGATTTTACCAAGTTGACTTTGTGCAACTTGCCATGATAAATTTGAAGGTAAGGAAAGTCATAGAGCAAGGCGGCTACCCTCCATTACCGGAGGGGATTACCCTCCGGACGAAAGAAAGGAGGGCGATGCCAATGTATGTTACATATGCTGATTTAATTCAGATTGGAATATTCATTGTAGCCCTTATCGGATTGTGTTACGCGATCGTTAAGGGAAAAGAAAAATAGCCGCCAACTACCGCGAATAGTTGACGGCTAAACTGTAAAGTTTAAGCCAAAACTTTATCGGGGGTAGGCGCCTTTTGTGGCTTTCCCCTTTAATCAAAATATAGCATACTCTCTTCTTACATGCAAGAGAAATCTGCTTAATGATTATAGGTGTGTTGTATATGTGGAGTAGGGAGTGATCAGACATGGCTACAATAAATGTTTATGAACAATATTTTGCTGCGGATTGTACTTATAATGGAGTAAAGCGTAAGGCTGCTCTGGTTGCTTTGGTTTCCGATTCTGATGCGGGAATGATCACTTACAAAGCGTTAGTCACTTTTTTCCCCCATCGGGACGAGGAAGACTATGCAATTTCTTACGATGCCTGCTTTGAAAAGGAGCTTTATCACGCGGCGGGACGGCGTTCAAAGAAAAGGGAAAAGGAATTCTTGGAAAGCGGCGTTTTCAAGGAGGAGATCAATAAATTGGCTTCAGAGCACAAGGGAAAGGTGCTGTGGGATAAGCCACTTCGCGAAGCAAGAGTATAAGGCTTGATCAATTGATGCGTTCCTTCGTGGATTTTTGGGGGCGGGATCGTATAGAAGGATAGAAAGAATCATTTCGTGTCAACTGCGATGATAGGGGGAGCAAGCATGGAAGAAATCATGAAGGACCTTGAATTGGCTAAACTCGAAGAAGAGAAAATTGCCGAAGTGAACGGCGGGACGGAGCTGTGCGACGGTGCGAGTGAGACGGAGGAAACATTAAATGAGAAGCTTCGAATGCTGGAAAGTGGTTCAGCTGCTGTCCTTCGTGAGATGGATTCGCTCACATTGAGAGATTTTGCCTCGACTGGCGGCGGAGTGCATCGTTATGAGACCGGCTGATTTATAAAATCTCACCTTGGTTGACAAAATCTCAACAAATGAGGTGTGGCATTTTCCGTTAAATGGTGTAAAATCATATTCAGAAGCTTCGAATAATTATTGGAGGTTTTTGATATGATAGCAATCGGAAGTAATATAAAAAAGTACAGAAAACAAAGGAAGATCACGCAGGAACAGCTTGCTGAGGTGTTGGGGGTATCCGATCAGGCGGTAAGCCGCTGGGAGAACGGCACCACTTATCCAGACATTGAGTTGCTACCGACCCTGGCACTTTATTTTGGCGTCACGCTGGATGAACTGATGGGGATGGAAGCCATTAAAGATGAAAGCGATATTGAGGATATCATGAAACGGCGGCAGGAATTCCGAAACTGCGGTGAAGTGGTCAAGAGCTACAAGATGCTTCGGGAAGCGGTCAAAAGATATCCGAAAAATTATAAGCTGATTCTCGCGCTGATCGGCGACCTGCAGTTCGCCAATGTGTATAACGATGAGATCCGGCTCAATAATCTGCATGAGGCGGAAGGTCTCATAGAGCGGGTCTTGAATGAATGTACCGATCCAGAGCAATGCAAAGAGGCTGCAATCTGTAAGATATGGAATTGCCTTTGGCTGGACAGAAGGGACGAGGCTGCCACAATCGCGGAGACGCTGCCGAGTATGAATGAGTGCCGCGAGAGTTATCTGTTGCACATCTATACCGGGGAGAAATTTCGGTCGTTTTGCCGTGATTATCTGGAAGACTTATTTGTTGATACGGTTTTGGCTCTTGATTTCTATGGAGACAAATTCTGCGAGGATAATACTCTTACCAACAAGGATCGGATTGCCATTCTTGAGAAGATCATCGCCTTGACCGAGCTGATTTATGACGGGAATCCGGCGGCGTACAGTTCCTGGGTAAGGGCTTATCATGAATATATCGCATTGATCGCATGTGCGGATCAGGACGCCGAGCTTGCGCTTCAGCACCTTGAGGCTGCAAGGGATGCGGCCATTACATGCGACAGCTTACCAGATGAGGTTCCTTACACCTCCGTGCTGATGCGCGGCAAGATTTACAAGGGTGAGGACCAGTGCAAGAACTACACTCACACCGAGAAAGATCTGCTGCTTGGCTTTATGAAGCAGGAGGGCTTTGATGCCATCCGCGGGACGGAGCGGTTCCAGAGTGTGGAAAAGGCACTTCAAGGAGAACAGGAATAATCTAGAAAATGATATGAAAAAGCTGCGAACTCATAGAATTATAAGGGGTTGCATGATTTTGCCAAGTTGACTTTGTGCAACTTGACATGTTAGATTCATAGACAAGGAAAGTCATAGAGCAAGGCGGCTACCCTCCATCACCGGAGGGAATCACCCTCCGGACTTAAATGGAAAGGAGGGCGATGCCAATGTATGAAATTTGATGAATGATTAAGGATACATTGCATGTGTGGAGGCCAGCCATGAAAGAAATATATCATTACGTGGCTTCGGAAGAGGACATTCCATTTATAAGTGAAACATATAACGAAAACATTGCTTGTTTGCATGGGATTCAGAGATCTTGTGATGTATGGCGGGAATTGCTTGCGGATACAAGCTCTGTCTATTACATTGTTTGTATTGAAACACCAGTTGCCTGGTTCAGGATTGATTTGGAGGAGAACGAGCTGTGGCTAGGCATGCTTCAGGTAAAACCGTTGTTTCATCGACAGGGGATAGGCAAACATATTTTGTCACTGGTTGAAGACATTGCATGCGAAAAGGGAATTCATAGGATTGGAATTCACACAACGGAGGACAATTTGCCGGCGCGGGCGCTCTATTCTTCAGCAGGTTATGAAGTGACTGAAATAGGATCTTGCACGACTGCGGATGGAGAGGAACGGGTAGGCTATACTTTTGAAAAGTATTTGTTTTTGCAAGGAGAAGAATAAAACGAAGTTGGCAGAGTGTTTATCAAACAAAAGGGGGAAGTGGATAAATATGCGTGGTTATAGAACAAAAATTATTGTGGCAAGCATTTTGTGTGCTTTTGCGTGTATCTTGACGGGATGTTCCAAAGGGCTTACGGAGGAAGAACGCGCAGAGGGTCAAAGGCGTGTCGAGCAGGCGATGGCAATTGCGGAGGAACCTATCCGTCAGTACTATCCGAACGTTGACCTTTCAAAGTATTATATATGGGCCCATTACAATTCTCAGTTTCAAGATTATACGGATTGGGTAGGAGGGTACGCGACTGGTTCAGAAGAATTCGGAGGCTTCAGTGTCAACATTGTTACAAAAGAGATTTACGTATCCTATGAATGGCCGCGTATGAATGCTTATGTGGAAAAATTGTTTAAGGATCTTTATCAACTCAATCAATTTGACAACAATGACATAGAATACTCAATTAATGGATACAAAAGTGTTCCGGCTTATGTAAATGACCCGGAAAAAGACGATTGGTCCATACACAATGAGCTTCCGCTTGGTGTGTTCGTGGACGATGATTTCTGCAGGGATTTTTTGGAAAGTGGGGAGTACTCGTTTACGTTCAGTGTCAAAGTGAGTGAAAACGTGAACATGAAGCTGTTTAAGGAAGCCGACGTTACTGCCCTCGGAAGTAATGCACACGTTTATGTTGAACAATATTCGAATGAAGTTTTTCATGACGAAACGAAAAGATATTCTTTTGATAAAACCAAAAGAGATCTGATTGGTGAAAAAACGATCGAAACCTACGAAGCTCATTCAGAAAAGAGCCAGAAAGACGACTGAAGTGAAATGATAATTCCGTAAATAAATATGAGAGGTTCCACGGAGTTTGAGACTCTGTGGAACTTTTTTTGATGCGTTTTCATAATGGTTGGCAATTATTTGCGTTAAGAATTTGATAAGAATTTTATAGTAGTTTCGTAAAGAAGTCTTGAACGGTATCATGTATAGTGGTATTAACGAAAAGCGGAGCAGGAAAAGCGCTGATCCGAAAAGATTATGGCACGGTGGGGCGGAAAAGCGTTAGCACCCGCAATCAGATAAGAAGGATGGGGAAGTTAACATGAATGCAATCTTAAAAACGGAAAAGTTATGTAAAACATTTTCAAATGAAGGCCTGCAGCAGCACGTGATCAAAAACTTGGATCTTGAGATCATGGAGAAGGACTTCACGATCATCATGGGATCGTCAGGGTCTGGTAAGTCGACACTTCTCTATGCATTATCAGGCATGGATAAGCCTTCGATGGGAAAGGTTTTCTTTAACGAGGAGGATATCTCGGACTATAGCAACGATAAGCTGGCGCTCTTTCGAAGAAAGCACTGCGGGTTCGTTTTCCAGAGCATCTACCTGCTTGAGAACATGAACGTGCTGGACAATGTCCTGACGGGTGCACTCGTAGCCAGGAAGAATTCTCCGGAGCTCGTGGCAAGGGTGAAAGAGCTCCTTGAGAAGGTCGGGATCGAGGAGCCGCTATGGAAGAAGTATCCGAATCAGCTCTCCGGAGGCGAATGTCAGAGAGTGGGGATCGTCAGGGCGGTCGTGAATGAGCCGCAGATCCTTTTCGCGGATGAGCCGACCGGAGCATTGAATTCTTCCTCAGGGCAGGACGTGCTGAACGTTTTCACGGAGCTTCATAAGAGTGGACAGAGCATTGTGATGGTAACACATGACTTGAAGACGGCGCTTCGCGGAACCAGAGTGCTTTATCTTAGGGACGGCGGCATCGTGGGAGAGCACAGGATGCCGGAGTATGAAACGGATGAGCTTCCGAAAAGAAGAGAGTCGTTACAGAAATTCCTGAACGAGATGGGATGGTAGATTATGAAAAAGATTTTAAGATTATCTTTGGCAAATATCAAAAAGCATAGGAGAGAGTCCATTCTTTTGATGGTTCTGATCGTTTTTTGCATCACGCTCCTTTCTTCCTCCGCAGCGGCAGTGAAGGGGGTCAAAAAGATCACGCCGAGCATGGTGGAAGAGAGCGGATGCTATAAAAACTTTGTTTATGTCTATCAGGAGAGCTATTCAGATCGGTATCTGGCGTTTCTCGAAGAGGATCCGCGGGTGGAAGATTACGGACATACCAGCATGGTGACGGACATCCTGAAGGTTAGGAAAGGTCAGGACGCCACGACGGAGCAGCTCTTTGACATCAGCTTTGTTCCGGAAAGCGGCGAAGAGCAAATGGAATGCTTTCAGACGGACGCAGATTTCCAAAGCGTAGAGCATCCCATCGTCCTTGACGTCACGAACAGGGGAAAGCTTGAGATCGCAATAGGAGATGAGATCGTCATCCTTCGGAATGGGAAAGAGTTTCCCTTTACGGTGGCAGGTTTTTATGAATCCGGTCTTTGGGGGTATGGAACGAAGGCCGTGATCTCGGAGGAAGACTTTGCAAGCTTGGAAAATTACATGAAGCGCTATGAGGTGATTGGCATCAATACGGTCCCCGGGACGGATGACGATGCCTTCTTAAATGAATTCAAGGCATTTGCGCAGGACACCACCTTGAACGATCTTACCTCGGCAATATCCTTAATTTCCTATAAGGATACGGTTACCATGAACGAGGCGAACATGGAACTGTTAAGTATCATCATCGCGATCATGGCAGGCGTGATCGTTATCGCGGTCATGATCATGATCCGCTTCCGCATCGTGAGTGACATCAAGGAGCAGATCGTATCCATCGGTGTCTTGGAAGCACTTGGCTATACCTCGGGAGAGATCGCTGCATCGTATGTCGCTGAATATGTTCTGCTGGCCATCGCAGGCGTCCTGATCAGCATCTTCCCGGCGTTCTTCCTGGCAAAGGCGCAGCTGCAAAATGCGGCGAACTCGGTTAACTATGGCGGTTCCGTTTCGGCTCCGGCCCTGCCGATCCTGTGTTGCATCTTGATCATAGTGCTTTTTATCGGGCTGATCGCGTTGACCAAGGCGCTGGCCGTTCGAAAGTATCCGCCGGTTCTGGCTTTTCGGAAAGGGATTGAGACGCACAGCTTCAAAAAGACCTTTGTTCCCTTGGAAAAGACAAGGGGGAACGTTCATATCTGCCTTGCCATGAAGGAGTTCCTGCAGGGCGCCAGAAACCAGATTGGATTAACCGTATGCATCGCGGCATGTACGGTCATGGTACTTCTTAGCTTTATGATCGGCATCTTTTTCAGTGACGCGAACAGGATCCTGGGCAGCGTATGCGGCCATGAGATGTGTGACGTTCGGATCGAAGGAACGGCGGACATGGATCCGGAAGTCTTCGCCGCAGAGCTGGCAGGTATGCCGGAGGTGAGACAGGTTTTGACTCCTGCGGTGGGCTTAGGCGTGAAGGTAAACGGCATTGAGAATCCGGTGAACCTGGAGGTCTATGGGGATTATGCAAAGACCTCGACCATTCTTCTGACGGAGGGGCGGCTGCCCGAACATGAGAATGAAGCGGCCCTGACGGTCCAGGAAAAGAAAAGGATCGGAGCGGCAGTGGGAGATACCATCACCATCGAGTATGGAAAGGTGAAGAGAGATTATCTCTTGACGGGGTGCGTGAACTCCGCAGTGGATCCGTTGACCGCCTACCTGACTGTTGAAGGCTTCAAGCGGATGGATCCCGGATATGCTCCCAGGGCTTATGACATTTATCTGAATGAGGGCGTGGATAAGAATGCCTTCGCTGAATTCCTGAAAGGTCGCTACGGGAAGGAAATCGCGACGTATAAGGAGGAAGAGGTGACCGGGGATACCCTGGAAGACCGGATCAGAAACACGGCGAACAAGGAGATGGCAAAGGCCATGACGGAAAAGGGCGTAAGCTATATGGAGTACGCGATCCGCGTGGGTGATACGGTCATTACGGGCAGCACTTCGGCGATGAAGATTGAAAAGCTGACCTTTGTTCTGGAAGAGAATCAGGAGATTGCAGGCATGCTTTGTGTTTCCTTTGCGGCAATCTCCATTGGCATGATGATCGCATCCGGCATTATCGTGATCTTGATGCTTGCCATCCTGATGGCGTCCACCATCAGGAAGCAGTACAGGGAGCTCGGCATCATGAAGAGCCTGGGCTATACTTCGAAGGAGCTGATGTTCCAGATGGCCTTCCGGATCATACCGGTGGCGCTGATCGCTGTGGTGCTTGGAACCTTTCTTTCCATTCCTCTGATGGGGATTGTGGGAGATTTCGTATGTGTGATCGAGGTTGATCTTATCAGCACGATCCTGGTGGATCTGGCAGTCCTTGCCTTCTGCTTTGGCTGTGCCTATTTCAGCGCAAGAAGGATCAAGAAGATTTCGGCATATGAACTGATCACGGAATAAGAAAACAGTTTGGAGAGGATGATATGAGGACGATGAGAAGGAAGAATAATCTGGCGAAGATCGCCTGCGGATGCGCGGCAGGGCTTTTGGCGATCAGCGTTTGCATGAACGCGGCAGGGCCCGTGATCTGCAAGGCGGAAAGCAAGTCGGAGTCGCAGACGGTGAAGGAGGAGACCTTCAGCGGACGGTGTCTGAACATTGGTTCCGTGAGTAAGATTTATACCGTGACGGCAGTGATGCAGCTGGTGGATCAGGGCAAGGTGGATCTGGACGCGCCGGTGACGGATTATATCACGGATTTCAAGATGGCGGATGACAGATATCATAAGATCACGGTGCGCATGCTGATGAACCATACGTCCGGACTCATGGGTACGGTCTATGGCGGGATCTTTCTCTTTGATGAAGTGGACGGCACCTATCATGACAGCTTTCTGAGCATCCTTCAGAAGGAAGGATTAAAATATGAGCCGGGAGAATTTAATTGCTACTGCAATGACGGATTTACCCTGTTGGAGATCCTCGTGGAGCGTGTGAGCGGAATGCCGTTTACGCAGTATCTGGAGGAAAAGGTTTGCAAACCGCTTTCCCTAAGCGAAACAGGTACCGCATGGAATATGGATGCAAGCGAGCTGGTGCCCGCATACGTGAATGGCAATGTCAGGGCGACCCCTGAGCGCGGAGCGGGCGTCGGCGCAGGCGGCATCATTTCCTCTGCCAGGGAGGTTTGCGAGTTTGGCGCTACGTTTTTCAGCGGAAACAGGGCGCTGCTCTCTGAAAAGGCCAAGAAGGAAATGGCAAAGGATTATGCGACGGGTTATTCCAAGGAAGCTTTCGGACTTGGATGGGACGAGGTGAGAAAGGCTGATTATGAGAAGGCCGGCGTGACGGTGCTCAGTAAGGGCGGCGATACCTTCTATCACAACGCAAGCCTGGTGGTGGCTCCCGAGGAGAGCATCAGCGTTGCAGTTCTTGCCTCCGGCGGCGGCAGCGGCGTCGATGAGGAGCTTGCCCTGGCGCTGATGGACGTGGCCCTCGAGGCCCAGGGGATTTCCGTGGATCACCCCAAGGAGGAGAAGCCGGAGCTTTCGAACGTGGTGCCTAAGGAGTATCTTTCTTACGAGGGATTATACGCCGACGCCCACGGGACGGTGAGCATCAGCTTTCCGAATGGGCAGTACATGAAGATCACTTCGGTCACCTATGACAGAGAATTTGAAAAGCAGTATATGTATTCCGGAGATGGCGTATTTTTTGAGGTGAGCGGCGACGTGGCCTCCGGGAAAGCCATTCCGCTAAGACCTTATGTCGCTGAGAAGTTTGAGGAATGGGACGGACAGGTCTATCTGGTGAATCCGGAATATGGATGCGCGCTTTATAAAGCTTCGGAAAGCCGGGTGGAGGAAAAGGTGCAAAAGGCATGGGAGAAGCGTGACGGCGTTTCCTACTACTATGTGAGCGGCCCGGCTGCAGACGTGACCTATTCCGTTGAGAACTGCTGCGTAACGCTTCATACGAGTGAGGCCGCGCGGGGCTATGTCAATGGACATCTCATGCAGGATGAGACGCATGCGGGTTATGAGACGATCCTGCCCGACACGGCGTCGAGGGATTTAAGCAATCTTCGGATGGAAACGGCAGGCGGAAAAGAGTATCTTTGCATGGACGAATACAATTATAAATATATCTCCGAAGAGTGTATTCCGGTGCTGACGGGGGACGTTACGGAAGTGGCGCTGAAGACGAAGGAAGCCAGCTGGTTTCGGATCGACGGCGCGAAGAACTTAACGCTCCGCTTAGAACTCCCGGAAAAGGCAGCCGCGTATGTATATGATCAATATGGGAACCTTAGATTCTCCAGTTACTTGGCCCAATATGGGAAGGAAGTGCCGCTGCCGGAATATGGCATGATCGTCTTTGTCGGCGAGACGGGCGGGAGCGTTAAGGTAAGCGCGATCAATTAACAGAATTCATATGGCAAAAAGACCGTAAATATGATAAAATATTTGTGGTCTTTTTTGCATGGTAAAAACTAGCGTAGGGAGGATGGCATGGAGACAAAATGTCTGATCGTGGATGATGACATAACGATCGCGGAAAATACGGCAGAATACTTTAATATGTTTGACGTTCCCACGGCCTACGTGACGACCTATCAGGAGGCGATCGCCTTTTTGGAACAAAACGAGGTGTCGCTGATCCTTCTCGACGTCAACCTGGGAGAAAAATCTGGCTTTGAGCTTTGTAAGCGCATCCGGGAAGATTATGACATGCCGATCTTTTTCATCAGCGCAAGGAAGAGCGATGACAACGTGCTGATCGCGCTTAACATTGGCGGGGATGACTATATCAGCAAGCCGTTTTCGCTGAATATCCTTCTCGCAAAGGTGAAGGCAGTGCTGGCGCGTTACGAAAAGGCATCGGAGGCTGTAAAGGCGGCTTCGTCGAAGGATACGCCGGATGCGATGACGCAGGAGGACGGGAGAGTTGTTGTTTCGCCCGGGCTTTTCCTGGATACGCAGGCGCATCGATTGATGCGAGGGGAAGAGAGCATTGCATTAAAGGTGATGGAATATAAAATGCTACTTTATCTGACGCAGAATAAGGGGCGCGTCGTGACGAAGGATGAACTCCTGGCAAGCGTTTGGGAGGATGAGTATATCGGAGAAGGAACGCTGGCCGTGCACGCAAGGCATTTGCGGGAAAAAATCGAAAAGGACCCAAAGAACCCGGAGATCATTAAGACGGTCTGGGGCGTGGGATATATGATCGAATGAATAAACCATTTATAAGATTTCTAGTTGTGGAAACATTGATCCTGGTCGCTGCGGTGGCGCTGCTTTGGCTGAATGCCTTTTCCTATCAGCGCCGCGTGCTCGATCCTGTGACGGTCAACGATTACGTACAGACGGCAAAGAAGCACTGGGAGGATGGAGGGTTTGCGGAGACGACGCTTTCTAAGGCGCAGATCTTGATCCTCGGGAAAGACGGCGAGGTGCTGTATCAGACGGACGGGAAGGCGTTCGAAGGGATCACTTCGCAGGCAAGTGCCATTCGAAAAGGGATGCTGTGCGTTTCCGTTACGGAGGGAGATCTCTTCCTTGGAACGATCGTGATGCCAAATCCCGCGAAGGAGGATTATGCGTTTTTCCAAAGGAGGCTCCTTTCCATTACGGCCGTGACCATGATCTTGTTCGCATTGTTCCACGTGGCATTCCTTTGGTACGTGGACCGGAACGTGGTCCGTCCGTTCCGGAAGATGAAGGAATTCGCCGCGCAGGTGGCGCAGGGGAATTTGGACGAGCCGCTGCTCATGGAAAAAAATCATATGTTTGGGCTCTTTACCGAGAGCTTTGACCTGATGCGAGAGGAGCTTCGCGCCGCAAGGGAAAGGGAGATCGCGTTAAAGATCAAGGAGAAGGAGCTGGTTGCTTCGCTCAGTCATGACCTGAGATCACCGGTGACGGGGATCAAGGTGATCTGCGAGCTCCTGGAGGTAAAGGTGGAAGACGCCTATACGCTCGGAAAGATCACGAACATCAGACATAAGACGGAGGAGATGAATGCGCTCCTGTCCGATCTTTTGTCTGCCGCATTGGATGATCTCGGAGAGTTGAACGTCAATTGCAGTGAAGTGACGTCGGATGTTTTGGGAAGGCTTGTCGAAGAACATGATACGAAGAAAAAGGTGGTTACGGGCGCCGTACCGGGATGCATTCTTCGCATCGATCAAAACCGTCTCTCCCAAGTGATCGGAAACGTCATTGGGAATTCTTATAAATACGCCAATACGGAAATTGAAGTAAGCTATGAATTTCAGGAGCATTACCTCATGATGACGATCCGTGATCACGGAGAGGGCGCGGATCCGGAAGAGCTGGAGCTTTTGACCAATAAGTTTTACCGTGGAAAGAAGCAAGCCGCTGACAAGGAGGGAAGCGGCCTGGGGCTTTATATTTCAAAGGAGATCATGGAGAAGATGGGAGGGCAGCTCCTCCTTTCGAATGAGGACGGGTTTATCGTCAATCTGTTATTGCCGCTTGCTTAAATTTCGGCCTGGCGGGAGACCTTCAAGGCGCGAAAGCCGGAGACAAAATCCTGTGGACTGGCGGGGCGCGGCGTGATATAATATTGCGGACTAAATGGAACAAGAGGCTTAAGGGATGTATGTTTTCTTTATGGCAGCCGGCTTTGGAACACGGCTGTATCCTTTGACGGAATATTTTCCGAAACCGCTCCTTCCGGTCCGGGGCAAGCCGATCCTGGACTGGTTCATTGACGATATTGAAAATGACGCCTCCGTGTACGTCATTGTGACGAACCATAAGTTCGCAAAGGTCTATGAGAACCATTTCAAGAAAAAGGGCTACTTTATCGTCACGGTGGACGACGGCATGACAAAGAATGAGACGAGGCGGGGCACGATCCGGGACATTTCGTACGTCCTGGATAAGAATATGCTCTGGTCGGATGACATTTTGATCATCGAGCCGAATGCGTTATATGACTTTAGCATGCGCGGCTTCCTTGATTACGTGAAGGCCAAGGGGACCTCCTGCACCATGCGATACTGGGAGGAGGACGAGGAGAAGCTAAGGCACTCCGGCGTTTCGGTCGTTGACCGCGACGATCTGTTGACTGGCTATGAAGTGAATCCAAGTCACCCGAAGTCGCACTGGGCGAGCGTGCCAATCTATTATTTCAAGGCGAGGGACGCGCGCAGGATCCATGAATTCACCGACATGCGAAAGAAACGTGGGATGGATCTGGATGACGTGGGAAATCTGATCGAGTTCCTCAGGAAGCGCGTGCCCATGCATTCCATGGAGA
The DNA here is from genome assembly GCA_947305245.1 of uncultured Lachnospiraceae bacterium. GTDB lineage: Bacteria > Bacillota > Clostridia > Lachnospirales > Lachnospiraceae > Acetatifactor. Next base: position 23,855 of record CAMZDG010000008.1, read on the forward strand.
TGCCGGGGAAGCGGTATGAGATCATGGACCGAGAGAGCTACGTGAAAACGATGTGGGAATATGAAGGGATCGAGCACAGATTCATTCGAGATACCAGACATATCATACAGTACGTGGAATATTTTGACGAAGACGAGTGGGAGATCAAAAGGCCGCTGGGAATGCAAAAGAAGATGGCTGCGCGCGAGAAGAGAAGACAGGAGAAGCTCGCAATGTTGGAAGGCCAGCGAAATCTACGGGAGGAAACAGGGGAAAATGATTTGTGAGGAGAGGTTTTATGAGATTTATAATCGGGATGCGGAGGGGATCGCATTTTCGCCCTATCGCATCTGTCCGATCGGAGCGCACAGTGATCATAATCTAGGAAAGATCACGGGGTTTGCCATCAATGCCGGCATTCACATTGCATACAGGCCGAAGCAGAACGGCGTCATTGAAATGACCAGCCTGCAATTTCCAAAGCGCGCGCAGTGGCACGTGAAGGAGGTTGGCGAGAAGACCGGTGACTGGGCGGATTATCTGCGGGGCGCAACCTGGGCCCTTGCGAAGGAGCATCCGCTTCCCGTGGGTCTTTGCGGCGTGATCGAAGGGAGCCTGCCCATCGGCGGACTGTCCTCCTCGGCAGCCGTGATCCTTGCCTTTCTGGATGCGTTGATGAAGGTGAATGGCATTACGGTGAGCCCGATGGAGCTGATCCAGATCGCTTATGACGCGGAGAAAAATTACGTGGGCGTGAACGTGGGAACGCTCGATCAGTCCTGTGAGGTTCTTGGAAAGAAGGATCATTTATTATATCTGGACTGCCGGGATAACCAGTATGAACTGATCTCGACGGTTCCCGCCATGAAGCCTTATAAAATAGCCATTTTCTTCAGCGGCCTGGAGCATTCGCTGGCAGGCAGCAAATATAACATGAGGGTGGACGAGCTCCGCTCCGGCGTCTATGCGCTTCAGGCGTTCTCCGGCATGGAATATGGCAAGTTTAATGAGGCGAATGCCAGGAACGTGCCCTATGAAACTTATCTGGAGTATAAGGATCGCCTGCCGAAGCAATGGGCGAAGCGCTGTGAGCATTGGTACACGGAGTTTCGGCGCGTGGAAGCCGGCGCGGAGGCCTGGAGAAGGGGCGACCTGGAGGAGTATGGACGGCTATCCTTTGAGTCCGGGTGGTCCAGCATTCATAACTGGGAGTCCGGCGCGCCGGAACAGATCAGGCTCTATGAGATCATGCGCGAGACGGACGGTATCTACGGCGGAAGATTTTCCGGCGCGGGCTTCAAAGGCTGCTGCATGGCGCTGATCGATCCCGCCAAGGCGGAGTCGATTGCCGAGACCGTGGAGCAGAAGTATCTGAAGGCATTCCCTGAGATGCAGGGGAGATATTCGTTCCATCTGTGTGAGAGCGCGGACGGCGTCGGCGCGGGCAGATGACGGGTAAAAATAGAGAGAAGAATGACAGAAAAGAGGAATGGAACATGAAATGTGTGATCTTGGCGGCCGGTTATGCGACGCGGCTTTATCCGCTGACGGAGAACTTCCCGAAGCCCTTGCTCAAGGTGGGAGAGAAAACGATCCTTGACTGGCTCATTGATGACATAGGAGACGCGGCGGAGAAATTCATTGTCATCAGCAATCATAAGTTCGCGCATCACTTTGAGAAATGGGCCGAGGGGCGTAACATTACGGTGGTGGATGACGGTACGAGCACGAATGAGACCAGGCTTGGCGCGGTGTGCGACATTCAGTTTGCCATCGATCAGCTGGGACTGGATGACGATCTTCTTGTGATCGCGGGAGACAACGTGCTCGACTTCAGTCTGCGTAAATATATCGATTATGCGAAGGAGGCAGGAACCTCTTGTACCATGCGGTACTGGGAGGAGGACGAGGTCAAGCTGCGCAGGGCGGGAGTCTCCGAGGTGGACGGGGAGCGCCTTGTCAGCTTCGAGGAGAAGCCGGCGCAGCCGAAATCCCATTGGTGCACGCCGCCATTTTATTACTATGTCAAGGAAGACGCAAAGCGGATCAGGGAAGCCATTGCGGACGGCTGTGGCACGGACGCGCCCGGAAGCCTTGTGGCATGGATGTGTCAGCGAAGTCAGATCCATTCGATGGTGATGCCGGGAAAGCGATATGACATTGGAAATCTTGAGAGCTATGAAGCCGTGAAGCGGGACTATCATGGGATCACCAACTAATAGAAGGGTAACAGGATGAACGAAGACTTGTTTGAAGGGCTGCATCACATCTCCCTGATCACTTCCTCGCAAAGAACGCTGCGACTCTATGAGATCATGGGATTTAAGAAAACCCTGAGCATTCAGAATGCTTATAATAAGGTGGTCATCATGGAGGGGCACGGGCTGACGCTGGAATTCCTGATCGACAGGCACGCGCCAAAGAAAGACAGGAATCTGGATACGCTGGGCATGCGATGCTTCTCGCTACAGATGAGTGATTTCAAGAAGGTTTTCCGAAGGATTCCGTGCGGCGGCATGTTCCGTGACTGGGAAGGGCAGAGATACTGCTATATCAGGGCGCTGGACGGGCAGACCATTGAGATGCATGAGTGAGAGATACGAAAGGGACTGGAATGAACGAAGACTTGTTTCACGGATTGCATCATATTTCCATGATCGCATCCTCCGTACATACACTTGAATTCTATGAGAAATTGGGCTTTCGGGAGGTCCATGCGATCAAGGATTCTCATCAGCACCTGATTGTCATGAAGGGGCACGGGCTGACGCTGGAATTTCTGATCGATGAGGATCACCCTAAGAAAGAGGGAAATCTAGGCACGCGGGGCGTTCGGTGCTTTGCGCTGAAGGCGAAGAATTTCGACAGGGTCTATCAGCTCCTTCCGTGCGGGCCCGTCAGAACGAACTGGCTCGGCAAAAGGTATTGCAGCGTCAGGGACATTGACGGACAGATCGTCGAGATCCATGAATGAGAAGAAATGAATTTTGGAGAATATTCGAATGACAGACTGGATTGTTGTTGTGGATGATGACTCCACGAATCTAAAGATTGCGGGGCACATCCTGAGTAAGCAGAATAAGCGGGTGACCGCCATGAATTCGGGGCGGGCGCTGCTGGATTATTTGAAAGAGAATCAGCCGGATCTGATCCTGCTGGACGTGATGATGCCGGAGATGGATGGGTTCGAGACGTTTCGCAAGGTCAGGGAGCAGGAAAAAGAGCTTGCAATGGAAGAGATCCCGATCGTCTTTATGACGGCGGATGATGACATGCGCACGGAGGTGCGCGGATATGAGATGGGCGCCGCGGACTTTGTGAAGAAACCCTTTGATCCGAACGGGCTGGCGAAGCGGATCGACGAGTGCCTGTCAAAGATGAGAAGTCAGGCGGCAAGAGGGGAAACAAAGACGCTGGTCCTGGCGCCTTTGGAGGAGAATGCGGAAGACCTGGGGAACGCGGAAGAGCTTGCAACCTTAAAGAGCATCAGCCAGCTCCTTGCGGAGAAGCATATGCCGGATTATGCGCTGCAGCTCACGCCGGAATCGTTTGTGGACGTGTATCGCTACGTGATGCGTTACATCGCGCGGTATCATAAGAAGGCATGCAAGGTGCTCTTTACGCTCTCTCCGTTCGGAGAGCAGACGGAAGAGATATTTCAGGCGCATTGCGACCAGTTCTGCACCTGCGTGAAGCAGCTGCTCCGTAAGAGTGACCTGATCATGCAATATAGGAGAAATCAGTTATTTATCTTCCTGACGGACATTAAGGAGGACGCGATCTCGCAGGTGATCGGAAATATCATGCGCATCTGGAATCAGCGGCATGCGGAGACGCTTTCGATCGCGTATGAGGTGGAGTTCATGCAGAATCACGCGCCGATCGAGGAGCGCGGGGAGCAGGCGTGGATTGTCGTGGTGGATGACGACGTGACGAACTTAAAGCTCGCCGGGCACGTGCTGAGCAAGAATCACATGCGCGTGACGGCGCTGAAGTCGGGCACGGCACTGTTGGAGCTTTTGAAGGATCACAGGCCGAACCTGATCTTACTCGACGTGAAGATGCCGGGCATGGACGGATTCGAGACGAAGTCAAAGCTGATGGCGATGGAGGAGGAGATTGCGGACATTCCGGTGATCTTCCTGACGGCCAATGATGACATTGATTCCGAGCGGAAGGGTCTGGCGCTCGGGGCAGTCGATTTCATCCGAAAGCCTTTCGTTCCGGAGGTTCTGGTCATGAGAGTGCGCCGCATTCTTGACATGGTGCGGCTGCAGCGGAATCTGGCGGAAGAGGTCGAGAAGAAGACGCGTGAGAATAAGTCGCTGTTCCTGCATGTGGTAAAATCCCTTGCAGACGCGATCGACGCGAAGGATTCTTATACGAATGGTCACTCGGGCAGGGTGGCGGAGTATTCGAAGGAGATCGCGAAGCGGTATGGCTATGACAGCAAGCAGCAGTCGGAGATTTATATGATGGGACTGCTTCACGACGTGGGAAAGATCGGCGTGCCGGATGAGGTGATCAATAAGCCGTCCCGTCTGACGGCGGAGGAGTATGAGCTGATCAAGAAGCACCCCGTGGTGGGTTCGCAGATCTTAAAGAACATCGAGGAGATGCCGAGCCTTGCGACGGGTGCAAGATGGCATCATGAGCGGTATGACGGCAAGGGATATCCGGACGGCCTTGCGGGGGAGGCGATCCCGGAAGCGGCCAGGATCATCGCGGTGGCGGATGCGTATGATGCGATGACGAGTTATCGTAGCTATCGCGGCGTGATCCCTCAGCAGGTGGTGCGGGATGAGATCGAGTGCTGCAGCGGGACACAGTTCGATCCGAAGTTCGCCGAGATCATGCTCGAGATGATCGACGAGGACGTGACGTATGACATGAAGGAGAAGCGGTAATACCACAGTATGGAAGGAGACGAAGGTATGAAAATCTTATTCTATGCGGCAAAAATTTACGACAAGAAGTCTTTTGGAAATGCGCTTTCGGAGTTTCCGGGGATCGAGGTGGAGTACATCGATCATGAGCTGGAGCCGAGGACGGCGACACTGGCCAAGGGATATGACGCAGTCTGCGCATTCGTGAGCGCGGACGTGGGAGCGCAGACGCTGGAGGTGCTTCATGACGGCGGCGTGAAGACGGTTTTGATGCGATGCGCCGGGTTTAACAACGTGGACGTGGAGAAGGCAAAGGAGCTTGGGATCACGGTGAAGCGCGTGCCAGGGTATTCGCCGGAGTCGGTGGCAGAGCTGGCCATGGCGCTTGCGCTGGCGGTGAACCGCAGACTATATAAGGCATACAATAAGGTGCGCGAGAATGATTATACGCTGACGGGGCTTCGCGGCGTGAACTTTTTCGGGAAGACGGCGGGGATCGTCGGAACCGGAAAGATCGGCGCGGCAATGTGCCGGATCTGCCGTGGCTTTGGAATGCGGGTGATCGCGTATGACGTATATCAGAATCCCGCGCTCGCGGATTTCGTGGAGTACGTGTCGATGGACGAGCTCCTGGCGCAAAGTGACCTGATCTCGCTCCACTGCCCGCTGATGGACAGCACGTATCACATGATCAACATTGAGACGATCAAGAAGATGAAGGACGGCGTGATCCTCGTGAATACCTCGCGCGGTGCGCTGGTGGACACGAACGAGCTGATCGAGGGGATCCGGATGGAGAAGTTCCTGGGCGTCGGGCTTGACGTGTATGAGGAGGAAGCAGGGAACGTGTTCGAGGATCATTCGGATGACATTATGATGCATTCGGTGACGGCAAGGCTCCTGGCATTCCCGAACGTAATGATCACTTCTCATCAGGGCTTCTACACGGTGGAGGCGCTGGCGGCGATCGCGGAGACGACGCTGCAAAATCTCATGGATGCCGCAGAGGGAAAGCGGACGCCGAATGACGTGGCATAAACTAGATGCGGTAGGTGAAACGGAGGAAGCGTTATGTGCGAAAGAGGGCTGTTTCATTGTTTGAGGAATCGATTGGGGAGAAGAGTGCGAAAGGTGCTGGCGGCAGGACTTTCCGCATTGATGATCGCCTCGCTGGCGAGTCCTCTGGCGGCGCAGGCCGGGGAAGACGCACCGGCCAGGGAGAAGGCGGCCGCAGGGCGCAAGATCACGGTGGATTATACGGGACGAAGCGAGGGATTTGCGACGATCCTGTATGACAATACGAATGGTCTGCCGACTTCGGAGGCGAATACCATCCTTGAGACGGAGGGGGGCTTTCTTTGGATCGGAAGCTACAGTGGTCTGATCCGATATGACGGGAATACCTTTACGAGAATGGACTCCACGACAGGTATCGCCAGTGTGGTGAGCCTCTTCGTTGACAGCAAGGACAGGCTCTGGGTCGGCACGAACGATAATGGCGTTGCCGTGCTGGATCGCGGGACGGAGACCCATTATAATAAGGCAGAAGGGCTGAAGTCCGCTTCCGTTCGCGCGATCACGGAGGACCAGGCAGGAAATATTTATGTTGCGACCACCCATGGCATCGCCGTGGTGGGCACCGATATGGTCATGAGGTCATTAGATGAGCCGCAGATCAACGAAGAGTACGTCAGGGATCTGTGCGTTGGCGCGGACGGCGTGATCTATGGCCTGACGATGACGGAGGCCGTATTTACGATCCGGGACGGGAAGCTGACGGGGTATTATAAAGGTGAAGGCCTGGGCGTTCCGTCCATCCACGCGCTGTATCCCGACGCAAAGAATCCGGGGTATGTCTACATCGGTACGAAGGCATCGGAGGTGTACTACGGGAAGCTGGAGAACGGCCTTAAGAACCCGCAGGTGATCGACGTGGCGCCCCTAGGCTACGTCAACGACGTGAAGGAGATCCAGGGACAGCTTTGGGTCTGCGCGGACAATGGCATTGGCGTCGTGGACAATGGAAAGTGCAGGAAGCTGGAGAACATTCCCATGTCGCATTCCATTGAGAAGGTGATCACGGATTATCAGGGGAATCTATGGTTTACTTCCTCGAGGCAGGGCGTGATGAAGATCGTGCCGGATCAGTTTATGGATGTTTTCGAACGGTATGAGCTGTCAAGCGAAGTGGTCAACAGTACCTGCTATCTGGACGGAAAGATCTTCGTCGGCTCGGACAGGGGACTGATCGTGCTGGGGAGGAATCGTGTCCTGAAATACATCCCGCTGGAAAGCGCGACAATGGTATCGGGAGCAAGCCTGGGACAGACCGATTTGGTAGAGATGTTTGATGGCTGCAGGATCCGATCGATCGTGCGAGACTCGAAGGATCGGCTCTGGTTTTCTTCCTATGGGATCAATTGCCTGATCCGTTATGATCATGGGAACGTGACGAGGTTTTCCGCCATGGACGGGCTTCCTTCCGACAGGGTAAGGACCGTGCTGGAGAGGTCGGACGGATCCATGCTTGTCGCCTGCACGGGCGGCGTGGCCGTCATTGAGGGAGATAGGATCACGGCGGTGTATGGCGAGGCGAACGGCATCAGCAACGTGGAGGTGCTCACGGTGGCTGAGGGCCGAAACGGTGACATCGTGGTCGGCACGGACGGCGACGGGATCTACGTGGCGAACGGCACGAAGGTCACTCATGTGGGAACGGACGAGGGACTGCAGTCCGGCGTGGTCATGAGGATCAAGCGCGATGCAAAGCGTGGACTGTTCTGGATCGTGACAAGTAACTCCATCGCGTATATGACGGATGATTATCAGGTGACGACCGTGCAGAAGTTCCCGTACCCGAATAACTTTGACTTGATCGAGAATAGCCAGGGAGAAATGTGGGTGCTGAGCAGTAACGGCATCTATGTGACGAATGCGGAAGAGCTGATCAAGAATGAGGAGATCAATCCGATCTATTACAGCAGGGACAATGGCCTGTCGCGCATTCCCACGGCGAATTCCTACAGCGACGTCACTGAGGACGGGAATCTTTACCTGGCCTGTTCGTCGGGCGTGATCCGAGTGAATATCGAGAAGCCCTTCGAGACCGTGGATGAGATCAAGATGGACGTGCCCTATCTCGAGGCGGATGGCGTGATGATCTATCCGAAAGCAAACGGAGAGTTCGTGGTGCCTTCCAAGACGAAAAAACTGACCATTTATGGCTATGCTTACGTATATACCTTGATGAACCCGAAGGTGACTTACTGGCTGCAGGGCTTTGATCAGGGAAAGACGACGGTGAACCGAAGTGAATTCGGTGAGGTGAGCTATACGAACCTGCGCGGCGGTACCTATTCGTTCGTGATGCAGCTGAGGGATTCCGCAGGGCGAGGGCAGGCGGAGATGACGGTTCGGATCGTGAAGCAGAGGGCGCTGTATGAGCAGTTCTGGTTCCAGATGCTTTGCCTGGCGGCCTTTGGCGTACTGCTCACGGTAATGACGCTTTATATCGTAAAGCGCAAGACACGCAAGCTCATAATGAAGCAGGAAGAGGATAAGCAGCTGATCCGTGAGATCACGGAGGCCTTCGCAATGACCATCGATATGAAGGACCGTTATACCAGAGGTCATTCGACCAGAGTGGCTGATTATACGGCGAAGCTGGCACGGGAGCTCGGATATGACGAGGAGACGGTGGAGAAGTTTCGTAACATTGCCCTGCTTCATGACATCGGAAAGATCGGCGTTCCGCCGGAGGTACTGAATAAGCAGGGAAAGCTGACGGACCAGGAGTTCGGCGTGATCAAGTCGCATTCGGCGCTGGGCTACGAGGCACTTCGGAAGATCAGCATTATGCCGGAGCTGGCGGTCGGTGCGCGCTCACATCATGAGCGACCGGACGGCAAGGGATATCCTCAGGGGCTGAAGATGGAGGACATTCCTCGCGTGGCGCAGATCATTGCGGTGGCGGATACCTTCGACGCCATGTATTCGGATCGTCCTTATCGTAAGAGAATGAACTTTGAGAAGGCGGTCTCCATCATTCAGGAGGTTTCCGGGACGCAGCTGACGCAGGACGTGGTGAGTGCGTTCCTCAGGCTGGTGGAAAAGGGTGAGTTCCGTGATCCCGAGGATCACGGCGGCGGAACAACGGAGGACATCGACAACATCCACAGAAAGCAGGCCATGTGGGAGGAAAAGAAGCTGATGGCGGATAAGCCGCTTGCGGGAGGGAATGATGCGCCTGCGAAGCCGGAGAGTACGCCTACAAAGACAGACGGGTCGCCTGCAACGCCGGAGGAAGGGAAGAAGGAGGAAGCGTCGGATCAACCTTCGGACGGAGAAAAGAAGGAAGAATCATAAGCGGATTTTTTAGAAATTTCATTGACAAACATAGTGGTCCTTGATATGCTTAAAACACATATCAGGGACTATTCTTTAACCATTTCGGTTGACATCCCCATATGAAGACAAATTAAGTATTGGCGGATGACGATCGGAACGAGAAAGAACCGAGTTTTTCCGACTGTCATTTGCCATAATCAAAAGGAGGAGGCTTATGCCAGAAGGAAAAAGAAAATTGGAAGAACTCAATCTAATGGACAACTTTTTGTTCGGGACAATGGTGACGCACCCGGATTACGGGGAACCGTTTTCGCGGTATCTGCTGAGATTGGTTTTGAACAGGGAAGTCGGGAAACTGAAGGTGATTCCGCAGTATTTGATTTACGGGAGCGACATAAATTGGCACGGAGCCATTTTGGATGCATACCTGGAAGAAGAGGAAGGCGGGGAGGCGACCATTTATGATTGTGATCACGCCGTTTGATCCGTTCACTCATGGGCGCATGAGGTATACGGTGAGGAATGCCTGCTTAGAGATACCTGAGATGCCATATGATGACGGGGTTACGATGATTTTTCTCAACACTAAGGGAACGCCTGACAGAGAATCCGAAGAGCTGCAGCAGTTCCTAAAGTATGCAGAAAAAAGTACATTGGAGAATGTCGCATCAGAGTATTTGAGACAACTTCACGCAATGGTGGACAGGGTGAAGCATGACGAGGAGGTGGCCATTCGGTATATGAGACTTTGGGAAGAGGAAGAGAGCATTAGAATGAGAGCAATTGAGGAAGGGAAAGCCTTAGAACGCGAGAATACAGAAAGAGAAAAAGCAAGAGCGGACGCGGAAAAAGCAAGGGCGGATGCTTTGGAAAGGGAAAAAGAGGCGTTGCGTGCCGAATTGGAAAAAGTAAAAAAGGGAAAGGAATTGCTATAATTTGGGTGAAATCAGGGCCATGGCGACGTGGCTCTGATTTATTTTTAAAAACATATTGACAGAAGAGAAAACAGGATGTATTATGTGTATTACAAGGAGCAATACAATAGATACAAAGCAAAAGAAAGAATGAATTGCAGATAGAGAAGGAGCCGGCAGGTTGCCGGAGGAAAGGAGTAAAGAATGACTGGACTTGACTTGAAGGAATATTTACCGTTTATTATTCCCCTGATCATTGCGGAGTTGATCCTGCTGGCGGTAACGCTGCGGCATATTTTCACGCATGATACGTATAAGCACGGAACCCGCACGCTGTGGGTGATCGTGACGATCGTGGGGATGGAATTTATCGGGCCAATCCTGTACTTTTTAATCGGGAAGGATGAGGCTTGATCCAGGGATGCAGGCGATGGAAGGCAGGAAGCCTGGTGAAGCAAAAATCGGGCGTAAAGGGACGTAAGGAGTGACTTAAATGAACGTACTTGAAATCTCCGGGTTGGAGAAGAGGTTTGGAGAAAAGCAGGTGCTGCGGGGTGTGGACCTGGTGGTGCCGGAAAAGAAGGTGTATGGGTTTGTCGGCCGAAACGGCGCCGGGAAGACGACGACCATGAAGGTGATCCTGGGGCTTCTGGCGGCGGACGCGGGCGAGGTCACGGTTTGCGGTGAGAAGGCGCATTACGGGAACACAAAGACGAACCGTTTCATCGGGTATCTGCCGGACGTGCCGGAATATTATGGCTTTATGACGCCGATGGAATACTTGCGGTTTTGCGGGGAAATCTCCGGTCTTGCTGCAAAGGAAATCGGACCCAGGAGCGAAAAACTTTTAAGGCTTGTGGGGCTTGGCGGCGAGAAACACCGGATCAAGGGGTTCTCCCGCGGCATGAAGCAGCGGCTTGGCATCGCGCAGGCCCTTTTGGGAAGGCCAAGGCTTCTGATCTGTGATGAGCCGACTTCGGCGCTGGATCCCTTGGGGCGTAAGGAGATTTTGGACGTGCTGGTGGCGGCAAAGGAGGAGACGACAATTCTGTTTTCGACGCATGTGCTGTCCGACGTGGAGCACATCTGTGATGAGATGGCACTTTTAAATGACGGAAAGATCGTGATGCAGGGCAGCATTGAGGAAGTTAAGAGTAAGCGGCGCGGCAGCGCCACGGAAATCCAGCTGGAGCACCCAGAGGACGCGAAGCTGCTCACGGAGGCATTCGGCGGAGTGTGTGCAGAAGCACGAGCCAGAGCAGACGCAGAGGCGCAAGGCGACTTGAGGACGAATGCAGGCGCGATTGAACTGCTGCAGGCAGAGAGGCCGGACACGTTGCTGCTTAAGGATGCGGACAGGCTTCCGGAGGTGCTTCGGTTTTTGGCAGATCATAAGATTGCCTTCGTGCGGATCGAGAAGCAGGAAGCGACGCTGGAGGACATCTTCCTGGATGTGCTGAGAAGCGAGAAGGCATAATGGATAAGGTATGATTGTCATGAAGATCTAAGAGGAAGGAAAAACAATGAAAGCGTTTATGAAAAAGGAATGGATGGAGATGACGCGGACGGGGCGGCTGCTTATTCTGGGCATCCTGTTTACGATATTTGGGATCATGAATCCGGCCATAGCGAAGCTGACGCCGTGGATGATGGAGATGATGAGGGACTCCATCGCGCAGTCGGGCCTTCAGCTGGGAGAAGTGACCGTGAATGCCATGACCAGCTGGACGCAGTTTTATAAGAACGCGCCAATGACTTTGCTGGTGATCGTCCTGATGAGCAGCGGAGTGCTGACGAACGAGTATCAGAGCGGAACGCTGATCCAGGTGGTGACGAAGGGGCTATCCCGCAAGAAGGTCATGCTGTCCAAAATGATCGTGGTCTATGGAAGCTGGACGGCGTTGTATCTGCTGTATTTCGGGATTACCTATGGTTATACGGAGTATTACTGGGGAGAGGATAAGGTGGAAAAGCTCCCGGAGGGCGTGGCTTTTTATTGGCTCTTTGGCGTGTTTGTATTGGCATTACTGCTTTTGTTTTCGACGATTGCGGAAAACGGCGGGCAGGTTTTGATGGGAACGGGCGGCGTGATCGCGGCGGCGTTTTTTGCCAATTATATTCCTAAGATTCAGAAGTTCCTGCCGCTTCGGCTGATGGATGGCCTGCAACTCACCATGGGAAGCCAGGAGATAAAGGATTTTATCCCGGCGATGATTTGTTGTGGCGTAAGTATCATTGCGTGTGGTATGATAAGTATAGTCTTATTCGACCGAAGGAGGCTGTAATATGATCATAAGGATTAATGAGTTATCTGACGTGCCAATTTATATGCAGATACGAAATCAGATCGTGATGGGGATCTCGGGCGGCGAGCTGGCGGCGGGAGAGCAGCTTCCGACGGTTCGGGCGCTGGCGCTGGAGATGGGGATCAATACCATGACGGTGAGTAAGGCATATCAGCTTTTGAAAACGGAAGGATATATCATGACGGACCGCAAGAACGGTGCGCGCGTCCGCATGGAGATCCAAAAGCAGGCGAGCATCCCGGAAGCGAATCGGTTAGAACTGAAGCGGATCGTGTCGGAAGCTAGGATCTCCGGCGTGAAAAAGAAGGAGATCCTGGCGCTCGTGGATGAGTATTATGGCAGTGACAGATAGGAGGCGTGAGAAATGTCGTTTTATTTTGGCTTGATTATGTTTGTATGCTTGGTGCCTTCCCTTTGGATGATCTACGTGCGGGTTTATGCCGGAAAATGGAGAGCAAGGAAGCTGATCTTTGGCGTGAAAAATCGCCCGGAATTTCAGGAGGGCGAAGCGGCGGCTGAGGTTGACGAGATTGTAAAGAATCGAAGCACTCAGGCACTCGTCATTGCCGTCACGGGTACCGTGATTTCCTGCATGTTTTTGCTTCTTCGCGGCATGACCGTTCAGACTGCTGTCTGGACTGGATTCGTTCTGGTGGCCTTGTTTGCGATGAATGTTCCTTATTTCCTTGGAAACAAGGAGATGAAGGCGTTAAAGAGAAAGCTTGGAGTGCGTGGAGAAGAGGGCGTTACACTGGTGGACTTGAGCAATGCGGGAGCCGTGCGCGCGTTAAAGCCCCTGCAGATCTGGCTGCCCAACGTGATCGGGGCAGTGGTTGTGATTTTCACGCTTTTGGTTGACCTTAAGGTTCTTCCGTTGGCGAAGCACTGGGCCGTGGGCTCGTTTTTGCTGACGGCCATGGCGGTAACCTTCTGGGCAATGGGCATTTTGATGATGGCGCTGGCGTTTGTGATGGACAGGCTAAAGAATGAAGTCATCTCGAAGGACAGCACCATCAATGCGAATTATAACCGCGCAAAGAAGAAGAATTTTGCAGACCTGTTCCTATTGTTTTGTTGGGTGAATCTGGGCTTTTTGGTTTGCTGGGTCGTGTCGTTTTCGTTCTTCTATTCCGATTTCCTGCTTATGATCGCGCTGATGGCCTATATGGTGCTGCTGCTCGCCGGCATCGCCCTTTTTGTGCTTCGGGGGAAGAAGATTGAAGCGCGCTATGAGAAGGAGATGACGATCCTTGAGGATGATGACGATCTGTGGATCGCCGGCATGTTTTATTATAATCCGAAGGATAAAAGGCTGAACGTGGAAAAGCGCATGGGCGTCGGAGGAACGGTCAACGTGGCGCACCCCGTCGGAAAGCTTTTGATGGTATTTGCGGGACTTTCCATTGTCGCGGCGGTGGCCTGCGTCGTATGGATGGGCATGATGGAAGCAACTCCAATGAGGGTCTGCGTCGAAGGGGAAAAGGTGATCTGTCACCAGCTTTGGGATGAGTATTCGATCCCAATAAGTGAGATCACGGAGGCTGAGTTTGGCGATAACTTAAAGGAGCTTCATCTGGCAAGGGTTTCAGGCGTGGGAATGGACACGATGCTGAAGGGGAATTTCATTGTAAATGATGAAGGCGGATGCAAGGTGTTCCTCTGGAGGGCGAACCAAAGCTATCTCATGATCAAGACGGCGGAGAGGACCTATTACGTCAACGGAAATTCGGAGGAGGAGCTTTCGCGCGTATGGGAGTCGCTAAGGCAGAGCCTTGGGGATGCGAAGTAGGGATGCGCGGGAATAAAAATCCTTGGAATACCTAAAAAAACCTAGAAATGGCCTAAAAAAATATTTGTCTTTTTGTTGCACTTATGTTATAATCCTTAATTGACTGTTATTGTGTCTTATTCCGGATCGCAAGAGAAAGAAACAGAAGGAAAAGCGATGGGAATGACGATACGTAAGGGATTTTAAGGAGGAAGAAGTACCATGAGTTTACAGATTGAGAAGTTAGAGCACAACATGGCGAAGCTGACCATCGAGGTTGGCGCCGAGGAGCTTGAGGCAGCACTGGAGAAGGCTTATCTGAAGAATAAGAATTCGATCAGCGTTCCCGGTTTCCGCAAGGGCAAGGTGCCCCGCAAGATGATCGAGAAGATGTACGGCCCTGCCGTGTTTTATGAGGATGCAGCGAATGCGCTGATCCCCGATGCATATGACAAGGCTCTGGCTGAGTGCGAGGAGGAGATCGTATCCTCTCCGAAGATCGAGGTGACCGAGATCGAGGCCGGAAAGGGCATGACCTTTACCGCAGAGGTTGCTCTGAAGCCTGAAGTGACGCTTGGCGAGTATAAGGGCGTTGAGGTAAAGAAGGCAGAGACTGACGTGACCGATGATGAGGTGATGGCAGCCATTGACAAGGAGAGAGAGAGCAACGCGAGAGCGATCGTGATCACTGACAGACCCGTAAAGGCCGGAGATGAGACCGTGATCGATTTCGAAGGCTTTGTGGACGGCGTTGCATTCGACGGCGGCAAGGGCGAGAATTATCCCCTGACCATTGGCTCCGGCGCATTCATTCCCGGATTTGAAGATGGCCTGATCGGCGCGAACCTGAACGAGGACGTGGAAGTGAACGTGACCTTCCCTGAGGATTATCAGGCATCTGAGCTTGCCGGTAAGGCAGCAGTATTTAAGTGTGTCGTTAAGGAGATCAAGGAGAAGGAGCTTCCCGAGCTGGATGACGAGTTCGCAGCAGAGGTTTCCGAGTTTGACACTCTGGACGAGTATAAGGCAGACGTAAAGAAGAACCTCGAGGAGAGAAAGGCATCTGACGCGAAGAGAGCAAAGATGGATGCCGTGATCGACGCCGTGATCGCAAATGCTACGATGGACATTCCTGAGGCAATGATCACCACGACCCAGAGACAGATCATGGACGAGTATGCTCAGAACATGCAGGCGCAGGGTCTGAGCCTTGAGCAGTACATGAAGTATACCGGTCTGGATGCAGACACGCTGATGGAGCAGTTAAAGCCCCAGGCTGAGAGCCGCATCAAGGGTCGTTTGGTGCTGGAGGCCGTTGCAAAGGCTGAGAACATCACCGCATCCGAGGAGGACTTCGAGGCTGAGGTGAAGACCATGGCAGAGGCATATGGCATCGAGGCAGACAAGGCGAAGGAGCTGCTTGGCGAGAACGGCAAGAAGTCCGTTCTGGAAGACATCTGCATCAAGAAGGCGCAGGAGTTCCTGGCAGAGAATGCGAAGGAAGTTTAAAGCCGGCTGATGAAATGTCGCATCTGCAGCCAAATGGCAAAGCAGAAAGAAAAAAGGAACGCAAGGGGTCGTGCCCAAACGGGCATGACCCTTTTTTTTGTTTCCGCTTTCTTATGAGAAAGAAAACAAACTTAAAGTTTTCTTAAATCTCACGGTTTTCGTTGAAAAAATAGCAGAATTAGGATATGCTAGATAATGGTATGATTTCTGAAAGAAAGGCAGGACAAACATATGAGTTTAATTCCTTACGTCATTGAGCAAACTAGCAAGGGAGAGCGGTCTTATGACATCTACTCCAGACTTCTGAAGGATAGAATCATTTTCCTTGGAGAGGAAGTAAACGACGTTTCCGCGAGCATCGTAGTGGCGCAGCTTCTTTTCCTGGAGGCAGAGGATCCCGATAAGGACATCCATCTTTATATCAACAGCCCCGGCGGCAGCATTTCCGCAGGTATGGCGATCTATGATACCATGCAGTATATCAAGTGTGACGTATCCACCGTATGCATCGGCATGGCAGCCAGCATGGGCGCGTTCCTTCTAGCCAGCGGCGCGAAGGGCAAGCGTTTTGCACTTCCCAATGCGGAGATCATGATCCATCAGCCTCTCGGCGGAACGCAGGGCCAGGCAACGGAGATCGAGATCGCTGCAAAGCACATTTTGAAGACCAAGGAAAAGATGAATCGCATGCTCGCTGAGATGACTGGGCAGTCCTATGAGACGATCTGTGCGGATACGGACAGAGACAACTGGAAGAGTGCGCAGGAAGCTATGGAATATGGCATTGTCGACAGGGTGATCGCTTCCCATGACAATGCGAAATAAGGAGTTTTTACAATGGCTGTGAAATTTGGTGACGATGATATCAAGTGCTCCTTTTGCGGTAAGCATCAGGGGCAGGTACGTAAGCTGATCGCCGGACCTACGGGCGTATACATCTGTGATGAATGCGTGGACATCTGCGAGGATATTCTGGAGGAGGAACTCGAGGATGAGGAGATGGATGCGAACGGTCCCGTGGACATTCATCTGCTCAAGCCCAAGGAGATCAAGCATTTCCTGGACGATTACGTGATCGGTCAGGAGGAGGCGAAGAAAGTCCTCTCCGTGGCAGTGTACAATCATTATAAGAGAGTGACGGCGCCCAGGTCGGTTGGCGACGTGGAGCTGCAAAAGAGCAACATTATCATGATCGGGCCTACGGGTTCGGGTAAGACGTATCTGGCACAGACCTTGGCAAAGATCATTAACGTGCCTTTTGCGATCGCGGACGCGACGACGCTGACGGAGGCAGGCTACGTGGGTGAGGACGTGGAGAACATTCTCTTAAAGCTCATCCAGGCGGCGGACTATGACGTGGAGCGCGCACAGTACGGGATCGTTTATATCGATGAGATCGATAAGATCACGAAGAAGAGCGAGAACGTTTCCATCACGCGTGACGTCTCCGGTGAGGGCGTGCAGCAGGCACTCCTGAAGATCATTGAGGGGACGGTTGCAAGCGTGCCTCCGCAGGGCGGCAGAAAGCATCCCCATCAGGAGCTGATCCAGATCGACACCACCAACATTCTCTTTATCTGCGGCGGTGCGTTCGATGGACTGGAGAAGATCGTGGAGTCCAGACTGGATCGGAAATCCATCGGCTTTAACACGGAAGGGACCCAGAAGACGAACAAGGAGATCAGTGACCTCCTGGCGGAAGTGGTGCCGCAGGATCTGACGAAGTTCGGTCTGATCCCGGAATTTGTGGGCCGCGTGCCCATCAACGTTTCGTTGCGCGGACTCGATAAGGAAGCGCTGATCCGTATCTTGACGGAGCCGAAGAATGCGCTGATCAAGCAATATCAGAAGCTCTTTGAGATGGATGAGGTGAAGCTCTCCTTCGATGACGACGCCGTGGAGGAAATCGCACAGAAGGCGTTTGAGAGAAAGACCGGCGCACGCGGACTTCGCTCCATTTTGGAGAACGTGATGATGGATACCATGTATGAGATCCCGTCGGATGAGTCCATCGGCAGATGTGTCATCACGAAGGCGGCAGTGGACGGAACGCAGGAGCCCACGATCTTCCGCAGGGAGAAAAAGAAGGTAGCCGGAGACGAATAAGGAGTACGCACCATGGTGATCAAGAACGTGGCGTTGGAGACGGTTTGCGGGATCACGAGCAAGATCCCGGAGAGTCGCCTGCCTGAGGTGGCTTTCGCCGGGAAGAGCAACGTGGGGAAGAGTTCCCTCATCAATGCGCTGATGAACCGTAAATCCCTGGCGAGGACAAGCAGTCAGCCGGGAAAGACCCAGACCATCAACTTTTATAATGTAAATGATGCCGTCTATTTCGTGGATCTTCCAGGATATGGTTATGCAAAGGTCAGCCTGGAGATCAAGGCGAAATGGGGCAAGATGATCGAGAATTACCTGAGGAAGTCGAAGCAACTGAAGATGGTATTTCTTTTGATCGACATCCGGCATGAGCCCTCTGAAAATGACCGCACGATGTACGACTGGATCCTGAAGATGGGCTTTACGCCCGTGATCGTTGCCACAAAGCTGGATAAGATCAATCGCAGTCAGATCCAAAAGCAGGTGAAGATCGTTCGGGAAGGCTTAAAGGCAAAGCGGGAGACGGTGATCATTCCGTTCTCCGCCGAGACCAAGCAGGGCAGGGAGGAAATCTACGCACTGCTGGATCAGATGCTGGAAGAAGGAAAAGAACATGAAGAAGTATTGTAAGGCTGTCGTGAATATCGTGCTGGCCATTGCGATCCTGCTGGTAGTGATCTTTTTGCTCCCGAGACTGTTGGCTTTTTTTGCGCCCTTTGTGGTGGGCTGGATCATCGCCTGGATGGCCGGCGCGCCGGTGAAGTTCTTTGAGGAGAAGATGAAGATCAAGCGCCGCGCGGGATCTGCCGTGGTGATCATTGCCGTGATCGCGCTGATCGTGCTGGCCATTTATGGGCTGGGCTCCATTCTGATCAAGGAGGGCATCGGATTCGTGCAGGCCTTTCCTGAGATGTGGGAGGGCGTGCAGGAGGACTTGAATGAGATCGGTGAGCGGATGGATCGCTTCTATCAGGCGTTTCCGCAGAGCATTCGGGAGAACCTGGACGATACCGTGGATCAGATCCAAAGCTATGCGGCGACGTCACTGGGAAAGCTGAGCAGTCCGACGCTGACGGCGGTTGGAAACTTTGCCAAGTATCTGCCGACGCTTCTGATCGGCGTGATCATGGCGCTGCTTTCCGCATACTTTTTCGTGGCGGATCGAAAGAGCATCAACGACTGGTGCGAGAAGCACATGCCGAAGGTCGTGCAGGATAAGTATCTTCTGATCAAAAAAAGTCTCCTTAGGGCCGTGGGTGGTTATTTCAAGGCGCAGCTGAAGATTGAGATCTGGATTTATATTCTTTTGGTGATCGGATTCTGGATCCTGAGAGTCCGTTACGTGCTGCTGATCGCGCTGGGCATTGCATTCCTGGATTTCCTGCCGTTCTTCGGAACGGGTACGGTCATGGTGCCCTGGGCCATCGTAAAGATCTTAAGCGGTGATTATAAGACTGCCATCGCGCTCCTGGTGATCTGGGGGCTTGGGCAGCTGCTTCGGCAGATCATCCAGCCGAAGATCGTGGGCGATTCCATCGGGGTCGCGCCGCTGCCGACGTTGCTCTTTCTCTATCTGGGCTATCAGTTTGGCAGCGTCATCGGCATGATCATTGCAGTTCCCCTTGGACTGATCGTGCTTTCCCTGTATGAGGGAGGCGCCTTCAACACAACGATCCAGTCCATTCGTCTTTTGGTTGCCGGCGTGAATCAGTTCCGAACGCTGACGCCCAAGGACTTAGAGAGCATCCGGAAAGCAGAGGAGAGCGAGGAGAAGCAATTGGAGGAGAAGCTCGTCGAGGAGAAGCCGACGGAAGAATAGCAAAACATTTTGAAAAAAATCCGAGAAAATTGAAAAAAGCTGTAACGCACGCCTTCTAAAAGTCGTCTTAACTTTTAGAAGGCGTTATTATGTTTAAATTTTTGTTTAGAAGAGACGAGAGGAAAGAATATGCAGAAGATAGCGGTATATCAGAATATGTCAGGGATCGCCGGAAAACTGGAGTTTTTATGTCGGAGTGAGCAGATTGCAATGGTGCGGGAATATACGCAGGCGCAGCTCCTTTCTGACGTGAAAAGTCGTGAGGTTCAGCTTGTGCTACTGGACGTGTCCGTGGAGGACAAGGGCTGGGGTGAGGGATTGCTGCTTCTTGCAGAGATGAGGAGGCAATGTCAGGTGCCCATCATGGTGATCTCCAGTCAGATGAATGAGACGGCAAAGGTGGCGGCGCTGAGCATTGGCGCGGATGATTACGTATCGGCGGATGATAACCCGCTGGTGATCATGGCGCGGATCAAGTCGCAGCTTCGCAGATATCTGCAGCTGACGCGGTTTTATGGAACGAAGAACTTTGATCAGAAATACCGCGTGGACGGGCTGGAGATCGACGACGTGCAGCGGAAGGTGACCGTGGAGGGCAGGGAAGTCAAGCTGACGCCCACGGAGTACCAGATATTAAAGCTCCTGGTGATGAAGCGGGGCAAGGTACTTTCCATTCCGCAGATTTATGAGGACATCTGGAAGATGCAGGCCGTGGACGTGGACAATACCGTGGCGGTGCACGTGCGGCACATTCGGGAGAAGATCGAGCTCAACCCGAGAAATCCGAAGTATCTGAAGGTGATCTGGGGAACCGGATACATGGTTGGATAATGCGGGGACGAAGCTCCTGGCATGAATGCAAGGAAGCAGACGTGCGCCCTGGCAGAAGCCTCCTGGCCTTATTATGAAATAATTATAAAATACATTGACGAATAGTCTGAAAAATCATATAATTATACTCGTGAGGGGTTTTCGAATAAAAGGCCCCGGGGATGATTACATAATAAACTTAGGAGGTAGCAAAATGGGTTTGATTTCAACAGTTGTGGGCGCAGCGTCCGGAGTGATCAATGCAGGCGTAGGAGCAGTGTCCGGCACTATGGCCAATCAGTGGAAAGAGTTCTTCTACTGTGATGCCATCGATTCCAAGTATCTGATGGTTCGCGGTCACAGAAGGGCAACTGGTAAGGCTGCAAATAATAAGGGCGATGACAACATTATTTCCAACGGTTCCGTGATCGCGGTTGCGGACGGACAGTGTATGCTGATCGTAGATCAGGGAAGAGTTGCAGATCTCTGCGCAGTTCCCGGCGAGTACGTATATGATCAGTCTTCCGAGCCTTCCATCTTTACCGGTAACCTTGGTGAGTCCATCAAGGAAACCTTTAAGGCGATGGGCAGACGTTTCACCTTTGGCGGTGACAGCGGCAAGGAGCAGAGAGTTTATTACATCAACACCAAGGAAATCATGGGCAACATGTATGGCACCCCTAAGAAGGTTCCGTTCCGTGTTGTTGACGAGCGTGCAGGCATCGACATCGACATCTCCATCGGATGCTTCGGTGAGTACAGCTATCACGTATCTGATCCCATTGTTTTCTACACCAATATCTGTGGTAACTCCGCAGAGTGCTTCGAGCGTTCGAAGATCGACAGCCAGCTGAAGACCGAGATCCTGACCGCACTTCAGCCCGCATTCGCCAAGATCTCCGCAATGGGCGTTCGTTATTCCGCACTTCCCGGCCACACCGAGGAGATCGCGCAGGCTCTGAACGAAGTGCTTTCCGAGAAGTGGGGCGCACAGAGAGGTCTCGAGATCGTTTCCTTCGGCGTATCCTCCGTAACGGCGGATGAAGAAGACGAGAAGATGATCAAGGAAATGCAGAAGCAGGCTGCTTACACGGATCCTACCCGTCTGGCAGCATACGCAGGCGTAGCTCAGGCAGATGCAATGAAGCTCGCTGCTGCAAATACTTCCGCAGGTCCCATGATGGCATTCATGGGCATGAACGCAGCACAGAACGCTGGCGGCGGACTTGACATCAACGGACTGATGGCACAGGGTCAGGCAATGCGTCAGCAGCAGGCAGCGGCTCAGGCGGCAGCTCCCGCTCCCGCAGCTAACAGCTGGAAGTGCAGCTGTGGCGCAACCGTAACTGGCAACTTCTGTCCTGAGTGTGGCGCGAAGAAGCCCGCTCCCGCAGCAGGCTGGACCTGCTCCTGCGGTACCGTAAACCAGGGCAAGTTCTGCTCCAACTGTGGCGCGAAGAAGCCCGCAGGCGTTCCTCAGTATAAGTGCGACAAGTGCGGCTGGATGCCTGAGGATCCTGCAAATCCTCCGAAGTTCTGCCCTGAGTGCGGCGATCCCTTCGGTGACGAGGACGTAGTTCAATAAGATGAAATTTTCTGGCTCCTGAGTTTCGGGAGCCAGATTTTTTGCAAAAAGATGTAAAATATACTTGACATAATGCCATTGAGGTTATATGATGGTTTCCAAGGGAGCCAGTAAGAATCTTAGTTTCATGGCTTAGAACGTAAGGAGGTCATATGGAAGAACTATTACAGGTAAAAGAGTTGCGGAAGACGTTCACGCTCTCCGCAAAGCAGCAGAAAATTGAAAATACGAAAGAGAAGGTGAAGGTGGCCGTGGACGGTCTTTCCTTTACGGCTTATAAAGGAGAGGTGTTTGGACTTCTCGGACCCAACGGAGCCGGAAAGACGACGACGCTCCGCATGCTGGCAACCCTGATCAAGCCTGATTCGGGAGACGCGATCCTCGACGGTGCGAGCATCGTGAAGGAGCCGGAGAAGGTGAGGGAGAAGATCGGTTTCCTTACCAGTGAGCTAAAGCTGGAGGATTTCTTTACGCCGAATTATCAGTTTGACTTTTTCTCTGGCTTATACGGCGTGGATCCGCAGGTTGCGGCAGCGAGAAAGAAGGAGATCTTTGAGCGCTTTGGCATCGATCGCTTTGCGGAGGTGAAGGTGGGAAATCTTTCCACCGGCATGAAGCAGAAGGTGAGCCTTGTGGTTAGCCTGGTACATGATCCCGATGTTGTCATCTTTGATGAGCCGACCAACGGCCTGGACGTCCTGACGGCGAAGGTGGTAACGGACTTCCTGCTGGATCTGAAATCCAGAGGGAAAACGATCATCGTTTCCACGCATATTTTCAGCCTGATCGAGAAGATCTGTGACCGCGTTGGCATCGTGATCAATGGAAAGATGGTGGAATGCAACACCTTAAAGGAGCTTTGCGGTGACAAGTCATTGGAAGAACGCTTCTTTGAAATCTACGAAGAAAGAGTAGGTAAGATTGATGAATAACATAGTGACGATCATAAAGAAAGAATTGGCCCGTTTCTTCGGAGACAAGAGACTGGTGTTTACCACGGTGATCATGCCGGGATTATTGATTTTTCTGATGTACAGCCTGATGGGCGAGGGAATGATGAAGCAGCTTACGACGGAGGAGGATTACGTGGCAAAGGGCTACGCGGTGAACATGCCCTCTGAACTCGAGCCGATGATGCAGGGACTGAACATTGACTGGGAGACCTGGGACGGCAAGGGAGAGGAGAAGAAGGACGAGATCCTGAAAGCGATCGCAGACGGCGAGAAGGATCTGCTCCTGTATTTCCCGGAAGGCTTCATGACGGAGATGGCCGCATATGACCTGCAGACGGCAAAGGGCGCGGCGCCCAACGTGGAGATCTATTACAGCTCCGAGAAGAGCAATTCCTATACGACGGTGTCGAAACTGCAGAACTTCTTTGAGGCGTATGAGGAGAGCATGGTCAATAAGTATGACGTGAACGCAGGCATGGGAGAGGGAACCTTTGGCGCATATGATCAGGCTTCCGAGACCGGAATCCTCGGGAAAATGCTTTCCGGACTTCTGCCCATGCTGATCATGACCTTTATCTTCAGCGGATGTCAGGGCGTGGCACCGGAATCCATTGCCGGTGAGAAGGAGAGAGGCACCATTGCAACCCTTCTGGTAACGCCCGTAAAGCGCAGCGCACTGGCACTCGGCAAGGTGATCAGCCTGAGCGTGATCGCACTGATGGCAGGCGTTTCGAGCTTCCTCGGCACGATCTTCTCCCTGCCGAAGATGATGGGAAATGAAGTGAATTTTGACGCGATGACCTTTGGCGTTTCCGATTATGTGTTGCTGCTTGTGGTGATCGTTTCTACGGTGCTGGTGATGGTATCCATTATCTCCATCATCTCCGCAAATGCAAAGAGCGTGAAGGAAGCAACCACAATGATGGCCCCCTTCATGATCGCAGTGATGCTCATCAGCATTCTCCCCATGTTGGGAATGGATATTGGCGGCAAGGCTGCATACCTGATCCCGCTGTTTAATTCCGTGAAGGTGATGACTGGCATCTTTGGATTCAATACGGACCTGACCATGGCTATGGTGACCGTTGGCGTGAACCTGGTGGCAACCGGTGTTCTGGTGACCGTGCTGACGAAGATGTTTGGCAGCGAGAACGTAATGTTTGGAAAGTAAGAGAATTATGAAGCCGGCGGCGGGAGAGCGATGCCTGCGGCAGAATCGATGCTTGATAAGAAAGCAAAGAAAAAGGGCTGAAGATCAGCCCAGGAATCCTAAGTGTTCCAGGAGGATCTTCAGTCCCATACCAATGAGGATGATGCCGCCGGCGATCTCGGCCTTAGCCTTGTATTTCACGCCGAAGACATTCCCGATTTTCACACCTGCTGCAGAGAATAGGAACGTGATGACGCCGATGAAGCTGATGGCGGGAACAATGCGTACCTGCAGAAAGGCGAAGGTAACGCCCACGGCCAGGGCATCGATGCTGGTGGCGACTGCCAGAAGAAACATGGTCTTTACGTCCAGCGAGGCATCCGCCTTCTCTTCCTCTTTCGAGAGAGCCTCGCGGATCATGGAGAGGCCGATGAGAAAGAGCAGACCGAAGGCGATCCAGTGGTCGATGGAAGTGATATAGGTCTCAAATTGTTTCCCGAGGTAGTACCCGATGAGGGGCATTCCCGCCTGGAATCCACCGAACCAGAGGCCGACGATGACGGCATTTTTCAGGCTCATTTTCTGCATGGCAAGTCCTTTGCAGATGGAAACGGCAAAGGCATCCATGGAGAGGCCTACCGCCACCAGAAACAGTTCAAATAAACTCATGAGAAAGTTCTCCTTGTAGTTCCTAAAGAGATAAAGAAAAGTGCCGGACCATTTCGTCCGGCACTTCTTTTTGCAGAGTTAGATCAATATTAAGCTACTACAGTAACGTTGGTAGCGCGGATCTTGCTGCTGTTCTGAGGGTCGCACTCGGTGTCAAAAGTAACCTTCTGACCTTCCTCAAGGGACTTGAAGCCTTCAGCGTTGATTGCGGAGAAATGTACGAATACTTCCTCGCCAGTAGCTTCGTTGGTGATGAAACCATAACCCTTCTGTGCGTTAAACCACTTAACTGTACCGTTGTTCATTTTGGTACCTCCTTCTTTTTTGGGGCTTAGCCCGTTTTAGGTTTAGTAATTCTAAAACGTAGGACAAAAAAATCACATATTTTTGTCAACCATCATTAGAATGCGCCGTGGACCTAAGTCCGCGGTTCCTCTTCACTCTGCACTTCGTAGTCCCAAGTTCGCAGAAGCGAATGATGACTTACAAAAATATGTGAGTTCAATGGCTTGCTTTTAGAATCCTCTTAAAGTATAGTATCCCTTACGGAAAATGTCAATCAATTTTTTGATTTCGCAGATTTATTTGGTATATTTTCACAAATTCAGCTAAAAATATGGACAGGAGACGGGGTGCGGGGCATCACCTGCACGCGAAAAGGAGGGATGCGGGAATGATGATTCCCTTGTGGTATGGGCTGCTCCTGGGAGGGGCCACGGCCTATTTCGGATTCTGGTATGGACGGAGCAGAAACTGGGGACTTTTGGAGACGACGAGAAGGGGAGAGACGGAGGATACAAATGCGCCTGGGGCCAGAGCGCTGCGGGGAGGCGGAAACGACGCGGGGAAGGGAAACCGAAAGGACGTGATGCCGAGGAGGATCCTTCCCGGGGTGCGTTATCTTGCGAGCCCGACCAGTGGCATGGTGGAGCAGATCGAGGAAGCGGGAAGGCGCGGCGCGAGGATCGTGACTTCGGATTCTAAGCTATATTCTCCGAGCGCGGGACGTGTTCTTTCCATCGCGCCCAGGGGGAATTCCTTCCTGATCATGACGGATTGGGGGTCGGAGGTGGAGGTGCGTGCCTGCACCAGTGAGGATGATCTTCTGGACCGGTATTTCAGGCCGCGGGTGATCCGCGGGGAGATCATACGCCGGGGAAAGCTCCTGCTCGAGTATGACAGGGAGAAGCTTTGCAGGGAGTGCGAGGATACCGCGGTATATCTGATGGCGGAGCAGACGGGAGAGATGGAGCCCGCCGGTGAGACGCAGGTGGAGATGGGAGAGGCGCTCTTTTGGGTCAACTGAAGAAAGGTAACAAAATCGACAGATTTTACAGAAAAGGTTGATGATTTTCAAAATTTTTAGTAAAATGTAACTATGAGAAGTAGGCTTTCTCAGGAGTCGTTGTGGTGCTTGGAAGAGAGCGGATGCACGCGCATTCGCGGAGGTACGGCATGCTGGGAGATAAAAGGGTTATTGGGCTTTGTGTGACGAAGATTCATGACAGGGTGCGCGGCGCCCTGGCGGATGAGATCAATCTGGCGGCAGTGGAGGCAGGCTTTAAGCTGATCTGCTTTAACAGCATCGAGGACTTTTATAAGGATGACGTTTACAGCAAGGGCGCGAGAACGGTGTATGAGCGCATGGACTTGGATTTCCTGGACGGCATCATCATCTGTGCGGAGCATTTCTGCGACAATCGGATCGTGAACGGGATCGTGCGGCGCGCGCAGGAAAAGAAGATCCCCGTCGTTATCTTAAACGGCGAGGCCTCCGGCTGTGTTCGCGTGATCAATGACTGTGAGGACGCATTCAAGGAACTGGTGCGCCACGTCATCAAGGAGCATCATGTCAGGGATCCGTTCTTTATGGCCGGGCGCCGTGATGATCATAATTCCAAGCAGAGATTAAAATATTATCAGGACGTCCTGGAGGAGTTTGGCATTCCTTTTCAGGAGAGCCGGATGGGATATGGCGATTATTGGGATGAGCCGGCCATGCGCATCACGGAGGAGCTTGTGGTGAGCGGGAAGCTTCCCCAGGCCATTATCTGCGCGAACGACAATATGGCGTTTGGCGTATGCAGAAAGCTCAAGATGCTGGGATATTCCGTGCCGAAGGACGTGATCGTGACGGGCTTTGACGGCGTTCCCGCGGTGGAATATTATTTCCCCAAGCTGACGACCTGTCGGGAGAACAGGCAGGCGCAGGCGCAGACCTGCTTGAGCGTGTTAAAGAAGCTTTTCGCGGGAGAGAGCGTGGAGCCGGAATATCGGATCCCGTATGAGACCGTGATCTCTGAGAGCTGCGGATGCGTTCGCCCCAAGCCGAAGGAGAGGGACGACGCGGCGGCGGATCTGTATGGACTTTTGGAGTCAATGGAGGCGCATGAGGATTACGTCACTTCGGAGACGGAGCGGATGCTGAACGTCGAGGACATGCATGATCTGATGGATCCTCTGTCCCGGTTTATTTTGCCTCATTCCTGGCTATGCGTTGGCAGCAAGCTGATGAAGATCGCGTCCGTTGAGAAGTGGGAGGACGGCAAGTGCGTGGCGATCCCGTGCGCGTATGACAGTCATCAGAAGGTGCGGTTCATGCAGGATCAGGACATGCTTCCCGAGACAAGGGAGTGGGCGGAAGACGATGCCTGTTATATCATTACTTCCATCTATTCCAAGGATTTCTACTGTGGTTTCTATGCCGTGAAGACATCCTACGTGGGCGGGATCAATTATAAGATGAAAAAGATCGTTCGCCTGGCGAACCTGATCTGCAATTCCCTGATCAATCAGTTTAAACAGCGGGAAACCCTGCGGAGTATGGAGGGCGCGATCTATCGGGATCCCATGACGGGACTGCCGAATCTGAAGGGCGCATCGAAATGGTTCCAGGAGTTCGCGTCCGAGCCGGGCAATCACGAAAAGAGCCTTTCCGTTTCAATCTTTGCATTGCCTCAATATGCGCAGATTTATGAGAATTACGGGATCCACGTGATCGAGGAGATCGTATGTCTGATCTCTGACAGGCTGAAGAGCATGCGTGGTCGGGACGGATTCCTGGCGAAGAACTCTGAGAGTGAATTCCTGCTGATCCAGGCCTATGAGGAGCCGAGTCAGATCGAGGCAAATAATCAGAGGATCGCGGCGGCGGTACAGGCTGCGATCGCTACCTATAATCATGAGAGTGACAATACCTATGACGTCGAGGTCAGCATGGGCAGCACCGTTGCAGATCCGGGGTGGGACGGCTCTCTGGGCGCCTTTGTAAAGTATGCGTCCAATGAGATGTTCCTGAACCGAATGCGTGAGAATAAGGCGGAGAGGGTAAGTGTAAAGGATTCCCACGTGGACTATCTCGGCGTGTTCAACCTGCTGGTGGCGAATAATCTTTTCCGCTATCATTATCAGCCCATCGTGGACGCGAAAAACGGCGACATTTATGGATATGAGGCGCTGATGCGCACCAAGGGAGGGATCAATCTTTCGCCCCTGGAGATATTGGCGGCCGCGCGGGAGAATAAGCGTCTGAATGAGATCGAGCATGCGACCATGTTCAATATTCTGGAGCAGTATGCGACGGAGAATGAAAGGTTCCACGGCAGGAAGGTCTTTATCAACACGATCCCGAATCATTTCCTGACGGAGGAAGAGTGTAAGGAGCTCAAGGATCAGTATCGGCAGTATCTGGATCACGTGGTCTTTGAGGTGACGGAGCAGGATTCCAGCTCTGACGAGGAGATGGCAGCGCTCAAGCGTTTCAGCGCCGGAGAGGGCGGTGTGCAGATTGCCATCGACGACTTTGGCACGGGGCATTCTAATATCGTGAATCTGCTCCGATATGCGCCGCAGATCATTAAGATCGACCATTATCTGATCAGTGGCATCGATCAGGACGTGAATAAGCAGATGTTCGTCAAGAACACCATTGAATTCGCCGCGATGAACGGGATCAAGGTGCTCGCGGAGGGCGTGGAGACGGCGCAGGAGATGCGTACGGTCATCGAATTCGGCGTGGACCTAATCCAGGGCTTCTATACGGGAAGACCTGCCGAGGATCCCGCCACGGACATTGATGAGCGGATCCGCGATGAGATCATCAATGAGAATCTGAACTTTTCCGTATATAGCAAGGGCACGCAGAAGGTATATGCCGCCAAGGACGGCGAGGAAGTCAATCTCGTGGATCTTGCACTCCACAAATATAATTACGTGCACGTGGTTTCCGGCTCCGTGCATCTGATCGGGCGCAAGGACAGCTCGCTGAATCTGATCCTTCGCGTGGCGGACAATGCGGACGCACAGATCGTGATGACGGACGTAAATCTCACCGGAATCGACGAGCCTGCCATTCAGCTCGGCAAGGGCAGCAGTATGGAGCTGAACCTAAATGGCTATAATTCCATCAATAAGAACGGCATTCTGGTACCCACGAATGCGAGACTGCGCATCACGGGTCGCGGAGCGCTTCTTGTCAATGCCAATGACAACTTTACCGTCGGCATCGGTGCAAAATATGACGAGCCATACGGTGAGATCATTTTCGAGCATCGCGGAAGGATCAAGGTTATTTCTTCCGGTGATAAGATCGTGGGCGTGGGCGGTGGCTACAGCGTTGCACCGATCGCGATCCGCAGCGGACATCTTGAGATCGCCGGCTCCGGTATATCCGTTCTCGGCATCGGAAGCTCCGCAGGCGACGCCTTCATCAATATTGGCGAGGCAAGCCTTGTCGTGAAGGAATCCGGTAACCAGGCCATCGGCATTGGTACTGCAAAGGGCAAGCTGAAGCTCAACAGTGCGGGCAACATCAACGTGATCTCGGACGGTGAGAGATCCGTCGGCATTGGTTCCATGTATGGAAATGACTGTGCAATGCTGTTCGAGAAAGGGAAGGTTTCGGCCGTGGTACATTGTGACACCGGCGCGGTGATCGGTTCTTACTCCGGCACGGGAACGGCGGTCTGCAGGGATTGTGACCTCACCGTCTATGGCGAGGGCTCCATTGTGACGGGTATCGGCACTTCCATGGGGCGCTGGACGACGGAAGTGACGGGCGGTGTCCTTGACGTGAAGGTTCTCTCCGGCGGCGGCCAGCCTTTCGGCAACGAGGAGGACCGCATGATCATCACCGGCGGCAACGTGATCAATCGGAATGATGGGGAGCTTGTAGCGTGGAATGCGTATGGGCAGAAGCTCCACCGCGAGATCAAGGACCAGGATCACTTTGAGCAGGTGATCTGGACGGAGCACGGGGAGTACGTGTATGTCGCCGACCGCACCAAGGAGCACGAAGTGCTGAGCATTTACTTGCCATGACGGAGAAGTCTCATTAGGCTTGACGATACGATCTAAATGCTGTCTCTAGTGGTACAAATGGATGGTCTTGTGACTAAAATGGCTATTTTAGTGTGTTTTAGTCACATGTTTCCTTCATTTTTCACCATTTTAGCGTTTGGATGCGTAGAATGATTGACTAAAGAGGGGCATCAACCGCAATTTAGCCATAAAATGCAATGAAACTCGGGGAAAAATGAGGAAAAATGAAAGAAATTTGTGACCTAAATTGGCCCAAACAAGCTTTTTAGCCACAAACATCTCCAAAAACAACTATCTAGGCGGATTCCAGAAGGGATCCGCCTTCTTGCTTGGAATGAGAGGATTTCAGAAAGGATGGAGTGGGATGGAAAACCAAGAATTGTTTGGCATGGGATCGTTGGGATGGAAAACCAAGAATTGTTTGGCATGGGGTTGCTTAAATGGAAAACCAAGGATTGTTTTTCTTGGGATAATCAGAATATAATGAATTGTTTATACTTTTTTAATTGAATTACGGACGGGAGTGTGTTATATATGTTATAGAACAACAAAAGATAAATGTGGAGACATTTAGTTTGGATGTAGCATGTTTCCGCATTCTCGTGAGAATGTTTGATGGGTCCGTTTCTGGAACGCCGAGAAGTGTGAGGGAGCGAGCAACAAGCATGGCTTCGAGGAATTCGAGCGTCAAGCATGGCTTCAAGGAATTCGAGCATCAAACATGGCTTCGAGGAATTCGAGCAACAAGCATGGCTTCGAGGAATTCGAGCATCAAACATGGCTTCGAGGAATTCAAGATTGAAAGAATAAGAACCCAAGGAAGGGGGAGAGGATATGAATATACAGAAGTTTACGCAGAAGTCGCTGCAGGCGGTGCAGGGATGCGAGAAGCTGGCAGTGGAATATGGGAATCAGGAGATCGAGCAGGAGCATCTGCTGGTGAGTCTGTTGCAGCTGGAGGACAGTCTGATCTTAAAGCTCATCGAGAAGATGGAGATCCAGAAGGAACACTTTGTGAACCGAGCTCAGCAGGCGCTGGAGAAGCGCGTAAAGGTGCAGGGCGGCAATCCGTACATTGGCCAGTACCTGAATAAGGCGCTGATCACGGCGGAGGATGAGGCGAAGCGCATGGGAGATGAATATGTCTCCGTGGAGCATTTGTTCCTGGCCATGATGAAGAATCCCAATCGTGAGATCAGTGAGATCCTGAAGGAGTATGGCATTACGCAGGAGAGGTTCCTGAAGGCTTTGTCCACGGTGAGAGGAAACCAGAGGGTGACGAGCGACAATCCCGAGGCGACCTATGACACGCTGGAGAAGTATGGGCAGGATCTCGTGGAGAAGGCGAGAAATCAAAAGCTTGATCCCGTGATCGGACGAGACAATGAGATCCGTAACGTGATCCGGATCCTTTCGAGAAAGACGAAGAACAATCCCGTGCTCATCGGTGAGCCGGGCGTTGGTAAGACGGCCGTGGTGGAGGGCCTGGCACAGAGGATCGTGCGGGGCGACGTGCCTCAGGGCTTAAAGGACAAGAGGATCTTTGCGCTGGACATGGGTGCCCTCGTGGCAGGTGCAAAGTACAGAGGTGAGTTCGAGGAAAGGCTGAAGGCCGTTCTGGAGGACGTAAAAAACAGTGACGGACAGATCATTCTGTTCATTGATGAGCTTCATACGATCGTCGGCGCCGGAAAGACGGACGGCGCGCTGGATGCGGGCAATATGCTAAAGCCTATGCTGGCGAGGGGCGAGCTTCACTGCATCGGTGCTACGACCCTGGATGAGTACCGTCAGTATATCGAGAAGGACGCAGCCCTGGAGAGAAGATTCCAGCCCGTGATGGTGGATGAACCTTCAGTGGAGGATACGATCTCGATCCTGCGTGGCATTAAGGAGCGTTATGAGGTGTATCACGGCGTGAAGATCATGGACAACGCCTTGGTGAGCGCCGCGACGCTTTCGCACCGTTACATCACGGACAGATTCCTTCCGGATAAGGCGATCGACCTCGTGGATGAGGCATGTGCCTTGATCAAGACGGAGCTGGACAGCATGCCTGCGGAGCTGGATGAGGCGTCCCGCAAGATCATGCAGATGGAGATCGAGGAGGCGGCCCTGAAAAAGGAGGATGACCGTCTGAGCCAGGAGCGCCTGGAAGAACTGCAGAGGGAACTTGCCGAATTGAAGGCGGATTTTGCGGAGAAGAAGGCGCAGTGGGATAATGAAAAGAATTCCGTGGAGCATCTAAGTAAGCTCCGCGAGGAGATCGATCAGGTGAATTCCGACATTGAGATCGCGCAGAGAAAGGGCGACCTTGAGAAGGCGGCGGAGCTTTCCTATGGCAAGCTGCCCGCGTTAAAGAAGCAGCTGCAGCAGGAGGAAGAGAAGGTCGGCGGCGGCTTGTCGCTTGTGCATGAGAAGGTTTCCGAGGAGGAGATCTCCAGGATCGTCAGCCGCTGGACGGGCATCCCCGTGGCAAAGCTGACGGAGAGCGAGAGAAATAAGACCTTGCATCTCGACGAGGAATTGCATAAGCGTGTCGTGGGTCAGGACGAGGGCGTGGAGAAGGTGACGGAGGCCATCATTCGTTCTAAGGCCGGTATCAAGGATCCTTCCAAGCCCATCGGTTCGTTCCTGTTCCTTGGACCGACCGGCGTCGGCAAGACCGAGCTTGCGAAGGCTTTGGCGGCAAGTCTGTTCGATGACGAGGCCAACATGGTGCGTCTCGACATGAGTGAGTATATGGAGAAGTTCTCCGTATCCAGGCTCATCGGAGCGCCTCCCGGATACGTGGGCTACGAAGAGGGCGGTCAGCTGACGGAGGCCGTTCGGAGAAAGCCTTACAGTGTAGTGCTTTTCGATGAGATCGAGAAGGCACATCCGGACGTGTTCAACGTGCTGCTGCAGGTGCTCGATGACGGGCGTATTACGGATTCCCAGGGAAGGACCGTGGACTTTAAGAACACGATCCTGATCATGACCTCCAACATTGGTGCGCAGTATCTGCTCGACGGTATTGAGCCGGACGGCACGATCCGTCCTGAGGCAGAGAGGGCCGTGATGGAAGACCTTCGGGCACACTTCAGGCCGGAGTTTTTGAATCGTCTTGACGAGACGATCCTGTTCAAGCCGTTGACGAAGGAGAACATCGGCGGTATCATTGACCTTCTGATGAAGGACGTGAACGCACGGCTCGCCGAGAAGGAACTGACCATAAAGCTGAGCGATGACGCGAAGCGCCTGATCGCGGACGAGGCGTATGATCCTGTCTATGGCGCAAGACCCCTGAAGCGTTATCTTCAGAAGAACGTCGAGACGCTGGCGGCAAGACTGATCCTGTCCGGCGAGGTGGACATGGAGGACGTGATCCTCATCGAGGCGGAGGGCGGCAAGCTCAAGGCAAGCGTGGAGAAGCACTGAGAAGGCTATTCACGTAAGGCAAGCGTGGAGAAGCACTGAGAAGGCTTTTCACGTAAGGCAAACATGGTAAAGCATTGTGAGTGAAACGGCGGCAGGCAAGCGTTTGGCTCATGGGAATTTTAAGGAAACCTCTAGCATTTTCAAGCAAACCGTGGTATCGTATAATTAGGTGCAGTCTATACCATTGTTTCGAAAATGCCGGAGGTTTTTTTATGGCAGGAAAGATAGCGGTATTTATTGGACAATTGAATCAAGAGTATCTGATGGAGATGATCTGTTCCATTTCTCAGGCAGCGGAAGAGAAACAATATCAGATTGACGTCTTTAGTGAGTTCGGATCCTATGGCGGGAATTATCTTCATGCCGAGGGCGAGAGAAACATTATCCGGCTTCCGTTCGTAGAGGATTATGACGGGATCATCGTGGCGCCGGATACCTTTGGCGTGCCCGAGATGGAAAAGCAGCTGGACATGTTGCTTCTTTCGAGGACGAAGGGTCCCGTGGTCAGTATTCGTCAGGAGAAGGACTGCTTCTACAGCGTTCAGATTGACAACCGCGCCGCCATGGCAAAGCTGACGGAGCATTTTGTCAAGGATCACGGCTATCGAAAGATCTGTTTCATGAAGGGAAAGATTGAACTGAAGGACGCCGAGGAGCGTTTTCAGGGCTTCATGGACATTATGAAAAAGTATGACCTTCCCGTGGAGGAGCATCAGCTGTTCCAAGGGAATTATTGGCGGGATCGCGGCGAAGAGGCCGTGGAGTGGTTCTTATCCGGGCCGGAGAGACCGGAGGCAATCATTTGCGCGAACGACTTTATGGCGATCTCCGTGCTGATGGCTCTTAAGAAGCGTGACATTAACATACCGGGCGACATTGCATTAGCCGGATTTGATGATCTGGAAGAGGTGCGATATCTGGATCCCGCGATCTGCAGCGTGCACATGCCGTGCTTTGAAATGGGCAGGCAGTCCGTTTTTCTGATCGATAAGCTGGTACATGGGGGAAAGTCCGAGCAGATCCTGCGGCTTCCCGTGGACGTCGTTCCCAGAAAGAGCTGCGGCTGCGACATTGAAGAGCGGGGACATTGGGCGGAGCAACTGTACGGACAGAGAAGATACTTAAGCGAAGTGATCATGCATAACGGCTTTATGAATGCGGATTATGAGAACTGTGACACTTCGGAGGAACTGTTTGACACGGCATATCGATATACTTCTCACTTTGATTATAAGCGGGCTTACGTCTGTCTTTGCGAGACGGTGGATGAGAATGGGGACCGCATTCTGGATTCGCAGCACTATACGGATCACGTGGTGCTCCGCGCCATCATGGAAAAAAATGGCGAGCTGACGCTCCTTGACGAGAGATTTCCGAGGAGGGAGCTGCTCCCCGCGAAATACAGGGACAGAGAGTATTGCACTTATTACTTCCCGATGCATCATAAGAACAGGTGCCTCGGCTACCTTGCCATCCAGACGGATCAGCTCACGGAGTTAAAGGAGTTTTTTGGGTGCTGGATCAGTGAGATGTGCAGCTGCCTGGATAAGGTGCTGCTCTATGAGGAAAACAAGAGTCTGCAGGAGTTCCGAAAGCTTTCTACGATTGATGACCTGACGGGTCTGTTTAACCGCAGAAAGCTTGAGCAGGACCTGAGCAAGCTCATGTTGAACGCAAAGGCGAGGAAGGATGGATTCTACATTATCAGCCTCGACATGGATGGCTTAAAGACCGTCAATGACACCTATGGGCACATGGAGGGCGACGTTGCACTGAAGGCCTTCGCGAACGTGATCAGGGAGGCGGCAGGAGAGCTGGGACCGTCCTTTAGAGTGGGCGGCGATGAGTTTACAATCCTGATCACCACGGGCGACGGCAGTGCGATCAAGAGTGTCATGGAGCGCATCGGAGAGGGCCTGGATCAATATAATCAGGATTCGGGAAAGCCGTATGTTCTGTCGGGAAGCCGCGGGTATGCGAAGTATAAGATGGGAGAGGAGATCTCCAATTGCATCCGTCGGGCGGACATTGACATGTATGCGGATAAGATGGCGCGAAAGCGCGGCAGAAGATAGCGATTTCAAGGCGCGCAGCTTTAGAAACATAAAGGCTGCGCGCGTTCGATCAGTGGAACTAGCGGGAGTGGAGCGGCAGGATGGCGGAAAGCGAAACCAGTTTTTCTAAGAAAGCAGCCAAGGGGAGCAGGGCGAAAGGCCTGCGCTGTCAGGTTTGTACGGGTTGTGGGCTTTGCCCCGGAGTGCAGCGCAAAGCGCCGGAGGGAATGCGCATATTGACGCAGGACCTGATGGGCGGAAAGCTCTCGCTAAAAAGCGAGGACGGCATTCGGCTGGCCGCGGCGGATCTTGGGACCACGACCATCGCGATGGAGCTTTTCCGCGCGGACGGAAGCGTGGAAGAACGCTTTGTTCTTTTGAACCCGCAGGCGGAATTCGGGGCGGACGTGCTGTCTCGGATCCAGGCGGCAAAGGATCCCGCGACTGGAAAGAAAATGAAGGAAATGGTAAGAAGCGCTTTGGCCCAGGGGGCGGAGCGCTTTTTGAAGTGCTTATTGCCCGGAGAGACCCTGGTCATGGTCATCGCGGCAAATACCACCATGAGCTATCTCCTCATGGGATGGGATCCGCAGGAGTTGGGGCAGGCACCTTTTGAGGCAACGCATCTTGCGGGAGCAAGGTTTGAGCTGAACGGGATCCAATGCCTTTTGCTTCCGGGGTTTTCTGCATTCGTGGGTGGGGATCTTCTCGCGGGCGCCGTGGCTGCTTCCATGGCGGAGAAGGAAGAGGTGACCCTCCTTGTGGACCTTGGAACAAATGGAGAGATCCTGATCGGAAATAAGGAACGGATCCTTGGGACGGCCACTGCGGCGGGACCGGCCTTCGAGGGCGGCGCTGGGAGAGGCGTCTTTGGAGCGGATCTGGTCAAGTGCGTGGCAAGGCTTCGGGAGGAGGGCTTCCTGGATGAGACGGGGCTTCTTGCGCAGCCATATTTCGAGGCGGGAATACTCGTCGGGAATCTGCGGCTTTCCAAGGAAGCCGTGCGAAGCCTTCAAGTGGCGAAGGCGGCCATCCTTGCCGGGATCCAGATCATTACAAGGCAATATGGCATTGCCATGGAGGAGATCAGTCAGGTGATCCTGGCGGGCGGCTTCGGTTATTTTCTGGATCCCTCCGATGCCGTGCGGATCGGTCTGCTTCCGGCCTGTCTGGAAAAGAAGGCGATCTCCGGAGGAAACACGGCGCTTGCGGGCGCTAAGAGGGTCGGAGCAGGACTCCTTCAAAAGGAGTTTTGGGAGCTGGAGCCGGGAAGGCTCCTTAAGACAGAGACAGTCTGGAAGGACTCCGTCAAGGTCGAAGTCATCAATCTTGCGCTGCAGGAGGATTTCCCGGAGCGTTACCTTGCGGCCATGACGCTGGACCCGGCGTGATGCCGCGGCACGACATTGAAATTGAGACTGCACGATACCCGACATGACGCCGCAAGATGATGTTGGGACTGAGATACCATGGGGTACGTTGCGTGACGCCGAGCCAATGGGGCATACTGGTATATTGGCCAGGCCGGGGCGAATAAGGATGTAGGGAGCTTAGTGCAGGAGTGTCATAGCCATGAGGCGGTGGTTGCGCGGATTGATATTCTTGGACGTATTTCTTTTCTTCTTTGGTCTTTTGGTCATGGCTTCGCAGTGGATCACGTTGCCTGCGTCAGGGCGCGTCCTGGGACGGGGCGCCGAGGCAAAGAAGATCGCCCTGACCTTTGATGACGGGCCACATCCCACTTATACAACGCTATTATTGGACGGACTAAAGGAACGTGGCGTGCCAGCCACGTTTTTTGTTACCGGAGAGCATGCATCGCTCCATCCGGATCTCATTCTCAGGATGCAGGCGGAGGGGCATCTGATCGGAAATCATACCTACAGCCACTTACAGCTTCGCGCAGACAACCGGCAGGAATTCGCAGGGGAGATCCGACGGACGAATGAGATCCTTTATGACATTACGGGGGAGGAGACCTTGTACGTGCGCCCGCCCTATGGCAGCTGGGATCGCTCGCTGGAGAAAGAGCTGAACATGTTTCCCGTGCTATGGACCATCGATCCGACGGACTGGAGCTGCCTGAATGCGGACACGGTGACAATGCGCGTGGTGAAAAAGGCCAAGGAGGGCAGCATCATTCTTTTGCATGATTATTATAAGACGAGCGTGGAGGCGGCGCTGCAGATCGTGGATGCGTTGCGGAAGGAAGGCTATGAGTTCGTGACGGTGGACGAAATTTTAATGGAGTGAGAAAGACCAAAATCTGCACGATAATGAAAAGTATCGTGTGCCATTACGGAATATATTAGGCGGGAAAGTTGTGATAAGATGAAATTAGCTTTTAATAAATCGTTTTTAACCTATCTATTACAAAGGGGGAATCGAAAATATGAAACCAGAACGAAAACGAAGGTTGTCCAGAGGGTTGGCAGTGCTCCTTAGTGCATCCATGATCCTGTCGACGGCAGGATGCGGGGGCGGAGCACAAGGCGCGGAGAGCTCTGCAGAGACGGAGACTAGCATTACGCAGACAAGCTCGCAGGCGCCCGATCAGTCAAGTGAAGGAGGAAGTGAGGCCTTGCCCAGTCAGGAGGTGCAGGCGCCGGTCACTGCAAAGATTGACGATCAGGGGAAACCCATCTGGGACTTCGATGAGTTCGTGAATGCAGAGTGGAAGGCAGAGAATCAAGGCGACGAGTCGAACACTCACGCTTGGGAACTCGATGACATGATCGCGGATCAGGTGAAGGAGCTCCTGGAGCAGGCTAATCTCGATGAAATGTCGCCGGAGGATGATTTTTATAAAATCGTGACTTTCTATCGGCAACTGTCGGATGAAAGCACTTATGACCAGAGGATCAAGACCATTAAGGCGCACCTTGCTCCCATTGAAAAGGTAGGGAAGCTCGACGACCTGTATAAGCTCTACCGCGACGAGGAGTATTCCATTTATAACGCCCTTCTGTATTATACGATCAGTGCGGACGGATATGGCCAGAACATGACCTGGGTCGATCCCATGGGTCTGACGGATCATGGCACTTTGGACGAACAGGCTGAGTGCATGGAACGCCTTCTGGGATATTTTAGTAAGATCGGTTATGATCAGGCGAAGGCGAAGAAGAAGGTTGAGAACGCCTTAAAAGTGGACCTGATGATCAATAATTTCAAAAAGAGCGTTGAGAACGTCGGATATTGGTATTATATCGGGCAGGACCAGCTGGATCAGGAAAAGGTCGGCATTCCGGTGATCAGTATTCTGAGTGATCTGGGGGCTTTGCCGGAGATAGAGATGTATCTTGGACTCCTGGAAGGCATGGCCTTCCTGCGGGATCTCTATCAGCCTGAAAACATGGAAATACTTCGCGACTTCTATTATTGCACGGCGCTCTCTTTCCTGTCGCGCCGCACGTTGACCATCATGGAGGAACCCGATGACGCGATGGCCCTGATCATGACCTATGCAAGTGATCCCTTGACCAAGGAGTATCAGAAGGCTTATATTGCGGACGAGACGATCGAGGATGCCAAGGAAATGCTCGAGGACATCAAGAAGTATGAGAGACTGGTGGTTGCTGATTCCGAATGGCTGACGATCCACGGCAGGGAGCTGGCAAGACGAAAGATCCTCCGGATCACGCCCTTCTTTGGAGAGAATGGCCATCTCAATGAGCTGACCGATTATGTGCTCACGAATAACGTTGTGGAGAACGTGATCAATCTTCATAAGCATAACCGCAATTTTTCAGAGTCGCAGCTTGCTGATTTCTATGAGGATCGTTCCACCTTTGACGGAATGATGCTGCAGCACAATGCCTCTTATTACGCCAAACTGAATTCGATCAGCATCGCCGTTGGTTATCTTTCCAACCCCGACTGCTCGAAGGATGCACCGTACGAGGTGAGACTGGCGTGTCTTGGAGAGACGATGGCACATGAGATCTCGCACGCATATGATCCGAACGGAAGCTATTATGACGATACCGGATATTATGATCCCTGGATGAAAGAGGAGGAGATGGAGCGATATGAAGAGCGCGTTCAGAAGATCGCCGATTTCTTCGACGGCATGGAAGTGGATTATGGCGAAAAGTTAAGCGGAGAACGCGTGAGCGCTGAGACCTTTGCGGATCTGATGGCAGTCGAGGTTTGCCTGAGGGCTCTCGCAGAGAGAGAGGATGCAGATTATGACCTCTTCTTCCGTTCCTATGCGAAGGAAAGGGCAAGCTATTACGTCAAGGACGACATGGATTACATCATCGGCGACACGCACCTGCCCGGAAAAGAAAGGGTCAATTATATCTTAGGCCAGTTTGATAAATTCTATGAGATCTATGACATTGATGAGAACAGTCCTTACTTCGTGCCGAAGGAGGATCGTCTGCCGGCATTCTAAGCTTATGAATGGGCAGGCGTTAACATAAAAGAGCGCTCCCTGCGGGTTAGCCCGGGGGAGCGCTTTTGCGTGGTCTGTCCATGTAAATTGTCCGTGAAGTGATTTATACGGTCTTTAGGTCGAAATCGAAATAGTTCACGGCATTGTTATAGCTTACGTCCTTTATGATCTCGCCGAGGATTTCATAATCGGCGGGGAATTCGCCGTTTTCCACCCAGGTGCCGATCAGGTTGCAAAGGATCCGGCGGAAATAATCATGGCGCGTATAAGAAAGAAAACTTCGGGAATCCGTGAGCATACCGACAAAGCCAGAGAGGTTTCCAAGGTTTGCCAGGGAGATCATCTGCTCCTCCATGCCGGTTTTATTGTCATTAAACCACCATGCGCTGCCCTGCTGGATCTTTGCCACGGCAGTGCTGTCCTGGAAGCAGCCGAGGATCGTGCCGATCGCGGCATTGTCATTCGGATTTAAGCTGTAGAGAATGGTCTTTGGAAGCTCGCCCGTTTTCTCCAAAGCGTTCAGGAAATCTGCGAGATCGGCGGCGGGAGAGTTGTTCCCGATGCAGTCAAAGCCCGTGTCGGGGCCAAGCTTTTCGAAGCGCAGCGTGTTGTTGTCGCGCTTACAGCCGTAGTGCAGCTGCATCACCCAATTTCTCTTTGCATCTTCCCGCCCCATGAACAGCATGAATGCGGTCTTAAAGCGGATCTCTTCCTGGTGGTTGATGGTCTGGCCGTTTACGCGCTTTGCAAAGATGGCTTCCACCTCCTGCTGGGAAGCGGGCGCATAGGAAACATATTCAAGACCGTGATCGGAGACGCGGCAGCCTCTGCTCCCAAAGAAATCCATTCTCGCGCTGAGGGCCTTGCAGAGTGCGGCAAAGCTGTCGATCTGAATGCCGGAGACCTTTTCCAAGGTGGCAAGATATTCTAAGTAAGTCGGCTTTTCCAGGTTCATGGCCTTGTCAGGTCTCCAGGCGGGGAGCACCTGCACGTCGAAGGTTGCATCCTCCGCGATCTTTCTGTGACATTCCAGGTCATCCACGGGGTCGTCGGTGGTGCAGATCAGGGTCACGTTCGAGGACTTGATCAGGCCGCGCACGCTCATGGAGGGCTCGGCGAGCTTTTTGTTGCAAAGCTCCCATACTTCCTCGGCGGTGTTTCGATTGAGCACGCCCTGGTACCCAAAGTATTTGCGGAGCTCTAAATGGCTCCAGTGGAAGAGGGGATTGCCGATGGCCTTGCCAAGGCACTCTGCCCATTTCAGGAACTTTTCCTTGTCAGAGGCGTCGCCCGTGATGAAGCGCTCCTCCACGCCGCAGGAGCGAAGAAAACGCCATTTATAATGGTCGCCGCCCAGCCAGACCTGGGTGATGTTTTCGAACTGCCGATCCTCCCAGATCTCCTTCGGGTTGATGTGGCAGTGATAATCCAGAACCGGCACATCCTTTGCGTACTCATTGTATAACTTCTTTGCTACTTCGTTTGACAGGATGAAATCCTGATCCATAAATGCCTTCATGTTTTTTCTCCTTTTCTCGTGATCGATCCCATATGCTTACCTGGAATAGTTTGATTTCTTATAAATTTACCCGTAAGGCGCCGCGCTTTTCTACGGCGTGGTCCCGCGCTGGATCAGCTTTCCGGAAAAGACGGACTGCGCCGGCATCTCTTCCCCGGCAAGGACGCCAAGGAGCGTCTGGACGAGCCGGAGCGTTAAGTTTTCCAGACGGTTGTCGACGCTTGTGATCTCCGGAACGGTGCAGGCCGTGAGCATGGAGTTGTTATATCCGATGATCGCGAGATCCTGCGGAATGCGAAGGCCGTTTTTCTTCGCGTATTTCACTGCGCCGACGGCGAGAGAGTCATCCGACGCCACAATGCCGTGGAAGGTGATCCCCTTGTCGGCGATGCCTTGGATAAAGTCCGTGATGGCTTCGATCTGATCCGTGCGGCCTCCGTAATAATGGATCAGGGAGGAGGGATCGGGAAGCTTATGCCGCTTCATGGCCTCCTTATAGCCCTGGAGCTTTTTCGTTCCGCTGTAGGAATTGGAATCATAGAGGTAGAGAAGATCGTCGATCCCGGCGCGGATCAGGCTTGAGGTCGCCTCAAAGGTGGCTGCCTGATCATTACACAGCGTGCTATAGACGTTCGGACAGTTGTAGGAAGCATTGAGCAGCATGACCGGCACCTGCTTTGCCGCCTCGCGGATATATTCGTTTTCTTCTTCCTTCCCCGAAACATAATGGGAGCCCACGAGGATCAGGCTGTCCACCTTCTTTGACAGGATCAGCTGAATGTAGTTCTTTCGGTCGGTCAGGTCATAGCCGGTGCAGCAAAGAAGGGATTCGTAGCCGCTTGCGTGAAGCTCGCGCTCCAGAAAGTATACGGCCTTGGCAAGGTACAGATCGGAGGAATCCGCGCAGAGAATGCCGATGGTGCGCAGGGAATGGAGGCCCATTCCGCGGGCATAGGCATTGGGCTTATAATCATATTCCTCGATCACGCGCAGAACCTTTTCCTTGGTGGCGGCCTTTACGCTGTCGCTCCCGTTCAGGACGCGGGAGACGGTGGCGATGGACACGCCGGCTTTTTTGGAGATGTCATAAATGGTAAGTGCCATGATGAAAGTTGCTCCTTTTGAGGTGCGATTGTAAGCAGTTACATTCAATGATATCATTATAGCGCGGGGCGGGAAAAAAAGTCAAGAAAGGAAATGAAAAAGGAAAAGCGGCTTGACTTTGGCTGAAAATGGTGTAAGATTAGGAATGTAAACGCTTACATAGAGCGGAAAAACAAGGAGCAAGAAGGGCAAGACAAAGTGGAACGGAAAGAAAATGGAAAACAGTCAGGCAGCATGGAATACCTGAATCAGAAAATGACGGGCAAGAAGGCAAGGCCCGTCCGCGTGCTTCAATATGGCGAGGGAAATTTCCTTCGCGCCTTCGCGGATCTCATGATCGATGAGGCAAATGAGAGGGGAGTCTTTGACGGTGATGTCGTGATCGTAAAGCCGACGGCGCATGGAAGCTTAGAGCGATTTGAACGGCAGGAATGCCAGTATACGGCAGTGCTCCGCGGCATCATAGACGGGGAGCCGAAGGAGCAGGCGCATGTGGTGACCTGCGTGGCGGATGCCGTGCATCCCTATGAACAATATGAAACATATGCGGCGCTCGCAAAGCTCGTGACGCTTCGGTTCGTGATCTCGAATACCACGGAGGCCGGGATCGTCTATGAGGAGAGTGACCGCCTGGAGGATTGCCCGCCTAAGTCCTTTCCGGGAAAGCTTTGTAAGCTATTATATGAGAGATATCTGCATTTTCAGGGAGACCCTTCCAAGGGGCTGATCCTGCTGCCGGCGGAGCTGATCGACGACAACGGAAAGGTATTAAGGGACTGTGTCCTGAGGCAGGCGAGAAACTGGGGACTGGAGGAAGGGTTCGAGGCCTGGGTGAAGGAGGCATGCATCTTCGCGTCCACTTTGGTGGACCGGATCGTCGCCGGATATCCCAGGGAGGAGGCGTCAGCCCTCTGCGAGCGGTTTGGCTATCAGGATGACCTGATCACGGTGGGGGAACCCTTTGGACTTTGGGTGATCGAGAGCGAGAAGGACATTAGCGAGGAGTTCCCGCTGCCGAAGGCAGGACTGCCAGTGATCTTCACGGAGAATATTAAGCCTTATAAGCAAAGAAAGGTTCGGATCCTGAACGGCGCGCACACTTCCTTCGTGCTGGCCTCCTTCCTTTGCGGAAATGATATTGTGCGGGAGTCCATGGAAGACGAGACGATCCTCAGGTTCATTCAGGAGACGATCTATGGGGAGGTGATCCCCACGCTGGAGCTTCCGAAAAATGACTTGGAGGAGTTCGCGGGGGCTGTCCTCGAGCGCTTTCGGAATCCGTACGTAAGGCACGCCCTGCTTTCCATTTCCTTGAATTCCGTTTCGAAATGGCGTACGCGCTGCATGCCAAGCCTGCTTTCGTACGCCGCGAGGGAGGGAAGGCTTCCGAAGCACT
Organism: uncultured Lachnospiraceae bacterium; assembly: GCA_947305245.1. GTDB lineage: Bacteria > Bacillota > Clostridia > Lachnospirales > Lachnospiraceae > Acetatifactor. The sequence goes on from CAMZDG010000008.1 coordinate 67,861, forward strand.
TGACCTTTTCCATGGCGGCGCTCCTTGCCTTCTATACGGGTGCAAAGCGGCGAGGGAAGGCATTGATCGGGCATCGCGGCGCGCAGGAATATGAAATTTTGGATGATCAGGCCGTGCTGGATTTCTTTGCGGAAAACAGCGGGAAGGATGCGCGGGAATATGCCAAGGCAGTCCTTTCCAGGAAGGAATTCTGGGGGCAGGACTTAAGCGAGATCCCGGGGCTTTCGGATGAGGTGGCAGGATATCTGGAGAAGATCCGAAGGGATGGCATGCGCAGTGCGCTGGAGGAGCTTGGATAAAGCGCGGCATGGAGTAGGCAGGAGCGGCAAAGTGAGGCAAGGCAGGATAGGCCGTACAAGGCAGGCTGTGCTTTAAGGAGAAGAAGATGAAGGATTGGATCAGGATTCATGAAAGAGATAACGTGGCAGTGGCCCTTAAGGAACTGAAGGCAGGCGAGAGACTTGCGCTGGAGGATGGAAGGTTTGTCACTGCACTGGAGACTGTGCCCGCCGGGCATAAGATCGCGCTTCGCGAGATCCCGGAAGGGGGAGAGGTGATCAAGTATGGTCATCGCATCGGGCTTGCAAAGGAGCTAATTTCTGAGGGCCAGTGGGTGCACGTGCACAATCTCCGGACGGCACTGGGCGAAGTGCTGGAGTATGCCTATGAGCCGGCGAAGGTACCTGGAGACGACGGGAAGGCTGGAAGCGACGGAATTGTCGGGGATGCCGGGAAAGCAGAGTGCAATGGAATTGCCGAGGGCGATGGGAAAGCAAGGTGCAACGGGATTGCCGATAGAGGTGGAAAGCCAGGCGGGGCTGCAGAACAAGCCTCATTCCAGGGCTTCCTTCGCGGGGACGGGAAGGTTGGCGTGCGAAATGAGATTTGGATCGTGCCGACGGTGGGCTGCGTTAACAGCATTGCGACGGCGCTGGCAAGGAAGGCGAATGCGTATCTTCACGGGAGCGTGGAGGAAGTGATCGCGTTCCCGCATCCCTACGGCTGTTCTCAGATGGGAGAGGATCAGGAGCACACGAGGCAGATCTTGGCAGATCTGATCCTGCATCCCAATGCGGGGGGCGTGCTCGTGCTGGGGCTCGGGTGCGAAAACAGCGGCGTGGCGACATTGAAGCCCTATCTTGGCGCGTATGATGAAAAGCGCGTTCGCTTCCTGGTCTGCCAGGAGGTGGAGGATGAGATGGCCGCGGGAGAGGAAATCCTGAAGGAACTCATTGATCAGGCGGCGACGGATCAAAGGACGACGTTGCCGGCATCTAAGCTGATCGTCGGCATGAAGTGCGGCGGGAGCGACGGGTTCTCCGGCATTACCGCAAATCCTTTGGTGGGCCGTTTTTCCGACCTGCTCGTCGGCATGGGCGGCACCACGATCCTCACGGAGGTCCCGGAAATGTTTGGCGCGGAGGAGATCTTAATGAATCGGTGTGAAAACCGTGAGCTCTTTGATAAGACGGTTTGCCTGATCAATGATTTTAAACGCTACTATACGGAGAATCATCAGACCATTTATGAGAATCCCTCGCCCGGTAATAAGCAGGGCGGCATTTCCACCTTGGAGGATAAGTCTCTTGGCTGTACGCAAAAGTCCGGCAGCGCGCCCGTGAGGGGCGTTCTTGCGTATGGACAGCGGGTGGAAACATCGGGGCTGAATCTCCTTTCGGCGCCGGGAAATGATCTGGTGGCCGCGACCGCGCTGGCAGCCAGCGGGGCACAGATCATCCTCTTTACGACGGGACGGGGAACGCCCTTTGCATCTCCCGTGCCAACGATCAAGATTTCGAGCAATTCTTCGCTGGCAACGAAGAAAAAAAGCTGGATCGATTTCGACGCGGGAGTGGTTCTTACTGACGATGCGCCGGCGCAGCTGGGAGAGAGGCTCTTTTCCTACGTTCTGGAGGTGGCATCGGGCCGAAAGGTGCGAAGCGAAGAGGCGGGATTTCATGACATGGCGATCTTTAAGCAGGGCGTGACCCTGTAAAGGATGAAAAAGGAGAGGACGGGTGCCTCTCCTTTTTTGTGCGGATCTGCCCGAAGAGGAGACCTGAGACTTGCATATTTCAGGGAAATAAGATAAGATGAAAGCCGAGACAAGTAATGAAAGCAAGCGGGAAATACGCGAAGGCAAAGCGAAAAGAATAAGGCGTAAATAGCGTAAGGAACTGCAAAACGAAGCGTGGATAAAGGAGTTTTACATGAGCGTGAATTATAAGATGATCCTACAATATGACGGCAGCCGGTTTTATGGCTGGGAGCATCAGCCGGGGCAGGAGATGACCATTCAGGGGAAGCTGGAGTCGGTGCTGTCTCTCATGGTGGGAGAACCGGTTGAGGTGATCGGCGCGGGCCGCACGGACGCAGGAGTTCACGCCCGGGGCATGGTGGCCAACGCGAGATTTACCACGGACAAAACCGTGGAAGAGATCCGTGATTATATGAATCAATACCTGCCGGACGACATTTGCGTCCGCGACGTGCGCATCGCGGCAGAAGGCTTTCACAGCCGCTATAAGGCGCAGGGCAAGACCTATCAGTACACCTGCTACGTCGGTGAGACAAAGCCCGTGTTCGACCGGAAATATGTTTACGTGCTGGAGGACGTGCCGAACGTGGCAGCCATGCGAAAGGCAGCGGAATATCTGATGGGAACGCATGACTTTGCAAGCTTTTGCGGCAATCCCAGAATGAAGAAATCCACCGTCCGCATGGTGGACCGCATTGACATAGAATTAAACGGCGACTATCTTCGCCTGACCTATCATGGCTCTGGTTTCTTACAGTACATGGTGCGCATTCTGACCGGTACCCTGCTGGAGGTCGGCTTCGGTCAAAGGGATCCCGAATCCATTCCGGAGCTCATCGAGGCAAAGAACCGATCCCTCGCAGGCCCCACGGCTCCCGCGAAGGGGCTGTGCCTGTTAAAGGTGGATTATTAAGGGACGAACGCTCCGCCATCGTACTTATGTGGAGAACAGTGAGCAGAGGAAGCTACAGAGCATGGACAATATGAATCTATTCGATTATATGAGAAATACGAGGATGGAGAAGGAATCTCCCCTTGCGGCGAGGATGCGCCCTAAGACCCTGGATGAGGTCGTTGGGCAGGAGCACGTGATCGGGAAGGACAAGCTCCTTTACCGCGCCATCGCGGCGGACAAGATCAGTTCCATCATCTTTTACGGCCCGCCCGGAACCGGAAAGACGACGCTGGCCAAGGTGATCGCGAACACGACCAGTGCCACCTTTACGCAGATCAATGCCACCGTGGCAGGCAAGAAGGACATGGAAGAGGTGGTGGAGAAGGCGAAGCAGGAGCAGGGCATGTACGGCCGCCGCACCATCCTGTTCATCGATGAGATCCACCGGTTCAACAAGGGGCAGCAGGATTACCTCCTTCCCTTTGTCGAGGACGGCACGATCATCCTGATCGGCGCCACCACGGAGAATCCATATTTTGAAGTGAACGGGGCATTGCTCTCCAGATCCATTATCTTTGAGTTAAAGCCCCTGTCGCAGGAGAACGTTCAGACCTTGATCGAGAAGGCCGTTTATGACAAAGAGCGGGGCATGGGAGCCTATGACGCGGTCATTGACGAGGACGCGAAGGAGTTCCTCGCGGACCTCTCCGGCGGAGATGCAAGGCACGCGCTGAACGCCGTGGAGCTCGGCATTATGACGACGCCGCGCGCTGAGGACGGTAAGATCCATATCACGCTGGAGGTCGCGCAGGAATGCATTCAGAAGCGCGTGATGCGTTATGATAAGAATGGGGACAATCATTATGACGTGATCTCCGCCTTCATCAAGAGCATGCGGGGGTCGGATCCCGATGCGGCCCTCTATTATCTGGCGAGGATGCTTTCTTCGGGAGAGGACGTCAAATTCATTGCGCGAAGGATCATGATCTGTGCGTCGGAGGACGTGGGGAATGCGGATCCGCAGGCGCTGGTGGTGGCAGTGAATGCATCGGCGGCCGTGGAGCGGATCGGAATGCCGGAGGCACAACTGATCCTGGCGCAGGCGGTTTCTTACGTGGCCTGCGCGCCGAAGAGCAATGCGGCCTGCGGGATATTCGCGGCCATGCAGGAGGTGGAGCGGACGGGGAATCTTCCGATCCCGACACACCTGCAGGACGCACATTATAAAGGAGCGGCGAAATTGGGACACGGAACGGGTTATAAATATGCACATGATTATCCGAATCATTACGTGGATCAGCAGTATCTCCCGTATGAATTAAACGGAAAAGAGTTTTATCAGCCTTCCGGCAATGGATATGAGGTCAAGATCCGGGAACACATGAAGAAGATCAAGGCGGAAGCCGCTAAGAAGCCGAAGGAAGAGAAAGAGTAAAGAACGGAAGCGATCAAGAAGCCCAGGAAAGACTGATCAAAAGAGAGACTGAGTAAAAGAAAAGGCGGTGAGTTTTCACCGCCTAAAATAATGCCTTTGTAACATATTGATAAATTTCCTGGTTCTTCTTTTGCCAGTTGTCGCAGACGTTTTCCGCCATTTCCCTGGTGGGGACGGAGAGCGTCAGGTCGATGAGCGAGATGCCTCGATCCTTCGCCACGAGGCGAGCTTCAAACTCGCCGCTGGTGGCTTTATAATAATCTGCGAGCACGGACACCTCATTTCGCAGGTCGAACTCCTTTTCCTGAAAATAAGTTTTGACGTCCGTCTTGATGGCGTCTCCGATACGGTTTTCGAAGAATCGCAGGGTCTCCTTTCCCTCCGTGGTGATGGAGAGATGCGTCCTGTTGCGGATGGACTGCGAGGAGATCATGCCGGCAGCCGTCAGCTCGCTGATCACGGTCTGCAGGGTGAGGAAGTTCGTATATTCCTTCTCCAGCATGAAATCGCTGATCTGCGCGCCCGTCATGGGAAAGTTCACACGATCGAGCATGTAAAGTACGATCAATTTATAAAGCATCAAAGGATCTTGTACCATGCATTACCTCACGAGCTTATCTCTTGATGTGACTCTTTACCGCCTCTGCTACAAGGTCTGCAACCTTGGGATTGAAAGCTTCGGGCATTACGTTGTCCTCGGAGAGCTCCTCCTCGGGAACAAGGCTTGCGATGGCAAGTGCAGCAGCGAGCTTCATCTCTTCGGTGATCTGCGGTGCGCGGCCTTCCAGAGCGCCCTTGAAGATGCCAGGGAATGCAACCACGTTGTTGACCTGGTTGGGGAAGTCACTTCTTCCGGTGCCGACAACCCTTGCGCCTGCAGCCTTTGCGATGTCAGGCATGATCTCGGGAACGGGGTTCGAGAGCGCGAAAATGATCGCGTCGCGGTTCATGCTCTTTACCATCTCAGCGGTTACGACGCCGGGAGCGGATACGCCGACGAAGATGTCTGCGCCCTTCATTGCATCGGCAAGGGAGCCATCCAGACCATCCAGGTTGGTCACCTCTGCCATCTGCTTCTTGATCCAGTTCAGGTTGGTTCTGTTCTTGGAGATGATGCCAGTGGTGTCACAGATGGTGATATAAGGGAAACCATAGGAGAGCAGCAGCTTGGAAATAGCGATGCCGGCGCTTCCCGCACCATTGATGACAATGCGGCAGTCCTCTTTCTTCTTGCCAACGACCTTCAGGGAATTGATGATGCCGGCCAGAACCACGATGGCGGTGCCGTGCTGATCATCATGGAACACGGGGATGTTCAGGGTTGCCTTCAGTCTCTCCTCGATCTCAAAGCATCTGGGAGCGCTGATATCCTCAAGGTTGATTCCGCCATAGCTGGGTGCCAGCCAGGTCACTGCCTTGATGATCTCTTCGGTGTCCTGGGTGTCCAGACAGATGGGAACGGCATTCACGCCGCCGAATTCCTTAAAGAGAACGGCCTTGCCTTCCATAACGGGCATTGCCGCATAAGGTCCAATGTTTCCAAGTCCCAGAACGGCGCTTCCGTCGGAGACTACGGCGATGGTGTTCGCCTTCATGGTATAAGTATAAGCGGCCTCGGGATCCTTTGCGATCACCTTACAGGGCTCCGCCACGCCGGGCGTATACGCGATCGCCAGGTCTTCCCTGGTTTTTACGGGAGCCTTGGAGACGGTCTCGATCTTGCCCTGCCATTCTTTATGCATCATCATTGCCTTTTCATTTGTCGTCATAAAACAACCTCTTTTCTTTCTTATTGTGTCGTCTTTGTTTCCCCACAAAAAACTGTATATAGTATAGCCTAAGAAAAATGAACTTTCAAGTCTGATTCAAGCCGCAGAAAAATATTTTTGAGTTTTTGACAAATTGTACTTCCCTTTTTTCTGATTTTATATTACAATCGTATGGAAAGTTGTAATAGAAATTGTTTTACCATGTCCCGATACTCTTATTATAAATCCCAGACAATCATTTGAATAAAACGAGCTGATCACAGGACTTGACGGCGCCGTGCGTTCGGTTATGTCAAGTTCAGTCACAGTGTTTTTTGTGTTGGGACGATTTTCAAAACAGGAGGTTTTCATGAGAGAAAAATACGAATCACTTCCGCTGACCGTATTAAGGGATCTTGCAAAGGCAAGGGGGCTGAAGGGGACTTCCACGATGAAGAAGGCAGAAGTCGTGGAGGCCATGTTGGAAGAAGATGAGAGATTAAAAAAGCTCGAGGAGAAGAAGGCGGCAGCTGCCCAGCCGGCGTCAAAGCCTGCAACGCAGACGAACGCACAGGCTGCACCTGCAGCGCCTAAGTCCGCAGTGCAGATGAATACGCAGGCCGCGCCTAAGCCCGCAACGGCGACGAATGCACAAGCAGCGCCTGCTTCGCCTAGGACCGCGGCGACGAATACGCAGACGGCTCCTGTGATGCCCAGGCCTGCAGCGGTGACGAATGCACAGACGGCGCCAAGACCTGCTGCTCCCGCGGCGGCAAAACCCGCGACGGCACAGGCTCCCGCGCAGCAGGCGCAGACGGCTCCCGTCCAGGGCGGTGCGCAGGATGCGTCGAAGCTAAACCGCGCTAATGAAGTGTATGACGCCAATCAGTTCCCTGCGGAGCTCGACAGCGGCATCGAGGCATATGGCATTCTCGAGGTCATGCCGGACGGCTATGGCTTCATCCGCGGCGAGAATTATCTCCCCGGCGAGAATGACGTCTACGTGGCACCCAGCCAGATCCGCCGTTTCGGCTTAAAGACCGGAGACATTCTCCGCGGAAACAAGCGGATCAAGACGCAGCAGGAGAAGTTCAGCGCGCTGCTCTACGTGCGGACCATCAACGGGTATACGCCTGAGGAATCCGCAAAGCGCAAGGACTTTAGCGACATGACGCCCATTTTCCCGGACAAGAGGATCAAGTTAGAGACGCCGGGATGCAGCGTGGCAATGCGCGTGATGGATCTGGTCAGCCCCGTCGGCAAGGGCCAAAGAGGCATGATCGTGTCACCCCCGAAGGCTGGTAAGACCACACTCCTCAAGGAGGTGGCGAAGTCCATTCTCCGCAATAATCCGAAGACCTATATGATCATCCTGCTCATTGACGAGCGTCCCGAGGAAGTGACGGACATCCGTGAGGCCATCATCGGTGAGAACGTGGAGGTCATCTATTCCACCTTTGACGAGCTTCCGGAGCATCATAAGAGAGTGTCCGAGATGGCCATCGAGCGCGCAAAGCGTCTGGTGGAGCATAAGGAGGACGTGGTGATCCTGCTCGACAGCATCACGCGTCTGACGAGAGCGTATAACCAGGTGGTTCCCCCCAGCGGAAGAACCCTTTCCGGCGGTCTTGACCCGTCGGCGCTCCACATGCCGAAGCGCTTCTTTGGCGCGGCGAGAAACATGCGCGAGGGCGGCAGCCTGACCATTCTTGCCACGGCCCTGGTGGACACGGGAAGCAAGATGGACGACGTGGTGTACGAGGAATTTAAGGGCACTGGCAACATGGAAATGGTGCTTGACAGAAAGCTTTCCGAGAAGAGGATCTTCCCCGCCATCGACCTTGCAAAGTCCGGCACGAGAAGAGAGGACTTGCTCCTGAATTCGGAGGAGCTCGAAGCGATCAACGTCATGAGGAAGGCATTAAACGGCTTAAAGCCGGATGAGGCGACAGACCGGATCCTTGACATGTTCGCGCGGACCAAGAATAATACCGAGTTCGTGCAGATGGTAAAAAAGAATAAATTCATCTAAAAAATCCTTTGGTTTTGCGGGAATTTAAGATTTTTAAGATTTTTTCATTTACCTCTTGCAAGAAGAAAAAACCTGTGTTACAATAACAACGCTGTTTGTGGTTCCATAAGCAGTGCGGATGAGAACGAATAATAACCATTTTAATAGAGAGGTGATAGAGATGAAAGAAGGAATCCATCCCGCATACTACCAGGCAACCGTTACCTGTAACTGCGGTAACACTTTTGTTACCGGATCCACCAAGAAGGAGATCCACGTGGAGGTTTGCTCCAAGTGCCACTCATTCTACACGGGTCAGCAGAAGACTGCAAGAACTGATGGACGTATTGATAAGTTCAATAGAAAGTACGGCGTTAAATAATGCAGCGAAGCCCGGAAAACTGTGTATCGGTTTTCCGGGAATTTTTTTAGTGAGGTATCTCGCATGGCTAAGATCAAAAAGCATTACTCAGGCATTGGCGGACAGGCAGTGCTCGAAGGCGTGATGATGAAAAATGAAGAGAAATATGCCGTGGCCGTTCGAAAGCCCAGCGGTGAGATCGCCGTTGAGGTGGAGAATTACCAGGGATTGCTTCACGGGAGTAAGATCCTGGAAGTGCCGTTCCTGCGCGGCGTGTTCAACTTTATCAATTCCCTCGTGCTCGGCACGAAGGCGCTCAATTACTCGGCATCCTTCTATGAGGAGGATGAGGAGAATACCTTGGTGGACAAGGCACTGGACAAGGTTTCCGGAGGAAATGGAGAGAAGGTGCTCTCCGTCATCATCACCTTGTTATCCGTAGCGCTTGCCATTGGAATTTTCATCCTGTTACCTTATTTCCTTTCTCGGTACTTTGAAGGGTTTGTACGCAACCGTTCCCTTCTGCTCATCATCGAGGGCGTGATCCGCATCGCATTGTTCCTTTTATATGCGGCTGCGATCAGCGCGATGAAGGACATCCGCAGATTATATCAGTATCACGGCGCGGAGCATAAATGCATCAATTGCATCGAGCGCGGCCGCGAGCTGACCGTGGAGAACGTGATGAAGTCCTCGAGATTTCATAAGCGCTGCGGCACCAGCTTTATCTTCTTTGTCCTCATCGTCAGCATTGTACTCTTTTTCTTTATACAAGTGGACAGTCCATGGCAGAGAGCGGGTCTGCGCATTTTGCTCATGCCCGTCGTGGCCGGCATTTCCTATGAATTGATCCGTCTTGCGGGGCGGTTCGATAATTTCTTTGTCAATCTCTTGTCCGCACCCGGGTTTTTGTTCCAGGAGATCACCACGAAGGAGCCGGACGAGGAGATGGTGGAGGTTGCCATCGCGTCGGTGAATGCCGTGTTTGACTGGAGAGAGTATCTGACGAAGACCTTTGGGTATACTTGGGACGAGGAAGACGAATGACCTATCAGCAAATGATAACTCTTGGAAAAGAAAAGTTGCGGGAGGCCGGCGTGCCGGAGAGTGATCTGGACGCCCGGCTTCTTTTAGAATATGTCTGCGGCGTCAGCAGGAGCTTTCTTTTGGCGCACGGAGACGAGGAGGTCCCTGCAGGGCAGGAGGAGAGGTATCTGGAGCTCCTTCGGCGCCGCGGGAAGCGGATCCCCTTGCAGCATCTGACGGGAGAGCAGGATTTCATGGGCCTCACCTTTACGGTGAATGAAAACGTACTGATCCCAAGGCAGGATACGGAGATCCTTGTAGAAGAGGTCCTAAAGGACATGCACGGCGGCTGTCGGATCCTGGATCTTTGCACGGGGAGCGGCTGCATTCTTATCAGCCTGCTCCGCTATTCCAACGGATGCCAGGGCGTTGGGGTCGACCTCTCGGAGGAAGCCCTTGGGGTGGCAAGGGAGAATGCGAAGACGCTCATCCCGGAGAGGGATTGCACGTTCCTGCAAGGCGATCTGTTTGCTCCCGTGGAAGGAAGGTTTGACTTACTCACGGCGAATCCGCCGTATATTCCCAGCGAGACGATCCGCGGACTCATGCCGGAGGTTCGGGATCATGAACCATGGATGGCGCTGGACGGCCTGGAGGACGGGCTGCATTTTTATCGAAGGATCATAGAGGAGTGTCCGCCGTACTTAAATGGCGGTGCGCAGGTCTTTTTCGAGATCGGTCATGACCAGGGAGAAGCGGTCATGGGTCTCATGAAGGAGGCCGGCTTTAAGGAGGTTAAGATCGTGAAGGATTATGCCGGATTAGACCGGGTGGTATGTGGCTTTTTCAACCCAAAGGACGGATTGTAGCCCTGGAAGCAGACATTGGTTACTCGTTGACAGTGTGCCCAAGGGCACGTTCCAAGGTTGAAAAGGTGATAGATATGTTTGATAAGTTAGAGGATTTATTGATTCGATTTGAAGAGATCATGGGGGAGCTGAGTGAGCCCACCGTGACAAGCAATCCGGAGCGATTCCGGATGCTCATGAAGGAGCAGAGTGACCTGACTCCGATCGTAAATGCATATAAGGAATATAAAAAGTGCAAGCAGGACGTGGAGGATTCCCTTGCCATGCTTGATGAGGAGTCCGATGAGGACATGCGCGAGATGATCAAGGAGACCTTGAATGACAGCAAGAAGCGCATTGAAGAGCTGGAGCAGCAGATGAAGATCTTGCTCCTTCCCAAGGACCCCAACGATGAGAAGAACGTGATCGTGGAGATCCGCGCGGGCGCCGGCGGAGACGAGGCTGCCCTCTTTGCTGCGGAAATCTACCGCATGTACGTGCATTATGCTGAGTCCCGCCGCTGGAAGGTGGAGACCATGAACGTGGATGAGATCGGCATTGGCGGCATGAAGGAAGTACAGTTCATGATCAACGGCCAGGGCGCGTATTCCGTGATGAAGTATGAGAGCGGCGTGCACCGCGTGCAGCGCGTTCCCGAGACGGAGAGCGGCGGAAGGATCCATACCTCCACCATCAGCGTGGCAGTGATGCCTGAGGTGGACGATGACATTGACATTGTGATCGAAGAGAAGGACATCCGCATCGACGTGATGCGTGCCTCCGGAAACGGCGGTCAGTGCGTCAACACGACGGACTCCGCAGTGCGCCTGACGCATTATCCCACGGGCATCGTGGTATACAGCCAGACGGAGAAGTCCCAGCTGCAGAATAAGGCTAAGGCCTTTGCCCTGCTGAAGGCGAAGCTGTATGACATCGAGATGCAGCAGCGTCATGACGCGGAGGCAGAGCTTCGTAAGAGCCAGATCGGCACGGGCGATCGCTCCGAGAAGATCCGTACCTATAATTTCCCGCAGGGAAGAGTGACGGATCACCGCATCGGCCTGACCATTTATAAGCTGGACAAGGTGATGAACGGAGACATTCAGGAGATCATTGACGCCTGTATCGCAGCCGACCAGGCGGCAAAGCTCAGCAAGATGAACGAGAGCGCATGAGCGGCATGACTGCTTGGGCGTTATGACGCGGAAATGATGGAATAAGTGAGAAATCATACTGTTTTCGGGAGGTGCGATCATGAAAAGAGTTAGAAAGCTTGCGTTGGCATTGGCAGCGATCTTGGTTCTTATGTGCCTGCTTACCGGGTGCCAGGATCAGTCCGGAGCGTCAAAAGAAAGTGACGAGGAAAAGAAGACGGAGCAGACGGAGAGTTCTTCTTCCGTGGACCAGAAGGTGGACGGAGACGGAGAGAGCCAGAAGGCTCCGACATCCATGGAGCTTTACAAGGGATTCCTTGCAGGAGAGGTGCCGGTCTATTTCGACCGCGTGGATTTTTCCTATTACGCGTATGAAAAAGACGAGGACATTCTTTGCTTTGAGAAGAATAAGGGATATACTCTGAAGGAGTTCATCGGCCGCGTTCAGGAACTGGACAACGTGGACGAGTATTATTCGGTGTACGTGGACGACGTTTGGTATGCCTTCATAGACTGCGGCAGGGACGGTGAGCCGGAGCTTGTGGTCAGCATTTTCAATGCAGGTGATGCCTGGAACGTTGGTTCCTATGAATATGTCATTAAGAATTTCGACGGAAAGCTGCAGGCCTGCCATCGGAACAGCGAAGCATATCGCGGGCAGGAATGCATGAACAATGACTTTGGCGTGATCTATGAGGCCTGGTACGGCGGCCTGGGATATTACGTCGCCTATTCCATGCTGGATGCCAACTGTGAGTATCATTTCCTGTATTCCACGGACTATGAGAACATGAGCGGCGCATGTACCAGTTCCGAGGCGCTGAACAACGCGATCTTTGCGATCCAGAACCGCGAGGAGGATGAGACGCTCTTTGAGAGCATCGACCTGGTGTCTTATCGTTTTCAGGAATATGAAGAGGGAGAGGATCCCAATCAGGTTTATTTCTTCACCTATGAGTATTATGATTATGATTCGGATGACGGGAGAGGTGAGTGCCCTGCTGAGCTGAAGGCGTTGGTGGAAGAAGCGTTCCAGACGGCGGGAGTCAAAATCTATTCGAGCGAAGAACTGAAGGCTCGCACGGAGAGCTTGCTTTCCGATGCGGGATTTACGAAGTCTGAGATCAATGACTGGGACAGAGCTTTGGACTGGACGGTGATGGAACGCGCAGAGTTCTGGCCCGGGAAGGTGTCGACCGTAAAGACGACGGCGGAGTTTTTGGGAGCGATCGAGGACAATGCCCTGATCCTTCTTGAGCCCGGCACCTACGACGTGACGAAATGGCTGGTTGATGAAGGCGGCATGGAGAAAACGCCGTACATGGAGTTCGGTGATTATGCCGGCGAGAACCCCAAGGGTGTTCTTTATTCCGGTTGGGAAGAGGATTCCTGGGAGGTAGCGATCAATGACGTATGGAATCTGACGATCGCTTCGGCGGATTCGAAGAATCCGGCAAGGATCGTCTGCGATTGTTCCCATGCGCTTGTCCTGAATTTTGAGAAATGTGAGTTCTTAAAGCTGGAGAATCTGATCCTTGGTCATGAGGTCGAGCCGGGATCTTGCAGCGGCGACGTTGTCGGCCTTTTCCATTGCAATTACCCGAGAGTGGAAGGGTGCGACCTGTATGGATGCGGCGCGCATGGAATGGACGTTGAACACTGCTCCAACGTCAACCTGACGGATTGCGTGATCCATGACTGTACCTACGGGTGCCTCTATGTTGTGGACTCTGACTACGTGAGCGTGAATACCACGAGGTTTGAGGATTGCCAGGAGTTCGACATGTTCGCGGCAATCGACAGCTATTTATATTTTAGCGAGTGCTCCTTTAAGAACCTTCGCGGCAACATGGTCTACGTAGGCGGTGATTCCTTCGTGTCGTTCTGGGAGTGCCAGTATGACGCACAGGCGCTGCAGGGGATCCAGTCATCGAAGGGCTACGGAGACAGCATCATCGTTTATTAGACAAAGTCTGGAAGATGCATTTGAAGTGAATACCTATCAAAAAGAGAAGTCGGTCACCGCTTAGGTGGCCGACTTTTTTGTCATTGGAAAGAGGGACGGGGAGCTGCCTTCGCAGGCAGGCTCCATTAGTTTTGCAGGTAATGCCTCTTGAATTCGCTGGGAGAGCATCCTTTGTACTTTTGGAACACGCGGTTAAAGGTGGAAATGCTCTTGAAACCGGATTCCATGGCGATGGTGGTAATGGCGGAATCGGAATCTGCCAGGAGATTCTGGGCCCGCTTTAGGCGCTGGAGCGTCAAGTACTCCACAAAGTTGCACTGGATCGTCTGCTTGAAGACTCTGGAGAAATAGCAGGAGCTAAAGCCCACGTGGTCTGCCACGCCGTCCAGCGTCAGGTCCTTGTCGCAGTTCTCCACGATATAGCGGCAGGCTGCGTTGATCTTGTCGATCGTGCGGTTGCTTCCCTGCAGGATCGTGGGATCCTTGGGAAGGAGCGTATTTTGCAGGAAGCGGCCAAATTCCATGAAGAGTTCATAAACACAGATCAGCTCCTCCACGCCGTGGAAGAGGCTCTGGGACTTTCTTACGTCCACGAGCTGACTGAGCTTTGCATGCATATATTCAGCCAGATATTCCATCTCGGGATCGTCGCGGCGGATCAAGTGATAATTGCGGAAGAGATGCGCATAGGACGCAAATTCCGGAAGATCCGTGAGGAGCGATGACGAGAACTGAATTCCCAGGAGAGAGGTGTCCGCGTTGGACTCCACGGCATGCATTTCACTCGACCAGATGAGGAGCGTGTCTCCGGGATGCATTTCATAAACGGTCTGATCGACGACGATCTTAGGATAGGATTTTCCCGGAGCATCCATGGGATAGAAGATCATTTCGGTAAAGTGATGCCAGTGCAAACCATATTTTGTCGGAACAACAGGGATCACGTTGATGGGCTGGGGAAAGTAAAAACGCTCTGGTTTCTTGTTATTTGTCATGCTTTTCCTCGTTTCCATTAAAATAATGATTAAAAATTGACATTTACAGGGTTGAAAAATCAGGGACCATGGCAAAAATTACAGATTATAATTAAAATCTAAGCTATTTTTGTGCAAAAGTCAAGAAGAATTATAAATGACAAAAAATGGGTATATCAAGGCAAGGGCTGATTGGAAGAAAAAAAGAAAGGTGATAGGATAAAGCTAAAGACGGAACAAGAAATAGGAATTGGAAAACGGGTCCCGAAGGGCCCTGAGAGGACGAAAAACAGTGAGTCAGACAACAAACATGACAACGGGAAGCCCCGCAAGGCACATCCTAAAATTTGCACTTCCCCTGCTCATCGGTAACATATTTCAGCAATTATACAACATGGTGGATTCCATGGTCGTCGGAAACTTTGTCGGTTCGAACGCGCTGGCAGCCGTCGGAACCTGCGGTTCTACCAATTTTTTGTTTTTTTCCCTAAGCTCCGGACTTGCCATCGGCATCGGAGTGATCGTTTCGCAGTATTATGGCGCAAATGATGAGGAGAATGTTCGGGCAACCATTGCGAATTCTTTCTATGTCCTGATCACGGCGTCCCTTGTGGTGAGTCTGATCGGATTTACGGCGGCCCCTTCAATCCTTCGGCTGCTTAAGGTGCCTCAGTCCATTCTGGGATATTCCATTTTATATATGAGAACGACCTGCATGGGCATCATCGGCATCGCCACGTATAATGGTGTCTCCGCCATCCTGAGGGCGCTGGGAGATTCCAGGACGCCGCTTTATTTTTTGATCCTGTCAAGCCTGGTGAACGTCGTTTTGGACCTGACGTTCGTGGCGGCCTTTGGCATGGGCGTGTTCGGCGTGGCTCTGGCGACCATTCTGTCCCAGTATATCTCGGCGATCAGCTGTCTGATCTATGCCTTCCTGAAGGTGCCTTATTTTAAGCTGACCCGCGAGGAGCTAAAGCCCCACGGCGTGATCATCGCAAGGTCCTTCCGACTGGGCGTTCCCATCGCGCTGCAAAGCTCCATGATCGCCGTCTCCTGCATGGTATTGCAGGGCGTCGTCAATGGCTTTGGCGAGACTGTCATGGCGGCGTACACCGTCATTGCAAGGATCGAGCAGCTCGTGCAGCAGCCGTATTCCTCCCTCGCGAGCGCCGTGACGACCTATTCCGGACAGAACATTGGCGCGGGCAACGTGGAGCGCGTACGAAAGGGCTTCCGCCAGTCCGTCATGATGGCAGCCATCTTTAGCATGGCAATGATCCCCGTCATGTATCTCGGCGGCGAATCTCTGATCCGACTCTTTGTCAAGGACAATCCGGAGACGGTCCGGATCGCGACGAGGGCGCTTCGCATGACGAGTCTTTGCTACTTTGGCCTTGGCATGATCTATGTTCCGAGAGGCTTGATGAACGGCTGCGGAGACGCGGCGTTCTCGATGATCAACGGCATCTCCGAGGTGATCTGCCGCGTGGCGTTTGCCCACGTATTCACCGGGATCCCCGTGATCGGATATTGGGGCGTATGGCTCACGACCGGTGCCACTTGGGTGATGACCGGAGCGGTCTGCCTGATCCGTTACTTCCAGGGAGCATGGAAAAACAAGGCGATCACGCGTCCTTTTTCGCAAAATGCACAAAACGAACCTAGAATATACTGCGCAAAATCAACAAAAATGATTTAAATTCTGAAAATTTGCTGACAAACACAGAAATAATCTGCTATAATGTTATATGTGGGAAAATAGCGATATAGCCTCGCGGAGGACGCGGGATGGCAGATGAAGTAAGGGAGTGTTTTTGTGTTTGGCAAGGGTGAATACGTAGTGTGTGGGAGCAAAGGGGTATGCACGGTGGAAAGCGTGATGAAGCTGAGCATGCCTGGCGTGAGCGGGGATCGGGAGTATTATGTCCTGAAGCCCCTCTATAATTATGCAACCACGGTCTACATCCCCGTTGACGCGGGGAAGGAATCCATGCGGGGCGTACTCTCCGAGGCGGAGGCAAAGCAGCTGATCCATGCCATGGACGGCATTGCGCCCATTTCCATTGCCAACGACAAGATGCTCGAGCAGGAGTATCGCGGCTGTATGCGCACGAATCTGTGTGAGGAGTGGGTCCGCATTCTGAAGACGACCTATCAGCGAAAGATCAAGCGCCAGGAGATGGGACGCAAGGTGACGGCGGTGGACGCGAAGTACTCGAGGATCGCCGAGGACAGCCTGTACGGAGAGCTGGCCATTGCGCTTGGCATTCCCAAGGAAGAGGTCCCGGCTTACATTGCGCGTGAGATGCATCAGGATACGCCGGAGCCCGTAGAGAAAAAGAAGTCGAAAAGAACGAAAAAAATCAAAGAAAGCGAAAAAATAACTTGACGTGGCGGGAAAGCCGTGTTATGTTATTTGAGTGTGTGAAGGAACTTCACGCAACCATATTGCAAGCAGAGTATCCACTCTCACCTTACGGCAATCGGGCCAGTAAGCGTTCATAACTTTTTTGAAAAGCGTTCGCACGTCTATTTTGTGCATATTTGGGCGGTTTGTCAAGGCAGGTGGATAGTTATGCTATTCACCTTTTTTATTTCATTATGACGGAGGGCAAAGCCATTAGCGAATTAATGATCAATGAGGAGATCCGCGACAAGGAAGTACGCGTGATCGGAGAAGCTGGACAGCAACTTGGGATTATGTCTTCGAGAGAAGCATTGGCACTGGCAGAGGAGGCAGGACTGGATCTGGTGAAGATCGCACCCACCGCGCAGCCGCCTGTTTGCAGGATCGTGGACTACGGAAAGTTCAAGTATGAGCAGCTCCGCAAGGAGAAGGAAGCAAAGAAGAAGCAGAAGGTGACGGAAGTCAAGGAAATCCGTCTTTCTCCCAACATTGACACCAATGATCTGAACACGAAGATGAATGCGGCGAGAAAGTTCCTGACCAAGGGAGACAGGGTAAAGGTGACGCTTCGTTTCCGCGGACGTGAGATGGCGCACATGAATACCAGCAAGCACATCTTGGATGATTTCGCTCAGAATCTGTCTGACGTTGCAGTGATGGAAAAGGCACCCAAGGTGGAAGGCAGAAGTATGACCATGTTTTTAACTGAGAAGCGATAGATCGACGCATGTCACGCCGAATCGCAGAAGTTAAAATAGAAGAAAGAAGAGTTTAGGAGGAAAACAGTCATGCCAAAAATGAAGACAAGCAAGTCAGCGGCAAAGCGTTTTAAGGTAACGGGAACCGGTAAGTTAAAGAGAGCTAAGGCATATAAGAGCCACATTCTGACGAAGAAGTCCACAAAGAGAAAGCGCAATCTCAGACAGCCTGCTATTACCGATGCAACGAACGTAAAGAACATGAAGAAGATTCTTCCTTACCTGTAAGGGTTCGTTGAAGAGTTATTGACGCTAAGGGAAATGATTAATTTAGGTATGGAGGAAAAAAGAGATGGCAAGAATTAAAGGTGGCTTAAACGCCAAGAAGAAGCATAATAGAGTATTAAAGCTTGCAAAGGGCTACAGAGGAGCAAGAAGCAAGCAGTACAGAGTAGCAAAGCAGTCCGTTATGAGAGCTCTGACCAGCGCATACGCAGGCAGAAAGCAGAAGAAGCGTCAGTTCAGACAGCTGTGGATCGCTCGTATCAACGCAGCAGCAAGACTGAATGGCCTTTCCTACAGCAAGTTCATGTATGGTCTGAAGCTGGCTGGCATCGAGATGAACAGAAAGATGCTCGCAGAGATGGCAGTAAGCGATGCAGAGGGCTTCAAGAGCCTTGCTGAAGTTGCAAAGAGCAAGATCGCATAAAAAAAGCTTGTAAAATCATAAGCTTTGTCATAAGATAGAAATGGACAAAGGAGTCCTTACCGATGGGTAGGGGCTCCTTTTACACTTTTTTAGGAGGTTAGGGTTTTTATGTGCGGAATTGTCGGATTTGTGGGAGAGCATCAGGCGGCGCCGATCCTGCTGGACGGACTGTCAAAACTGGAATACAGAGGATATGATTCTGCGGGAATTGTCGTCAGGGACGGCGATAAGCAGGCGGAGATCGTAAAGGCGAAGGGGCGCCTTCGCATTCTGTCGGAGAAGACCAATGCGGGGCAATCCGTTCCGGGCTGCTGCGGTATCGGGCACACGCGCTGGGCAACGCACGGGGAGCCTTCCGAGATCAATGCGCATCCCCACGTGAGCGGTGACGACATGAACGTCGTGGCCGTACATAACGGCATTATTGAGAACTATCAGGAAATCCGCGAGAAGCTGATCCGTAAGGGCTATAAGTTCTATTCTCAGACCGACACGGAGGTTCTGGTCAAGTACGTGGATTACTATTACAAGAAATACGGCATGGGCCCCATCGACGCCATCGCAAAGACCATGGTGCGCGTGCGCGGTTCCTATGCGCTGGCAGTGATGTTCAAGGATTTCCCCGGCGAGATCTACGTGGCGCGTAAGGACAGCCCCATGATCCTCGGCGTGGAGAACGGCGAGTCCTATATCGCTTCTGACGTTCCTGCCATCTTAAAATACGCGAGAAACGTTTATTACATTGGAAACCTTGAGATGGCAAGGGTTCGCGCAGGAGAGGTAACCTTCTTTAACCTGGACGGCGACGTCATCGAGAAGGAACTCACCGAGATCACCTGGGATGCGGAAGCAGCGGAAAAGGGCGGCTTCGAGCATTTCATGATCAAGGAGATCCACGAGCAGCCCAGAGCCGTGCTGGATACCCTGAATTCGGCGATCAAGGACGGGAAGATCGACCTGAGCGAGGTTGGCCTTTCCGAGGAGGAGATCAAGGACATTCATCAGATCCATATCGTGGCATGCGGCAGTGCTTACCACGTGGGCGTCGTGACGCAGTACGTGATGGAAGACCTTGCAAAGATCCCCGTGCGAGTGGAGTTCGCGTCGGAGTTCCGTTATCGCAATCCTCTGCTGAACGAAAAGGATCTTGTCGTGATCATCAGCCAGTCCGGTGAGACGGCGGATTCCCTGGCGGCGCTTCGCCTGGCCAAGGAAAAGGGCGTGAAGACCCTCGGCATCGTGAACGTGATCGGTTCCACCATCGCAAGAGAGGCGGACAACGTGTTTTATACCATGGCAGGTCCTGAGATCGCCGTGGCGACGACGAAGGCTTACAGCGCGCAGCTGATCGCAGGATATCTGCTCTCGTTGCAGTTTGCGCTGGTGCGCGGCGCCGTGGACGAGGCACAGTATGACCATCTGATCGCAGAGCTTTTGACCCTTCCCGGAAAGATTGAGAAGGTGCTCGAGGACAAGGAGCGCATCCAGTGGTTTGCATCGAAGTTCGCGGCAGCAAAGGACGTATTCTTCCTCGGCAGAGGCATCGATTATGCCATCAGCCTGGAGGGGAGCCTGAAAATGAAGGAGATCAGCTATATTCACAGCGAGGCCTATGCGGCGGGTGAATTAAAGCATGGCACCATCACCCTCATCGAGGAGGGCACCATGGTCATCAGCGTGCTGACCCAGAAAGAGCTTTTCGAGAAGATGATCAGCAACATGGTGGAGGTAAAGAGCCGCGGGGCTTATCTCATGGGCCTGACCACCTATGGAAATTACAGCATTGAGGATACGGCGAACTTCAGCGTCTTCGTTCCTCAGATCGACCAGCATTTTGCTGCCAGCCTTGCCGTTGTGCCGCTGCAGCTCCTTGGGTACTACGTAAGCCTTGCAAGAGGACTGGACGTCGATAAGCCCAGGAACCTCGCCAAGAGCGTTACGGTAGAGTAATTGTGATAAAGAGATTTGAGATGGACTCGGGCCCGGCTTGGAGTTTTCTCACAGGTTTGTGAGAGAGCGTCCAAGCCGGGCCCTCGCATTATTATAACAATGGTTATGTGGATTTGCTTGAATATTGTGAGGCAGTGTGAGAAAATAAAAGTAAGTAAGTCGTGCTTGGGAGGTTGGGTTATGGATGGGTTGCAGGTGATTATCAGGTCTCTACTTTGATGATTTAAAGCAGGTGGAGCAGGGGAAGGGATGAAACATAGGGCCGCAAGCGGCTTGTGAAATCAGGGCTTTTATGGTATAATTATATATTAATCTACAGGTTGACGGCTTTTTTGGAGAGAAGGAGGATCGGCATGGCGAAAAGTGCATTTGACGATTTTCTGCAGGAGGAGATCAAGAAGCAGGAGGGCGTTGCGTTCCCGGTGAAGGCAGGGCTACTCGAGCGCCTTGTGGTGAAAAAGCTTCCCTGCACGAAGATGCACCCAAATCCCCAGGACGAATTCACGTTTCCTGACATCGGGCCGAATTATGAGATCGTCTCCAATTATGAGAAGCAGATCATGAACAATATCCGCACGCATCAGGATATCTTCGATGAGCCGATCATGGTGGAGAAGCTTCATCCCCATGGGTACCTAATCCTCAACGGTCATCACCGCTGGGCGGCTGCCATGCGGCTTCGCGTGGGAAAGATCCCGGTGAAGATCATCAATCTTGCGCAGGAATCCGACATTCGCAAGATCCTGGAGAATTCAAAGCATGACAAGCGCGCCACGTTCGACATGGACGAGGTGGTCTTTCGGCCGGAGGACGCCCCGTATCTGGAAAAGAAGCTGGGCTTCCCCTACAGCATAAAGCATAAAAAGCGGATCCGCCTTGGCATTCCCGCGCTGTTCTACAGTCTTTCCAAGAATGGATATGACATTTGGCTCTATTCTTCCACCTATGAATCCATCGACGACGTCAGGGATTATTTCCGCTGCTACGGCGTGCACGTGGACGGTATCATCACCGGCATGGCGAAGGATAAGAAAAACACGGCGAGCCGCAAGGCAGGCGTGGAAAAGCTGATCGCGAACAAATATGCCGTTACGCTTCATTTAGACAATGACATGATCCTGCGAACGGAAAAGAGTACCGGACAGTTCCAGGAATTCCCGCTGGATCCCGGAGAGAACTGGTCCAAGGATGCCGTTGCCGTCATAGGGGAGTTGGAGAAGAATGGAAAAGAGAAATCAAACGGATAAAATGCGTGTTTCCTTTGACTTGGACGAGGTACTGTTTGTCTCCCCGGAGCTTGTCATGACGGAGCCGGCCCTTCGGTTCCCGTGGAACAGGATCTATCGGGAGAGGCTCAGGCTCGGCACGCCGGATCTGATCCGCGAGCTGCAGGCGCTGGGCTATGAAGTCTGGGTCTACACCTCCTCCTTTCGCTCGGAGCGATATATCAAGAGCCTGTTTCGTCATTATGGCGTGAAATTTGACGGGATCATCAATGCGACGAGGCATCTTAAGGAGGTACAAAAGGGGAGCAAGAACATACTCCCGCAGAAGGTTCCAAGCAGGTATCGGATCGCACTCCACGTGGATGATGAGACGGTGATCTGCTCCTATGGAAGGGAGTTCGGATTTGAGGCATATCAGTTGGACGGCCCGGACGACGAATGGAAGGAAAAGGTGATTGCCAGGGCGGAGGAAGTCAAGAAAAAGTGGGAACTTCGAAGAAAGGAAGAAAAGCTGCAGGCGTGAGGTGAGAGATGACGTTCAGAAAAAAGAAATCCGTACAGGAAATGAGTAAATATGAACAAAGGCGGCATTCCCTGGCTGCAAAGACCTGGCGATCCACCGTGATCAGTTGTATCGTCTTTGGCCTGATCGCCGAGTTTATTGCTTTGGCGTTTTATTCGGCGAGCCATATGAAGCAGCTGATCAGCGTTGCGGACAGTGCCGCGCATCAGTCGAAAATGTCCGCGACCCATGGATCTGACGCAGTCGGTCTTTCGAAAGACGTCATGGCGGTCTACGATAGCCTAAGCGACGAAGATCGTATGAAGATGGGCACGGAGGAATACCGGGACTTTTACGCTGACCTTCATTTCGAGCAAAAGGGCGGTCAGTATGACACCCTGGTACATATGCTGGCGGGCACCCTGAGCTATTATGACGTTTATGACATTTATATTGGCATGTATGATCGTAAGCACAGTGCCATCATATATATTGTGGATGCAGATCCGAACCTGGAAGACCGTTATATGCCAGGTGACTGGGAGGAAGTCGATCCCAACGGACTGGACAAGTTCATGAATTGGAACGGGGAAGGAACGCTTTATGACGTCGAGTGGACAAAGGCATATGGACTGCTTTGCACCGTCGCCCTTCCCATGGAAGATGATGAGGGCGAGATCGCGTCCTTCATGCTGGTTGACATCTCCGTGGAAAACGTGCTGGTCGGCATGTGGGAGTTCGCGCTGCAGCTGACTATTGCGCTGGCCCTTGTCACGATCCTGCTCGCGTGGCTGCAGACCAGGCGTATCAACAGGGCGCTTGTTAAGCCAATTAACCAGATCGCGGAGGCCAGTGTCAAATATGTGGCCGACCGTAAGAATAATCTGGCGGAGAAGGAGCGCTTTGCAAAGCTGAACATTCATACCGGCGACGAGCTTGAGAACCTAAGCCTCGCCCTGGCGGACATGGAGAGGGAGCTGACGGACTATGAGTCGAACCTGACGGCCATCACGGCAGAGAAGGAAAGGATCGGAACGGAGCTGTCCCTTGCGACGAGGATCCAGGCTTCCATGCTGCCGCACGTCTTCCCGCCCTTCCCCCACAGAAAGGAATTTGACCTCTACGCCATGATGACTCCCGCGAGGGAAGTCGGCGGAGACTTTTATGACTTTTTCCTTATTGACGAGGATCACTTGGGACTCGTGATCGCAGACGTATCCGGCAAGGGGATCCCGGCGGCCCTGTTCATGATGATCGCGAAGACCATCCTGCAAAGCTGTGCCATGCTCGGAAACGGAGCGGCTGAGACCTTGACGCGTATGAATGAGGCATTTTGCTCCAACAATCAGGTGGAGATGTTCGTGACGGTGTGGCTTGGCATTCTCGAGATCTCGACCGGTAAGCTGACGGCGGCGAATGCCGGACATGAGTATCCTGCCATTAAGAGAAAGGGCGGGAGGTTTGAACTGTTTAAGGATAAGCACGGACTCGTGATCGGCGGCGTGGAGGGCATGCGCTATCAGGAATATGAGCTTCAGCTGGAACCCGGCGACATGCTGTACGTCTACACGGACGGCGTGCCGGAGGCTTCGGACGCCGAGGAGAAGATGTTCGGAACGAAGCGGATGGTCGAGGCGCTGAACAAGATTGACAATTCGGACGCAAGGAAAGTAGTTGAGGGCATACGGGACAGCGTCAATGAGTTCGTAAAGGACGCGGAGCAATTCGACGACATTACGATGCTCTGTATGGAATATAAGGGAGCCGAAAAGAACCCGGAAGGGGAAGACGTTAAGGCAGGCACGGAAGCCGCTAAGGCTACCTTGACGGTGGAAGCTAACACGGAAAACCTATATCAGGTTCTTGGCTTTGTTGATGAAAGACTGGAGGCGGAAGGTTGCTCGCCCAAGGCGCAGATGCAACTTGACCTTGCAGTGGAAGAGATCTTTGTGAACGTGGCGAATTACGCCTATGCACCGAACGCCGGCGACGCGACGATCACCTTTGCGGTGGAGGAACCGAAGGTGGCCGTGATCACCTTCGAGGACCGGGGCGTTCCGTACGATCCGCTGAAGAAGGAGGATCCTGACGTAACGCTGGCAGCAAACGATCGTAAGATCGGCGGTCTTGGCATCTTTATGGT
Source organism: uncultured Lachnospiraceae bacterium (assembly GCA_947305245.1). Classification (GTDB taxonomy): domain Bacteria; phylum Bacillota; class Clostridia; order Lachnospirales; family Lachnospiraceae; genus Acetatifactor. Next base: position 91,955 of record CAMZDG010000008.1, read on the forward strand.
GAAGAAGAACGTGGATGACATCTTCTATGAATACCGTGACGAGAAGAATGTCCTGACGATCAAGAAGGCTCTGTAGAGGGGCAAAGCGGAAGCACTCTGCCGGGCATGAAGCAAAGCGGAAGCACTCTGCCGGGCATGAAGCAAAGCGGAAGCCCTGAGCAGAGCACTAGGCGACAAGGGAGCCAAAAGGCACGAAATCATACGGAAAGGAGGCCTGCATGAACGAGAAGAAGATTACGATCCTGCACAGTAATGACATTCACGGGCAGCTGAACTTTACCGTAAACCGTGACATGGAGGTCGTCGGCGGCATTTCCCTCCTTTCCGGTTATCTGAAGAGAACTCGGGCGGAGGGGCCTACCTTCTTTGGCATCTGTGGCGACGTCCTGCAGGAGGACGTGCTCGGATCGGATTATAAAGGGACCAATACGGTAGAACTCATCAATTACGTGAATCCGGACTGCCTGTCGCTGGGAAATCATGAGCTGGATTATGGTCTGGCGCATCTGCTGGTCTTTAAGGAATGTGTCCGTTCGCCGATCCTCTGTGCGAATATGATCGTGTCGAACTTACGCCAGTCGCTCTTTCGACCGAGCATGACGGTGGAGGTCGGAGGCGTTCGGATTTTGCTTGTCGGCGTGATCCCGCAGGCTTTCTTCAATCGGATCACTTCGGATCAGTTTTGCCGGAGCATGCTGGAATATAAGGATACCTATGAGGCCCTGCGGGAGGAGCTGAAGGCACATCAGGAGGAGAAGATCGACCTGGTGATATTGATGTCCCACTATGGGATCGAGGGGGACAGGATCCTGGCGGAAAAGATGCCGGAGGACCTTCACGTGGACCTGATCCTGGGCGGGCATACGCATATCGACATGGATCAGCCGGAGATCGTAAACGGCATCCCGCTGGCGCAGTCCAGCTTTGGCACGACCCACATAGGAAGATATGACCTGACCGTGGATGCGGACGGCGGCGGGATCCTTAACTGGAAGTGGAGCAGGGTGCCGCTGACGGAGGCGACGAGCGAGTTCGATCCCGGCGTGGACGACCTCGCAGACCGCGTGACCTTCCAGAAAAGGAAGAAGAGAGGTCAAACCAAGCTTTGTGAATTCGAGAAGGTCTTCGAACATAAGAGCAGATTATATGAGACGGACCTCGGCAATTTTGTGGCGGACGCATTCGAAGAGTACTTCCCGGTGGATTTCGTGATCCTGCAGTCGGGGAGCATACGGCGGAAGGAATGCGGGCCTGTCGTGACCGAGAAGGACTTAAGCGAGGCCTATCCCTATGACGACTACTTCGTGGAGGTGGACCTGACGGGGAAGGAGATCAAGGACGCCTTTCGTTATCTTTTCTCCTTAAAGCCTGACGGCTCCGTGATGAACGGAACCTTCCTTTACAGCAAGAGCTTTCGCCTGGTGGCGGACGGCACGGATTGCTGGCAGAAGGGCTGCAGGGTGGTCAGCCTCACCTTAAACGGGAAAAATCTGGAGGACGATCAGGTCTACCGCGTCGGCATGACGCGCAACTGTGCGTCCAACTGCATGCGTTACTTCGCATTAGAGCTTGGGGAGGAGAGACAAAAGATCCTCTCGCTCTCCACTTATCACGTCCTTGCGAGATGGTGTCTTGCCCGCAAGGAAAAGATAAAGGCCCCGGTGACGGGACGATTCATTTTCCAGAATTTCGAGGGATGAGGATGGAAAAAAGAGAACTGGTCTTTGAGAACGTGATCGAAAACATATCGGACGGCATCCTGACCATGGGCATGGACGGTACGATCCTTCTGGCCAATCCGTCGGCGACAAAGATCCTTGGTCTGTCAAAGGAGAGGCTCATCGGGCGAAAGATCGCGAAGCTCCTCCTGGAGCAGGAGGAAAATGACGACTTTTTTCAATGCCTGCTGGATGCGGTCTATTCCAAGCAGACGATCGTGCAGGTAGTCCCTTATTTCCATCAGGGAGAGGAAAAGCGCCTTCGCGTCGTCAGCTCCTTCCTGGAGTCGGGCGGCGAGAAGATCGGGCTGATCGTCACCTTTGGTGACCTGACGGCGCTCGTTCAGCTCAGTGAGCGAAATGAGGCGCTGAACAAGAAGCTGACCGAGATGTTGGATCGCTTCGTACAGGTCATGATCGGCGCGATCGAAGCAAGAACGCCCTATAATGCCAATCACACAAAGAGCATGGTCCGCTATGGTATGAAATATCTGGACTGGCTGGAGCAGACGGGAGCAAGGGAGGTGGACGCGATCCGAAAGCCATTTCTCGCAAGCGTATGGCTCCATGACGTCGGAAAGCTCGTCGTTCCGCGCAGCGTGATGGACAAGGCGACCAGGCTTGGCGCAAGGGAGAGGGACGTGCTTCACCGGATCGAGATCGGGATGCTTTGCGAGCAGCTGAGGCTGGCGAGGGAGCCTGCGCTTGAGGCTGAGGTCAAGGAACGCATAGAAGAGCTAAAGAACGCGATGGAATTAGTTAAGACCGCGAACGTAGCAGGGTTTCTTACGGATGACCTCCTCGAGAAGGTAGAAAAGCTCCGAGACATGCAGTGCCTTACGGCGGACGGAAATGCGATCCCTCTCCTGAATGAGTATGAAGTGGAGGCGCTTTCGATCAGGAGAGGAACGCTGACTAGGGAAGAGCGAAAGATCGTGGAATCCCATGTCGTGCATACCCGGGAGATGCTGGAGCAGATGGGTTTTTCGGGGGAATATGAGCAGGTGAGCCTCTGGGCGGGAGAGCATCATGAGTATCTCGACGGCTCAGGATATCCGGCAGGCCTTCAAGGCGAGGCGCTGCCTTGGGAGACAAGGCTTCTTACCATTCTCGACATCTATGATTCCCTGACGGCGGATGACAGGCCGTATAAGCCTGCCATGACCTCGCAGAGGGCCTTCCAGATCCTCGAGGGAATGAGCGTGGACGGAAAGCTTGACGGAGAGATCCTAAAGAGCTTTTATGAGAGTAAGGCCTGGGAAAAGAACTGACGGGCCGAAGCTTAACAAAGTAAGTAATGCTTGAAAAACATAAACATAACAAAGAAAAGGAGAAAAAAGATGAAGATCGAAAAGAAAACTGAGGGAACGAAGTTGGCAGTTGCTCTGCAGGGCAGACTGGATACGATGACTGCACCGGAGCTGGACAAGGAGCTGCAGGAGAGCATCGCCGGCGTGACGGAGTTAGTGTTCGACCTCGCCGAGCTGGAATACGTTTCTTCCGCAGGACTTCGCGTACTTCTTTCCGCACAGAAGGTGATGAACAAGCAGGGCAGCATGGTGGTAAAGAACGTAAACGAGCAGATCATGGAAGTGTTTGAGGTAACTGGATTCACGGACATTCTCACGATCGAATAATCCGGAGGTGCCTATGCAAACAGATAAGATCAAGGTATTAACCTACGAGACCGGACGCGATAAGGCGTTGACCGAAGCAGAAAAATTTGCCCAGTACCGGGAGATGGATCCGAAGACTGCACTGCGCCTTCGGCTGCTTGTCGAGGAGACCTTTGCGATGGTGCATACGATCGCGGAGGATTTCTATGCGGATTTTTGGATCGAGGGAACGAGGACCGGTCTGTGCAAGATCCATCTGGACCTGCACACGGAGATGGACCTGGAGAAGAAAAAGGAACTGATCGGCGTTTCCAGAGAAAAGAAGAATGCGGCCGTAAAGGGCCTGACCGGAAGGATCTGGGAGATGATCGAGGATCACCTGTACCTCAAGAAAGAGGACTGGAGCGAAGACCTGGAAGCGGGCAGCTACGCGCTCGGATTCGTTGACATGCCAATGGCTCCGGGAGCGCCTCTTCAGATGGATACCCTGCTTTGGTCCCTGAATTCCTATCGCCAGGGCGTGGATGAGCAGAAGGAGAAGACGGAAGGCGCGCGGGAAGCCTGGGATGAATTGGAGAAATCCATTCTCGCCAATCTTGCGGATGACCTGACCGTTGCGATCCGCGGCAATGACGCGGAGATCACCGTGGTGAAGAAGTTCTAGGAATCAGACCAAAGATGTGGGCTCTTGACACGAAAGGAGCTATGGATATGGCGGGACATTACAAGGAAATCTCCATCAGGGACCTCGACGGATTCCTGATCGGACAGGCGGAAAACAAAGAGGCCGGCACGGGCTGTACGGTCATTGCATGTAAGGATGGCATGCGCGCCGGACTTGACGTGCGGGGCGGCGGACCGGCTTCCCGGGACAGCCAGATGCTAAATCCATTGATGGCCATGCAGGAAATCCACGCGGTCGTTTTGTCCGGAGGAAGCGCCTTTGGACTTGGGACGGCGGACGGCGTCATGAACTATCTGGAAGAGCACGGGATCGGGTTCGACGTGGGCGTGACGAAGGTGCCGCTGGTGGTGCAGTCGGACATCTTTGACCTGACCGTCGGAGATCCCTTTACGAGACCTGACGCCGCGATGGGCTATGAGGCAGTGAAAAACGCCTTTGAAGCGCCGAATTATAGGGACGGCAACTATGGCGCAGGGTGCGGCGCAACGGTCGGGAAGGCCTGCGGCATGGACACCTGCATGAAGACGGGCATCGGCAGCTTCGCCATTCAGATCGGCGAGCTGAAGATTGGTGCCATCGTAGTGCTAAATGCCCTGGGCGACGTATTCGACTGGAAAACAGGCGAGAAGGTTGCCGGGCTCCTTACGGAGGATCGAAAGGAGTTTCGTGACGTGATGGAGGTGCTTGCTTCCAGCATTCAGGTCGTGGAAAATAAGTTCGTCGGAAACACGACGCTCTGCGCCGTTTTGACGAATGCAAAGTTTCAGAAAGCGCAGCTTTGCAAGATCGCAGGGCTTGCGCATGACGGATATGCGAGATCGATCCGCCCCGTTCATACGAGTGCGGACGGCGACAGCATCTATGCGCTTTCCGTCGGGGAAGTGTCCGCCGACATGGATCTGGTCGGCTCCCTTGCCGCTGAAGTGACCAGCGAAGCGATCCTGCGCGCCGTATCAAGCGCGGAGACCGCTTATGGATTCGTTGCGGCGAAGGACTTTGAGAGGAGATAGGGATGGAAATGGAACTGTCGGAAAAGAAGCGGACGGCCATCGGGATCTTTTTGCTCACGGTCCTTGGAGCATTCATCGGATGGGTTTATGAAATGATCTTTTACCGGATCGATCTGGGATATTTTATCAAGCGCGGTCACGGCTATGGGCCGTGGCTTCCAATCTATGCGTTCGGGGCGCTGGCGCTGATCTTGCTTGTCTGCTGGCGAAAGATCCATCCGGTTGCCTTATTTTTCATCTCCTTGGTCAGCTCCGGCATTATTGAATATGTGACGGGCTGGGTGCTCTACAACTGGATGGGCGGCGTCAGGCTGTGGGATTATAACGTGGAGATCTGGAACTGGGGCAACATTGATGGCTTTGTCTGCGCCAGGTCTGTTCTGATCTTTGGACTATTCGGCGCAGTCTACGGAACGCTTGTCGTTCCGCCGTTTTTAAGGTTTATCCAGAAGGTGAAGGCGCGGCCGCTGGTCATCTTTTCCGGCGTGCTGGCGGTCCTTGTCCTGGCGGACGTGATCGTTGGATATTTCATTAAGCCGATGATGAATGGAGGCCTGTAAAAGCCGTATGGAGAAGGGGTTCGACAGAGGGGACCTTTGATGGCATCGGGTGAAAGAAGGAGGATCAGGAAGATGGATCATGAAGTGTATATGCACGGACAGGTGCTGGGGAGTCACTTATTTCTGTTAAAGGGGGAATTCCTACAGCCAGATGAATATTCGGAGATCAAGGAAAAGTATTTCCTTCCGGGCGGCGAGACCGGAACGGCCGCGACGGTGCTTTCTTCCTTTGGCGTGAAGGTAAAGATCGCCGGAACGCATATCGGAACTGAGGTGGCACCGGTATTAAAGGAATTCTATCAGGGAAAGACCGTGGACCTGTCTTCCCTGTATTTCGATCCGGACTATCAGGGACTGATGGACTACGTGATCATCTCAGGCAACGTGCGCACGCCCATGGGAATGTTCCAGGCACTGTATGAGCCCGGCGCGAAAAAGCGCTGGAGCATGCCGAAGGAAGAGGACGTCATCGCCTGCAAGGTGGCGGCGATCGATCCGTTTTTCTTAGAGGAGACGATGGCGGCGGCAGAGCTTTGCGTAAAGCACGGAAAGCCTTACGTGACCATCGACTGTCATCATGAAAGCTTCCTGCATCAGCACTGTGCGATCAACGTGGTGTCGAAGGAATGCACCGGGAGCGCTGCTTATCGCGGGAAGAGCATCGAAGAGATCTATCAGCTCCTGACGGATCACACGGACGGCCTTGTGATCATCACCCAAGGAGAAAAGGATATGATCTTTGGCAGGAAGGGACAGCCGATGAAGCGCATGAAGCCCTTCCCCGCAGTGGTAAAGAGCACGCTGGGCGCGGGAGATACCTATAAGGCAGGCTGCGTCTACGGACTGCTGCATGGCATGGAGGACGAGGAGCTGGTGCGCTTTGCGAGCGCCTGCTCGGCGGTTGCGATCTCGAGATTCCCCCTGCCCTTGAATCCGCCAAGACTTGAGGAAGTCAAGGAACTTTTATTATAAATACAGAACGGAGGAAGCCATGGACCGCATGGAACTTGCTTGCCCTTATTACAAAAAGTGCGGGGGATGCGATTATCAGGGAGTTCCCTATGAGGAACAATTAAAGAAAAAGCAAAAAGGGGAACAAAATCTCCTTGGAAAATTCGGAAAGGTTGCCCCGATCCTTGGAGCGGAGGATCCGACGCACTATCGAAATAAGGTGCACGGCGTCTTTGGAAGAGACAAGAGGGGAACTGTTTTCACGGGAATCTATGAGGAGAAGAGCCATCGCATCGTTCCCGTGGAGGACTGCGGGATCGAGGATGCAAGGGCGACGGCCATCCTTAAGACGCTCTGCATTCTGGCTAGGCAGTTTAAGTTTCGGATCTATGATGAGGACCGCGAGACAGGACTTCTTCGCCACGCGCTGATCCGCGTGGGACGGACCACGGGCGAGATCATGGTCGTGCTGGTCCTGACTGATCCCATTCTGCCCTCCAAGAATAACTTTACGAAGGAGCTTTGCAGACTCCATCCGGAGATCACGACCATCGTCCTGAACATCAACGACAAGCATACCAGCATGGTGCTCGGCGAGCGGAACATTGTGCTTTACGGGAAAGGTTATATTGAGGACGTGCTCTGCGGCCTGCGCTTTCGGATCTCGCCTAATTCCTTCTATCAGATCAATTCAGAGCAGACAGAGCGCCTATATCAAAAGGCGATCGAGTTCGGCGGCCTCTCTGGCAAGGAGCGCGTTCTGGACGCTTACTGCGGGATTGGCACCATCGGCATGTGCGCGGCAGATAAGGCGGCGGAGGTCATCGGCGTCGAACTAAACAAGGATGCCGTCAGGGACGCCATCAGCAATGCGAAGCTTAATCAGATCAAGAACATTCGCTTTTGGAATGAAGACGCAGGCAAGTTCATGGGAAGGCTGACCGCAGGGAAGGAGAAGGTTGACGTCGTCTTTATGGATCCGCCGAGGAGCGGAAGCACGCCGGAGTTCATCCAGGCCGTACACTCCCTCAGCCCGAAGCGCGTGGTCTATGTCTCCTGTGATCCCGTGACCTTAAAGAGAGATTTGGAACTATTCGTGAAAAAAGGCTGGAAGGTGCAGCGCATCCAGCCCGTGGACATGTTTCCGTTCACGAGCCACGTCGAGACGGTCGTTCTTCTTTGTCGGAAAGCCGAACAAGCTGACCGACATATCGCAGTGGATTATGAACCTCAGGGAAGGCATATGGAGAAGAGATTATAACTGCTCAGTTTACAGATACAAATCGCAGTTTGACGGAGGAAGCAAGAATGATTCGCCTGGAAAAACTTACATGGGATAATTACGATGATGTCTTGAAATTAAAGGTGGCAAAAGAACAGAAAGAATATATGGTTCCCAACTCAGAATGTTTGATTCAGGCTTTCTTTGCCATGACAGAAAGCAAGGCTCAGGTTTTTCCCTTTGGTATTTATTTTGGGAAGAAGCCTGTCGGATTCATGATGATCGCACGTGACGTTCCCTGGATCGAGG
>CAMZDG010000009.1 GCA_947305245.1 uncultured Lachnospiraceae bacterium
ACGGCCAAAACCATTAATCGCAACTTTTACTGCCATTTTAGATTCCTCCTAAAATATTAAATTATATTTCTTTTGACAATTTTCAGGGCCTTAAGGATCACCTTCCCCTTCTTAGATTGTCAAAATTTTATCAGCAAACATATTTTACGTGATTCCCTTCGATAATTCAAGAGATAAATCAAAAATAATTCTCTTTTCTGAAATTTTTTACCGTTTGTTCATTTTTTAGCTGTTTTTTTGCCAAATATCCGTTATACTTACTATGTCGGGCCCTTTGGGGGACATTTCTTCGCGACAAATTATGCACTTTTAACACAGAAAGGACAAAACATGAGTATCATCACTGCAGACTGTCATCTTCACTCGCATCACTCCGGCGACAGCGAAGCGCCGATGGAGGACATGATCCGCCGCGGCATTGAGCTGGGCCTAAAGACCATGTGCTTTACGGAACATAACGATTTCGATTATCCCGATGGCCCTAATGGCGAATCAGGATCGATCTTTCTGCTCAACGCAGACTCCTACCTTTATGAGCTGATCACCCTGAAGGAAAAATATGCCGATCAGATCCAGATCCTCTTCGGCGTGGAGCTTGGCCTTCAGCCCGAATGCATGAGAAAGAATGCCGTATTTGCCAAGAGCTATGACTTCGATTTCATCATTGGCTCCTCGCATCTTTGCCATGGCCGCGATCCCTATTACACTAAGCACTTTTATGAAGGGATCACCGAGGAGGAAGGATATCGGGAGTACTTTGTCTCCATCCTGGAGAACATTAAAAAGTTTCAGAATTTTGACGTCTACGGTCATTTGGATTACGTGGTGCGCTACGGTCCGACTAAGGATGACAATTATTGCTATGAAAAATACAAGGATGTGATCGATCCCATTCTCGAAGAGCTTCTGGAAAAAGAAAAAGGGATCGAGCTCAACACCAGCGCCGTCGGGCGCGGGATGCGAGACTTCAATCCCTGCAAGGACATTTTAAAAAGATACCGCGAGCTTGGCGGCGAACTCATCACCGTAGGCAGCGATGCGCATAGACCTGAACACATTGCGACGGAATATGCCCGCGCCGCCGAGACGCTCGTTGACTGCGGCTTCAAGTATTACTGCGTCTACGAAAAGCGCGTACCGCACTTTATCAAGCTATAACGATCTATCTGCATATCGTGCCGCCGCCGAGGACATGGTCGTCGTCATAGAACACGACGGCCTGACCAGGGGTTGCGGCGCGAACCTTTGCTTCAAATCTGCACTCTGCAAGATCTTCTCCGATCTTCTCGATCGTACAGAACTCTCCCCCGTGATTATAGCGGATCTTTGCCTTGACTCGCATCGGCTCCTTCAGGTCCTCGATCGCCATAAAATTCAGATGATCACAGAGCACGCGGTCCACAAAAAGCTCCTCGTTCTCGCCGATCACAACCTCATTGCTCTCCGGACGGATCTCCGTCACGAACACGCGATGCCCCATGGGAAGCTCAAGGCCCCTTCGCTGCCCAATGGTATAATGCGTGATCCCTTTATGTTTTCCAAGGATCTCTCCGTCCTTTGTCACAAAGTTCCCCGGCCCCGGAACACGATTCTTCGCCACTCCGTCGATAAAGCTCGCATAATCATCCCCAGGGACAAAGCAGATCTCCTGGCTGTCCGGCTTGTCCGCCACTGGAAGCCCTGCCTCCTTCGCCATCTGACGGACCTGTTCCTTATCATATTCACCCACCGGCATCAAGGTATGCGCGAGCTGTTCCTGCGTCAGATTATACAGCGCATAGGTCTGATCCTTCCCGGCCGTCACGGAATTACGGATCGCAAGTCTTCCGCCCGGGAGCTTTTCAATCCGCGCATAATGCCCTGTCGCCACATAGTCCGCGCCAAGCTCCAAACTCCTTTGAAGAAGCGCCTCCCACTTCACCTTTCGATTGCAAAGGATACAGGGATTCGGCGTCCTTCCGCGCAGATACTCCTCGATAAAGGGACAGATTACCTGCTCCCGAAATACGTCCTTAAAATTCATGACATAATAAGGAATGTCAAGGACCTGCGCCACGCGCCTTGCGTCCTCCACGGCCGAGGCGCCGCAGCACCCTCCGTTCTCGTCAATCCTGCTGGAATTCTCATCCTCCCAGATTTGCATGGTGACGCCAATCACATCATATCCCTGCTTCTTTAACAGCATGGCCGCCACGGAAGAATCCACGCCTCCCGACATGCCGACCACGACTTTTTTCCCATTTCCCGGAAGCGCTGCCTTATCTCCACTTTTTTCTTCCGGCTTTGCCTCTGGTGCTTCTTTTTTCCCTTCCGGCCCAGCCTCTCGCGCGGGCAGATTTTCTTTCACCTGATACCCCATCATCTTACGGATCGATGCGATGATCTCCTTCAGCGCATCCACGGTCTCATCGATCTCCTCCTTGGTATTTTCTTCAGAAAGCGTAAACCGCAGGGAACTCTTCGCTTCCTGCGCCGTTCTTCCCATGGCAAGAAGCACGTGCGAAGGCTCACTGCTCCCGATCGTGCAGGCAGATCCGCTGGAGGCACAGATCCCTCTCGCGTCAAGCTGCACCAAAACGGACTCCCCCTCCACCGGAGGAATGCATACGCTCACGTGCCCCGCAAGATGCTCCGTCCCTTCCGCATTGATCCTGCAATCCGGAATCTCCTCCGAAAGCCTTTTCTTAAAATATGCGGAAAGTACCCTTACCTTTCCGTCATTTTCCTCCATGCTTGCAAGCGCCAGCTCCGCCGCCTTGCCAAAGCCTGCGATCCCGGCCACGTTCTCCGTGCCCGCCCTGCGCTTCCGCTCCTGGCTTCCCCCGAAAACAAAGGGCGTCAGCCGAAGCTCCTTCCTTGCATATAAAAGCCCGATCCCCTTCGGCCCGTGCAGCTTATGTGCGCTCGCGCTCAGAAGGTCGATCTTCATCTCCTTAACGTCAATGGGCAGATGCCCGAACGCCTGCACCGCATCCACGTGGAACAGAATCCCCCGCGCCCTGGCGATCTCTCCGATCTGAGCGATCGGCTCTATCGTTCCAACCTCATTATTGGCAAACATGACGCTGATGAGAACCGTGTCCGGGCGGATTGCCCTTTCCACCTGCTCCGCAGTCACCCTGCCATCCTCGTCCACGTCGAGATAAGTCACCTTCCAGCCTTCCCGCTCCAGCTCCTTACAGGTGTTTAAAACGGCATGATGTTCAATCTTCGTCGTGATCAGATGGCCACCAGGGCGCAGGGATGCGCCAAACCGTAACGCCCAGTTGTCGCTCTCGGACCCGCCGGACGTGAAAAATATCTCCTCCGGCTCCGCGCCGATCACTCTTGCCACGCGCCTTCTTCCCTCGGCGATCACCTTTTTTGCCTGACTCCCCAGCGAATACACCGCACTGGCATTGCCATACATATCCATATAGCATGGCATCATCTCCTGTAGCACTTCCGGTATGAGCTTGGTTGTCGCAGCATTATCCAAGTAGATCACTTTCATCACCGTAACGTTCCTTCCTGGCTTCTCGTCCTTTGGCACTACGCCGTTTTCCGCGCGTTTCACCCTTTGGCTTTGCGCCGCTTTCCACGCGTTTCGTCCTTTGGCTTTGCCTCCTCTCTAGTATAGCATTGCTCGCATGGTTCTTTCAACAGGCACTTTCGCGTATGATGTGGAAATGACCAATCGTTGCCTTTCGGCAGCGCAGGTGCCTTCTCTTGAACAGTCTAATGCTTGAAAAGCTCCGCTCCTTTACGAAACGCCCTCTCCTTGCAGGAACCATGATATTAACCCTCACGGGCCTTGCCAGCCGCCTGATCGGGTTTTTCTATCGCATCTATCTCTCCCGCCTTTTCGGAGAGGAAAACTTAGGTCTCTATCAGCTCATCAGCCCCGTGATCGCGCTCTCCTTTTCCTTCACGGCCGCGGGCTATCAGACCGCCGTCTCTAAGCTGACGGCGGAGTTCGCCGCACGCTCTGCCGCCTGCCAAGCCTCCTTTGGCAAGCCAGGCGCCCAGTCTACTTCTGACACGTCAAGCACTCCGTCTTCTTTCGGCAAGCCAAACACTCCGTCTATTTCCAACATGTCCCGTCGCCTGTCAGAGAGGGCTCTCTTGCCCATATCGCACAGACCCATGCTCGCCGCGCTGAGCATTTCCCTGCCCCTTTCCGCCCTTTGCACGGCCGCAACTTACTTTCTCGCGGATCCTATCGGAACCTTTCTGCTCGGGGACTCGCGCACCGTCCCGCTTCTTCGCATCATCTCGTTTTCCTTCCCTTTCGTCGGGATCCACGCCTGCATCAACGGCTGGTTCTATGGGATGAAGAAGGCAGGCCTGCCCTCCCTTGCACAGATCATCGAGCAGCTCACCCGCGTCGGCTGCGTCTTTTTTATCACCATGCGCGACGTCTCCCTTGGAAAGTCGCCCGACATAAGCACCGCCGTCTTCGGACTCGCCCTGGGAGAACTCGTCAGCATGACCGTCGCCATCGTGACCTACCTTCCCTATGTTTCTTGCCTCGATCAACGCCCCCTGCGACCACCTCATTCCAGCGCAGGCGAGGCCGGGCCATCCGCTCAGTCGCCCTGGACCGATCTCTACCACGGCCTTCTCGCCATGGCCCTGCCCCTGACCGCAAACCGCATGACCCTGACCTTTCTTGGCAGTCTGGAATCCGTCGCGATCCCTGCCATGCTAAGGCTCTACGGCTACACGTCCGAAGGCGCTCTTTCCGTCTATGGCGTTCTCACCGGCATGGCCCTCCCGCTGATCTTCTTTCCCAACGCCCTGACTGGATCGATTGCCGTCATGCTACTGCCCATGATCTCTGAAAACTTTTGCCTGCATAAGATGGATGCGGTGCGTGCCCTCACGTTGCAGGCGCTCAAATGGTGCCTTCTGATGGGGCTGGCCTGCCTAAGTGTTTTCGTCCTTTTCGGTCCCTGGCTCGGCACGGTCATGTTTCACAGTGCGCTTGCAGGCAGGTGCATTCGCACGCTCGGTTGGATCTGTCCCTTTCTCTATCTCGACGTCACTCTGTCCAGCATCCTGCAGGGTCTCGGGAAGGCTGGCACGGTCTTCGCCGTCAATCTCCTCAGCCTGTTCCTCCGCCTTGCCTTCGTCTACCTTGCCGTGCCGATCTTTGGCATCCGCGGCTTCCTTTGGGGCATGCTCGCCGGTCAGCTCCTTCTCACGGGACTTTATGGCCTTACTCTGGCAAAGGTTTTCACAAAAAAAGAACCGCAGACTTCCCTGCGGTTCTGATTCCTGCAATGTATGAATTACTTCTCGTGATGCCTGAACGCATCTCCCATACCTTAAGTGCCTTCATTGCATTAAGCACCTTCCTTGCCTTAAGCCTCTTCCTATTTCAGCATCGTCTTTAGCTCATCCATGAAGGTATTGATGTCCTTAAACTCCCGATAGACGGATGCAAATCTTACGTAAGCCACCTCGTCCAAGTCCTTCAGCTTATTCATTACGATCTCACCGATCACGCGGCTGGGGATTTCCTTATCTTCCATGCTGAAGATTTCGTTCTCCACCTCATTTACCAAATTGGTCAGCTGCGTCGCACTGACGGGACGCTTATGACAGGCACGCAGAACGCCTGCCTCGATCTTCTCACGATCATAGGTCTGACGATTGTTATCCTTCTTGATGATGATCAGAGGGATCGTCTCAATCTTTTCATAGGTGGTAAATCTCTTGCCACATTCATCGCATTCCCTTCTGCGACGGATGGAATTATTATCCTCAGCAGGTCTGGAATCGATCACGCGGGTATTTTCCTGATTACAATAGGGACACTTCACTTTGGTTCCTCCTTGTGCGTAAAATACTCTTTTGTTGTCATAATTTTACGCTTTTTCTCAATCTATGTCAACCAGAATAATGTCCGGCCCGATCTGCCGAATGTCCTTCCAGCAGATTGAAATTTCCGGGTCACACTTTAGAAAACCAAGCAGCTTACAGCTTCCCGGGACCATGATCTTACAGATGCAACCCTTGCACTCATCGAATTCCAGATCGCAGATCCGTCCCAGCTTGCGACAGTCCCTGACATTGATTACGTCCTTGCTTTGCAGTTCGGAAAAAGTCACCTGACGCTACCCCTGACTGTTTTCTATCAATATATGCAGCTCCGCGCGTTCGTCGCCTCGCACGCGGACTCTGCAGTTGATCCGCCGGATCACTCCACGGCTTCCACGCCGCCGCATTTCGGAACAGGATTGATGGAACCGTCCGCATTGTACCGGAACTCTGCCACGCAGACGCTCCGATGGAATAGGCTCCCTCCGGGAAGCTCTCCCGTATGATAGAAAAGATAGGAATGCCCCTTGAAATCCGCAATGCCAGGGTGGTTCGTGAAGACGCCGCCCTCCTCAGTCATCAGCACGCCGCCGTACTTCCAAGGCCCCGTGGGTCCCTCCGATACGGAATACGCGAGATGCTCTTGATGCACGCCCTGTGCAAACGCCGCATATACCATGTAATACAGTCCATTTCTCTTATAGAACCAAGGCCCCTCGCCGTAGGTCGTTCCCGTCATGTGTCCGCCCTTTCCGAAGGCCTCCTCCGTCATCGGGATCTTTACCACGCCAACGCTCTGATCATACGAGATCATGTCCTCATTCAGGAGCACGTACCGAAGCTCCGGATTACCAAAGTAGAGGTACGCCTGACCGTCATCATCAATGTAGACCGTGGGATCAATGTCATTCCAGTCTCCCTCGTCTACCAGCGGATACCCTAGATCCGTAAAAGGCCCTTCCGGCTTGTCTGAAATACCGACCGCGATCGCCATGCCGCCATCCTTCTTATGTACGGGACAATACAGATAGAACTTCCCGTTTCTCTCTATGGCCTGCGGCGCCCACGCGCGATCATCCGCCCATGCAATGTCATCCAGCGAGAAGATCTTTCCGTGATCCGTCCAGTTCACCATGTCCTTCGTCGAAAAACATCTCCAATCGATCATGGTATAAAAATCATTGACCAGCTGATCCTCATCATGCGTGGTATAGAGATACAGCGTGTCCCCATATACCATCGGTGCCGGATCCGCCGTGTAGATCGACGAAACGATAGGGTTCGTTCCCATTTTCTTTGCTTCCATTTTCATTCTCCTTTTTTATCTCTTGTCAGCTTACCGCCGACGAATGCACGGATCTTGTCCCAGATGGCCTTAACGCCAAGGGGCCCCAGGATGCCTGCGACCACGTAAAGCAATTTAAGGTTGATACTCCATTCCCAGAAATACCATTCCGTCGCCTGGAATGCCTCCACGTTAAAATACGGCAACTCGATCAAGTGCATGCTAATGAACATAAGCACGCAATTGAGGAGATTAAAGAACATGATTTGCAATGCCATGATCCAGAAGGTATTACAGGACATGAAATTTACGAACTTGCTTTCATAAACAGGCTTCCCAAGCAATTCAACCATGGTCAACCAAAATAGGATCCCGACCAGTGAAGACACAAGCGGCGTGATCAGATATGGGCTGGTAAATCCCGACAGATCGTCCAGGGAATCAAAGGCCACGTCATATGGTGCAGGCAAGTAAACGGTACGGATCATGTTGATGAGGAGCAATGCAAATAACAACGCGATCTTCCATCCGCCGGAAAGACTTTCATGCTTCTTTTCCAGCCGCTCCCGGTAAAGGATCCCCAGCTCCAGAAAGGGCAGGAAAAACATACATTTCACCGGTAACAAGAAATAGGGCGAAGCCGTCGGCAAAATGTTCTTTGCCAGATACACGGAAAGCAAATGAAGACAGATAAAAATCCCCAAAGCAACATAGCTATTCCAAAACCTGGCGAGGAATTTCTTGATCACGGCATATAGGATCAGGACCGTAAACAACGTAAGCACAAACCATGTCGGCTCCGCGATGGGCGCAAACGCTCCGATGGTGAGCACACGTTCTAAGGTGTATGACAAATACCATGACGCGATCGCTGGCCTTTCTCCAAGTTTATACCAATCCATCAGCTGCTGGATCAGAAAAACAAAGCAGGACAGCCCAAGGAAGGGCACCAGGAGTGTTTTGACCTTCTTCCATACGTAGGCCGGCAATTTCGTATTGGAATCCACCTTGTTAAAATATCCGGAGATAAAGACAAACATCGGCATAAAGAAGGAATTATAAGGAATAAAATCTCCGAAAAAATGAAATGTCGTAAAGGTGTGTGAATCCACCACCATAAATATGCCGATTGCAGACAAAACCATAAATTTTTTATTGGATTTACTGCGCTGCTCTTTCATGACTTACACAACTCCCTTTCCCCGGAGTTTATTCTTTTATTCTTTGTTCCATCCCGAATTCCAAAACCTTTTCCGGCGAGATCGGCTTCGCGTAATAATACCCCTGGAAGCTAACCACGCTATAATCCGTCAGGATCTCTCGCATGCCTGCCGTCTCGATCCCCTCGGCGCAGACCTTCGCCTTGAATATGTTGGCGAGATTCACGATCGTCAGGATCAGCTGCCTGTCCGTTTCGCTCTTCTCGATGGCCTGCACAAAGCTGCGATCGATCTTGATGACGTCAAACGGGATCTCCTTGAGAATGCCCACGGCAGAGAAACCAGTTCCGAAGTCATCCAGTGCGACTTGGATCCCACGCGATTTCAAGTTCACGATCTTATTTCTCAAAAGGTCCATATCGAGCAGACGACAACGCTCCGTCACCTCCAGGCAGAGGTGCTCCGGCGGGTAATCCAGTTCATTCAGGGTCTGGACTACCATGTCCACAAATCCCGGCTTCTCCAACTGCGAATAAGACAGGTTTATGTTGATCACAAAGTCCGGAACCTGCTTCAAAATCTGCTTGGCCGTAAACAGGGCTTCCCGAAGGATCCATTCTCCCAGTTCAGGGAACAACACGTCATTTTCCAACACCGGAATAAACAAGTCCGGCGGAACCAGACCAAATTTATCATTCTTCCAGCGAAGCAATGCTTCCGCCCCGATCATCCGCTCCGTCTTCGCATCCACAACCGGCTGATAGAGCAAAAAGAATCCTTCATAACCACGCGTAATGGAGGCGCGGATCGCATGGAGCTGCTCCTGCCGCTGATGACTCTTTCCGTCCGTCTCATTCTGGAACTCGACCATCTCACCCTTTCGCCGAAACTTCGATTCCTCATAAGCAAAGGTCAGGCAGGCATATACCGTCTGGGAGTCGATCTCAAAATTCTCAACCCGCAGCGCACCGCTATAAAGGTCGAGCAGAATGTCCTTCCCGTCCACCTGAAAATCTTCGTGCAGATAAGCGCGAAACTCATTATATCTCTCCCGAATCTCCGAAATGGACAACGTATTGCTGATCACCGCAAACTTCGTACCGTCGATGCGGTAAGCATGCCCCGTATTCCCGACAAGCTCAAAGAGCTTCCGAGCGTAGAGCTGCAGCACGCGGTTGCCAAACTTATATCCAAACATCTCGTTGATCTCGGAGAACCTGCCTATGCCAAGAAGCATCACGTTAACCTCGGCATTTCGCTTGATGCAGCCCTCCAGGTCCTCGAAGAATCCATATTGATTTCGGAGGCCCGTCAGCGTGTCCACGTGCCCCTGTATGCCATGATTTCGAATGGTTCCTGCAAAGTAATCCGGCTCCCCCATGGTATTTCTGATCACGACCCCGCGACAGGTACAAACGTCATATTCCCCGTTCACGCGTCTTGCGCGATACTGCATGTCATGTCCCGCGGCATTTCCGGAAAAGATATCGTCAATCCCCTGGTGATAGGCCGCCCGGTCCTCCGGATGAATGTGATTCTCCCAAATGTCCCCCGCACCATACATATATTCAGAGGGCAATCCATAAGTGTCCACGGCATTCTTGGACCAGCGAGACAGATCATATTTCATGTCGCAAAGATAGACGTAAGTTCCCTCCGAAACTATTTCGAAGGCCTTAAACAACGCATCCAGCATGATCCGCCTCTCCTCACTGATCATGCGCACGTTCGCCTTATCCTTTAAGGAATGCGTCTCCCGGAGCAGCTTATCCTGCTTCAGACGAGCCTTCACCTCGTACATCTCGTTGTCGGCACGATTAAATACGTCCAGAACGCCGTGGTCCTCGCTCGGCAGATACTCCGCCAGACCGGAGGCGACAATGGCTCCTTCTCCCATGCGGACGTTCTCCTCCACCTGCCGCCGGAACGTGGCGATGAGACTCTCCCGATTCACGTAATCCTGCCCCCGAAGCACTGCGACAAATTCATCGCCGCCGATGCGATATACGGGGCTGTGGCGGAACACATTGCAGACCAGCTTGCTGGAGGCCCTAATATAATCATCTCCCGCCTTATGTCCCTCGGTGTCATTGATCAACTTCAGACCATTGATGTCGCAGACCACAATGCCAAAGGAAGCCGTTCCCTCCTCGATCTGCCTTTGCAGCTCCGTCTCCATCTCCTGATAAGCCGTCTTATTCTTCGTTCCCGTCAACTCATCACGCCTTGCCATCTCATTGGCCGTGGCGAGCGCCGACAGGTGCTCCTTCTCCCTTTGAACGTCCTTATCACGATTCTCAACACAAATGACAAAGTGACTATGGTCAAAGGAATAAGTCACCGTCATTCTCGTATATTGCAGCTTCCCGCCGTCCAGATTCATGCGGTAATCTTCTGACAGCTGCCTTCTGGCTTCCAATTGCGAGATCAGATGATCCCTGTCGAGGAAGAGCTTGATCCTGTCCCTGTCTTCGGAATAGACCAGCCTGTCCGCATTCTTATTTGCGGCCCCAAAGAAATCATCTCCCTCTTCCTGCACCTTAAGCTCACCGGAGATCTGCTTCGCCGAAAGCTCGGCATAATGCGCACTGCGGCAGTCAACATAATAAATCAGGTCAAAATGAGAGGCCAGCAGCTCAGCGATCTGCGTATAGGTGACGCTCTTCTCACGATCTGCTTCCATCGCAAGCCTTGCCTGTACCTCCGCATCAATATTCTTGATGCAGACAATGATGTGCTTCCCGTCTCTTGCCATGATCTCCGTATGCCGAATATACTGGATCTGCCCGTTCACGACAAGGCGCCAGTCTCCCGAGAAGGAACTCCCGTTTTTCAGGTTCTCCAGCATCACGTCCTTATAATGGAGATTCATCGCCCGTTCCTGATCCTCGGGATGCACGTACTTTCGAATGCTTCTCCGGCTCTCGGCAAAGAAATCATTTCCCGTTGCAGGCACGTTCAGCTTCTTATATGCATCCGTCGAGGAGATCTCAATGTAAGTATTGGTTAGAATGTCTATGTAATACAAGGTATCATACTGCTCGGCAAGACTTGCAGTGATCTGGTCATATGACTCACGCCAGTCCAGTCGATCCACGCCATTATTCTCCATGATATCCATGTCACGTCCTCCTTTCGCCGGCAAATGCGAAAACTTCGGATT
This sequence comes from uncultured Lachnospiraceae bacterium, assembly GCA_947305245.1. Lineage (GTDB taxonomy): Bacteria > Bacillota > Clostridia > Lachnospirales > Lachnospiraceae > Acetatifactor. The sequence continues at coordinate 11,414 of CAMZDG010000009.1, forward strand.
TCCACGACCTTACAATATGTCCATGATATCATTATACTTCATCTCAAGCCAATTTACAATCTTCTAATTCTCACGCGAAAACCTTTCCGGTCCTCCGATCACCAATCGCTGTCCAAAGTCCTCCGACCCCCGGGCACTCAAACCCTCGGATCACCAATCGCTGTCCCAGTCCCAGTCGTTATCGAAATCATAGTCCCAATCGTTGTCGTCGTACCAGTCGTCGTCATCGTCCCACCAGTCATCATCGTCATCATCCGAATCATAGGAGGAAACATAACACGGTTCGATCCCCGCGTCCGAAATGTCAACGGCATATGCCGCATACTCATCAATGATCTCATCCACCACGCTAAGACCTACGGAAAGCCAATACCCGTTGTTATAACAATACCAATCATATCCGTCGGAATAATAATATTCATCCTGATAATTATAATAGCCCCTGCGGTACTTCGGCTTCGTGTCCCCGGAGATCATGCCGATGATTGCTATGCCTGCTGCCGCAAGCGCGCATCCCGTGAGCACCTTTTTCAGCCGCGACTTACTCCTGCTTCCCATAGCCGCGTGATCCCTCTCATACTCCGCCGCCGTATAGGACGAACCATCCTGCCAGCCTGTCCCAGAATAAATGCCATCCTGCCGGCTCGTCTCAGCGCCAGTATCTTCCATGCCGCGCGTCGCTTCAGAACCCTTGGCAACAATACCCATCTCCCGCATCTTCAAGTAAATCTCGCGAACTGCATACGCCTCATCTTTGCCGCGGTATCGGATTGCCCTGCTCCCGTCAGCCTTATTCTTATAAACGATGAATTCCTCCCCGTCCTTATATATGCCAAAGGCCTTAGGCCATTGATAATCCGTGCCCAGATATACATGAAGCTTCTCCAGCGGGATCTGACGTTCCGCCGCAAACGACTTCAGTTCTTCAATTGTCCTTGGTATCTGAGTTCCCAAACCATTACCCTCCTTATTTCGGTTCCATCCTTCACTCCTCACCGCGCTTACCAATCACTTTCTTGATTGCCGCATCGCTTGCCTGCGGATATAGCTTCTTCACCTGCTGAAAGATCCTGTCCCAAGACACCTTCGGCGACTCCGAATACGCGGCGGTCACCCTGTCATAGCCCCAAAGCGCCTCCGGCGAAAGCAGGATCGATACCGCCATGCCATACTCTTCCCCGCGCTTATTCCTGCGCCGCTCAAAATCCGCGATCACAAGATATGTCTGCATCTGCAGGCCCGTGATCACGCCGGGATAATTCTTCTCGCCCTCTTTCCCAAAGCCGGCCATCTTCTTAAGCTCCGTGGACAATATGCGGTCATCCCGATATATCGTATCGCCCTCAGCATTCTCCCCGAGATAAAAATCCATGATCTTTTTCTCCCGACGACTGGCAAGCCCGTCCTGATACCGCGCATCAAAATCATATCCATCCCTGCGACAATTCACGAAGTACGGAAGCCACTCCAAACTGATGAATCCGGCCTTATTTCCGAAGAACTTCCCATATGCGACCTGATGACTCGCCGCTATGATCTCGCGCCACTCCCACGGATCTTCCTTGCGATTCCCCGTCCACCAATACCTCGCCGAAGTGTGCTCCTCCGCCGAAAAACCTTCCACCTCATTTCCAAAAAGCGGAAGGAATCCAATCTCATTGATCCAATTGATAAGCTCCTGCCAAGTCCGGATCCGGTACGGGTCATTCCAATCCATCCCCTTCATGATCCACTCGCCATTTTCAACTGACATATCCTAACCTCGCTTGCCCCCATGACTTCATCGCCACTTTGGGCATCCTCTTTCCACCAAACACCTTTGAATTCAACGCCTCAGTTTCAATTAAAAAAGTAATTTTGCTCTGAAAAATGAAGGAAAGCTTTCACTTGTTCCTCGTATACCTGCACTCAGGGTACCCCGTGCACCCCCAGAAGTCTCCGTATCTCCCGCTCTTAAGCCGCAGCACGCACCCACAGCGCGGGCACTTCTTCACGTTCAGCGCCGCCTCCGAAGGATTTGCCATCTCCTTCGCAAGACATTCAAAAACCTTCTGATTCATCCGACAGTCATTCAGCGCCCTGTGCGCCCCGTCCGAGCCAATGCCATAATGCAGCGCCAGATCCGTCAGCTTATAATGATGCAGTCCCGGAAGATATGCCTGCGCAATCTGCAACGTGTCAACATAATTATTTCCAATCGTCTTCCCAAATAACTTCAACGCATCGCGGCATATAAACTTCATGTCAAAAGTATGTATGTTGTGTCCAACCAGAACCTGATCCCCGGCGAACTTAAGGAAGTCCTCCAGCGCCCGATCAAAGGTCGGTGCATCCGCCACCATGTCATCCGTGATCCCATTCACGTCACTGGCATAAATCGGTATGTGCACGCACGGATTGACCAAAGTCGAAAACTCATCCGCGACCTCTCCGCCCACAACCTTAACGGCAGAGATCTCCACCACCTCGTCCTTCAAGACGGAAATTCCAGTCGTCTCAAGATCAAAAACCACATAATCTTTCACATAGACATGTAACAGCTTTCCAGCCTTTGCAGATAACATCTCTTGCCACCTCCGTCCAATAACGGTTAATTCATCTTCGCATCACGGCAAAATTAGGTTTACGTATGCTTCCAGATAGGGATTCCAGTCCTTGACCAATCCCGCGTCCCTGAGCATATACGCAAGGCGCGAACCCAGTTCTTCCGCATACGCCACCACTTTGTCGTTCCGGGCCGCAAGCTTTCTTATCAGCTTCGAGAATTCCCCTTCTCCGTCCAGCTGCGCCAGCCTGTGGTAAGTCCACTTATAATACGGCGGATACTCCCGCTTTAACAAAAAGAACAGCTCCATCGCAGCCTCAATGCCCCTTGCGCGGCATATTTCCGCAGCCACTTCATCTCCCCTGGCCATGGAGCGGGCGTAATTCACCTGCAGGGTTGCCGAAAACTTATGACATTCCTCCGCGATTCGCCTGCGCCAAACGGCATCCGGATAATAGGATAAAAGCAACTCCCGAAATGCCGTGAACCCACCCAGGTCGTCCCGAAACACCGTCCCGTTCACCGCCGTTGCGAGACAGCTATGGTCGATCTTTAGCCAATCCGACTCGCTCATGTGACAGCCTTCTGCATCCAGCCTCACGCCAAGAACGTTGGAGTAGAACCCGTTAATCGTCATGACTCCCCTTCGCTCACGCATCCTGTCGGACAGGTTGCTTCCTGGCTGGCGTTCCACAAGTTCATTATACGCTATGGACAGCGGCCGTCCAAAAATCTCCATGTCTCCTTCCGTAATCCAAAGGCAGACGCCCGTTCCGAAATCATGATCCCTGGAGATGCCGTCATCATATCCGAAACAGTCCGATCCCTCTCCCGCAAGACCAATCGCAATCCTGTCTTCCCACTGCGGGAACAGGTCGCGGATCATCCCCGCCACCTGTTCCTCATAAAATCTTCTGCTTTTCTCAAAATGTTCACTCATTCTTCCTGTTTGGCGCCTCCGAAGCCCTGTCTGCATCAATTTACGCTTATATAATTTTATCACATATTCCTTCGTCCTTCAATGGTTGATGCCAATGAGGCAAACCCACCAAACCCACCTATCCATTCCCGTGAATTCAAGAAAAATGCCGTGTCGCACTCCGAATTTAAAGAGCATGTGACTAAAACCTTACGCAACTCGCATTTTAGCCACATCCTTCTGCCTTACAAGCATGAAAAATGCCGTTCCAATAAAGAAAACTTGTGACTAAAACCACGCATACCCCGCATTTTAGCCACAAGCCTCGTTCCACCAACAAGAAAAAAGGCAATTCCGATCTGAAAAATGAAGGAAATCTGTGACTAAATCTCGCAAATCCCGCATTTTAGCCACAACCTCCCATGAAACAAGCCAAAAAAAGCAATTCCGATTTGAAAAATGAAGGAAAGCTTTTACTTGTTCCTCGTATACCTGCACTCCGGGTACCCCGTGCACCTCCAAAAGTCTTCGTATCTTCCGCTCTTAAGCCTCAGTACGCACCCACAGCGCGGGCACTTCTTCACATTCAGCGCCGACTCCGAAGGATTTGCCATCTCCTTCGCCAAACATTCTTATCGCCATCGAAAACTCCCCATCATTCCATAATTCTATGTTTTACTACACTTGTTGCAATTATCGCAGACGAGCCTACCGCCCGAGTAAACAGTGAAAGGACCCGTCACACGGCAACTGGAGCAAGTGCGAGTAATCTTTTTAGGTATGCTATCATTTCCGCCTTTATTTGTGCCGCCCAAAACTTCTTCAAGTTCTTTTTCCGACAATACTTTACTACTATTTTTATCGTCCATCTTTTCCCCCTTGGTGCATATCTCTTATCATCTTAACGTAATCCCAGGTAACCACCTCAGAGCTGGCTCCAAGCCCACCTGCCGCAGCAATGGCCTCCTCCTTAGTTGCGAAAGCCTCCCTTCGATCTCCAGTACGATCATCCAGCACCTCCCAAGGCTTGCGAGGATCCGAGCCAGGAATCTTTGATGCGTCTAAAATCATTCCGCCTGTTACTCCATCCAGCGCACTGTCATCTAACTTCTTTCCCATATCAATCATCCTCCTATGTCCTTCTTTCCAATATCAATCATCTTCCTATGTCCGTATATACGAATCATCCCATAAAAATCCACGCAACACTTATCCCCGATGACGTTGATTACATTCCCTGCATTTTCCTTCATTATCGTGAAATTAATGCCAGCTTTAACAAATTTTTTCTCTCCCCGTATTGCGTCAAATAGTTTTAGCGCGAGAATGGCCAGGAAGGAAGAAAGCATAATATTCTGGTGCGCCAGGGATACGGTTCCTTCAAAGGCCAGATCAAATGGCACCACACTTACGATAAACTTTTTCCATTGTGAAATTTTCTCCCATCCGTTATAATATTCCTAGCACCTAGAACTCATCGCCAACCATGGAGGTACACACTATGAGCGAACTCGAAAAAACCCTTGAAAACGCGAAGTTGAATGAAAGCGAACTTGAAGACGTTCCTGGCGGGCTTTTTAATCCTGCTGATAAGCAGTACATTCCCGTGGTATGCGGAGGCTGCAGAAGACATTTTGTAATAACCAGCGACACAAAAGAATATATTTGCACCTGCGGATAAAAAAAACACTTTCTCAGGTTAATCCCGCCGCCCTACAATCCGCCAAAGCAAGCCTTCAGCACGTTCATTCGCATATGTGGTTCAAACCAGTATCCCTTCAAAATGATCCATCTCATGCTGGATGATTTCTGCCGTGAATCCTGAATACTTTCCGTGCTTTGGCTTAAAGTCGCGATCCAGGTAATCCACCTCTATCTCCTGCCACCTTGTGCACGGCCTTACCCCGTCCAGGGACAGGCATCCCTCTTCCGTCTCATACTGGCCTGTCCTGTTCGTTATGACGGGATTCACCATGGGAAACATAAAGGGTCCCATCGCCACAACGAGAATTCGCTTTCTTTCTCCTATCATGTTCGCCGCCATACCGACGCACCTGTCCTGATTCGCCTTGAGCGTGTCCAGCAGGTCCGTTATCACCTGCCCGTCGGCCTCGGTCGCGGTCACGGACTTTTGCCGCAGAAACATGGGGTCGCGAACGATCTTTCTAACCATTATTCTTTACCCCTCCAAATCAGTTAAGCTACTCATAAGAAAAATAGCCGCCAACTATTCGGAGTAGTTGACGGCTAAACGCTAGTTTAGCACAAACTATCGAGGGTAGCCGCCTCTATGGCTTTCCCCTTTAACAAGACTATAGCATACAATTATTCGCCATGCAAGAGAATTCTTCGCGAATAGGCATGTTGCTGAAGCTGATACATTTAAGTATTTTTGTTTCACTTATAAGATATCACCTATTCCCTTTTATTCTTCCGACCCAATCAGTTATTCATTCTCATTCCTGATTTCTGTTGTTTCGCTGCCATAGCCATATATAAATGCGATAACTTCAAAAAACGCATTCATAAGTTCGCGCGTATTATTCTCATTTGTGTTATCTAAAATGTCTCTTTCATATCCGTCTACAGTGATGCAGACATCCCAATGGCCAATGTGTGTCTTACGGTTTACTAAAGCTATCTTGTTAATATGCTCTAGATAACACGCAAGATTAGGCTCTAATGGTGAACCATAATACAAGCAAGACTTAGTAAGTATCAATCCATACTTCTTTGACAAGAAGCTTAGCAAAACAACCTCCTCTTCATTAACACCTTTAGCATAATGCTCAATGGATTGTTTGCATTTTTTTGAAAACTCCTTATCACCCGGGGAAAAAACGCGGTAATCTTTTTGGAATATCTCTTTCGTTTTTACATACTCAACAATTTCTCGGGTATCATGTATCGGCACACATGTATCATTTTCTTTGATTATCTCTATCATGTCTGGTTTACGGATTATTCTGACTCCGCTATTGTTTCTATCACCAGAAGATACCTCCAATGCGACACTCTTCGCTACAGGTTTGGTTAAATCGATTGGATTCTTTTTAGCATTTCTTGATAATTTTATTAATTCGCATGGTACAAGAAAGAGAGTCGAGTAGATGGTGCCCTTAAACGGTGCAAATACATAATACGGCTCAATAAAATAACATGGAATACAATATACACACGCAACAAATGTAGAATAAAAGAAAAACGGGACATGAGTCAGCCTATACTTAAGTGTCTCTTCTTTTTTTGTTGGCTTTTTGAAACTCGAATCCAAGCCAAAATATTTTCCGATTAACAAAGAAAAACAAATTCCCACCAATTCAAGCTCATCAAAGAAATAAGCAAATTCAGCGCACAGAAGAATCGCCATATTAAAGAGTAATGAACTAGGCATATCAGGATCTAACCGCACAATGTCATCATTATGTTTTTTTTGAAGGCGCCGATTCCATCCATTCATCATGGATTTATAAAGCAACCGCGTCAGCAATCCGAAGATTGGCACCATAATTGCGAACAGCAAACCAGAATTAATGAATAGCACATTATCGATATCACTGAGAAAATAATAGTAAAAGATCAATTCAAATAGCATTATGCCATAATACATCACCACAGCTAAGCCGACGGATACGCCATCATAGAATCCCGCATAGCGCACTTGTCGATTATTTGCTTCACAATTTGCTATAGGCAACCCGTGTTTGCGATATACAATCCACCCAATGATTTCAAAAACAGTAAAAAACAAGACTGCAATTTCATATATCATACAATCCACCTCATTTCACATATTAAAACCATCATCAAATCAACAGCTGCCAATCATCGGTCATGCATGTTTGAGGTGCCCTCAGCGCCCATTGCCCTTTTCCATATTTTTTAAACAATTTATACTCCAACTCCTCACATACCTTAGCAGGGCAACACTGCCATGACACATATACATCATCTCTGTTATCTGGAGTGATAGACCAATAGTCTCCCTTTTGAGCCCTGGCATCATAATTCAAGTTATAATACTGCGTCAATCGCCATTTTACGCCCAAACTATATGCTGCCCTGCCACATTTCATTTTTCTATTTCCAAGCATTAAAACATAAACGCCCGGTTCACTATTCGCCATCGTAATTGCTTCTTTTAACGGAATGTATTCTTTAATCTGAAAATCTTTAGGTTTCTTATTTGACGGCAATGCCTTTCCCGCATACTCTCTGTCTGTTGTTCGTTTTCTGTTCGCCGTTTCATTTCCGTCACTTGACGGGGATTGTGAACCCGATTTCACTGCGCGTGATGAAGCCGAACCTCTTGATGAATTACCATTCTTTAAATATTCATTTGATTCATTAATGATTTCCTTGTAATGTCTTTTTCTCTCCTCGGATTGTTTTTTCTCTTCATATGACATTCCAGGACTATTCTTGGCTTTTTCATTTTCTCGGTTGAGTCTGCGCACGGCTTCCTCTTTGTTCTTCCTGGCAACCTCTTTGTTAACTCGCTCTACATTCTTTTCACCCTCAGACACAACATATGATCCTACGCCTTTAACAATATCCCATATTGACATGCCATCACCTCCAAACAAAAAAGCATCTGAACTGGCCCTGCGGTCAATCCCGATGCTCTATATCACACATTGCAACTGGCTACCATTTTACAGGCCCTACTAGCTTTGCGTCGCAGCCTTTCGACTGTTTTGCTGATTCGTATTACTTTTCTATTTTGAAATTATTATAATTCAATCATGCGAATTCTGTCAAGGAAAGCATTAAGCCAAATAACTAAAACTCAAACACATACTTTATTCTGGTCATGCCTGCATTTTGGGGTTTACATTAATATGCCTCATGAAAAATAGCCGCCAACCATTCCCAGTAGTTGACGGCTAATACAAGAGAATTCTTTGTAGAATTCATGCTTATTTTGCAATTTTGTGCCCTCCAGGTCATCAGTCAATGAACCCGTAGCTGTGAATCTCGATTGCGCCTTCCCTTTCAAGGTCCTTTTCCATGATGCCCTGCACGGATTCCATAAATCCCTGATCCCATCCGTCCGAACTCAACCCTATGTCCGTTGGGCCTAAGCTGAACTGATGTCCATAAAGCATAAAGGTTGTTTCCACAAATTTGGCCGGCCAGCCGGGATCCTGGTCCCATTTCATCTTTCTTTCAATAAACTTCAGCTTCCACATTACGCACAAGCGCCTAACTACCCGTTCTGCCCTCAGCCTGGCATCCGTGTCCTTGCAATTTTCTAGGTACTCGTTCTCTCTTTCCGTCATGGTGCATCCCTCCTTTGTCCTGGCTTATCATTCCTTACAAGCCCATCATAAGGCAAGGCACCCATTTATGACAGCAACCATGCGTTGAAAATCGCAAAGCACATTCAATCCAGGCTTGAATAGAATTCCACTGCCCCTTCGATCTCCCCTTCATCTGGGTGACCCTTGGCCAGCCCGCCGACCAGTTTAAACGGCCCGAAGGTGTCAAACCCAAGGCAGAGGTACTCCCCCAGACTTTTGCAGTTCTTCTCCTCCGTAACCTTCTTGATAGAGTTAAAGTAGCCCTTCATCGGATTCCCACAGGTTGCGATGAAGAATGTCTCCCTGCCCTCCGGGAGGTTGACGCTCGCGAAATACAGCACCTGCTTTGCGAACCCGCCATAATAAATCCCTGACGCGAACCCGATTCTGTCATATTCGGACAGATTCACCTCCGTTTTCTCCGTCACATCAATCAACGTCACCTCAAACCGCTCCGCTATGGCCTTAAGGAGCTTCTCCGTGTTTCCATGGTGCCTTGAATAATACGCAATTGCAGTCTTCATTCATCCTTCCTCCGTGTGATTCTATCCAGCATTCCGTCAGTCAATGAATCCTAATCCATGATCTTCTTCGCGAACTCTGCCACGGCTTTCATGTCCGCTTCGTCAGGTTTTCCTTTATGGATTCCCTTAAATTCGCCCTTGCAGTGAAACTCCCTTTCATCCATCGGTATGCCTACCTTATCAGCTTCCGCTTTCACTTTCTTATAAGTGGAATTCAGCATCGCCGCCGATCCAAAGTTTACGATCTTTCCAACCAAATCCTTGTCAAGCGACTTGACGAAATCCCGCACCTCGGGATCGATGTTGAATGCATAATAAGAATTGCCCAGGAACAACACATCGACCGCTTCCGTAACTGGCGTCGTTATCGGCAAAGCCTCCACGCCGATCGCATTGGCAACGGCCTCAGCCAACCGTTTCGTGTTGCCTGTTTTTGTGTAGTATCGAACTGCTGCTTTCATCGGTCTTTCCTCCTTTGTCAATGGGTTTTCCTCCTTACTCAGCGGTTTTTCATCTATTTTCTCATTCCGATAAATCATTCCCAGAAATTCTGCCAGATTCTTCGCGACAAAACGCTCTTCATTGTCAAACTCATTGTCGATCCTGATGATGATCGGTTCTCCGTCCTCAGACACTGTGCGGAAGTCCATGTAATACATGTCGTGCCCAGCGGACTGCGTTTCGCCAAAAGGAATCCCGACGTCAGGGTATTCCCATTCATCCCGCCAGTTTTCAAACATATTCTCCAGCGCGCCGTATCCACCCTGCTCCGGGGCGATGCCATAGATTGTGGTTAGCCAGCTTTCTTCATAATCATCCGCTATGACGCCGCCATTCCAAGTTTTCAAAAGCTCCACGTACGAAGGTGGAAACCGATACCCCAGTTTTTCCTCTGCGCGCCTGATCATTTCGTCCGTCGGGGGATCAAAATGAAACTTCTTTCCCCAATCACTTTCTTTGTCGAACAACTCAGTAACGTCAAAATCAAATGCCGACATTTCTTCTCCTCCCATTCCGTCCATTCCCCCATGAACTATTCCAATTATTGATTTTCATTGTCGCCCTTATTGGACTTTGTTACAAAGTTCTTAGGGATGAAAAGAAATAGCCGCCAACTATCGCGAGTAGTTGACGGCTAATACATGATACATTAGTTTGATTCTATCGAGGGTAGCCGCCTCTTTGGCTTTCCCCTTAATATGACTATAGCATACAATTATTCGCTATGCAAGAGAGTTATTTTCTTTGCAAATACTTAGAAACGGCATCTACAATTGATGGATGCCATGCATCTGCATCAAACACGGGTCCGCGAAATATCGTATATTGGGCTCCTTCTTTCGTGGTAAGCCAATGATTCCCATAACGCTCCTGAAGTCCCATCTCCTCTAAGATAAGATTTAATGCGTGAACATTTTTTACATTATGCCCCTTTTCATTAAGCTGACCAACGACTTCGCATTTATATAAATCACCCTGGTAATTGAATGGCATATTTAGTCCCCCTTTCGAAAAGCAACATCTTAGTGATTTTTACTCAAATCACCTTTGAAAACATTCTATTCACATCCACAGTTTAATTTTTTAAATAATAGTAGCCATTTTCGTCTTGATCAACCACATGACCTTTTTCTCTTACCAAGTCAACAATGTGCCGCAGGCCCTCCGTTATATCTCTGGCTTCGCCATGTTCGCCCATCATGTATTGAGTTATGTTCTCAATGACTTGCCTTGATAAATCTCTTTCTTTATCTGCCAGCATTAGCAATAATCTCTTTTCTAAATCCTCGGAAATACCCTTGCAGGCAGAAAAAAAGGCAGCCCAATCATGCGCCAAAGTTATGCCAGCATCTGAAGCCATCTTAAAAAACAGATATGTCTTCGCTTGAGTATACTCGTCTAATCGCTTAGCTTTGTACTGAGCCAAGTATGATTCGCTCAGATTAATCCATGTCCAATACTTGTCTTGTCCCTTCTTATTACGAGCGTCAATATCCTCTAAAACCGCTTTTATGTCTTTTTCTACTTCTCTACGCATTCCAATATACGATATCCGCTCATCATCCAACAAATCCGAAAGATTTTGGATCTCCTTTATGTATTTCTTTCTGTATTCGTCACGGATGGCTTCATCTATTTCAGTCTCTTTGTCATCAACAGTTCTAACAAAGTCTTTCAAGTTGAGAAGTGAAACGATGCCCCTAAGATATAATTCTTCATTGGGTTCATTTTCATTTAAGTGCGAGGAGGAATTGTTCCGGTCATTGTGTATAGCTTTCAATTCCCTCTTTACCTCAGACGAAACATTTGCAATACCCGTATACAGAATAACCGCAATAATTGCAGACACGTCCATATAATCAATCGCATAGTTATCTACGCCTATATCCTTCATCTTCGAATACATTGGTTTGTAGGTGGTTAAGTACTGATTCTGCTCCACTTGTACTTTTACATATTTATATAAATCTTCTTTCCAATTGGGCCGTATTACCATCTTGAGGAAATCCTGTAAAGTCTTACACCTAAGGCCATCTACATCGGCTAGTCTGTTTCGAATGTCCATGTTACATCCTCCTCGTTCAAATAAGTATTAATTCCAGACCACTTTTCCGTCTCTTTTGCGTTATACTTCTTTTATTCTACTATATCACATATCATCCCTTGTGGCACCATGAAAGTGATGGTATTGAGCTTGTATCTCTTTAGCGTTCTACTACATATGCACCGTTCTCTTCGTTTTCTTCCTTTAGACCCATGTAATTCAAAAACCTCCGCATCACGGGGGAAGGTTTGTCCGGGTAATTCGAAAAACTCTTTGCGAAATCCTCTGGTATCAAATAAGGATTGTGTTCATCCCCTAAAACTTCTATAAGTATGGTATTGTCGCATTTGTCCAAGACTCTAAAACGGTCTCCATCCCGAACTTCAAAAGACTTTCTGCCCTTTTCTTTGTGTCCAGCCCGCCTGCTAGTTACATAGTAAAAATGGCATCCATTAGCTCTCCATAATCTTAATTCTTCCTTTTTTCTTTTAAAAGACACATAGGCTTTGCAAATGCAATAGCCCGAGATCATACCTGCAAGAACGGCCATAATATACGATATAGTAGTTTTGCATTTTCCTAGTCTTTTCATACTCTTATCCTCCGATCATCAATAATTATATCTGGTTATGGACTATGTTACGGTTTTTGCAATGTTCAACCATTAGTCTTAGAATGGCTCAAATATCTTATAAATCTACACAGATCCTCCCTTATGCCTCCTATCCAATTCCTCTGCACTAAATAGCAATGGCAGAATCGCTTCGTCCCATTCAATATTTGTAAAACTATAATCATACCTGGTTGTTTTCCACTTCATTTCACCAAGTCCCTTTCCCAATTCCGTAAATACTAATTCCCCTGACGGCAATCTTTCAGCCAAGCCTCGGCTAATAATACGGCGATTAATCTCTCGTGCAGAACATAACATTTTTGCGCCCAGCTCCCGGGCAGTATACAGATTACCAGTCAGTTTAAAATTACTCGGAATAATAGTTTGGCAAATTGGAACAACAGCCTGTTTAATTTGATTCATGCGGTCAGGTATCATCGCTTTTCCACCTTGCGCAACTTTATCAACCAGATTACCTGTAACTACTTTCTCAGCTGCTTTTCGCACGCCATGAAAGCATGAGATAATTGCTTTCCAATTTCGGCGAACAACAAAACCACCTACGGCAACCAATACCATTGCACCGCATCCGAAGATATACTTCTTATTACATTCAAACCAAGTCTCTTCGCTAACATTAGTTTCATTTGGCCGTGATACATACAATGACTTTTCAACTTTGCGAACTCTCACTTGCGGTTCCGGCGAAAGAGCTGTTATCGTCTTATTTGACATCAGCAAGACTAAATCTCCTGAATATTGCAGACGGCATACGGCAACACGATGTCCCCGGCATGATTTTAGGTTATTAAGATTCAAGACATCATTCGCCAAATCGTCATCATTAGTGATTAGCAACTGATTATGTTGTGTTATGTTTTTCGTCAAATCTGACAAAATATCCTTGTCCGCTAATGCCGTCCAAATCTCTTCCGTCCTTATTCCCCTGCCATCGATGAGAAAAATATTCCTGTGCATGTTGATTATACAAATGGCTTTTGTTGCCTTTTCTTGCTTTTCTTCGTCCCCGCAGTTGTACATATGTAACAATTCTGCCCACACCGATCTGTTCACAAGTATCTTTTTCCCATACTCCAGTAAAGTCTCTTCATGGTTTTCAACAAATCTCTGGAGATTCTCGTCGTTCATCAGCGCAGATGTATCAATCGTGATCAAATCATACCTTGCCAAAAGGCACTTAACATATTCCTGATTGTTCATAATAGTCTTTTCTCCTTCCCACAAATGCGTTTAATTGACTGTAACTAATTAATTTGGGTTGACACTTCGTAATTATCATATTATATTATTTATTTGGAACCGTAAAGTAACTTCACTAATAAATATTTACTTTTAAGGTAAGTTGGGAGATAAAATGAAATATTCGGCAAACGAAATAGGTAAGCGCATCCGCGAGGAACGAAAACGCATGAACTTAACGCAAGAAGCCTTGGGGAAAAAGATAGGAATATGCGGAAAACAAATCTCTGAATACGAAAGCGGAAAAAATGAAAAGATTCCTCCTCTCGATAGCATGTTAGAACTATGCAATGTTTTTAACTGTGAATTGGGATATTTATTATGCGAGGAAAACTATGAACTAAAGACACAGACTGACACATACATTCATAAGAGCCTTGGGTTATCTTATGATGCCATGAAGAGTATAAGAACCATAACAAATCCTGGTAATCTGTCCATATCCAAAAAGCAAGTAACTTTTTCCACTGAAATTCCAAGTCTAGCTTTTAAGCATAAAACCGCTCAATGCACTAACGTTCTTAATTCCTTTCTGGAAACGCCAGAGTTTTTAAATCTAATAGCAAAGCTTCAAGAATTGGATGAGTACCGCAAGGATTACCGATCTATTTTTGAACAAATCGGAAAAAAATTGGGTAATGAAATGTTTGATTATGCCCTCGATTTATTTCTAAACGATAGGTACAATACCTCAGAACCTGATATCAAACCTCTTGACGACCGAGTCAAAAACGCTTTGCTCGAGATATCAAACGGGTTTGATTACAGGCGCGAACTCGAGGACAGAATAAAAATCACGAGATTTGAATTGTTCGAGATCCATAACAAACTTGTTGATCGTTTGTTTCCTCAGTAGTTCATTCTTTAAAACACCAAGCCAGCGGCGTTGATCCACTGGCTTGGTGTCAAATATATGGCCAAATCATCTTATCTCTACAATCTCTACAAGTCTCAGTGCAAAATCATTTTTTATACTTCATTCGTTATATTTTCAGTTTTAACCCAGAGACAATCCAAGCAGCTTTCTATCAAACAACAATTGTCTGACTTCTTCCGCTTCATAATAATCATTCATCAGCATTTGAGCGGTTTCTTGATCTACCAATCCTTTAGGCGCAAGATCCAAATGGAGCGTCACATAGCAATTATGGCACCAAAAGTTACGGCGATCGCGCACAGCATTTAATCGATTAATCTCCTCTTCCGAAAGTATGACTAACTGTCTCTCTGCCTGTATGGCATCTATTTTTCGAATCAATGCAGAAATATTATCCTTATCCACTTCCCGCAAGCCAATCAGGAAAGGGGCTTTGCAAATTGAAGCATATAAACCTTCCAGGTTATGTTCTATGTACTGATAATGTTCTATAAGTTCGCTATGCATCCTTCGAAATTCATTAAAAATCATTTATTTCTCCTCCATCAAACATGTTTAACATCACCCATGTGAGCGTAATGCGTCAAACCAAGATTCATTTACGGCCGTCAGCGAACAAAATTCCATTAAGATCCGATCAGTTCCTCCGCCTTCCTCCACAAAACTTTCTCAGCGTATTCTTCCCCATACTATCCGTCAGTGCCTCCGCCCCGATCAAGGCTTCGGTTCGTTTGTAAGACAGGCTATGTGTATCCGTTCCGACGAAATCTACCAAGTGATGTTTCAGAAAGAATATCCCGCGCACCCCCTGCTCATATTCCCTGTCCAGAAATTTCGGTGACTCGTCAAGGACCCACGCGCCGTCATCAATCCCATAGACGACATGCGTATGTATGTCAATAACCTTCACCGAGGCCTCCTCCCTGCCATCTTAGAATTCATCGTCATCGTTGTCATCCATAAACTTATCATCCCCAAACAGTCCCATAGATTTACCTCCCACCTGATTATTTAATAGTGTTTTCCAACACTTCATGGGATCTATCGTCTTTTTAATCTACCAGGCACTTCCGTTGATCACATATTATTTGTTCCTTTTGGGAACAAAATACCCCAAATGACCTATTGGTACTGCAAAATCGCGATCCTTTTTTCCCGTACTCGTTTTCTCGTCACCCTTGCCACCTTTAGCTTTCTCGATCTGTTCGTCCGAGATTCTTTTGTCTTCCTGTTTTTTATTGGTTTCTTTCAAACTTATTTCCCCTTTCACATTTGGCACGGAATCATCTCAGACAGTTCTTACAGCCTCCATGAGCGCCTGTGCAATTCCTTCCATCTCGCTTGGCTTTAGTTTACATTTCTTTCGGTCATAGGTCAGTATTCCGTTCGTCTCGTCCTCCACGTCCGACACCTGCGTAAAGACGGCCGCACACAGTCCCCGCCTTGCAAGCGCTGCAATGTCATTCATGTATATGTCCCTTACGGCACGCGCGTATTCCTCACGGCTTGCAAAGATCTTGTAGCCGTAGGTCTTCTCTGTGTTAAAGCTGTGCTCCGGGATCTTGAAAACATATCCACCAAATTCCGAAAGGACCTGCGGCAGGTCCCTGCGCTTTCCGAGGTGAAGCTTTTCAAAATATGTATGCAGGCTGTCCACGTCGCTCTTATTTTGATGAAACCATCCGCTGGTCGCGTCGATGAATCCGTCCACGCCCAGAGCCTTGAATCGCTCGTATGCCTGATCCGCTTCAAACTGTCCCCAGCCCTCGTTAAAGATCGTCCAGTAAACGATGCAGGGATGGGAAGCAAGTTGCATGACCGTCCCCTCCATTCCCTGAAGGAACGCTTCCCGAGCCTTCGGGTCAGAGTGCATCTTTTTATCGCTCCTGCAATTCATGCCAAAGGTAGGAAGCACTGTGTCGCGAAGGAATCGGTAATCACCGTTATTTACCATGTCCTGAAGTACGGCCATGCCCAGCCTGTCGCAGTCATAGTAGAATCGCTCCGGCTCAACCTTTACGTGCTTTCGGAGCGCATTGAATCCGAGCTCCTTTAAAGTATGTATGTCCTTTTCGTAGGCGCCTGGAGTGGCAGGGGTATAGATGCCGTCGCTAAAATAGCCTTGATCCAAGAGCGCGTGAAAGAAGTATGGCTTTCCATTTAGGCATAGCCTCGGAATGCCGTTTCGTTCTTCCACCGTAAGGCTCCTAAGCGCAAAATAGGACTGCACGAAATCCTCTCCGCTTCTTAGCGAAAACTCGTATAGTTCAGGGCTCTCCGGGCTCCAGGTTCTTGGATTCTCCGGTCGGATCAATACCTCTCCGTCTGAAAGTTCATACTCCCGTCCCTCGCAGGTGATCACGCCCTCTAAAACGCCCTCTGCGCGGATTCTGACGCCTTTTTCATCCGTCCAAATTCTAAGCCGCTTTACGTAGGTTTCCGGTACGGGTTCCAGCCAGACGGTCTGCCAGATACCGCTTACTGGCGTGTACCACATCCCGCCCCTCTTTATTTTTTGCTTGCCATACGGGCTGATCCCGGAAAGGTCGTTGGTCGCAAAGACCTCCAATAGGTTTTCCCCTCCGCCGTATGTAACCTCCTTTGTGATCTCTGCAAAAAAGCCCAGGTATCCGTTGTCATTTTCACAGACCTTCTTCCCATTTACAAAGACTTCACACCTGCTGCTTACGGCCCCAAAATGCAAAAGTATTCTGCTCCCCTCCCAGTCCGCCGGGATCACAAACATTCGCTTGTACCTGAGAACGCTTCCGTAGGAAATCGGTTTGTCGCAAGTCGAAAGAAGGCTCTCCGGGCAAAAGGGTACCCGAATCTTTCCCTCACCGTTTTCATCCGTACTGAGCGTCCATTCCCCGTTCAGGCATAGCCACCTGCCCCGCCTAAGTTGCGGGCGCGGGTATTCCTCCCAAGGGATTCCTTCCAACGCTTCCCCTTCCGTCGTATATAATTTCTGCATTTACTTTCCTTCTCTTTCTTCGCGCTTAGAGTCGCCAGCTTAGAAGTCATCCTCGTCATCGTCGTCAAAGTCATCCTTGAAATCGTCAGGCTGTCTCGTCCTCTGTTTTTTTGCTTTGAAGCTCTATGTTTTTCAACTTCTCATCCATTTTTCATCCTTTTTTTTGAATAAATCATGCTCTTTCACAGTCTTATCCCTTATTGTTTAGCGAAATCTGATATCGTTCGAGCGTCACGCCATCTCTTTCCCAGAAGACTGTTTCCACGTACTCCCCGCCGTTTGCGAGAATGGTGCGCCTGCTCGCTTCATTGCTCGGCTCGCAGCCGACATGGAATTCATGGAATCCGAAAGAGGAAAGGTAATCCTTCGCTTTGGCGAGCATCCTCGTCGCATAGCCTTTCCGGCGTTCTGACGGGCGAACGGAGTACCCGACGTGGCCGGTATACCTTGCCATGCTTTCATTGAGCTCATGATGTACCTGCATGCTGCCTACCATCTTCATATCCGATCTTCTGATGCAAAGAAGGACCGTTCCCCTTGCGCCGCGTACGCCCGTTTCCCTTGCCGGATTCGCCCAGCCGATGCAGTAATCCGTGTACTCTTTCATATCGGGCATGCGCTTTAATGAAAAACATCCGTCGAATTCGGAATTTGCCTCCAGCATCTCCTGCCTGTAGGCAGAGATTTCGTCTGCGTAATCCTGCGTTGCTTCCACGAAAAGAAGCGCATCACTGGCGGGATCGTCGCTCCCGCCTTGCGGATATATGACGGTGAATTTCTCGCATACGACCAGCGACTCGTCGGTAAACGGGATGCCGGATTCCTTCGCGCACTCCGCAAAGAACTTCCGGTGCACGTCCCTCCAATAGGTGAGCGACCGATCCCCTTCCCCTTCCGCATAGGCATGAAAATGCGGCACTTCCTTGAAGGGACGAAGATAGACGTCATAATCCCGGATCACGCATACGGCCTCATCCTTACTGTTCATGATCACGCTGTAGTCTCCTCGTTTTGGGAGCTCATCTAGTGCGTCTTCCGCGACGTAATCGTCATACGAACTCGCCGTGCCGAACTTGATCCCCTTGGCCACAAGCTCCGCGAGCCTGTCTGCTGTCTCGCAGTCTCCTCCGAAGGCCCATGCTTCGTACTCCGTATTCACGTCAATTCCGCTCTTTTGGCAGAACTCTGCCCATAACTGTTCTGGTGTCATATGATAAAATCACTTTCCGGCTATATTGTTTCTAGTTTCATGCCTGAATTGTTCCCCGTTTCAATGCCGCGGGGCACTTGTGTTTCATGCCTGGTCCGTACTGGCAATTTGGGCAGTTAAAGCACTTGACAAAGGGTGCGCCCGTAAGGGCGGCTTCGCAAAATGCCGGATCGGCAAGCACCGCGCGCCCGAGGTCCACGGTGTCGACCAAGTCGTTTTCGATGAGATACCGCGCCAGCTCGGGATCCAGGATCCCATTGACGCAGGAAACCGGCACACGCCCCTTGAAATGCTCATGAAACCTAACGCCCAGGGAGCAGATCAGATTGTAAGGCTCTCCCCGTTCCACCAAGGTCGGATCATCCCACTCGATTCCCGTAGATACCTGAAGGTAGTCGCATCCCGCCTTGACATATTCCTCCGCGATCCCGATTGCTGTTGCCACGTTCGGTTCCACGCCGACCGTACGAATGGAAATGATGAAATCCTCCCCGCACGCTTCTCGGATCATGCGTATGATCTCGGCACCGAATCTGGCGCGGTTCTCGATGCTTCCGCCGTAGGCATCTGTTCTGTGGTTGGTCTTTTGCGAGATAAACTGATTGATCAGATAACCATGGCAACCATGCAGCTGTATGCCGTCATAGCCAGCCTTCTTTGCGCGAACGGCCGCATCGAGGAAGAGCCCCTGCATCTCCTTGATCTCCTCAAGGCTCATTTCCTTGGAAAGCACGTTAGGGTCTCTCGTGGGTACTGCAGAGGGACCGATGGCCGGCCCGCAGTCCGGATTCGAGGTGATGCCCGTGTGATTAAGCTGGATCAGGACGACCGCGCCGAATTCATGACAGGCATTGGTAATCGCTTTGTGCCCTGGAATCTGTGCATCCTCCCAAAGTCCCATGTGATTTTTCCAGAATCTCCCGCCTGGTGCCACTGCCGTAGCTTCCACGCAGATCAGGCCGCATCCGTGCTCTGCACGCGCACGGTAATGCTCCAGGTGTTTCTCCGTCGCCATTCCGTCGGCCCCCGCGTAATCGAATTTCACCGTCGGTGCCATCGTCAGGCGATTCTTGATCTCTTTCCCGCGTATCATGATCGGATCACTTACTTTCATGTTCTTTCCTCTCGTTTTCTTTTTAGGCAAAGCCCTTTAAATTCTTATCTCGCGCAAAATAATCTCTGCATACTTTCCAAGAATTCTTATGTCGCGCTAAATAACTTCACATACTTTCCAAGAATTCTTGCGTCGCACAAAATCATCTCTGCATACTCTCCCACAGGTTTATACTAACACATTCTCAGGCAAAAAGGAATGAAAGAAAATGAAAGAAATTGCGCGAGTTTAAAACTTTATCCCCTTTTATTCGTCTATCTCATCAGAAGGCTAAAACAGGGAGGCTAGATCATGAACAAGTTTTCTATAATGTTGATTTGGATGATGATAGCGGCGGCGCTGCTCAGCACAGACATGGGCGGCGGATATGCGGGCCGCAACAGTTCCCAGGGTAAGGGCAGCCACTTTCTTCTCAATCAGGAAATTTTCCGTTATGACGTTGCGGGAAAGATTGGCTCGCACGTCTATTATTCCTATAATGTCATTGAGGGCAGGAACCTGACCGACGAGGAAGAGGCCGAAGTCTGGGAATACTTAAGGCGCGTGGATCAGGAGCTCACGGAGGATGTGTTTGTCACCGGATTTGGAAAATCGAGCATAACTGGTCGCTGGATCTTCAACGCAGAGCAGTACATAAACGGCGCAGTGGTCCCTGAAGTGCGTTACCGTTCAGACATCGATACAGCGAAGCCGAGTCTTGTCCTTACGAGGGGAACGCCCCTCACGGAGCTTGACACTTCATGGTCGATCGATCCGCAGGCCCTGATCCCGGACGTAAAGGCGAAGGCCTTGGCGCACTCGCACGAGCTTTGCAATTATGTCGCCGACGGCCTTCACGTCAAGTATCTCCTGGCTTACGATGTTCTTACGGACACCCTCCAATACGAATTCATCATCAATGAAACCAGCTACATCTACATCGACGCCTTCACCGGCGAAATCCTCAAAGAATACTACTGGGATGGGATTTACATCGACTAAAGGACTATATCGACTAAAGGACTAAAGCCCGCACCATTGGTTTATACCTGCGATGGCCCCGTGGCAATGTGAGTTGCCACGGGGCCATCTATAATCCAGCTTCCAACGCGTTCTCTTGGCTTAATTCTGTCTTGTAAACTTAGCTTTTGTTCGTCTTGCAAGCTTCACTTAATTCCATCGCGTTCTCTTGGCTTAATTCCGTCTCACTGGCATTGTTTTCAAATGTTTGTGGCTAAAATGCCTGAAACGCCCTGTTTAGTCACAAGCATCTTCCGTCTCCCTTCATTTTGAAGCAATTTTACATTCATCAAAGCTCTTCGAGAAGGAAGAATTGCATCTAAAATCAGCGTTTTTCACTTTCGGGGCAAAATTTTCCAGAATAATCGAATGAAAATGAAGTCAATCTGTGGCTAAATCACGACATTCTGTCATTTTAGTCACATTTCTTTGTTTTCATGGGCGAAAAATGCGATTCCGGCAAAACCATCCTTCAAATCCTTTTAATCTTCACTTGCTTCTTTCATGCCTTCAACTTTTTTCATGCCTTCGACTTCTTTCATACCTTCAACTTTTTTCATGCCTTCGACTTCTTTCATGCCTTCAACTTTTTTCATGCCTTCGACTTCTTTCATACCTTCGACTGTTTTCATGCCTTCGACTTCTTTCATACCTTCGACTATTTTCATGCCTTCAATGATGGCTTGCAGCTCTGCAACTTTCCTCTCAGCCTCGTCAGCCCTTGCCTTCTCCTCCGCGGTCTTTGCCTTCTCCACGTCAGCTCTTGCCTCTGCCTCGTCAGCCCTTGCCTTCTCCTTCTCGGTGTTTATGCGCTCCAACGCCTGGCCTTCCTCTAGTGCCTTTCTTCTGATACTCTCTTCCGATTCCCACAGTCTCATATATCGAACTGACACCTCCTCGTCATGCTTGACACTATCCACCATCTGGTGGAGGTTCCACAACTCATCCGTAATGGCGTTCTTAGGCGTGCTGCACTCCGCGTACCTCAAGAACTGGCAGAGCTCCTCTGACTCATCATCCGGATTCCCCTTCGTGTTCAGAAAGATCATTGTCGCGCCGTCGTCATACGGCATTTCCGGGACTTCCAGACAAGCCTTTCTCACGGTATGCCTCATGCGGTTCAGGCCAAAGGGATCAAAGGGTATGATCATGATCATGATTAGCTTTCTCAGTTTTCCGTATTCCTCTCCGGCCTTCAAGCCCCGTCCGTCCAGCTTCGCCCTGTAGAACCGCATCCGTTTCGGAATCGCCTTTACAGCCTTTTCATGATCCTCTTTTTCGGCTTCAACGTCATACACTGCCGTCTCGCCTTCTCCGTCTTCTTCCTCCAAATACGCATCCAGTATCGCGCCGTGCTGGTCCGGGTCGCTCCCAAAATACACGCTTTGCGAAACCACCTTTAGTTTCCCAATTTCTCAGTTTAAGATGAGTCTGAGAAGATGCCTTGAAAAGGCCTCTCCGTAGTCGGGATGCGTCACCATCGTCCCAAACAGGAAATTGTCCAACAGATTCAATTCTTCCAGTCTTCTTCGTTCACTTGCCATAAGCTTTCCTCCTCTAGTCTTCTGGCAAATAAAAGTGAAACGAATAGACTGATGCTTCCATTTCACCTGCTATCCGCCAGTATTTTAATGTGTTTTCATATGGGGATAGACAACCGAAATGGTTAAAGAATAGTCCCTGATATGTGATTTAAACATACCAAGGACTAGCTTATTTGTCAATTACTTTCTTCACGTTATCCAGGCCTATTTCATGCATCATTCAGGCCGATTTCATGCATCATTCAGACCTATTTCAAGCGATTAATATCATTCTGTAATAACGTCTGCGGCCATGGCCACGGCGAGGCTCGTCATCAGGCTTATTAGTAGCTTCGCCGGAGAAGCCGCCGCAAGCAGGTAGCCTCTCTCCAAATCCTCGTCGCCATACGCATTCCGGTTCGCAGACAGGGGAGATTTGCCTCCTTGTGTATTCTGGCTTTCTGGAAAGGGGAATCCGCCATATGCATTCTGGCTTGCGAACAGGAGTGGATCGCCGGTCTCATCGAGCACCTGGTATTCCGTCACCGCTTCGTTTCCGCTCAGCGACCACTCATTAAAGGCGAGTTCCACCTTTCTCGGGGAGGTGCCTGAGGCATTGACCGTGCCAAGTATCTCTCCATTGATCTCGATCTCATAGTTACGGATCCTATCCTCAGAGGAGATCATGTCCTTCAGCACGGGAACGGACTCGCGCACCGTCCCGACAACCTGCTTCGTCTGCAAATCCGTCACCGTTATGACGCGGCGCCTCATCTGCTTTGCCAGCACAATCCGATATTTTGCTTCCTTCTGCGCGTTCCTCGCGTAGGCGATCTCATTACCCGGCTGCGGGCACTCCACGAAAAGATCCGCATGGGATGGATACTTGTCAAGGAATCTATGGAACCGGATCTTTGAATCCTTGTCCACTCGGTTCATCACGGCCTCCAGCCCCTCTGTCGCCTTCTCCGTAATGGATTCGGCGAAATTCTGCGCCGCGTTCTTTAATGACTTTTTCAGCAAGCCCACCGTCTTCTCTCCTTTCAAATCACCCCGAAGAATGCAACCGCCGTCCTCAGGTATCATTACCATCCCTGGATACCATTACCGTCCCCAGGATCATAATGGATACTGCGGACATTCCATGTCTTTAGAATACAGCTTTCTAGCAAAATTATCAAATATTTTTCTTCCTGATTAAACTGCCTCGATTCTGCACATACTTATCCTAACCTTACAAAAGACGGCGAGACAAAACGATCTTTTCGGGGGTAACATGGCAATCGGGAAAGTTGAAATCTGCGGCGTGAACACGTCCACGCTGCCAGTTTTAAGCAATGAAGAGAAGGAAGATCTGTTCCGAAGAATTCGGGAAGGCGATGCGCAGGCCAGACAAAAATACATTGAAGGGAATCTTCGGCTCGTGCTGAGCATCATCAAGCGGTTTTCCGCCTGTAATGAAAACGTGGACGACCTGTTTCAGATCGGGTGCATCGGCCTGATCAAGGCCATTGATAACTTTGATCTTGGGCTGGGCGTGAAGTTTTCGACCTACGCCGTGCCGATGATCCTTGGCGAGATCAAGCGGTTCCTTCGGGACAATGCGTCCGGCATCCGCGTCTCCCGCTCCTTAAAGGACACCGCCTATAAGGCCATACAGGCGCGCGAGCTCCTGACGAAGCGTAATCAAAAGGACCCCACCGTGGAGGAGATCGCAGGCGAGATTGGCATCTCCAAGGAAGACGTTGCATATGCCATGGACGCCATCCAGAGTCCCATGAGCCTGTATGAACCTGTATATACGGAGGGAGGCGATGCGCTCTGCGTCATGGATCAGATCAGTGACAAAAAAAATAAGGAAGAGGCTTGGGTGGAGCGCCTCTCCCTTAGTGATGCAATTCAAAAACTCAATTCACGGGAACGCGAGATCATTCGTCTGCGTTTTTTCGAAGGCAAGACACAGATGGAGGTCGCCGAAATGATCGGTATCTCGCAGGCCCAGGTCTCTCGCCTTGAAAAAAGCGCGCTCCGGACAATGAGAAGCTATCTGACGGCATAAACCTCGCCCTGCCCCATCGCAGCAGCTTTCAAGAACTTCCTAGCTCCTGCCCCTTCCCCGGATCTTCTTCGAGATCTGCTTGAGCCAGTAGATAAACAGAAACCATCTCGTATTTTTCAGCTGCAGGTTGATCAGCTTCATTTCATAATCGTTGACGTCCTTCTGGAAGTATGGGTTAGACCGGAAATTCGGGAAGCTCTCCAGGATTTCGTCGCCGAGCGCCTGTACGAATTTGGGGTCCTTTTTTCCCGCGCCCTGCATATAAGTGAACAGGGTGTTCCGATAGAACAGCGTGCCATACTGGTACTCGATCACCTCGGGGAATTCTTCCAGCGCCCCATTTTCCCTGGCGGCCTCGAGCATGATGCGCATAGCCTTCTTTCGGTCCTCGCACTTTTTAAGGTCGAAGTCATGCGTGGTGGAACCTTGGTGCTGATAATAAAAATAGTTCGCTTCCGGCAGATGTTCAAAGTGCTGAATGCACATGCCGATCGCTATGGCCGTCGCATTGTCCTCATAGAACATGCGCTCCGGAAAGCGAATATTGTTGTCGATGAATATGCGTCTGTCATAAATCTTCATGACAAGGGAACCGGGACGAAGCAGGAATTCCCTTCGCCTGTCATGATCCAGAACGCCGACCTGGGATGGCAGGTTGGCAGGCTCTCTTTCCGTCCTTTCCATGGTATGTGCGTTCACGCGGCAATAATCCGTTCCGACCGCATCGGCGCCCGTCGTCTCTGCGATCCGGACCATCTTCTCATACATGTCCTTTGCGGCCCAGTCGTCCGCATCCATGAATCCGATATATTTCCCCTGCGCCGCTTCGATGCCAAGATTTCTCGCACCGCCCTGCTTCCTATTCTCGGGGGACGCAATGACGCGAACCCTCCCGGGATAGTCCTTTTCGAAGCGCTTAAGGATCTCTAAGGAATTGTCCGTCGACAGATCGTCCACGGCGATGATCTCCATGCTTTGAAGCGTCTGATCGACGAGGGACTGCATGCAATATTCCAGCTTTCCGTCGGCTGCCATGTTATATACGGGAACGATCACGCTTAAATCCGGCATCACTTTCCTCCCCGTCTGTCAAAGAGTTTGAAGAGCTTGGAGCGAAGGAAATCCACAAGAATGCCGAGCACAAACATGGCCAGGATGGCAAGCAAAAGGCGCGGCAGGAAAAGGTAGATCGGATCATTGACGGAATCCTTCAGACCGAACCACTTTTGCCACTCATAGCGGATGGACAGATTCTCCTGGAACAGGTAGACGCCAAGGACATACGGCGAGATGGCGCATGCCACCTTTCCGACCTTCTCTCCCACCGGCTTTGCGTTCACGAGTGCGGCAAAGAGCCCGGCCGCGGCGATCAGGACAAAGAGGTGATTATATTCGATGCTGACATGGATGATCTCATTCAGGTGTCCCGTGCGCGCATTGACCTGGTCAATGGCAAAGACTTCCAAAAGAGCAAGCAGGCTCCCGCCGAAATACGCGATCAGGCCAAGACGCGCATTCTTTAACGGGCCAAAGCCATGCAGCCTGAAATATGACCCAAGCAAGGCGATCGTGAGATACCACAGGAAGGAATACCCTCTGTCATCCGCCGTGAACCTGAAAGGCAATACGCTTTTGATCACGCTCTCGTAGATCAGCAGGCAGATCACCATGATCCGAAGCTGCTTTTCCGACAGTGCGCGCACGCCTTCCGAGAGAAGCGGAATGACCAGGTACAGGACCAGATAGGACGTCATAAACCAGTAGACGTCCATATGGATGGGAAAAACATATTGCAAAATGAAATAAACATTGAGCGACTCCGCCGAAACGACGCCGATCAGCCAAAAGAAAAAGAAAAGCCCGATCATGTAAAAGAGCGTCTGTGCCACAAGCTCGATCAGACGCCTTACGCTAAATTTGGAATTGATCAGAAAATACCCCGTGATCAGCATGTAGACATTCACCGCGCAGATTGACAGCACTTCCATGATCCAGGCGATCCAACCGTTCAAGGGAACGTCGCCGCCCAAGGAAATCAGAAGGCCCGATTTCCCCAGTTCGTGCAGGGTCGTCACCATCAGCATGGAAAGGATGCGGAGCAATTCTATATTCGCGTTTCTCTTCTTATTCTCTTGCACTTTTTCCACCGTCAAAACCTCGTCAACCACGTTTAGGATTTACCAAAATACACGAAAAGGTTCCGTCGCTCTTCGAAAGCTTTTCGTGTCCCCGCGACGGAACCTATTCCTGCTTAGAAATTCTCTAGCGCCTTATGCCCACGGATCCTCAGCCGCAGACTTCTTGATGCCTACCATAACGAACTGCTCCCAAAGGAACCACTGGTCGCCCTTCTTGCGAAGCTTGATCTGACGCTCGGAATCTGCGCCGCCGGACTGAACGTACAGCACGCAATAGCCCTCGTTGTCATAGGAATAAGGATTGGTGTGGAAGGTAACCGTGAAAGGCTGATCCGGCGTATAATTATTCGCGGGAGTCGCGCCCTTAAAGTATGAGAAGGGAACATACTTCTGATCGCTGAATCTGTCCTTGAGGAAGCTCAGGTCATACGCGCTGAGGGGCTGGGGTCCTTTCAGGAAGTTCAGCATGTCAATGCCGATCTCCGGTGCAGCCGCATAGGCACAAAGTGCACAGATGGTCAGGGCGGCAGCCTTAAAAGGAGTGTCAAGAGATGCTTCCGGCAGCGCCTTCATCTCTTCTACGCTCTCAGGAAGTGCCTGGAAAGTAAAGGTCTGAGATTCATTTGCTAATTTCTGAGTAGCATTCTTTACGGCATCCGTTGCGGCCGCAGCCGTCTGCTTCAGGGAATCAAAAATACTCATGTTGTTCTCTCCTTTGCATTTTTATTTTGGGGTCGCAATTTTCCCATGCGACCATACATGTTGATTCTACCACAATTCACGGTTTCTGGCAAGAAACAAGGGGAAGAAAACTATTAGGATTCTCTTAATTTGACAACGGCATTGTCAATTGCCTGCCTTAGGATCTCCTGTCAATGTCAATTTGCCTGTCTTAGGATGTCCATGATCTTGTCATAGTTCTCTGCCTGGTGCGGGAAGGTACAGTTCGTGCACACCTTGATACGCTTCCCATTCTTCTCAAAGTAGCTCGGATTCCCCGGGCATTTCTCCAGCCGATACATGGGGCAATAACAGAACAGACAGTTCAGCTGCTCCAGCCCCTGATGACACGGATAATACTTACAATCCTTATTTTCAAAAAATCGATACGAGTTTTGTTCCATTTTACTGATCTCCCATTTTCAATCCCAAGCAGGTTTCCGGCTCCTTCAGTGTTTCACAGACCAATCTCCTGTTTTAGTCACCGGCCGGCTTCCAGTTCCTGCAGGCTGTAACAAACCACGTGGCAAAGTCGGGATTCGACGGATAGTATAGATGTGCGAACGCCCAAAGATGTTCCGGCCCGAGATACCCGCATCTCCAGCTCTTCCCCGTCACGGGCTTCACCGCCTTCAGGTCCTCACCGCACGCCGTACTGTCATAATAGTGGAATTCGTGCCCCCGGATCTTCGTTGACCAATCTGGTCTGCTTCTCAAAAGCAAATTCGCCCCAAATTCCACTGACTGATTCGGTCTATGTTCAAGAGCCCGGTCCGATCCCATGTCTTGAGCATGCTCCGCCCGATCCAATCCACAATTTTGAAGTGGATACAGTGCTCCGTTTTGATCCTTCTCCGAGCTGTCTCTTAGGAATGAAGCGTATCCGAAGCGTACTAGCTTCCCCGTCTTCTCGCATATCCCGTGGATCACGCCGACCATAGGGAAATGCTCTCCCTCCGGCGACGCCATCTCGTCATGCAAATACATAAACCCGCCGCACTCCGCCAGGGACGGCATACCTCCCCGGATTGCCTCCCGGATTGCCGTCCGCATCTTTTCATTCTCGGAAAGCTCCTTCGCCATCAGCTCAGGATATCCCCCGCCAAGCAGAATGCCCTGAATGCCTTCCGGCAGCTTTTCATCCCGTAGCGGCGAGAAGGAAACCAGCTCTGCGCCCGCATTCCGAAGCAGCCTAAAATTGTCCTCATAGTAAAAGCAGAATGCCTCATCCAGCGCCACGCCGATCCGAATCTTGGGTTCTCTTCCATGTCCTTGTAACCAGGTATACTCCCTTGCCGTAATCTCCCCGGCCTCTCTGGCAAGCTTCAGCAGATCATCGACCAGAACAGTCTCCTCCAGTACCTTGGCCGCGGCTGTCACTTTATCCTGCAAGGCACTGATCTCATTCGGGAGCTTGAGCCCCAGGTACCTGCTCTCAAGCTCTAAATCCTTTTGCGTGGGATAATAGCCAAACGCCTTGATCCCCAGCTCCCGCTCGATGATCGGCGCCATGGATTCATAGATGGAGCGACTCACCTGATTCAGGATCACACCCTTGATCAGTTTCTCGCTGTCCATGGAAAGAAATCCCGCAATCTCCGCAAGCATGGAACGCCCCATGCCGCGCGCGTTTATAATCAGGAGGATCGGTGTCTTTAACGTGCATGCCAGATGATAGCTTGACGCCTCTTCCTGCGTCCCCGCAAGGCCGTCATAAAGCCCCATCACGCCCTCGATCACGGAGACGTCGCAGGCATTCGCGGAAGCATTCTCTTTCATAAAAGCACCATCTTTCTCGGAAGCACCGCCTTTCACGAAAGCATCGCCTTTCTCGATACCGTCATCCTGCAAAAACAGTGCCCTGGTCTCGTCCTCTCCGGTGAAGAAAAGGTCGAGGTTTCGGGATGGCACGCCGAGCACCCGTTGATGAAACATCGGATCAATATAATCGGGGCCACACTTGAAGGCACGCACCTTTAAGCCCCGCAGGGACAGTGCCCGAAGGAGCGCGCAGGTGATCAGAGTCTTCCCGCTCCCACTCTTTGGAGCCGCCAGTAAAATTCTCGGATACGCCACGTTCGTCCCTCCCCTCCATAAGCCAGCTTCATTCGCTTTCTCATTTCACACATCATTTGTCCTTGGTTTTTTATTTTTCCCCTCGTAAGGTGAACGAGAAGATTGTCACGGGATTGCCCGCCTGCATCAGGTGGTAGTCACCCACCTGCTTTGCCTTGCTGACGTTGACCGTGGTGATCTCTAAATCCGTCACGGGGTATTCCGCAAGAAGCGTTTGCATCTGCGCCATGCTCTCCAGGCTGATCGCATTCATGACAATGCGCGCATGCGGATTCATATGCATGATTACGTCTAGGATGGCCTTCATCTTTCCGCCGCTCCCGCCCAGGAAAACATGCGTCGGCGCGGGAAGGCCCTCCAGTCCATCCGGCGCCTCCGCTTCGATCACTGCGACATTCTCCGCGCCAAATTTCTCTTTGTTTCTTTGGATCAGTTCCACCGCCTCAGGCTTTCGTTCAATGGCATACACCCGGATCCCCGGGGACAGCGCCGCAACCTCCATGGCGATGGAGCCCGTACCGCTTCCCACGTCCCAGAAGGTAGCCGTCTCGGTAAGGCGAAGCTTGCAGATGGAAATCTCGCGCACCTCCTCCTTGGTCATCGGCACCCTGTCACGAAGAAATACCTCATCCGGCCAGCCGTGGGTGATCGCATACGGCATGTTGCTGCAAGATGCATTGCCGGCAGGTTCCGTGTTGCCGGACATATTGCTGCCAGGCGCGGAGCCGTGAAGCGCAATGCCGTCGGATGCAATGCCTTCAGGCAGCGCTCCGCGGGCGGCGGGAAGCAGGAAGCCCGCATATAATCCCGGCTGCATTATTTCCTGCGCATCCCCTGCCGTGAGTTCAAACAGTTCTTCTTCCGGGTAGGACAGCTGATAGCCAAGCTTGATCCTATAGCAATCGGCAAAGCCCTGCGCCTTCATAATCCTGCCGATCTCCCTGACGTCCTCCGCGCCGGAAGTCAAAAAGAAGATCTTCCTGCCACGCCGCATTCCGAAGAGGAGCTCGACCTTCCAACGCTCCTTTGCCGTGCCGTGTGTGCTCATGATCATGGCATCCCCCCATGAAACGCCGAATTTGGCTCCCAGAGCCGAAATTGTGGAAATGCCGGGGAAAATACTAATGTTGACGTTTGGAAGCCTTCTGAGGCCATTTACGAGCTTTTCAGCGCCACTGTAAAAGCCCGTGTCTCCTGAAAATAGGATGGTGACGCAAATGTTCCCCTGTTCTTCCCGCTGCAACTGCTCAAGACAGGGCACAATGTCCTTTTCCAGATAATAGGGGAAGCTTCCCTTTTTCACCGCGATGCCGGCGATCATACGCTTCGCGCCAAAGAGGTAGTCCGT
Source organism: uncultured Lachnospiraceae bacterium (assembly GCA_947305245.1). GTDB lineage: Bacteria > Bacillota > Clostridia > Lachnospirales > Lachnospiraceae > Acetatifactor. The sequence continues at coordinate 42,161 of CAMZDG010000009.1, forward strand.
CTCCTGCAATCTTTTTTCCAGAGCCACAGTGCGCTCCGTCTCCGCCCCCATGCCAATCCCCGCAAGGACAATGTCAAGGGCAGCAAGACCACTTGAGTTTGACGCATCACCCGACATCTTTGCTTCTGCGCCGAATGCCGCATTGGCACCCTGTTTTTCTTCTGCGCCAGCTTTGCAAGTTTCCTTGCCCGACAGGCGCAGGATCTCAGCAAGGACCTCTTCGAAGCTCATTGCCTCGGCGTCCTCACAAGCCGGCTTACGGATCACGTGGCAGGCAATCCCTGCCTCCTTCGCAGCCTCCAGCTTCTCGTCCGTGCCGCCGATCTTCCCGCTCTCCTTCGTCACCAGCGCCGTGATGCCATATTGACGGATGGTCGCGAGATTCATCTCCTTCGTGAAGGGCCCCTGCATGGCAATGATCTGTTTGCCTTCCAGCCCCGCCTTCCAGCAAAGCTCCATGCTCTCCCTTCCGGGAAGCACGCGCACGACGAGGCGCTTACGTAAATTCTCATCCGCGCAGAAGCTCTCCAGCTCTTTGCTGCCCGTGGTGAGAAAAATGTTTCCCTGCGGAATATTTTCGGCAGAATTCTCCCCGGAATTCCTCGCATAATTCTCAGCAAGTTTTTCCGCACATTCCTGCGCAGTGTTATAATACTGGCACTGCTTAGTCAGCTGCGACGCCTCCTCCAGATTTCTGGCCAGCCGATAATAGGGAATCGCCTTCCCTTCCATGCTCTCTTTGATGTTCTTGGTCACTTCCGTTGCATACGGATGCGTCGCGTCCACGACGGCCAGATAATCTCCCTCGTCAAGAAGCTCAGACATCTCTTTCGTCGCAAGGCGCCCCTGGCGCACAAGGATCCACTGGGACTCCTTTTCGCCGTGCATGACCTCTCGTCCGTATTCCGTTGCCACCCGAACCTCCGACGGGATTTCATTCTCGGCAAGCTTCCTCGAAAGAAGCCGCCCCTCCGTCGTTCCGGCATAGATCAGTACCCTTTTCATATGGAATACCCCCGCTTTGTGATGAGCTTTCCGTTTTGCAGATAAGACCTCGAATTTCCGATGAACACCGTCGTGAACATGTCCACCTCTTTGTCATGAAGCTCTCCGAGCGTCATCATGTGACTTTCCATTCCTTCTCTTCCTATGTTTCGAACGTACCCACAGACCCGCTCCGGCTCCGCGCCGGCGTCCGTCATGATCTCAATGGCACGCTTTAGATAGTCCTTCCGTTTATGGCTTGAGGGATTATAAATTGCGATCGCAAAGTCTCCCGTCACGGCCGCGCGCAGCCTCTTTTCGATCGTCTCCCACGAAGTCAGAAGATCACTTAAGCTGATGATGCAATAATCATGATTCAATGGTGCGCCCAGGATCGCCGCACCACTGTTTGCGGCCGTCACGCCGCTGACGACCTCGATGGAAATGCCTTCATATCCGGGCCTATTTTCATACTCGGGAAGAAGCTCGAACATGGGCGCCGCCATGCCATAAGTCCCCGCATCCCCACTGCAGACCAACGCGACCTGCTTTCCTTGCGCCGCCAGGTCATAGCAAAGCTTGCAGCGCTCAATCTCCTGCCGCATGGCCGTCGTGACGTACTCCTTCTCAGGAAAATTCGGCTTTAACAGCTCCACGTAAGTCGTGTAACCAACAATCACGTCGCACCGCTCCAAAGCCTCGTTCGCCTGCAACGTCATTCCTTCCCGATTGCCTGGCCCCATTCCGACCACATAGATGATCTTATCCATCTTGATTTATCCTTTCATACTTGATACTTGCGTTATTCTGTGACTTAAAATCCGTTCCCTTGATTCAAGGCGCAAGCCCCTTCCTTTTTCCTCAAACTGATGCGGGTTTCAAGGCAGTTTAAGGCGGTTGTTGTCTAAGTTGCCGCTTTCTGCTCACTTTAGATAAAGCTTGTTTTCATTTTGAACACCTGAATTAGGCAGTTCTTGTCTAAATTGCAATTGACATCTTAATTTAGATAATTCTTGTTTGCTTACTAAAAGTAGAGTACGACGCGATCTGTGGCTAAGATACAGAATATAGCTCGTTTTAGATGCATTAAGCTTGTTTTGGATAACTGGCAACGGCAAATGTTATGGCTAAGATGCAGGATTTGAATCCCTTTAGATGCATCAAGCTTGTTTTGGATAACTGGCAACGGCAAATGTGTTGACTAATTTGCAAGATATGGCTCGTTTTAGATGCATCCCACTTTTCAACAGAAAAGAAGGGTTGTTTCAATGCTGTTTCCTTGCTTATTTTTGCTTTTTCTTGCTTTATTCTTGCTTTTTTCTTGTTTTTTTCTTGCTTTATTCTTGCTTATTTCATCGCTTACTTCATTGCTTTTTCATTGCCTCTTTTTTTGCCACGGCTAGCGTCATCCCATTTTTCGCAATCTTCTTTCGGATCAAGCTTCCATTCGTCCCCATACCACAAAGTGCAGCGCGCTCGCAGACATTCGAAACGCCTGTCACCTCTTTTACAAACTCGGATTCTGAGAACTCGCCTTCCACTCTCTCCAATTCTTCCGCGGAGTAAGTGAGAAATGGCAGGTGATAGAATTGCGCCAACTCCCGTAATCCTTCTTCGTTTACCTTTCGGTCTATAGAGGCGATGGCACAGACCCTCTCTTCCCAATTCTTGGGAAGATTCTCCTCGAGAAATGCCCGTAATTCTTCGAAGGTCTTTCCTCGTTTGCATCCCATGCCCAAAACCCAATCCTTACAAATCAAGAGAAGCGCCTGCCCCTGTGCTCCGCATACCTCGTCGTTACAAGTTTTTTCTTTTCCTGCTTCTTCCTTGCCTGCTTCTTCTTTTCCTGTTTCTTCCCTGCCTGCTTTTTCTTTTCCTGTCTCTTCCTTGCCTGCTTCTTCACAGGCTTTTTCTTCGCAAGTCTTTTCTTTACACTCCTCTTCCTTGCTTGCTCTTTCTTCGCTTGCTGTCTCTGGGGTTATGATGCGGACGTCGACTTGCGGCTCGTCGAAGGGTACCTGCAAAAGACCCGCGTATTGTGCTATCGTTTTGGCGAATTCTTCTTCCCCGGGAATGCCGGGCTCCCATGCGATGCAGATCGTTTCGCCGCGAAGAAGCTTTGCAGATACGCGGCGGATCCCTTCTCGGTTCTCGATCCGAAGGCCATGCTCCACGGCGAAAGCATCCACGGAAAACAGCCCTTCCACGTCCGTCGCCGTCGTCAGGACTGCCTCCGCGCCAACTCGCTCTGCAATCCTCTTTGCCAGCGCATTCGCGCCTCCCACGTGCCCGGAAAGGATCGGGATCACGAACTCTCCCTTCTCGTCCATGACAAGTACGGCGCTGTCCGTCAGCTTATCCTGCACATAAGGCGCAATCGCCCGAACGGCGATGCCGCACGCCCCTACAAAGAGAATGGGGAGGTGCTTTGCAAAGCACTCCCCCGCCCATTGCTTCAGGGGAAGTTCGCTGCTTCTCCACTGTGGGATCATTTCTTCCCAATCTTCAAATAACTTGCGGGCCAGGCTCTCCCCCTGCTCCGTAAACGTACAAACTCTAATGATCATAGAGTCATCCTTTCTCTGAAGAATCCTTCCGTGCATCTCCGCTTGCCTTGCGATACGCCGTCTCGAATTCGGGTGCGTAGAGTCTTGACCTGGCGTAGCCGCTCTGCGCGATCGCCTGACCGACAAGGATCACGGCGATCTTAGTGACCCCATGCTCCGCGGCCACCTTGGGCAGTGTCTCAACGGTACAAAGATAGCTTTCTTCCTCCGGCCAGGTCGCTTTGTAGACGATCGCCGCAGGCGTATCCTTCGCATAGCCCCCCGCGATCAGGCGCCGGGAAAGCTCCTCCAGCATGCCTGCACTCAAATAGATTGCCATACTCGCGCCATGCGCGGCGAAGCTCTCGATCGACTCCTTCTCAGGAACGCTCGTCCTGCCCGCCATTCTCGTGATGATCAGCGACTGCGACACCTCAGGAAGCGTATATTCGAGGTTCAAGGAAGCCGCCGCCCCAAAGCATGCGCTAATGCCCGGGCAGCTCTCATACGCGATCCCGCGCTCATCCAGAGCATCCATCTGCTCCCGCACGGCCCCGTAAATACTGGGCTCGCCCGTGTGAAGTCGAACCGTCGTCTTTCCCTCGCGCTGCGCCTGTTCCATGATGGCCAGAACTTCCTCCAAGGTCAGCTTCGCACTGTTATGAAATTCACAGCCCTCCCGGCAATATTGCAAAAGCTCGGGATTGACCAGGGAACCCGCATAGATGACCACGTCAGCCTTCTCCAGCAGGTTCTTTCCGCGCACCGTGATCAAGTCCGGTGCGCCGCTTCCCGCACCCACAAAATAAACCATCTTTTTCTCCTACTTCTCCTCGAATGCAAAGTGATAGTCCAGTCCAAGCGCATCGCGCACCGCAAGGATGTCCTTCTGCACGGCCTCGCCGACGGGCACGCCCTTGTCCTTTCTAAAGAGCCAAACGTCTCGCTCCTTCTCGCCTGCGGTATAAATACGGCTCTCGCCGGGCGCCTTCTTGGAGGCACGCAGCGCGCGGCAGATCTCCCCCGCGATCCTCTTAAATTCCTCGCGGCCCATGAACGCTTCCGGATCCACCACGAAGAAGAAATGTCCGAGATGATACATCTGCGGCTTTCCATTGCCATCCACGCCCGTCAGCGCCTTCATGAACTCGCCGCCGGAAAGCGCCGCGGAGAGGATCTCCACGACCGTTGCATAGCCGTAACCCTTATAGCCGGCCATCTCATCGCCGATGCCGCCAAGCGGCGCCAGCGCCGCCGTCCCGGCCACCAGGTCCTTTAGGATCTGCTTACTGTCCGTCAGGGCTTCGCCCTGTTCGGAAACCACCATGCCTGCGGGTACAGGCTTGCCTTCCCGCGCATAATATTCAATCTTTCCCCTCTGCACGATGGAGGTCGCGCAGTCCAGGCAGAACGGGAATTCCTCATCCGTCGGGATCGAGAACGTAAGGGGATTGGTCCCGAGCATGTTCTCCACGCCGAAGGTCGGTGCGATGGAAGGTCTCGCATTCGTTCCGGTGATGCCGATCATGCCCTCGTCACACGCCATGCCGGTCCAATAGCCCGCGATGCCATAGTGCGTGCTGTTGCGGATGGCGCCGCCCGCCATGCCATAGGTCTTCGCCTTCTCGATCAGCTTTTTCATCATGTGATAGCTCGCCACCATGCCCATGCCATCATGCGCGTCCATGACCACGGTCGTCGGCGTCTCTTTTAGAATCTCAATATTGGTCACGGGAAGGAGCGTCCCCTTCACGATCCTGTCGATATAAATGGGCTTAAAGCGATTACAGCCGTGGCTCTCGATCCCTCTTCTGTCAGACTCAAGCAGCACGTCCGCGCATATCTTTGCATCCTCTCTCGGCACGCCATACCCCACGAACGCGTCGATCATAAAATTGTTCATTTGCTCCCAAGGTACAAATGGTCTGTTTTCCGTCATGTCCCTCTCCTTTTTGACTTTGTTATTCTTGTTGCCAAAATCTCTTTGCATTTTTTTGTCAGATCTCTTCCTGCCGATCACTTACTTCCAGGAAATGCCACTTTGCAGGCTCCAGTCAAGCTTTGCCGGCGGCTCCGTCACCTGAAAAGTCCCCAAATAATTTGCGCGAAGCGTTGCATTCCACGCTTCCTCCCCCAGATTCGCAAATCGCACGGGATATCTCACTTCCCCCTGCTTATTTCGCTGCACCAGGCTGCCTGTCTCTTCCATCCCACTTTGCTTCGCCGGACTGCCCTTTTCATCAATCCCATCCTGATCTTCAGGCGCGGCGATCCGCAGATATGCCTTGTAGGTTCCTGGCCGCGCATCTTCCGGAATCGTCACCCGAACGCTCACGGTCGAGATGCTCTGGGAATCCCACGTGGTAGGATCCAAATTACATTCCTCCGATGCGCCATAATAAACATCACCATCATAAATCGCGCCCTGGGATGCCGCCTGGCTCTTATAGATCTCATACTCCAGGCTCTCATCCCCATCGGTTAAGACCAGGGTCAGATCCTTTTGCTTTACCAGATTGGCAAAGCCAACGTTCTCGACGTTCACCTCCAGGATCAGGTCCCAGCCCCGGGGAACCTCCTTCGTCAGGCGCACGCCGCGAAGCACAAATCGATAGCCCATGTGGTTTCTCAGATAGGTGTCGCCGGACAGGCCATAATATCTCTCGTCATGACCATAATATTTCTCTTCCTTCAGGCGATCCAGAAGCGCCGTATTCCAGTCCTGATTAAGGTAGGAAAGGTGCGTCCGAAAAGCCTCCTTCTCCAGATATGTCGTGGTCAGGGCGATCTCTCCGTCACTTTGAACGGCCGCTCCCGCCTCGCCGCCAAAGAGCGTATGCTTTCCCTGACTGGAGAGCCAATTTACGTCGCGCTCGCGATCCATATAAGTTCCTAGGTCAGTGTCGGAACAAAGATACCCGTCATCATAAATCCCAACGCGCCATTCCTTCTGCCCTCGCATTGTGATCTGTGAGGTCAGTTCCTCCGGCGAGATCCCGCACCAGCCGCAGTATTGACTGATCGTTCGCACGCTGATGGGAATGGACTGCGGCAAAACCTCAAGCCACTTGTCGATCACCAGGTTGAAGTTTTCCTGCGTGCAGGCGTCGGAGCCATGCATCTCTCCCCATTTCCCAAAGATCCCGCATTCCAGCGAGGCGACCGTCTCCGGGTGCCTGGAAAGGATCGCGCCGATCTGCTCCTGATGGCGCAGGATCATGGCCATGTCAGGCTCATACGTCTTCTTTCCGCCAAACCAGGGATCATAAGAAAACCGAATGATTGCACAGACCTGTTTTCGCTCCATGTCCGAAAGCAGCGCATCCAGGGAGTCCAGCATGTCCCCTGTGAGTTCCTCATCCTCCCCGCCGTTATACGCCCCCGAAAATTCCGTCAGATCCAGGCGAAGGTGAACCAGCTTTCCATAATATGTCGGGAGCTCATTGTCACTCTTTTTGTAATGCACGTACGCAGGCTGATAGAAGCCCCTTCCTGGATTTTCCTCTTCCTCCGTGGTCTCCTCATAGACCGCGTCGTAGATCCAAGCGGACTCGCGCAGGTCCAGGTCCGCGTGAGCATTATAAAGCTGCACGGCAAGCATGCTCGCGGCCAGCCAGGTAGGGATCGCCATTCTTTTTAGATGCAGCCAAAGCGGCATCCAATCATATAAAACAGGTATTTCAAACAGCGAAAGCATCGATTTCTTCCCCTAATTTCCAAAGACAATGTCCCGCATCGCCGGATGATAGGTGCCATAAGCGATGCCGCAATTCCTGACGTGCATGAGGAAGACAAAGCTTCTCTTCGAGACCGTGTCCATCTGGATGCAGGCGCCGGCTGCGCCGTCCCAGCCAAAAATTCCGGCGGGCGAAGGAGAAGAAACCATCTCAGGATTCATCAAAATCTGCATGCCACAGCCATAACCGTAGCCAACTCTCCCCATGGTCGTCGCAATGTCCCTGATCGCATCCGCGCCAAGGAGATTTTGCTTGATGCGCTCCACCGTCTCAGGCTTTAGGATGCGAACGCCCTTTACGGAGATGCCGCCGCAGGCCAGCGCATCCGCAAGGATCGCATAATCCTCCGTGCAGCTCACAAGCCCCGCGCCGCCGCTCTCATAGCTCTCCGAGAGCTGATAATTGCAGGTCTGCTCCATGGGAACGATCCCTGTTTCATCACAGATATATTGCTGCGCAAGCCTCTCCAGCCCGGTATTATCAGGCTTCGCGAAGAAGGTATCCTTCATGCCAAGGGGCTCCCAAAGATTCCTTTTCAGGTATTCGCCAAAGGACGTGCCGCTCACCACTTCAATGACGGCCGCAGCCACGTCATGGCTTAAGCTATAGCAAAAATGCGTGCCTGGCTGGAAATTAAGCGGCGACTCCGCGAAGGCATCCACGATCTCTCTCGTCGTTGCCGCCTGCCCCTTTTCCTTCAGTACGCGGACGATGCCCGGGCGATTTAGGTCATAATCCAGCCCGGACTGCATGGATACCAGGTGCCGGATCTTAAGCGGCCACTTCAAATCCTCCACGCCGCTTTCCGTCTTCACCTTTGCATCCTTATAAGCAGGCAGGTACTTTGCGACCTCATCCTCCAAAGAAAGCTTCCCCTGCTCCACCAGCTGAAGCAGCGCCGTCATCGTCTGCACCTTCGTCATCGAAAACATCAAATAGCGCTGATCTGCCGCCACTTCCTTCGTCTTTTCCACGTTGACCGTTCCACTCATATGACGGTAGATCTGCTGATGATTTTCATAAACGATCAGGTCCACCGAAGGAATGCCCTGATTCTCCACAAGCCAGTCTAAGTACTCCGTCATTTTCTCTGCACGAAATTCGCTCATTTTTTCTCACTCCTATGCCTAAAAATACAAGTAACCAAAGTTATAAGCTCCATCCCACAAGCGCGGTAAACGCCCAGATCGTTAGGTACGTAACCATGCCATATAGTACCTTGCGTTTGGTCCCCTTGCTCTCATCCTTTGTCTGAAGCAGGAACATACATAAAAGACACCTTATGGCAATAAAGACACCGGCAAAGATGCCCGACCAGACGGCGCGTACGAAACCGACGGAAACATAATTTAGCACTCCGGGAGGGATCGGCAATGCCGTGATCAGACCTGTCAAAAGCCCCGAAAGCAGCGCTAAGCCGATATGGATCAGTATGGCAATCACAATGTTGCGCTTCGTATCTAAGGAAAAGGCGATCAGCAGGATCACCGCAACGGCCAGCCCCGTACCAACCGGGGCGGTGAAAACCAGGCTTAGGATTCCGCTCACGACGTTCGCAACAATGGCATAAATAACGCACCAACGCTTCTTCCCATCCTTCGGCTTCATAAAGATGGCAAACAGAATGCACTCCGCAACAATGATCCAGAATTCCTTGACAACCGACCTCCCAAAGAGCCCCCAGCCGCCGCCTCGATCGATCTCATACTTCCAGTTGTCATAATGCAAGGCAGCCTGCGTGAGAATGTTGGCGATAAAGAAGATCGGCAGGTTCCTCGCCTGATGTAAACGGAACAAGATGAGGAACAGCCCTTCCACCAGAAGCGTTGCCGCCAGATATCTCAAAGCCTGCAGGAAATACTGCAGATCACTGTTCTGATACGCCTCTTCGTCCTCGGAAAGCTTCCCCGTCGAAAGGTCAAATACAAGGTAGGCCTTATAGCGTGTCGGCCTGATCTCGTTGCTGACGTATTCCTTCCCATCCTCCGTGATGACAAGAAGCTTTACGGGCTGGTCAGTGTATATGTTATAAAAAGAAAAACTGCTACCTGCTTCGTCCTCGGAATAGCGAATCGTTGTTGTTCCATGGCCATAATTCACTTGCCATCCATCCTTGTCATACGCATACATTTTCAACTTGAGTTCGTGCTTTAGGCCGTCCGCATTCGTCTCTATTTCCTCGTTAGACCAACGCTCCCCCTTCTCAAGCACGCCCACACAGTACCTTTGCGTCGGAGCGTTCACGAGCTTCACCTTGATGCCAGGCTTCGGCCCTATGTCCGCGAAGGCAGGCACCACCGCGCTGATCGTCAGGCTACATACCAAAAGGCACCAAACAATAAACTTCCCCAAAGTAGTTCTCGTCATCTTTTTCATGCCATTTCTCCCCTTTGTATTTCCTTCCCAATCCTTCCGCCTCAGATCGCAATGTCCTCCCGCAGTGCCTCCATGAACTGCCTTGTGATCCTCGTCTTTTCCCCCCAGATGGCGATGCCCTCCGGGCTCACCATGGGATTCTCCTCTTCCTGCATCCGCAGCGTATAATTCGTAATGTGCCTGAAGCAATCCTCAAACCTCGCATCGCGATTTCGGCTCTCCGTGATCATGCAGTCCATCACGATCCCCAACGCCCCCATGTCATCCAGAAGATCCGCCTCCATCAGCATGAGAAGCCCAAAATCCAGACCCTCTTCCTTCATGCGCTGCTTGTCGGAATGCTGCGCCACAAGACTGCAGACATAATCGATCTTTTCTGCCGCATAACCCTTCTTTTCCAGATATGCCTTGGTGATCGGCACGCCCGCCGTCGAATGCGGGATCTTTTGGACGTCTGACACGGCGCGTCCCACGTCATGAAAGATCGTCGCAATGATCAGACTATCCAGGTCAATCTTGTCCTTCCTCTCCGACCTTTCATACAGCCGCAAAGACCATGCAAGCACGCGCTTTGTATGATCGAACCTGCTGTAGGCGATCTCGATCTTACCGCCTCCCACGTGCTCCGTGGTCTTCTCCGCGAGCGTCCTTTCCACGAAGTCCAGCATCTCGAAATACTCCGGATGCCCAAGACCTTCCAACATTTTCATGATATTCGTCTCATTCATCCCCAAGGCTTATTTACGTGCGCTCCCGTAAAGGAAACCACTGCAATCTCCTTCCCCCAATTATCGGTGATCATCACTTCATAAAAGCAATTCGTCCTGCCGTCCTTGATGAGCTTCGCCTCCGCATACAGGATGCTGCCCTTGGACATGTTCAGGAACGTCGCCTGCCCCACAAGGCTCACAGAAAGATTTTCTTTTTCGAAATTCGACGCCACGGCGAACGCAAAGTCCGCAAGCGTATAAATGCACCCGCCCATAATTCCGCCGTACGCATTCTTATGATCCGCCGTAAGAGGCATGCTGCACTTCGCGTAGTTTTCGCCAAATCTGTCGATCCGGATGCCGGAAAGCTTTGTCGCATACAGATCCTTCGAAAAGATCGCCCTTGCTTCCTCCAGCCTTCTGACGTAGGTGCTCGTCTTTCTCACGTAGGTCGTCCGCGTAAACTTCACGTCCGTGCCGACCGTCTCCCCGATCATGAGATCGAATTCCTCTTTGTCGAATTCCGGGAAGAAAGTGTCACCGCCCTCGATCTCGAGATCCACCTCCGTGACGTACATCGCGTCCACGATCGGCATCGCCTCCTTGAACAGGCCATATCCTCCCGAGATAAATACGTCGCGGTCTCCCGCTGCCTCAAGCGCTTCTTTCAGTGATTTCACGGTCAGTAAGTTCTCTCCCGTGAACTCCTTCGTGTTCGACACCACAATGTTCATACGGTTCGGCAGTGGCCTTCCAATCTCCTCATAAGACTTCCGCCCCATGACCACCACGTTCCCCGTGGTCAACTCCTTAAACTGCTTCTGCTCCCCCTTGATCCTCCAGGGGATCCTTCCCTCTTTTCCGATCACGTTATTCTTAGAACGCGCTACGATCAGTCCAATCATGTCATAAACCCTTTCCGTCAATCAATTGATGAAGCATATCCTCGGCCCCTGCACTCTTTGCCAGCAGCCCATATTGGTTCGCATACGTCATGCACTCGATTTTTAGATTCTCCCCGGCGCGCTTTCGCAGGAAGAACATGATCCGCTCCATGACATAGGCCATGGCCGCCTCCAGTTTCCCTTCTTCCAGGAGAATCCGAACGCCCTCTTCGGTCACGTTCCCATCTAGTATAGCACGGGCACTGTCCGCACTGCAACCTGCTTTTAAGCCTGCTGCGGCCAGCAGCTCCATGCGGCAGTCACCCTCCTTGGAATGCGTGTTCATCATACCGCCCGAAACCTTGATGAGTTTCCCGATATGCCCCGTGAGAAGCATCCCTGAAAAGCCGATCTCTTTCGCCATGTCGATCGTATCCCCAATGAAATTGGAACATTTCACGCTCCGGTCAAGATCATAATCATAAGTCTTCTTCATGAACTCGAGTCCATAATTTCCCGGTGAGACGGCCACGTAGGTCTGTCCCAGGGCACGCTTCTGATTCAGCTCCACGCGGATGGTATCGAGCAAAGCCTTAGAGCTCATGGGCTCCACAATGCCGCTTGTGCCGAGGATGGAGATGCCGCCGAGGATTCCAAGCCGCGGGTTGAAGGTCTTTTCCGCAAGCTCCCTTCCCTCCGGCACCGATATGATCACGCGAAGCCCCCCGCGGTAATCACAGACGTTGCAAACCTCAAGCACTTCCTTCTCGATCATCTCCCGCGGCACGTGATTGATCGCCGCATTCCCGACCGGCTGATCCAGCCCGGGAAGCGTCACTCTCCCGACACCCTCCCCACCGTCGATCAGAATCCCTATCGCATCCGCGTAGGTCACTTCCGCAAACACGTGGCATCCCGTCGTTATGTCCGGGTCAGAGCCGCCGTCCTTGATGACCGCGCATTTCACCAGTTCCTCCTGCCTCGTGATCTCCACAATCTCCGCATGATAAGGAATCCCCTTTGGCGTCTCGATCGTAATATCCGTCTTTTCTTTTCCCGTGAGGAGCATATAAGTCGCTGCCTTCGCCGCAGCCGCCGCACAGCTCCCCGTCGTAAACCCAAACCTTATTTCACCCGTATTCTCCGCCATCATAGCCACCTATAACTCCAACCGCAAACATAGATCACGCTGTATGCGCATGCTCCAACGTTCCATACATGCCCCTCGCTTCACGTGCATGATCTCGCTTTACACAAGCCCTACTCACTGCAGGAACACACTTGCCATCTCCCCCAGCCCATACTGGGTCGCGATATCCTTCAGCCCCTGCTTCACTTCCTCGCGACTGAAATGATGCTCCGCAAGGAACGAATCCGTCTTGTCGTTCAAATAAGAATAAAACAACACCGCAACCCCAAGACTCCCCGGATCCGAATCCTCCGTCAGCTCATACACCTGATTCTCCGCTTCCTCGATCCTGCCCGCATCCACCAGATCATACAAGGATTCCAACGTCTGCCTCTGCTGCGCATCCTCCAGAAGCTCCATCGTCGGTGCCTGCGTATCAACGCCAAATAATAGTTTTAGGATCGCGCGCACCATTTCCTTGATCAGGCGCATGATATAATCTTGTTCAAACACTTACTAGCCCTCACTCTTTTTGTCAATATTTCCACTGGAACTTGCCAAGATCAACCCTTCCGTCAAAAACCTCCACGCCTTCCGCGATAAGCAATTTCGCCTGCGCGCCGCTTCCCCCGAACGCGAATTCCCCAGCCAATTCTCCCTTGGCATTCACCACGCGAAAGCAAGGAATCCCATCCGTGTCTGGATTCTTATGAAGCGCATTCCCGACGGCCCGCGCCATCTTCCGGTCGCCCGCCAGCTCCGCGATCTGCGAATAGGTCGCGACGTGACCATACGGGATCTTTTTCACCGCCTCATAAATCCGCTTCGCAGGGCTGTCGCTGACAAGGTCATAGCTCTCCGCGATCATCATCTTTACGTCCTCTTCGGGAATGCTCCCGTCCATGATGACCGTGTTCCAATGATCCTTGTTCTGGTGATAGCCAGGGATCACGGAGGCATAGACTCTTCGCCAGAAGAACGCCTTGTCCGGATCCACCTTGAGATTCAGGCAGAGATTCCCGTCCTTTTCATAGGTCCAAAGAAACGCCTTCTTATTCCCGGCATACCGCACCAGCTGCCAGTTCACGTCATGAAACGGCGCGTCCTGATAAGTATCCGGAAAGGAAAGGCCAAATTGTAACACTTCTTCTCTCGTTTCCATCAAGCTTCATCCACCCCATAAAGCAATGCATTACAAATAGCGGCCGCGATATTGCTGCCGCCCTTTCTTCCACGATTGATGATAAAGGGAACCTTTGAATTCAGGAACAATTCCTTCGCCGGTACCACGTTCACGAACCCCACCGGAACGCCGATCACGAAATCCGGCGTGAACTTCCCCTGCTCCATCTGCTCATACAGCGAGATCAGCGCCGTCGGCGCATTCCCGATGGCAAAGATCACGGGACCCGGAAGCGCCGCTGCCCGCTCCATACTCACGGTCGCCCGCGTCACCTGTCGCTCCTTCGCCTCTGCCGCCACGTCATCGTCTGCCATAAAGCAGTGCACCTCTCCGCCATACTGCGCGAGCTTTTTCTTATTGATCCCCGCCTTCGCCATATTCGTGTCCGTGACGATATGCGCGCCGCGCCGGATCATGTCCCTGGCGATCCAAATGGCATTCTCTGAATAGACCAGCGTCTCCGCATAATCGAAGTCCGCGCTGGTATGGATCACGCGCTTCGTGACGGGCTCCTGCTCCTTGGGAAGCACGATCCCCCGCTGCGCGAGCTCCTCCCCTATGATCTCAAAGCTGCGCCGTTCAATGTCCCCCGGCAATACGTACTCGATGGAATTCATCCCTTTTCTCCCCTGTATTTCCCCATTCGGCCGATCAATTTCTCATGCTTCGTCACTTCTGATTTTATCAGCTCGATCAGCCGCATATATTTCTCTATTTCTGCTTCTTCATCAGCTCAATTAGCCGTATGTTCTCGTCATGACGCTTCACCGCCACGCGGTAATATCCCGCGCCAAGCCCGTCATAATCCCTGCAATCCCGGATCAGAACGCCCTCCGCAAGAAGTGCATCATATAGCGTTGCCTTCTTTGACGCGTCTCTCCTTGCCAAATTCTTCTGAGACAGGTCATGCATTGGCGCATCCTTCTCCCATCGAAACAGGAGATAATTGACTGCGGAGGGATAAACATAAGCGCCAAGCTTTCTAAGCTCCGCCTCCAGATAACTCTGCTCCTCGGCGATCGCCCTGCGACTCTCTGCCAGCCAATCTGACATAGATAATGCCGCGACTCCCGCCAGCTGCGCAGGGAGCGACACGTTCCACTCTGAGAGCTGCTCCTCCAAGGCTTCCACGGGGATCTCGCTGCCACAAAGAAGATATCCCAGCCGTATGCCCGGCATGGCAAAACTCTTCGTGAAAGCCCGCAGGATCATAAGCTTGGGATACCCCGCAATCGCCCTGGTCTCTGAACAATCCGAAACCATCTCTTTCATCAGTTGCGACTTCGAGTGACCCGAGGCAATCTCTGTCATGGAATATGCCTTCGGATCTTCCACAAGCTCCATAAAGCACTCATCTATCGCAAGGATCGTCCCCGTCGCCTCACATACCTTTGCAAGCTCCGCCATCCACTCCCGGGGCATCACCCATCCCACGGGATTCGAAGGATTCGCAAGGAAAATGAGCTCCGGCTTCTTCTCGCGTATGGTTTGTTTCAATTCCTGAAAGGATGCTTCCGAGAGACCAAAGCCCTCTTCCTCCTTGAGGAAAAAGGAGTCCCACTGACAGCCCTCCGCGCGCAGCGCCTTCTGATAACCCGAAAATCCGGGAGCCAGAAGGAGCGCCGTCTTCGGTTTTCTCCACCTGCAGATTGCCTGGATCAGTTCCGAAGCACCGTTGCCGCAAAGGATCCTCTCCGGATCCCAGGAAAAATGCTTGCCAAGCGCCTCTCGCAGCGCTTCGCATTTCGGATCCGGATATGCCTCCGCGAGGTTGCACCCCTCTGCCAGTGCCTCCCGCACCTGCTCCGGCATACCCATGGGATTCACGTTGACGGAAAAATCCAGCGATATTCGATTTCGATAGACGTCTCCGCCGTGCATGCCTCTCCTCCTTGGTATAGGATCATCTTTTCATGAAACATCCATTCATGTTACGTGTGAATGACCTTTTGCATCCAGCATGGCATCAGCCTCTCCTGCGCACGCTCATGGACAGGCTTAAATGAATCTCCGGCAGGGGAATGCGATGTTCCTGCGCAAGAGCCGGACCGCAGCTCGCCGAACCGACGCCCGCCATCTGACCGTCCACGCAGACCACCGTGCTTCCACATTTCTCCAGCTCGAAATTATGCCGTTTTCCGGCAAGCTCTTCCTGCGTATACTCCGATATGTTGAACGAAAACGGCGTCTCGCCCGTAAACAGGATCTCTGCCTTGCCGCTTTGAACCATCAGCTCCTGACAGCCAAAATGCGAAGAATTCTCCTGCGGTCTGACATAGTCCTCGAAGCTGTCCGCCACCTTCGAAGTAAAGCGTCCCACATAGGATGCCTGATGCTTGTCCGCATAGCTTTCATAAGGCCCGTAGCCATAATAGGTAAACTCATCAAAATCCCTGCGAAGGAACAGGCGAATGCCAAACCTTGGCAGGAAGGTCACCTTGTTCGAAGTCGTGCCGTCGCTCCTTACGGTAAGCTTTCCGCTCGCGTCGATCGCATACCGCGTAACCCCCTGATAGAAAGGCTGATACATATTCCAGCCAAAGGATTCCTTCACGGTCAGGATCACCTGCCCTGCCTCGCGGGAAACCTCCACGGAATACACCTTGGTATCATAATCGTTCAGGTGCGCGCGATACCAGTCGCCGCGCATGGTATCATTGTCCACCGGCGCGCGGAAGAAATTGAATTTCATGGGCTGATCTAAGAGCTCCTCGCCATCCATCTGGATCGAGGTAAAGCAGCCGCTTCTTTGATCAAAGAGATACCGTACGGCGCCTGCTTCGATCACGATCTCAAACCCATTTTTCGTCACCTTGGGTGCCGCCTGCCCGCCAGCGCATTCCTTCTTGTCTGCCCCGTCAGCCGCAACTCCTGCAGCCTTCGCGCCAGCCTCATCCGCCGCCTCTGCAGCCTTTATGCCGGCCTCCTGCGTCTTATCCCACAGCGCCACCTGGTCAAAGCAAACCTCATATCCCTGCTCGCACCAGCACGTCTTCTGCTTTGCCGTAAAGAGAAAACGGAGATAGGTCTCAGGCTTTTCAAAAAGCGCCTCGTCTAAGTCCTCCAGGATTACTTCCGTCTTTCCAAGCGGTGCCACGGAGAACGTGAAATTCCCTCTTGCGACCACCTCGCCGAGCTTCGTCACCTCATAGCTTCCGTCCAAAAGCTCCCCTGCATCCGCGAACGCCAGAAAGCTCTCAAGCACAAAGCTCTTTGCCTTTTCGCCGCGGCTTGCGCGCACGGGACGATACACCTGCTTGAGCTCCAGAAGGCCCGTATGCGGGCGTCTGTCCGGATAACAAAGGCCGTCCATGCAGAAGTTCCCGTCATTATGCCGCTCGCCGAAGTCGCCGCCGTAGCCAAACTTGACCTTGCCATCCTCAGTCGTTCCAAGCGGAACGGAATGATCGCACCACTCCCAGACAAGGCCGCCCAGGAAGCGATCGTTGCTATAGAATACATTTCGATATTGTTCCAAGTCTCCGGGGCCATTGCCCATGGAATGACAATACTCGCAAAGAAGGAACGGCCTCGGGTCCTTCTCCAAAAAACCGGGCATCGCCTCGGGCGCCGTATACATCTGCGAGAACACGTCCAACACGTCGTTCGAGGTATCATCCAGATGATGAATGCTCTCATAATGCACCAGCCTCGTGTCGTCCATCCGCTTGATCTCCAAAGCGCCCGCGCGGAAATTCGTTCCGTATCCGGACTCATTTCCCAAGGACCAGAAGATGACACAGGGACGGTTTGCGTCTCTCGTCACAAGAAGTCTCTCACGGTCCATGATCGCATCATAAAAGCGCTCGTCGCTGGCAAGAAGCGCGATCCCGTTATATCCGCGCTCGTCGTCCCACTTAAAGTTTTGCACTACGTCCGCGCAGCCATGCGCTTCCACGTCCGCCTCATCGATCACGTAGAAACCATATTCATCGCAGAGCTGATAGAACCTGGGCGCATTGGGATAATGTGAGGTGCGGATCGCATTGATATTATGACGCTTCATCATCGTAAGATCCATGCGAAGCTGCTCCATGGAGGCCACGTAGCCCGTATCCGGATAGCTGTCATGACGGTTCACGCCGCGCATCTTTAAGGGCTGCCCGTTGACGCGGACAACGCCGTCCTTCAAAGTGATCTCCCGGAAGCCAACCCTTTCTCCGATCACTTCATCCTTCGTGAGGATCTCAAGCTGATAGAGATTTGGAAGCTCCGCCGACCACAAGGCAGGCTCGCTGATCTCAAAGGATGCCGTCACGCCGTCCTTTGCATCGCCTTCCAAAAGAAGTGTTCCCTGCGGATCCATAAGGCGGACCTTCGCATCGCTCCCCTGTAGCGTAAGCTGGAGCGTCGCCTTGTTCCCCTCGAGGTCCAGCAGAGTCTTCACCCGATAATTCTCCAGTCTCTTCTCCGGCCTTGAGAGCATATAAACGTCGCGGAAAATACCGGAGAGACGGATCTTGTCCTGATCCTCTAAGTAAGTTCCGTCGCACCATTTCAACACGGCAACGGTAAGGATATTTTCTCCCTCCGAAAGGAAGGGTGTCAGATCGAATTCACTGGTATGATGTGACACCTGAGAATACCCGACGAACTTTTCATTGACATACAGGTACAGACAGCTGTCCACGCCCTCAAAACCAAGGATCCTGCGCAGACCGTTCGCATAATATTCATACTTCGTCTGATAGATCCCGACGGGGTCATCATCCGGCACGTAGGGCGGATCGAACGGAATGGGATACACTACGTTCGTGTACTGTGCGCGATCATAACCATGAAGCTGCCAGTTCGCAGGCACCGGAATGGTCTCGGTGAAATCAAGATGCAGAAAATCGTCCTCCATATCCAGAATGCTCGCATAATAACGGAAGCTCCAGTCTCCGTTCAGGAGTTGAAACCGCTCAGATTCCTCTCTGGGCTTAAAGGGATCCTGCCCCTTCGCAAAGGGGATAAAATAGGCGTGATCCGGCAGCGTGCCAAGATGCAATTGGGTCAGATCCTCATGATAGATCATGTGACTCTTCGGCGTTCCCGCGCCGGCGATGGTTGCAATATTCATGCTCTTCTCCTTTGAACGCTAAGTATTTTCCTGATCCTAAAAGGTATAGGAATCCCAGTTTCGGGATGCGGTGTCGAAGCGGCTTTTCTGTTCAAAGAGCACATTGTTCATCCATCCGATGGCATCCGTCACGCCGTCCTCATCGAAGGAAAACGTCGCACGCGTCTTTTCCTCCTCCGGCGTCGTGATAAAATTGAATGGCTCCGGCCATACCGTCACCAGAAGCTTTTTCCCCTCCTCGTCCTCCACCTTCTCCAGGCGATAGCGCATCCCCTGATGGCTTCCGGAATACTCCAGTTTCTTTAGATATTCCATGGACAAAATGTCTTCTCTTTTGATCATGTCTTACGCCTCCCAAAGCAGTGCCGCTTTATGTAACGCGGCATGCTTCCATTATACAATCCCGGGGAGGTTTTGCCAACTTGATTTTCACTTTCCAGGGGAGTTTTTTCCTCCCCGCCAAGGATTCATTCCTGCAGGCTCATTTCCTTTTTGAGCTGCTTCATGATCTTCTTTTCCAGCCTGGAAATATAGGACTGGGAAATGCCGAGAAGCTCTGCGACCTCTTTTTGCGTCATCTCCGTCTGATCCCTGGTCCCAAGGCCAAACCGAAGACGGATGATGAGCTTTTCCCTGTCATTTAATTTCGAGAGTGCCTTACGAAGGAGCCCCCTCTCCACTTGATTCTCGATGTCCTTATAGATCACGTCCTCCTCCGTCCCCAGGATGTCGGAAAGGAGCAGCTCATTACCGTCCCAGTCAACGTTCAGCGGCTCGTCAAAGGAGACCTCCAGTCTCGTCTTATTATTCCGTCGCAGATACATCAAGATTTCATTTTCTATGCACCGCGAGGCGTAGGTGGCCAGCTTGATGTTCTTGCTGGGCTGGAAGGTGTTGATTGACTTGATCAGTCCAATGGTCCCGATGGAGATGAGATCCTCCACGCCCACCCCCGTGTTGTCAAATTTCTTTGCGATATAAACGACCAGACGTAGGTTATGCTCGATCAGCGTCGCCCGCGCCTCCTCCTTTCGGTCGGTTTCCAGAAGATCGATCACCATCGTCTCCCGGCTTGGATCCAGCGGCGGCGGAAGGATTTCGCTCCCTCCGACATAATATAATTCCCCTCCCTGCTTTTGTATGGATGGCCTGTCTCTTCGGATCCACCGGATCCCTAATCTTGCAGGCAGCTGTAATTGCATGATCACCCGCCCGTTCCCCCTTCCCTGTTTTTCTTCTTGCTCTCGTTGACTCTGTCAGTATCTTGGGAGGAAGGATCAGACATGCCTCCTCATTTTCTCTCGCAGTTTCCTCTGGGCGGACCGCGACAAACACCCCTTGAAGGCGAAGCGGCGGACCGCCCAGTTCCAAAGTAAGATCAGGAAGATAATACCCCCGGAGGATCCCCTTAGTCACCCCAACGGTACGATATGGGATCGCGCGCCAAAGGGCATCCCCGCCCCAAAGAGCGGCCGCTTCCATGCCCTGCAGGACGCAGACCGGCTTTCCGGAAATTGGTTCATACAGGGAATTCCCCGTATCGACGAACGCCTTCATACGGATGCGCTTCCCATCCTTCTCCAGTATGGCAAAGCCCTCCTCCCTCCCCCCTTTCTTCACGCGGAAATATAGAAGGATCGTCCCCAGGGCCGTGCCAAGGAGCTCCAGGGGCAAAAGGAGCCTAAGTCCCCCTTCCACCCCGGCAAGGCGCGTCAAAACCCGATGGGGAAGCACAACTGCGCTTCCAAGAAGAATGCTGCAGCGCAGGTACGCGCCGAGCACCGCCCGAATGCTTCTAAGGTCTCTCTCCCCAAGCGTGACCGAAGCCATGGTGCCCATCTCCCCCATCCAAAGCAGTACCTTCAAGGCCGCCCCAAATGGCGAATAGACCGTCAGGGCAAAGGCTGCGGCGCAGGACATTGCCCCCAGGCAGATGCGAAGTACGGACGGATTTCCCCGAAGGCTTCGCCCCGTCAGCCAAAGCGTGCAGCCATTCCATACGGCAACCTCAAGGAACAAAAGATCATAATAAATCTCAAGCTTCATGGCACCATTATAGAACGGGATCCTCCAAAAAAATGTCAAAAAAACAGCGGTAAGACGAAATTTCTTACCGCTGAAATCGACTTGATCTACTTCTTACTTTCTCTGAAGGAAATCCGGGATCTTCAAGGATTTCTCACTCACGTTGCTCTTTAAGTCAACAGGCTTATGTACCGGCTGGGAAACCTGAATGGTAGGCTTTCCGGAAGGTGCGGGCTGCTGCTGTGCAACGGGAACGGGCGTTACGGGCGCCACGTTAGGCATCTGGGTCATTCTGCTCGCCGGGCTCGAAATGGGCTGGGTGAACATGGGCTTCTTGGAGAAGTTGCTGCTGAATCCAACCTGAAGGCCATCGGTGATGCCGGTTGCGATCACGGTCACGGAGCAAGCGTCCTTCATGGACTCATCATACTTCGCACCAAAGATTACGTTCAGCTCCTCGCCGCAGATCTCCTGAATGTAGCTTGCCGCGGTGTTCGCGTCAAACAGGGAGATGTCACCGGAGATGTTCAGGATGATGTCGGATGCGCCGCGGATGGAGGTCTCGAGCAGAGGGCTCTCCACTGCCATCTTCACTGCGATCTCAGCCTTGTCATCGCCTTCGCCGTAACCGATTCCGATATGGGCGATACCCTTATTCTTCATGGCCGTCTGCACGTCTGCGAAGTCCAGGTTGATGATGGCGGGAACGTTGATCAGATCCGTGATTCCCTGCACTGCCTGCTGCAGTACTTCGTCAGCCTTCTTCAGAGCGTCCGGCATGGTCGTACGCTTGTCCACGATCTCCAGAAGCTTATCATTGGGGATCACGATCAAGGTGTCAACGCTCTCCTTCAAACGGTCAATACCGATCAATGCATTATTCATTCTCTGCTTTGCTTCGAAACGGAAAGGCTTCGTCACAACGCCTACGGTCAGGCTGCCCTGATCCTTAGCCAGCTTAGCTACTACGGGTGCAGCACCGGTGCCGGTTCCGCCGCCCATACCACAGGTAACAAATACCATGTCAGCTCCTGCCAGTGCGCTTGCGATCTCTTCCTTGCTTTCCTCGGCTGCCATCTCGCCAACCTCAGGCTTTGCTCCCGCGCCAAGACCCTTCGTGAGTTTCTCGCCCATCTGAAGGATTCTGGGTGCCTTACACAGACGTAATGCCTGCTTATCCGTGTTCATTCCAATGAAGTCAACGAGGTCAATGCCCTCCTCAACCATCCTGTTCACGGCATTATTTCCGGCTCCGCCAACGCCTACGACAATAATCTTTGCTCCTGCTTCCGTTTCGTTATTGTTTATTTCGATCAAGGGTCCGTCCTCCTTTTCTCTACTTGTGATAAACCACCTAGTTAATCATATAATTATATTTTGAAATAATCAACCTTTTTTTTGCAAAATGCCAAAAATAATGCCCTCATTGACTCACTCGGTCGGTTTGAATCTGTAGGTACCGTGAGTCTCATCATAAGTTTCCATGTGAAAGACACCCTTTTTGCCTTCTAGAGTTTCCAAAACCTCGGGCAGGATCATGATCTTATTCTCCAATCGACTCCTTTCGTCACCGAGCTGAACCCTGACTTCTCCGAAATGTAACGTCACGCTGCTCCCCTCAAACTGGATCTTGTCCGCCGTGATCTCATACTTTTTGAGAAGCTTCGTGATCGTCAGGATGTCGCTGAACACCCTCTCATCCTCCACGGGAAGGGGCTGCCCCAAAACGGCATAGGAGAAGGAAAGACCCGTGATCTGCGGGATGCCCGCCGTACGAACGCTCGAAGTCTCGATCAGATAGCCGTCCTTATCGAAATACATGTAGGCGTCCAGATACTTGACATAGCCCGCCAGCGCCTTCTCATACACCGTGATCTTGATGGTGTCAGGCGCGAGCGTTTCCACCGTGATGGCATCGATGAACGGAATGTTTTTCGCTTCCCAGTTTTTATATTTATGAGACAGATACAGAGAATTGTCTCCCAGTACGCCTCCCATGATCATGGCCTTGATCTCCTCCTCGGAATAATGGAGGTTTCCGTCCACGTAGACCTGATTCACCTGATACTTTCGGAGCATATAATTCCCCGCCCAGAGTATCCCGGCGATCAAGATCATGATCGCAAACAATATGAAGATCCATTTCTTCCACTTACCCACTGACTATCCTCGCTCCCAGATCTCTTAGATCTTTGCATATATTGTCATAGCCCCGGTCAATGAACCGGCGGCCCCGAATGATCGTCTCACCGCTTGCTCCGAGGGCCGCCACAACAAGCGCGGCGCCTCCGCGAAGCTCACTTGCCTCCACTTCCGTCCCCCGAAGCCTCTCTACGCCGCGTACGCGTACTTCGCGGTCATTTAAGACCTGAAGGTCAGCCCCCATGCGCTGAAGCTCTCCGGCGATGCGAAAGCGATTTTCAAAGATGGTCTCCCGGATCAGGCTGCTCCCCCGTCCAAGACATCGAACTGCCAAAAGTACGGACTGCAGATCCGTCGGAAAGCCCGGATGGACCTCCGTCTTCAGGAAGGGCAATTCTCCTGCCCGCTGCGGGAACTGACAGTAGATTCCCTCCCGCGATGCCTCAAGACTCGCTCCCATCCGCTCCGCCAGGTCGCAGACGGCCGTCATGTCTGAAACAGGCGCCTCCTTGAGAAGCATGCTCCCGCCGGCGGCAAACCCTGCCAACAGGTAGGTCCCTGCGACAATCCGATCGGCCGGGATCCTAAATTTCGTCCCGTGAAGCTTCCTTCCGCCGCGGATCGAAAGCTTCCTTGTCCCCGCGCCCTCAATGGATGCCCCGCAGGCGTTCAGGAATTCACAAAGCGCGGTCACCTCCGGCTCCCTTGCGGCGCCCTCCAGGGTCGTCTCCCCTTCCGCCAAAGCACCGGTGAGGATCAGGTTCTCCGTTGCGCCGACGCTCGGGAATTCCAGCTTCACGCTGCATGGCTGAAGGTCTCTGGCCGTCGCAGAAAGCCTGTCACCTTCCTCGGCAAATCTGACGTTCATCTTCTCCAGCGTCTTTCGATGCAGGTCAATGGGACGCTTTCCGATCACGCATCCCCCCGGCCGCCACAGCCTTGCCTCCCGAAACCTGCCAAGAAGCGCACCAAGTAAAAAAATGGAGGAGCGCATGCTGGACGCAAGCTCTCCCGGTATATCCTCCATTTGGGCCTTTTCGGAATCGATCCTAAGGAGCCCCTGCTCCCATCTCGCCTGGCAGCCCAGCCCCTGCAAGATGCGGATCATTCCATACACGTCCGATATCCTCGGGACGTTCTCCAAAAGCACTGGTCCCTCGACCAGCAAACAGGCCGCCAAAATGGGCAGCGCCGCATTTTTTGAACCCTGTATCGTTACCTTGCCCTGTAACGGGATGCCACCCTGCACGCGAATAGAATCCATCTCACACCTGCCGGCTGAAATTATTCTATTTTATGTTCCGCGCGGCCCTTTGGTAGCTTGGCCCGTCAATTCCGATATTCAATGCCTCTCGCGACGCTCAGGACCAGTCCGATCTCGACCAGGAGGAAGATCACCGACGATCCTCCGTAACTGATGAACGGAAGCGAGATACCCGTGTTCGGTATGGTGTTCGTCACCACCGCGACGTTTAGGATCGCCTGCACGGCAATGTGCGCGATCACGCCCGTCACGAGCATGCCGCCGAACAGATCTGAGGCATTATTTGCGATGATCATCATCCGCCAGATCAAGATCGTGAACATCAGCATGATGGCTGCCGCGCCGAGAAGTCCCAGCTCCTCGCAGATGATGGAAAAGATCATGTCATTCTGAGACTCCGGCAGGAACGAGAGCTTCTGCATGCTCTGTCCAAGTCCCTTCCCCTTGACGCCGCCGCTTCCGATGGCATACAGCGCCTGCAGCGTCTGGAATCCCTTGTCGTCCGGATCGCTCTCAGGATTGAGCCAGACACGGATTCTGGTCGCACGGAAGCTCCCCAGCACGTCCGTATACTTGATCAGCATCACCAGACCGATCGCGCCCGCGATGACGAGGATCGCGATCAAAACAAACTTTTTATAATCCGGGCTCGCCACAAATACCATCACCGCAGCAATCGCCATGACGATCAGCGCGGAGCTCATGTTATTTGTAACCTTCCAGATCATGAGAAACAGGATTCCGGGAGGCACCATGGTGACGATCAGGCCCTTCCAGGTCTTAATGCCGGAGCCGATCTTGCAAACCATCACGGCCAGGAAAAGAATGACCGCAAGCTTCGCCACCTCCGCGGGCTGCAGGTTAAAGCCCGGGATACCGGTCCTGATCCATCTTCTCGCGCCGTGGGATTCCACGCCAAGGGGCGTTCTCACGAGGCAGATCAGAACGGCCGATGCAATGACGCCAAAGACGGAAAAACGCTCCCAAAAATGATATGGGATCCGCTCCACGACCAGCATGGCGATCAGGCCGAGCCCAACGGCAATGGCCTGTCTCTTTAAGTAATACATCTGATCGTTATAATCCGCAAAGGCCGTATATGAGCTGGCGGAATAGATCATGACCAGCCCAAATCCGAGCAGGAAAAGAAGCGCGAACCAAAGGCTCACGTCCGTGTGATGTTCCGTTTTTCCCTTTGTCTTCTCTATGTTTTCGGTTGCCATGTCCACTCCTTGTTAATCGTTCGGAAGAGAATTTACGTAATCCTTGAACATCCGTCCCCTGGTCTCATAATTCGGGAACATGCCCCAGCTTGCGCAGGCGGGCGAAAGCAGCACCGCATCCCCCGGCTCAGCCAGCGCCGTACAGAGCTTTAAGCACTCGTCATACGTGTCGACAAACTTGATCTGCGTGATCCCGTGCGCCCTCGCACACTCTGCGATCTTCTCTCTCGTCTGCCCGATCAGCACCAGCCATTTCACCTTGCCGTCAAAGCTCTCGATCCACTCGTCATAAGTGTTCTGCTTGTCATATCCGCCGCCGATCAGGATCGTGGGCCGATCCATGGCCTTGATGCCCTGAATGGCCGCGTCCGGATTGGTGCCCTTCGAGTCGTTATAATATACGACGCCATGCTTCGTCGCCACGTATTCGATCCTGTGCTCCACCGCCTTGAATTCCTTGATCACGCAAAGGATCACCTCCATGGGAACGCCCATGCCCTCCGCCATGGCGATGGCCGCCATCACGTTCTCGGCATTGTGGATGCCCACAAGATTCATGTCCGTCTTAATGTCCATGAGATCAGACTCCGCGCCGCCAAACCTGCGGATGATGCGGGTCCCGCGGAGGAAATATCCCTCCTCAAGCTCCCTTGCGGAGGAAAAATAAACGACTCTTGCAGGGCAACGCGTCCCAAAGTCCTTGGTGTATTCATTTTCATAATTCAGCACGCACACGTCACTCTTCGTCTGATTCTTTGCCACGGCTTCCTTGGCCGCAACATAAGCTTCCATGGTATGATGGCGGTTCAAGTGATCCGGCGTGATGTTTAAGATGGACGAAACATGCGGACGGAAGGTCTCGATGGTCTCCAACTGGAAGGAGCTCAGCTCTCCTACGGTCACCGAATCCGGCTTCGTCTTTAGCACCTCCAGCGTATAAGGATTTCCGATGTTGCCAACGACGAAGGCGCGGTCCTCACCAAGATACGCCTTCATGATCTCGCCAAGAAGCGTTGTCGTGGTCGTCTTTCCGTTGGTACCCGTCACTGCGGCAACCGTGCCCTGCTCTGCGAGGAATGCCAGCTCAATCTCACCGAGCACCTGCACGCCGCGCTCCCGCATGCGAATGACCAGGGGAATGTCCGTCGGGACACCCGGGCTAAGGATCAGTGCCTGCGTCTCCTTTTCCACTTCCTCAGGGAGCGCTCCCGTGATGCAATTGGCCTTAACGCCTTCCGGAAGCCTTCCCGCAACCTCCTCGGGGCTTAGCTTCTCATTGCTGTCATACAAGGTGATCTCTGCTCCAAAATGCGCAAGGAGCTTCGCCGCTCCGACGCCACTGATTCCCGATCCAATGATCAGGCACTTCTTTCCTTCCAACATGTTTCCGGTTCCTCCAAACTTTAATGCCTTAAGGGAGTTCTCCCTCCTGACTAGTATAACTCATAATCCCCAAATAAGGAAGCATATTTTCATAAAGCTGTCTTAAGATCGGCGCGGCGATCTGTCCGCCGTAGTATGCCCCCTTCGGCCGATCGATCAGGGCAATGGCGATCACCTCAGGATCCTCCGCAGGCGCGAATGCCAGAAAGGAGGAAATGTATTGCCCCGTTCCTCTCGGGAGCGTCTGGCTCGTGGCCGTCTTGCCGCCGATCCGCCATCCTTCCACGGCGCCATTCTTGCCGCCTCCCTCGCTGACCACCTTCTCGAGAAGGTATCGCATGGTCTCACTCGTCTCCGACGAAACGATCCCCTCCTGCACCAGATAGGAGAACCGCGTCTCCTCCCCCGTCCTGGGATCCACGACCCCTACGCCGAAATGCGGCGTCACGCGCGTTCCGCCGTTTGCGATGGACGCCGCCGTGACAAGCATCTGCAGCGGCGTGACCTGAAAGGACTGACCAAAGGATACCGTCGCCAGCTCCACGTTCCCAATGTCTTCCAAACGGTGCATGATGGTCCCTGCCTCCCCCGGGAGGTCCACACCCGTTTTCTTCTTTAGTCCAAACTGCTCAAAGTAATGATAATACCGCTCCGCCCCAATTCGAAGCCCCAGCGTCACAAAGGCCGGATTGCAGGAATTCATGATGGCATGCGTGAAATCCTGACTGCCGTGCCCCGTAGTCTTATGGCATCGGATCCTTCGGTCATCCACCGTCACGTACCCCGGGCAATAGAAGGAGCTTTCCTTCGTCACGACGCCCTCCTCCAGGCCCGCGGCCGCCGTGACGATCTTAAAGATCGAACCCGGCTCATAGGTATCATTGATGCAACCGTTCCTCCACTTCGCGTTCAGGAGGTCCTGCGTCGTCTTCCCGTTTTTCGCTTCCGCCTCACAGTCCTCGGATGTTGCAAACGGCGTCCCCTGCAATGCTTCCAAACTCGCCTCATCAAGCTCATATGGGGCATTTAGATCGAACTCCGGTGCGTTGACCATACAGATCAATTCTCCGTCATTTACGTTCATCACGATGATGGAAACGCTCCGTGCCTCCTTGGTCAGGAGCGCCTGTTCGGCCAGCTGCGTTGCGTAGCTTTGCAGGTTAACGTCCAGACTGGTCACCAGATCCTTCCCCGCCAGCGGCTCGATCCTGCGTTCTCCTTCCCGCTCCACCTCAATGCCCTTGGCATCCGTCACCGTCAGGATCCTTCCGTCCGTGCCCTTGAGATATTCCTCATATTTTACTTCCAGCCCCAGGATCCCCTGATTGTCCGAGCCGGTAAATCCAAGCACCTTGCTCGCCAACCTCTCATAGGGATAATAGCGCTTATAATCCTCGTCCACCTTCACGCCGGGGAGATCCAGCTCCCGAATGCGATCTCCAATGGATTTATCTAAATTGCTCTTGATCCGCTCCATGGAGGACCTTTTTTCAACACGCTTTCTGACATATTCTTCCGAAAGCCCCAGCTCCTCGCAAAGAACGCGGATCACTTCCTCCCGGTCCTTGACCTGAGAATAGATGACCGAAACCGTGCATACCGTCCGATTGTCCGCGAGCACGGCGCCGTTCCGATCCAGGATCCTTCCCCTGGCCGCCTTGATCGAGCGCTCCCGCTCATGGAGCTCCTTGGCTGCCTCGGCATAATGCGCCGAGCAAAAGATCATGAAATGGGCCAGCCTTCCGAGCAAAAATACCATGGCACCCGCAAGAAGAAAGAAGGTGATCGTGACCTTCTTTCGGTGATGGAACCGCATGACGCTTTGGAGCTCTCTTTGCTCCCGCGAATGATTCCCTGACATGGAAAACCTCATAAATGGGGATCGTCTAACTCTATTCCCGTCTTTATGAGGTTATTCCAAGGGGATCCATTATTCTCAGAAATCAATTGATTTATATTCTCCGCTGACCGGATCTCCCGTGTCAGGATCCAAGAGTTCACCCGTACTTGGATCTTTGCGGTAGCCCGTGGACGGATCGATTGGAAAGCTCTTCCAGGCGGGATCCTTCGTTGTTTCCGTCTCCGTCTGTGTCACGCCTTCCTCCGGATTTTCCATTGCCTTGCCGTATTTCAAAGTGTTCTCTAACTGTCTTTCTTCCAGTTCCTTCAGTTCCTTCGCGCTGAGCTCCTCCGTCATGAAAATGTTCATGTAGGGAAGCACTTCCGTGAAGATGTTGCGAACGATCTCTCTGGCATAGCCCACGTTATCCTGCTTTGCCTCGTTCACGCGGTCCACAACGACATACACCAGCACCTGCGGATCGTCCGCGGGCGCATATCCGATAAAGGATACCACGAAATCATGACCGTCTCTGGGATAGGTCTGCGCCGTTCCCGTCTTGCCGCCGATCATGTAGCCCGCAGGCCTTGCAGCCTTACCGGTACCCTCTGTCACCACCGCCTTACAGTACTCGCGGATCAGTTCCGAGGTCGAAGCAGAGATCGTCTGCTTTAAGATGCGAGGTTCAATGTTCTTTACGGTGATGCCGCTGGAATTCGTGATCTTGGATACCATGTGCGGCTCGTAATAATATCCGCCGTTGATCAGGGAACAGAAACCCGTCGCCAGCTGGATCATCGTCACGTTAAAGTTCTGACCAAAGCTGTAGGTTGCCAGGTCGGAAGGATCCATCTCATCCGCGCCTCGAAGGAAATCCGCCGTTCTCGCCTCACCCGCAAGGTCGATATTGGTCTTCAGTCCAAAGTTGAACGCCTGCTGGAACTTGCTGAACTTCTCCGCTCCCATCGTGGTCGCGATCTTCATCATGGCCACGTTACAGGACTGTGCGACCGCCGTCCTTAAGCTGATCGTACCGTCGCCATAACGGTTATGACAGTGAATGTTGTGAGGGCCCACCTGCCAGGAGCCAAGGCACTCATAATAGGAATTCGGGGAGATGGAGTCGGTCTCCAGCGCCGCCGCCACCGTGAAGGGCTTAAAGGTCGAACCCGGCTCATAGGAGCTGGCGATACAGTAATTCTTCCAAAGGTAATTTAAGTTGGTCAGGATCTCCTCGTCTGACATCTCGTCGAGAAGCTCCTGATTAATGTACTTTCCGGTCTTCTTGATCTCGAAATATCCATTGGCTTTGTCCACCTGCTCCACCTGGACCATGCCGAGCAGTGCGCTCAGGTCCTTGGTGTTGTTTAGGTCAAAGGTCGGATAACTTGCCATGGCAAGAATGTTACCCGTATTGACCTCCATCACGATGCAGCCGAGATTCTCCGCTCCGTTGCCGGGGTGATTATGATCCTTGTGCTCCTCGTTGAACTTCAGCAGATACTTTTCCACGATTGCCTGAATGTTGGAGTCCAGCGTGCTGTGAATGGTATAACCGTCCACGGCAGGCTTCACCGTTCGCTGAAGGTTCAGGTCATCGTCCAGATAGCCATAGGTTCTGCCGTCAACACCGTTTAATTCTTTGTTGTAAAACTCTTCCAGTCCGTACAGGCCCTGATTGTCCGATCTGGTAAATCCGATGACGTCCGCCGCGAGACTTCCTCCCGGATAAACTCTGCGGAATTCCTCTTCGAACCAGATGCCCTTGATGTCTTTATTGTCGGACTGCAATGCCTTGAACTCACTGATCTCGTCAAAGGTCAGCTTCTTTAATACCACGTGCCATTGATTCGTGGGATACTGTTTGACAAAGGTTCGGATCTCATTGATATTCAGCTGCGGGAAGCACTGCTCCAGTGCCGAGAGCGTCGTCTCGATATATTTTCCTTCCTTCGTCGTCATGACGGAGGCGTCCACGACCAGATTATAAACCTTCTCGCAGGTCGCAAGCTTGATGCCCTTCGAGTCCACGATATCGCCTCTTCTCGCGGGAAGGCTCCTGGAATCATAGGATCTTTGGGACAAAACCTGCTTCTGATAATCTGTCTCATTGTTCTTGATCAGCCAGACAATTCTCGCAAAAAGAAATATAAAGGCCACTAGTACCATAAAGAATAGTACCAGGACCTTTTTTTGACTCGTTTTGTTAAATTTGCGAGGCGACTGCTTCTGCACTTTCCCTTAATCCTCCACCACTTTGCGCATATAATCCGTACCCTCACTCGAGTAGGTCACGATCTGACCTTCCTGCGCATAATTCATGCCCAATTCCGCGATGGCAATTCTCTTGATCTCTTCCAGGTCGATACTATTCTCGATGCGAAGGCTTTCCTCGTCATTTGCCTGCTTCATGTTGTTCAGCTTCGTCTCGAGCTGATTGATCACGGAAACCTTGCTCGTCACCTGGGACTGAAGATTTACGTACCAAATGATGACTACGCATGCGGTGCAAAGGCAAAGCATCAAAACCAGCACGTATGCAGGACTCATGGAATGCACGTGCTCTCTGTTTTTCTTCGTGGTCTGGCTTACGCGACGGATGGGAGTCTCCTCCATCTCGCGACGAATGTCGATCTTCGGTGCGGCGCTGCCGTACACGTAATTGTTCTGTCTTACGTTTGATCTTCTCATTGTCTCATTGGCCATGCTCTTTGCTCCCCCTGTTTCCTTGTTACCCAATCTTTTCAAATACCCTTAGTTTTGCACTCTTGGATCTGTTGTTTTCTTCCAGTTCCTTCTCTCCCGGAAGGATTGGCTTCTTCGTGATCACCTTGCCCTTACTTACCTTCCCACAGGTACATACCGGAAATCCGGGAGGACAAGTGCACGGGTTTTCATTTCTTCGAAATGCATTCTTTACAAGTCTGTCTTCCAGCGAATGGAAGGTGATGATGCAAAGCCTGCCGTTTGGTGCCAGCAGCTCGATCAGGTCATCCAGCGTGTTCTTCAGTACTTCCAGCTCCCTGTTACACTCAATCCGAATGGCTTGAAAGGTCTGCTTTGAGGGATGTCCGTTCGCCCTCATCTTCGCCGGGATCGCCGCCTTGATCACTTCGTTTAGTTCGAAGGTGGTCTCGATCGGTTTGATCGCCCTGGCTTTCACAATGTGCTTTGCAATATTCTTCGCGAAAGGATCTTCTCCGTAATCCCGGATGATCCCAAACAATTCTTTTTCTGAGTACTCGTTGACAATGTCCCTCGCCGTCAGGCTCTGTCTCTGGTCCATTCTCATGTCGAGCGGTGCGTCATATCTGTAAGAAAAGCCTCTGTCTTCCGTATCCAGCTGATAAGAGGAAACTCCCAGGTCAAGGACGATCCCGTCCACCTTCTCCACTCCGAGGCCTTCCAGAAGCGATTTCGCGTTACAGTAGTTGTCCCGCAGGATCGTTACCTTATCACCGAATTCCTTCAGCCTCTCCGAAGCCGCCGCGATGGCTGCCTCATCCTGGTCGATCCCGTAGAAGTGGCCTCCCGTAAGTCTCTTGCAAACCTGGTAGGCATGTCCTCCTCCGCCGAGCGTTCCGTCCAGGTAGATCCCTTCCGGCTTGATCTTTAGTTCTTCTATGGTCTCCTCAAGCATCACGGAGTAATGATTGAACTGTGCTTCCTTCATCTTTTCTACTGTGTCAAGGTGATGCCAAGCTTGTCCATCGTCTCTGCGATCTCATCCATGTCGCCGCTGGCAGATTCGCCTTCCCATCTCTCCTTGCTCCAGATTTCAATTCTGTGACCAACGCCCGCCAGAACCACGTCCTTATCCAGCTCTGCGAAGGCTCTAAGACTTTGAGGAACCAGAATTCTTCCCATCTTGTCCACTTCCACCTGGCTGGCACCTGAAAGGAAGAACCTTACAAACTGTCTCGCCTCTTTATTCGTAAGCGGCAGCGTGGAAAGCTGTTTCGCGAAGGCATCCCAATCTTCATTGGAGTAAACATACAAGCAGTGATCCAGGCCCTTACACACCACAAAGAGATCACCCAAGATCTCCCTGAACTTCGCGGGTACGATCAATCTGCCCTTAGCATCCACCGTATGATTATATTCACACATGAACATTTTGATCACCGCCCATCCGTAAAACCCGAAAATCTACCACTTTTTAACACTTACCACCACTTTTCACCACTTATGCTCAAATTTTACCTCATTTCTTAAGATTTTGCAAGTACCATTTTTCTGCAAAAATGCAATAAAATAAGGCCCTGCGACCATTCGCAGAGCCTTAAACACAAGATATAGTGGTTCGTGGTTTTTATGCCACTAGATATTCAGCTTAAGACAGTCCTAAGAAAATTAAAAATTTTTTAACAATTCTTAACATATTACTTTTTTTTGCCAAATGCCGCCTTCGGCGTCGCTTGGTTTTGTTTGCGGGCTACACGTTGAATCTGAATAGGATCACGTCGCCGTCTTTTACGACATAATCTTTGCCTTCCATTCCCACAAGTCCCTTTTCGCGGGCAGCCGCCAAAGACCCCTGCTCCAGCAGGTCCTTGTAATTTACGACCTCTGCCTTGATGAAACCACGCTCAAAGTCCGTATGGATCTTTCCGGCTGCCTGAGGCGCCTTCGTTCCGATCTTGATGGTCCAGGCTCTCGTCTCATCCTCTCCGGCCGTCAGGAAGCTCATCAGTCCAAGAAGGGAATAGCTAGCCTTGATCAGCTTTTCCAGACCTGACTCCTTCACGCCGAGTTCATTCAGGAATTCTGCCTTCTCATCGTCATCGAGCTCCGCGATCTCCTGCTCGATCTGCGCGCAGATCGCGAATACCTTACTGCCCTCCGTGGCCGCGAATTCCTTCACCTTCTGCACCATCGCATTGGATTCGCCGTCGTCCGCCAGATCATCCTCGGATACGTTCGCCGCATAGATCACGGGCTTATAAGTCAGCAGATTATATCCTTTGATCAGCGCCAGCTCATCCTCATCCTCGATCTCCATGGACTTCGCCATCTTGCCGCTCTCCAAATGCTCCTTGATGCGGACAAGGAGCGCTTCTTCCTTGGCCAGCGTCTTATCCATCTTTGCCGCCTTCGTCACCTTGGAGAACCTTCTCTCAAGCACCTCGAGGTCCGCAAAGATCAGCTCCAGATTGATTGTTTCGATGTCACGGATCGGATCCACGGTGCCATCCACGTGAATGACGTTGTCATCCTCAAAGCAGCGCACCACGTGAACGATCGCATCTACTTCACGAATGTTTGCCAGGAACTGGTTCCCCAGGCCCTCGCCCTTGGACGCGCCCTTCACGAGTCCCGCAATGTCCACGAACTCGATCACCGCCGGCGTCACCTTCTTGGACTGATACATGTCACCCAGAAGCTTTAGCCTCTCATCCGGTACGGGCACGATCCCAACGTTGGGATCGATCGTGCAGAACGGATAATTCGCCGATTCCGCACCCGCCTTAGTTAAAGAATTAAACAGTGTACTCTTCCCCACGTTGGGTAGCCCCACGATACCTAATTTCATGTTGTTTCTATCTCCTTCCAGAAGCCTTCTATTTTAAGTCTTCCCGCCGTTTCATCTTCTGCTGACAGCTCCACCCTCAAGTTTTCCCGCCGCGCCTTTTGCTTTAACTGTGAAATTATAGCAGAAAACACACTGAAAGTCAATTATTCCCAAATACCTTTTGCACTGCCCTCTTGCGCTGTTTATCCTCCAATACCTTTTGCATTGTTTATTTTCCAATGCCTTTTGCACCATTTATTTCCAATGCCTTTTGCACCATTTATTTTCGATGCCTTTTGTACTATTTGTTTCCGATGCCTTTTGTACTGTTTCTCGTTCTCGCTACCCTTTCCGTCATTTTATCATGTATTTCTAACATGCTTTTCATCTAAGTTGCTTGTTTCCCCATGTTTTAGCTACAAATCTCAGCCATTTTCCCTCATTTTGACTTTTATTTTACACCCTTTATGGCTAAGTCGCTTGTTACCCCCAGTCTTAGATAAAGCTTTCTGCCGATTTTCCTTCATTTTTTCATGGCCTTGACATAGTGACCAATACAACTATGGCTAAGACACAAAACAACTTCGGTCTTAGCCATAGTTTTCCAACCATTTCTAATATGATTTTGAAACAGAGACGGCATTATATGCATCTAAAGCACTGATCACAAAGCATCTTAGCCACAAATGTCAATACAATGCCCTGCAACGACAGAATTAATCATATGCGTTGGCTTCCTCCATAATATATTCCTGAATAAAGGCTTATCTCGTTAGTGCCATGTTCACCTGGCATGAAACCCGCGTTCCTCAGACACGATTGGAATGCTCTTTACATTCATGTCCTCAATCCTGACGTACGTGCCTCTTTCAATCGCCAGGATGACTTGGTCGATGGCATCCGCTTCCCCCTGTATCTCCATCAGGACGGACCCATCAAATTCGTTTTTGACCCATCCCGTGCATCGGTACATTTCCGCAGCGTGCAACGCGCGATACCGAAACCCAACGCCCTGTACCGCACCATAAAAGACAATCGCCTTCCTGATCATCCCTTTGTATCCTCCAGCCATAAAACCAATCCGCTTCAAAAGTCCAAAATCGAAAATGCCCTCACAGGCTCCCTTCCCACGCTATGAATACAGCTTGATCTCGAAGCATGTTCCTTTTCCCACTTCGCTTGTCGCTTCGATGGTGCCGCCATGGTTATTGATGATCTGCTTCGCCATGGCCAGGCCGATCCCGACGCTTCCGTGGGATTCATTGCCTGCCTTATAAAAGCGCTCGAAGAGGTGCGGCAGGTGCTTTGCTTCAATTCCCTTGCCATTGTCTTCGATCAGGATGCGGGTGAAAAGATTGTTTTGCGTGGCCGTGACAGAGACCTTGCCGCCCTCCGGCGTATGCTCGATCCCGTTCTTGACGATATTCATCATCGCTTCCCGAAGCCACTGCGGATCCCCCGTCACCCGAAGCTCCGCAGGGATCTGACTTTGCAGACTGACCTGTGCGACCTCCGCCATAATGCCAAGGCCGTCAAAGATTTCCTGAACCATGGCAGAAAGCAAGATGCTTTCCGACTTCATTTCAAGAACACCTGCCTCCAATTGCGACAAGGTGAGGAGATTCCTGATCAGCCAGGTCATCTTGCTCGCCTGCGAATCAATCTTCGCTGCATATTCCAGGCGCTGCTCGCTTGTGACTTCCGGTGCCATGAGAAGCTCCGTCATCAGCGAGATCGCCGTCAGCGGCGTCTTAAACTGGTGAGATATGTCCGACATCATGTCCGATAAATATTTCTTCTGACGCCACTGCGCGGAGTATTCTTCCCGAAGGGTCGTCACCACCTTATAAATCTCGCTCTGCAAAATCCCCAACTCCCCCTCTGCGATCTCGCGCATGGCAGGAAGCTCTGAAAGATCCTGGACTCTGGTCACGTAATCCGTCAATTCCCGGATCTGTTTTTTCCGTTTATGATCCCGCAGAAAGCTCAAGGCAACCGCGAGCACGAGCAATAAGAAAAGTATGGCACATAAGATTTCCATTACGTCATGCGATATCCGATTCCCCGCACTGTCTGGATCAGCGGTTCCTCGCCATCTACCTCCAATTTATTCCGAAGCCGCTTCACGTACACCGTGAGCGTATTGTCATTCACGAAATCTCCCGCAGCATCCCACATGTCATTCAAAATCTGCTGCCTGGTGAGGAGCTGTCCCCTGCTCCTGACAAAAGTAAGAAGTAGCCTGTATTCCACGGCGGACAAAAAAATCTCTTCCCCTCCCCGAAAAACCTTGCCCGTCATGACGTTCACCTCGTTCCTGCCGACGGTGATCAGGTCCGGATTCTGCGTTGCCTTCTCTCCCGTCCTCGCGCCGGTCCTTCGAAGGATCGCCTTCATGCGGGCCGTCAGCTCTCTGATCCGGAATGGCTTATTGACATAATCATCCGCGCCCTGCTCCAGTGCCAGGATCGTGTGCACCTCGTCATCACACGCCGTGAGGAACAGGATCGGAACCTCGGAGCGCTCGCGGATGGCCTTACAGATCTGGTAGCCGTCTCCGTCCGGAAACATGACGTCCAACAGACAGATGTCAAAGTCCACGCCAGACTTTATGATCTCCAGGGCCTTCTCCATGGTCCCGACGCTCGTCACCTCTCCGCCTTCCTGCGTCAGTGCGATCGTGAGCCCCTCCACGATAATAGGGTCATCCTCTGCGATAAAAACCTTCATGCTTCACCTCACCTGGCAATTTTCTCCATCATGCCATCCCGCACGTCATCTCGTGTTTCAACAGCGGTCATCACGTGTTCTCATTGCGGATCTCCTCGGAAAGAGACCCTTCCATCCCCTTATGATAGCATATTTTCGTAAACAGGACAAGACATGCGCCGCTGACTGCAAGCGTGGCGAGCACGATCCCCGTGGGCATATGGAAGATCAGTCTTCCAAACCTTGCGGACAGGAAGCGGTGAAACGAGAAAACAAACAGCGCGGTAATGCCGGCGGACCAAAGCACTGCCCAAAGCATCAGGCGTGCATTCTCATAAAATAGGATCCTGCCCTCCTGCCTCTTGGTCATGCCAAGGGACTGCAGGATTGCCTGCTCCCGCAGAAGGGCCAATCTTCTTCCCATCACGGAATTATAAAGGTTTAAGAGACAGATCACGGCAACCAGCAAAGTAAAACAAGTTGCAACGATCTTCACGATCTGGGAAATGGCCGCCTGGAAATCCTGCATGCTCATCTCAGCCGAATGCAGCATTGAATTACCGAATTCATCCGTCACAAGCGAGAGCCTGCGCACCAGGCCGGAATCTTCCTTCGCGCTGAACAGAATTCCCCAGGAATCAATTTCCATGCCCGCGATGTCATAATGTTCCTTCAGGAAGCGGTTCCCGGACTCAGGAAGGATCACCCAGATCTGCCCGTCCCTAATGTCATAAAAATCCCGAAAAGCGTCTGCCCCAACATAGCCGGCGAAATAAATGGGAAGGGAAACACATTTGTCTTCCATATAGTCATACTTAAACAGGCCCACGTTCTCGCCCACCTCGCATGCCAGCGGATGCTTTACCTGATATCTTGTATAACTCGGTTTGATAGCCCCGCCAAAGTTGATTTCCAGGTTGTCCGTGCTAAGCTCTGCCTGATCATAAATGAGCGCCGGAACCCGTGCGTTCTCCCATGATCCGTCCTGCTTCTCCGAAAGCGCCCCGTCCTGGCCATTAGAAAGCGCCCCGTCTTGACGATCTGCTCCTTGGCTGTCAAAAATAAACTCCTTGCGGACTCCCGCCTTCTTCGCCACTTTCCTAAAGTCCTCATCAGACAAAACAATCTTGTTCACGACGGGATGATTCATTTCATACTCGGGCTCCAGATAGATCTTGCGGATCTCCTCCGGGATCCCTCCCGGGAAATACTCTCCGACCAGCTTTTCCCTGGACTCGAAGTATTCCTTGGAGAACCGGTCCATCCAAAGATTCATGGAATAGAGGGCATAATATGTCTCCTTATACTTAGTCACTTCCTCGGAGCTCATGATCTCCTGCCGATAGCCTTCGGCCTCTTCCCCACCATCCAGATAAAAGGCATATTGATAGCCTTGGTACTCACTGCCTGAGATCAGATTCTCGTTATTCCCCTTCTGTTCCACAATGTCGGAGAACAGCTTCGAGGCAAAGGCCGTGATCAGGGTTAACGTCAGGAATGCCGCAATGCTGCGAACGATTCCCTTTGTGGAATGTGCGTTTCTCGTAACGCTCGCGGACGCGATCAGGCTTTCCGCCTTGCTCTTACGCATTTTCCGCAGGTCCGTCTTATAGGTCTTACTCTTTGCGCCTTCATTTCCGCGGATGCTCTCGATCGGCCCCACCTTACTGATCTTGCGGGCCGGGATCATGGCGGAGATCCAGGTCGCCAGCAGGGAAAAGGCTGCCACGAGCAAAAGATTCAGCGGGTTTACGACAATATGACATTCTAAATCTACGTTTCTCGCATTGATCACGTTATCTGCAACCATGCCGAGAATCCTTGTAAAATGGGGAAGCAATAACGCCATGCCGCCCTTGACCACAAGAAGTCCCAAAAGAATTCCCAGCGGGAGCGCTGCGGCAAGGAGCAGCAAGATCTCATAATAAACGCTCCATTTCTTCTGCGATTTTGTCGCGCCGACGGAGGAGAGCATCCCGAGATAGCGGCTCCTCTCGCGAAAGGAAAGGTTGAACACGTTATAGATCAAAACCAGGGAGGCCGCCGTAATGAGCACGATGAAAAATGCCTGAAAGAACATCATCAGTAGATTCAAAGTGCCGTCCGTACCTTTTCCTGCAACGGTCAGCAGCATGTCATTCACCACCACGCGGCCGTTCTCCACGGGAATGTGCTCTCCGCTTGTCGCCACGATGGAATGCCCGTTTTTCCTAAGCTTGTCTAACTCTTCTTCGGTCCTTGCGGAATTGACGATTTCATTTAAGTCAAATCCCATGTCGTCCACTTTTCCGAGATCGGTCTGCAAAACGAGGTTGACCGTCTCGCCATCCGCGATCGCGGAGTCCGTCTTGACCAGAGCCATATAACCGCCCTGCCCGCTCATTTCATAATAGGGCGACTCCATAATGCCGACCACCGTATAGCTTCCCCGAAGTCCCGTCTCTTTGCGAAGGATCTCGAAATCATTGTTGGGTGTATAGTACGGGAAATGATCCGGCACCTTCACCGTCTCCCCGTGTCCCACCACGAACTTCTGTGAAAAAACAATAAATCCCTGGTCATCCTCCCCCTTCGAAAAGGCGTGCAGCAATCTCTCGAAGGCATTCACCTCAATGACGTCGCCGACCTGAATGGTTGATCCCTCCCGAATGGCGCGCTCGCTAATGATCAGCTCTCCCTCTGCCTCGGGCAGTCTCCCTTCCTTGACATGGATCCCCATCCAGTCAAACAGCTCTCCGGAATACCCCTTGAGCTCCAGATAAGGCGTCTCGTCCGGATTCCCGGACTGCGCAAAGAGCGTATAACCAAGGGGTCTTGACACCTCCGTCTCCGTCACGTAGGGAAGCTCCTTAACCGCCTGTACCTGCGCCTGATCCAGTCCATAAACCTGCGCATGCCAGGATCCCTGATTCTCCGTGATCACGTCCGTCATGAATTGGATCACGGTGTCCTTCCCGACGAACACGGCCGTCATCAGCACCACCATCACAAGGATCCCCGCGAAGGTCGTCAGCGTCCTGCCCATGTTCTTTTTCATATAAGTTCTCGTCACTTGAAAAATGATTTTTTTATTGTTCATCATCTTGCTCACCCTGCCATTCTTTCTGCCACTCTATACTGCCATTTCATCGCCCGTCTCCGTTATACAAGTGCCCTGACGCGCTCATTTCGAACAATGTGCCCGTCCTCGATCCCGATGACGCGGTCCGCCTGCATGGCCAGCCCCTCATCATGCGTGATCAGGATCAGAGTCTGTCCATAACGCTTGTTCGATTCCTTTAAGAGACTCATGATCTCTTCTCCCGTCTTTCGGTCCAGATTTCCGGTAGGCTCATCTGCCAGCAGGATGGCGGGATGACTGTAAAGCGCCCTGCCGATGGACACGCGCTGCTGCTGCCCACCGGAGAGCTGGTTCGGAAGGTGACTTCTTCTGTCCGACAGCCCCAGATGCTCTACCACCTGATCCAGCCTTTCTTCGTCCAGCTTCCTGCCGTCCAAGAGATGCGGAAGCGCAATGTTCTCATCCACGTTGAGCACGGGCATCAGATTATAAAACTGATAGACCAGCCCGATCTGCCTTCTTCGAAAGATTGCAAGCTTATCTTCACTCAGCCCGTGAATATCGGTGCCGTCGATATATACTTTTCCCTCCGTCGGCTTATCCACGCCGCCCAAAATATGAAGGAGCGTTGACTTTCCGCTGCCGGACGGTCCGATGATCGAAACGAACTCTCCCTTCTCCACGGAAAAACTGACCTGATCCAGCGCCCGCACCGCTGCCTCTCCCTTGCCATATACCTTCGAAATATTCTCACATCTTAAAAGTTCCATGATCTTCTTCCTTTCTTTTATGCCTGATAAACGAAAAGCGCCCGGGAGACCTCTCCCTGACGCTTTTTATTATGCCATATGAATATGACTCCGTGATGACTTATTTGGTGACAATTTAGTCACTTTTCGAAGCGGATCTTCAGCACGTTCGGATACTCCTCGTCCCGTCCGTCCGGCAGGTCCACGACAAGAACCCCGGAGTGCTGCGCAAATGACAGCGCTCCCCTTCCCAGCAGTTCCACGGAGCATACCTTTTCCTCCTCGCGCAGACTCTTGATCACGGCAGTTTTCCTGCCCTGCGGCTTCATGATATAAGCATACAGGATGTCGCCCTTAGTCACAAAGCGGAAATCATCCTCCTGCCATACGACCTGATCCTCCCGGAATCCATCTATGACAACGCAGGAATGCCCTTCGCCCGAGACGCGGAAAGGCCGCG
This sequence comes from uncultured Lachnospiraceae bacterium, assembly GCA_947305245.1. GTDB lineage: Bacteria > Bacillota > Clostridia > Lachnospirales > Lachnospiraceae > Acetatifactor. The sequence continues at coordinate 83,140 of CAMZDG010000009.1, forward strand.
TTCCGTGAACAGCTTCCGCATTGACCGCGAACCACTTGGCAAGCTCTGAGAGGATCCACTCCTCCTGCTCGTCGATGGTGCCGTCGGGACGCTGCGGGATATTTAAGAGCAGCGTTCCATTCTTGGCAATGGAATCGATGAGAATGTCCAGGACATGGCGAGGCGTCTTATAATGCGCCTTCTTATCGTAGAACCACCCGCCGATGCAGGTCTCCGACTGCCAGGGAACGGGACAAATGTCCGGCAGCTGACTCCGCTCAATGTCGAGTACGCCAATCCTATAGATCGAGGGATCGCGATGCTTCTGAGTATAAATCGCCTGGTTGCTTCCATGCAGCCTCTCCGAGGAATTATAAAGGTACGCAGCCGCCTGCAGGCCATATCGGTAAAGATTATTGCTGTCTGCGACCATGTGGTTCTCTTCCTCGAAGGGAAGCCAGCTGTCCGAATATAAAAGGTCGGGCTGATAATTATCGATGATCTCCTTCATGACATTGAGCCAATACTCATGAAACCGCTCATTCTTCGTCAGCCAGATGCACGCATCCTTGCCGTCGGGCCTGGTGAAATGCTCATAATTATCATGATAGAAATCCCGGTATGCGGGATCATTTCCGTCATAAGGCACACCCTTGTAGGGACCATAGGTGTCGTAGCCCTTGTTCGAGCGCCACCAGGAGAAGGACGCACCAATATGCTCCGTCATGCCAAAGGGAAGATCATATTTCTTCGCGGCAGCCTTCCAGAGCCCGCAAATATCCTTGTGCGGCCCCACCTGAGTGCTGTTAAATCGATTATATTTCGAAGCAAAGTTAAAGAAATGATCATGATGGGAAGCCTGCGCCACAAAATACCTCGCGCCCGCCTTATAATACTTCTCCATCAGCGCGTCCGGATCGAATTTCTCGGCCTTCCACAGCGCGCAAATATCCTTAAACCCAAACTTGGAGGGATGTCCGTAGGTGCGCACGTGATACTCATACTGCTCCTGCCCCTGAATATACATATTGCGGGCATACCAATCGCCGCACATCGGAACGGACTGCGGCCCCCAATGACTCCAAATGCCAAATTTCACGTCCCGAAACCATTCCGGACATTGATAATTCCTCAAAGATTCAAACGTTGCGTCAAACATAGAGGTCACCTCCCATTCCCTTCCAAGTATAGCAAAATTAGCAACTGCGGTCAACGAATTCCCTCTTGCCAGGCGGCAAAAAAGCCCCCAAGGATTGCTCCTTGAGGGCAAAATATATGCTTAGAGCGATTAGATGCATATATATTTCATTAAGCCAAACACGCAAAGTAAAAGCAATTTTCTCGTTATTAAACTCCGTGTTGTTTTATCGAACAATGTCCTTTCCTTCATAATCATTCCCCCTCGTTCTTATTGTACTTTTTGCGCCAATTACGATACTTTCCCGTTGTCACTCTTCCATCCTTGGGCCTTTCTGCATCGTCTGGAATGGCCCACACAATTCCAAACTTGGTTACGCCTTCGATCTCTCCGTCCGCACACATCTTTTGTACTCTTCGCTTCGTGAGATTCCACTTTTCAGCGGTCTCACCAATGGTCATATATCCTTCCATTAAACCTCCCGATTTCAAACAAAAAGCACCTGAAAATGATCCTGTCACGGTCATTTCCGGTGCTCTATCCTCGTTGCAACTGGCTACCATTTAACAGGCCCTTCAGCTTTGCGTCGCAGCCTTTCGACTGTTTTGCCCCTAATATTTAACTGATATGAATATTATACTTCCCGAGCGCGAAATCTGTCAACAATTATTTGACTATTCGCTTTATTTTATACAATTTTTTGACAATTTTCTTTTGTCGGCCAGACCGTTAAATCTTCTCAATACTAATCGTCTTCTTCCTCATCTTCCCACGACGAAACAATGTGTAATTCTCCCGAATCCATGTCCATGGCCATTCCACTTCCCATGCGGAGCATCATGTTGCCATCCGAATCCATTGCCATATCATCTGAAATTGAGTAGCACATATCCCCGTCTTCCATGTCAAAGAATGATCTGCTCATTTATCTTCCTCCTTGTACTCATAGGATTTGATCATGTCATAAGTTTTGTTCAATTCGCGAATAAGCTTCTCGATGCACGCGTCCTTTGAAGAAGCGCTCACCCTAATAACATTTGTAAAAAGGCCATGAAAATCCTTTGCACTGGATACCCCCGTATGAAAGCACACGGTATCATTCGCATTATAAAAATGATAATCACTCATAACAAATCTAGCGATGTCGGGCTTGTTTGCATATTCATAAATCTTTTCCATTACTTGGGCACGGTTCTTTGCGATCTTCCTCATCTCATCAAGCGTATTTTTATTGTGCTTTATAGCATTTCCAAGCATACTTGCTGCAACTTTTCGGCCTTTCTTTACCGCCATGTCTATCAGCTTGCCTAGATACGGAAAAGTGCACGCGTACGTGAACCCGCCATTTGTCTTTATGTCAAATTCTTTGGAATAGTATTCCAACACTTCATCGGGTGCCTCCAATATGACATCCATCAGCTGGGGATTGTAATATTTCTTAAAATCCAAGGGCTGCGCCAAAAAGCACTTGGCCTCATACAGGGCTGGTATCTCCCTTGCCTTCAGCTTATCCAGATCATCAAATCCCTTATTTTCTAGTGCCAACGCAATAAAGCCTGTGCGCAAGTTGTCACTTTGTTTCATCATGACTTCCAATATGTCAGTCTCTCCCGGAAGTCTTCTCTGAATGCTAGTACCCGCTCCGAAACTGCTCCAATAATCCTTATGTTCCTCATCCACGAACCAAATCAGGCCGTTATCCATCAGATACTTTAGGAAATGATAGTTTCTAAACTCTAATGCGTAATCAATCACGGACTTACCGTACTCATCATAGTTTAGAATCAGTTTGTCTGGGCGATTAATATACTCCTTCCATACCTTCTTATCACGTGAATGTGCGACAAAGTAATTCGTCTTTCTTGTAGATATGGGCTTTTGTTCTTTTCCAGCGCTTAATATCGCATCAACTGAAATTTCCAGCATGTGCGCAAATATTGGAAGATCCGTAATTTGAATCCCCTTTTTCCCCTGCTTTATCTGACAGATCCTGTTTGACATTTTTTGAATTTCTTCAGAAGAAGGTTCTTCTTTGAGTCCATATCTCGTCTTAAGGTATTCTGCAGCGAAATTCCGATCAGAGGGAAATTTCTCAGAAATCAATTTGCCAATATACTTTCCAATCATCTCATTAGATTCAGTCTGATACATGCGTCCTGCACCTCCGTATATTCTCTTTAATCAAATCATATACTTTTCTGCCGTCTCCGTATATAACTCTTTTGAATATGCTTTTTGCATATTTATTTTATCATATAATTCAATATATGCAATTAGCATATATCCATGAAACCTTCTTCCTTTGAGTCCACTGTTTAATGTCATGGCTCTTTCACCAAAAAAGAAGGAGATACTTCCCCTTCCTTTTAGCTTTTTGAACCTTTATGAGTCCCTATAGCGTACCCGTACACCGACTCGAACGGTGATCATGAGGGTAGAAGCCCCATGCTCTCTCCCTTGAGCTATACGGGCATAGCAGGCGCTAGAAGGGTCGAACTTCTATCCCCGGAGTCAGAGTCCGGTGCACTCACCGTTATGCGAAGCGCCTTTAGTATCGTGACTGAGATTCGAACTCAGAATGGACGGGTCGTAGCCGCCAGGTTTCTCCGTTAGCCTACCACGACATAAGATCCCGGGGCGAATCGAACGCCCACCTGCTGGGTTGCAGCCAGCCGCCTTAGCCTTTTGACTACGGGATCACATATTCATTTTCAGCAGGCACTGCCAGGATCGAACTGGCATCCCCGGAGTCAAGGTCCGGTGCACTCACCATTGTGCTAAGCGCCGTCAGTTGTAATGGAGAGAATCGAACTCTCATTACCCGCGTATCAGACGGGCTTCCTACCATTGAAAGACATTACAGCGCGGCCCTCGGGACTCGAACCCGAACATCCCCTGAAGGATTACTCGTGATTTAGCGAACCACTGCCTTACCAATTAGGCTTAGAACCGCTTATTCTCATTGCAAGCCATGCTTGCCAGTGTGACCGAAGGGAATCGAACCCTCATGAGCGGATCCACAATCCGCCGTTCTGCCATTAAACTACAGCCACAGCGTCTGCAGGAGGACTTGAACCTCCACGCCGTTTTCGCGACTACTCCCCGCCTTCCAAACGGGTGCCTTACCAGTTAGGCTTATACAGACAAAGTATGAGCGCCGCCTGAGAGACTCGAACTCCCAAATCTAAATGATCACCCGTGTTCGGGACGGGCGGGCTGCCAATTACCCCAAGACGGCATTTTTCACGCTGAAGGAGGGATTCGAACCCTCGGACCCTTTCGGGCCTCCGGTTTTCAAGACCGGCGCGTTAGGCCTCTCCGCCACCTCAGCATTACCAAATAAAAAAGACCTTTCCAGATCATGAAATCCGAAAAGGTCATCCAATGCAGACATGTTGCATATGATTATGACATTAACTCTCCCGATTTCATGCGCACTCTAACAAACCATCTGATAATCTGATGGCTTCGCTGGGATGAACATGAAATTTGACTAAAGTTAAAGTTAAATGCCTTCATCTCTTTCTCTCCTTCTGAACGCCTTTGCGTTCCATCTGATAATACAATATCATCTTTCCTAAGCGTTGTCATTCTACCTGTGATAGAATCGGGACATCCGGACTCGAACCGGAAACCGGTCGTGTATAAGACGACAGCTCTGCCAATTGCGCTATGTCCCAGTAAATGCCTGCGTCGGGGGTCGAACCCGAAACCTTCGGATTAAAAGTCCGCTACTCTGCCAGTTAAGTTACGCAGACAATAGGTCTTTTTTCACTTTTGGTTTTCGTTTCATTCTTTCATTCCTCCTAAACTTCTAGTAGCACAGGCAGGACTTGAACCTGTAAAAATCGCATCTTGAGTGCGCCGCGTCTTCCAATTGCGCCACTGTGCCGTACTCGCGATGGGATTTGAACCCACACTGTGCCGGTTCTTAGCCGACTCCCTCTTCCAGGTTGGGGTACGCGAGCTTGATACTCACGACGGGAGTCGAACCCGTACTGTCACGGTTCTGGGCCGTGTCCCTCTGCCAGATTGGGGTACGTGAGCATGCCGCGGAAAGGCATAACCTTCCCGTCGATACCCCCGACAGGATTCGAACCTGCACCGTAGGCGGTTTAAGCGCCTTGCCTCTTCCAGATTGGACAACGGGGGCATGATATTAAGCTATTCATTTGCAGTCGTAATCGTAGTCGAAGCATTTCTTTTTCCCCCGTAATCCTTTCACTTTATCGTTGCGTTTTCTCTCTTCCGCAGTCCCCTTCCCGGGATTCGAACCCGGATGTCGTGTCTCGGCGACACGCGTCTTACCGTTAGACGAGAAGGAATAGTTGAAGTCATTGGGGGCCCGATGTTCTAAAGATCAGATGGCTGCCATTACCCCCGACTTCAAAGCCAGACCAGGGACTCGAACCCTGAACCTTCTGCTTACAAGGCAGTAGCGCTGCCAATTACGCCAGCCTGGCATTATATTTAGAGCACCATGTCGGATTCGAACCGACCCTTTTTCTGCTTGGAGGGCAGACGCCATGGCCAACTAGGCGAATGGTGCATTAGCGGCTTCGGAGGGAATCGAACCCTCATCATTCGGTAGACAGCCGAGCGTACTAGCCGTTGTACTACGAAGTCATAAGTGCGTGATCAGGGGATCGAACCCTGGACTTTCAGATTAAGAGTCTGCTACTCTTCCAGCTGAGTTAATCACGCATGCGGCAGGCCAAGCCTGCCATCCCGCCAAATGACGGGATCGACGGTCGCGCCGACCGTCCGTGGGAGGGGAAGGACTTGAACCTTCAGAAGCCTAAGCCACCTGATTTACAGTCAGGACCGCTGCCAGTTACGGGTTACCCGCCCAAAGTTGCAGAGACGGGATTTGAACCCGCGTAACAGGCCTTATGGGGGCCGGCTGGAGCCTCTCCAGTCCACTCTGCTATGATTTTTATTGAAGCTCCCGAGGTGAGACTTGAACTCACAACCTTTCGGTTAACAGCCGACCGCTCTGCCATTTGAGCTACCCGGAATTGTCCCCGGCCGCCATGGCCAAGGTGCTTTCACAATCGGAATGGCGGGCCTCGAACCCACGACCTCATGTCTTCGTTTCACTACGGTCGGCGCAAAACTACCGTCCCCCGGACGGTATGCGCCCCAAATCACGCATGCATCCATCTACACCTCATCCCGATATAAATTTAATCTTCTTTTGTCAAAGTACTTTCATTTCAAGGTTTTGCGGGGTCAGGGGAAGCGCCAACTATCCTGAACCCCCATAAGTTATTTAATTGTTCCCCCCTCGGGGAAGTACTTCGTGCCGGATTCGAACCGAGCATCTCAAGCTTGAGGGGCTTGCGGCGTAGCCAATTTGCCTAACGAAGCATATATAAACAGCACCTGCGGGATTTGAACCCGGCCTTTCCAGCGTGAAGGGCTGGCGTCCTAGCCAATAGACCAAGGTGCCAAGTGGGTGGTAACGGTACCGACCCGTTCTATGCGGATTTTCAGTCCGCCGCTTTCACCGTGTAAGCTAACCACCCGTTCTCGAAAGTGGTAGCTTCTAAATCGTTCATGTCCCATCTTCTTTTCCTCCAAGTAAATTCGCAAAAGTGCCTGTTTCACAGGCATTGCCGCTCCGCGGCTCATTCTTTTGCTCATATTTGCTCGGGTGAAAACAAATGCCGCCTTCGGCGTCGCTTGTTTTCCTTCCTCGCAATAAAATAGGGAGTTGTCTTCGATTTCTCCTCAGACAACTCCCTGGTTATGCTGCATGATGAACGGGCTAATTTCACCCGCCGTTTCTGCACCTGGGCTGTCTGATCCAAGTTTCATATTTACCTTCAATATTCTTTATGTTGGTATACTCGGGGCACTCCAAACTAAAGTCATAGCCCGAATTTTTGCGCACGAAGTCAAGGCTCATCTGCAGTGAGCTTAGCATGTTCATATGCTGCTTTTGAAGTCTTGTCGTCTTCATCGTTTTCTCCTTCACCACTTTACTTCACTCATAAAAACCATCTGCTTCGCAGATGTCGTCGCTCCGCGACTTCTGTTTTTATTTCGTGCACGCTCGCACGAAAACAAATGTCTGCTTCGCAGCCGCTTGTTTTCGGTTGCGAGCTGCAAAAAAGGAAGCGCCCCTATTTCTTTGTATCAAAAAGAAAAGGATCGGCGCTTCCTTTGACCTTATACTACTCCATCCGTTAGCATATGTCAATACCCAATTTGAAAAAATTTCAAAATATTATAAACCATTTGCGATAATGTCCTATTAAACATAAGGGAAAATGTCCCAAATGCTGATCCGCGCACCTTCAAAACATTCCATTTTCACCAAGGACTATTTCTCCGCTTCCTTCTTATTTCTGATGAACATGCGAATGATGCTAATCCAAAATCCCACGTTGATCAGTGCCAGCGGGATCCACAGCTTGATGGGCTGGAACATGGAATAAACCAGCAACGCGGTACCTGCCAGTGCCAAAACTAAAGTTACGATATCCAAAAACTTCTTCATTATCTCATCCTCCTGAAATTTGCTTTCCCTTTCGGGTTATCTTGTTTACAAATCTCATGATAAGGTCTGAGTTTAAGGAAATCATTCACAAAATCATAAGGATTTCATAAAGAATGATTTTTGTTTTTGGAAACCGACCCGAATCCATATTCGTCATCTTTCCACACGGCCTTGATACACTTCAGAAATATTCTGAAATCTTTGATGAGCAACTCATTGACATTCCATGCATTCACTTAAGATATCTTTATCATTGCAATGCAGATTTCGTCGATGCGAAAATATGGGAAGCGTTCTGCGAGTTCCTGCCGAATGATCTCCCTGATGTCATCCTTGAATGCCCGAGCATGCGTTGAAGGATCATGTTCCTTCAGGTTTTGCAATTTGTACTCAATCGTATCCTCTGCCGCACGCAATTGGTTAAAATTGACTTCATCAGGTTTCTGATACCGTAATTCCGCACAAATCTGAAACAGCTCCTTGCCGTTCGAGAACATCATGGAACCCATTCGATAAAATCGATCCGTGGCAATGTAAAGCAACTCATCCCACTCCTCATCCGCCAGGGACATTTCTTCCGAGCTTAATCTTTCAAATGTTTCTATGCGATATTTGACGTATATGTCCGCCGCCTTCCTTACGGGCGTTTCAATACTTTGTTCATAGTCACGCTTAGCCCTTCCGGAAGAAATGTATTCCGAAAGCTCTTCCTTGAATTGCTTCTGAAGAATAATGGATCTTCCAATCCACAAGAGCACGACAATGCCCAGAAATGCTGCAAATCCCCAATCGATATACGCCGCCCTATCGTTCATTAATTCCATGTTATGGAAGCCACTAGCGATCATACATCCAACCGCAAATGCACCTACCAAAAGAACAATCACCATGGTTTCCAGGGAAAGCATCAGGATATACTTTTTACTGGAATGCATCTTGCTTTCCGCATTTCTTTGCACGATTCGCCGTTCGCAATCTTCCAAGGTTTTCTTCATGTCCTCTCGGATCACTTCGTCCAAAGGCTTTTTCTCTGCCATCTCCCTTAACCCTTCCATTCTGCCTTTCATGTACTATAAACCGAAATTAGATGCGACACCTTTAATCCCAGTTATGTCATCTCGAGTACATCAAAATAGTAACTCTAAAAATATACCTTATGCGACAAGAAACTTAATTTCACTTCACACGCTTCCCGTGTATTTCACAGTCAAGAATACATGTGCCGTCATCCAGGAGCATAGTATTTCTCCAAACAAAGCTGTTATCAGTAATGTCAGAAAAAATCCAATATGAATTCTCTTCATCCAAGACTTTTCCAATAAGCTTGCCATCCTCTTTGGTAAACTTAAGTCTTTTCATGCAGTGATCGCATGTGTAGACGACATCGTAGCAGTTATCAAAATGATTAAACATACGCAAAGAAGATCCATATTCGCCATCAGGCTGAGGCTCTGTTTCTTTGGTAGCGCGAGACGGGAAAATGAAAATGTCCTGTATCCCTGCACCCTCAAGTACTCTTCTGAATATCCATTCTCCCTTTACATGCCTTTTCTGACCATTTAATTCATCATAATAGTCGCAATCCCAATCACCAAGAAGCGATGCAAACCAGTCATATTCGTCGGGAATCTTATCTGTCTTTTGAGACAATAACGCATCTATAAAACTATCCATTTTATACCCTTCCCTCGTTACGGACATATTCATCTCTTAATGCCGTCAGGTGGTCTATGATGTTAGCATTCCATGGAATCATTATAGGAAGCTTGTCACACGGGAACTCCTTGCAAAGCCCACAAAATTGTACGCCATGTTCCCTTGCACATGAATGTACTTTGCACCTGCCTGATTCAGCCCATTCCGGAACCCGTCCATCCGCCTCAATGCAGCCTGGGCACAACCCCTCAATCTTTTTAGCACAACCTACACAACATTCACCGCAGGCCGTAATCGTTGTAAAATCGGTCATATTATTTCCCCCAACCATGCGATCCTTCAATCCCTAATAATCCACTGATCCATCCCTGATCCAGCGTCTTCATTTGGGCGTACCTTGAAGCCAAACTTTTCATAAAACGGTTCCTTCCCCTTCGCTGAATTAAGAGTGATCTTAACCTTATAACCAGGCTTCATGTCATTTTGTAGCTTTTGTAGACAGGCTTCCACAAGCTTTCTTCCGATCCCCCGTCCTTGATACTCGGCCTCAACAATAACATCGGACAAAAAAGCAATGTATCCTCCGTCCCATAAAAGTCGCACCACACCAATTGCCTTTTCATCATCTCTGACGCAAAGAACCATATAGGCATTGTCAATGCATGCTTTTGCTTCTTCCAGTGGGAATTGAACCCAGCCGACTTTTTTTCTTAAATCCATGTATTCTTCCGGAGTAATATAATTAACATAGTGAATCATACCGTCGTTCCTCCCAATGAGACTTATCTTTCTATTTGCGGAGGTACATCATCTTTATTTTGCACAAAATCGGAACAGTGGATCACCGTTTTCTTCCGTGCCGTATTGCTTCATTCCACTCTTTTCCATAGCCCGGATTGAAGCAATATTCTCTTTGGCACAACCTCCGTGCACGCCCAAAATCGCATAGTCCTCCGTAGCAATTCGCAACATTTCCTTCACGCACAGCGTACCATAACCTTTGCCACGGTATAGTTCATCCAGCAAAACAAAGATTTCTGGCTTCGTATGGTTCCTGCTACCATCCAATCCGCACCAGCCCATAATGTATCCAGGATTATTTGATTGGCAAACCGCAAGGCACAGATGATAGATGCTGCCTTTGGTATTCCTTGCATAATTTCCGCTCATATAGGCGATGGCTTCCATCGCCTCCTTATTCGAAAGTGGATGATGATCAGCAGGCCACATGCGAGCGACCTCGGACAGATCATCCTCCTTAACGAAACGAAGGATCAGGTTTTCCACTTGATAATCCATACATGTCCTCCTAGTTAAACCTTGCTCTACAACCGAATTGCTTCTACGATGAGCAAAAACTTCTTCATTATTTTGCTTTTCCTTTTTCTTTACATAGTCCCATGAATAAATCGTAAACTGAACATAAAACCGAAATCTATTGTATCAACCACTCGTTCCAAAGCTGATCATAAATGCCATTCAATCTGTCTATGATTTGTGGATTTACTTCGACCACTTTATCTTTATATTTCGTTCCTCTCTCACCCATAAAATCAACACAATACATTAGTGAATAAAAAAGGAACGCCTTGCGCTGAATGTCATCGGCATCCATTTCATCCAAAATAAAGCTCACGTAATCAGTGTCATATCCCATGTTCAGGAGTGCGACATATGTCAACGCTGCAAAAGTCAACACATCGCCCACTCCAATCCAGTCTACGTCAATAATTCCTGATATATGCCCATCCTTGACCAAAAGATTCTTTGTAGTTACGTCATCTAAATACGGCGTTGGTTCAACCTTCTCAAAGTACATCTGCAATATCGGAATTTGACTCTCTATACGAATCACTTTCCCCGTTTCAAAAAAACCATTTTCTTCAATCAATACCTTTGCCCTGTCAAGTATTTCATGAACAAAATCCAGCCACGGCCAATCTTCTGCATGTTCTGAAAGCCCAAGAGATACTTCTCTCTGTATGTGAACTATTTCCTTCGCAAGATTCTTTTTATCTTCTTTTGTAAGTTGCTTATATACCGCCCAAAGTTCTTCACCCTCAATATAAGATAAAATGATGTAATCATATTGTTCAAAACTACCGCAATACAATACCCGAGGCACCGGGATGCCCATTTCCATGAGTTTCCCCAAAAGACGAACCGTGTCGTTGTATGCGTGCTTCTCCGTGCTTAACCTAACGGTGTATTTACTTCCCTTTATTTCAACAATAAATACATAGTTTGCCAAACCGACGGAACAGCGTTTGATCATCGCTGGCTCAGCATGAAAAGTCGCCTGGCAAATATATATAATTAACTCATCCATAATTCCTTGCCCATCCGAAACTGCATATAATCCGATTGTTAATTTCCCCTTGTTCCACATTAAACCGGAAAATAATTTAGTTTCAAAAACTCATTTTGATCAACCTGCTCTTACCTCTATTTTTTGTATCTGTAAATACATATATCTTCCTCAATTACGTGATACGCGATATTCTCAAATGTTTTCCCATATTTTTCCCGAACGGAAGCTACCACTTTATCAGATACCACCTTATGGATCTTCGAAGGTACGTCCACTTGATCAGAAAAGCCTCGGCCTTCAAAACGTGGAAGAAATCCGTCAACCAAACGCTCGGTATATGGCATACCGCGTTCAATTACCTTAATTTCGACTTCACGGAACATTGCTTTACAAGCCGACTCTCGATCAAACTTCCAACTGTACCGCTTCGCATACACGTCATAAGCCTTAAGTTCTTCCCAATATGCATCATAGATTTCGCCGACGGCACGCCGATATTCCGCATTCTCTTTTTCGTATTCCGAAATGTATATGCTATTTTTCCGTGCCGGGGCATCGCTCAGGCACACAAAGCTTCCACCCGTCTTAAGAACACGATATATCTCATCAAGTACTTTTTGAGGGTTCGAAATAAGATGCAGCATACTGTTTGCAACAACACAGTCAACACTTTCGTCTTCTATCGGAAGATTCAATGCATTCATCCTGCAAAGTGTGACATTTTCAAGAGAAACATTATTTCGTTTTGCACGTTCCTGCAGAATCATCATCATTCCGTTAGAGATGTCTCCGGCTATGATTCTAATTCCGCATTTTGCGCAGGGTACGGTAAGAGCGCCATCACCGCATGCAAGATCAAGGAACACCCCGTCTCCAACAATATCGGATATGTAGGACGCCACTATGCCGTCACGTTCTCCAATGACATATTTACGGTTCCCGGAATAAGCACCGCCTATATGCTCGTAACCAATATATTTATCTCCGTCACCGGTTGTAACAAGATTCGGTGAGTCAGTAAGTTGAAGAATGTTGTTTTCAATGGTAATTGGTTTATTGCCGATTCTTAAAATATTCTTCATTAGCCCTCCCTCCAAACCTGCGAGGTGCCGCACAGTCTGCATGCTGTGCCAAAGACATTTGAGTGATTCCGAAATTCAATGATATGCTTAAAACTCTTTCACAAGACACAAAGTCAATTCATCATCATTCTTGCAAGGCGCATTTATACCTAGAACTTTCGCCTCATAATAAACTCCGGCACCATCAGGCGCATAACCTCTTTTTACGTAAAAGCGTTGTGCGGGCCCATACTCGCTGTTTAAGCATACCTCCAAATAGATTTTTGAATGAATGTTTCGTGCTTCATCCTCCGCATAATCCATCAGCGCCGTTGCAACGCCTTTTCTTCTGTACGGTTCAAAAACGATCAAATCTACAATGCCTGGAATTCCTTGATTCCCCATCGCGCCCCATTTGCATTCATAATATAAGAATACGTACCCGGCAACTTCACCTCCGTAAAGAGCAAGCAACGCTGAGCATTTCTTGTTCTCTTGATTATCCAGATTATTTCTAAGATATTCGACGAAACCTGCCGATTCATCATGATCCGCTTCGCATATGAAAGGAATGTCATCATATGTCATTATTCTGATTTGTATATTGTCCATTTTCTAACGAATCCTTTCATTGCAAAACACAGTTATAACGGACGGTCTGACCGTCTGGATACTCCATAATCCATATCTCTGCATATTGCTACTTCCATTTTTTGTTTCTCCCCCACCATTTATCATTCTTTACGAACATAAATTAGAAGGAAATTCAGGATATCATACAGACCTTTATCCAAAAACTCCTTATCTCGGATGCCGTATTCATGCCCCGATTCAAACCACTCCTGCCAA
>CAMZDG010000010.1 GCA_947305245.1 uncultured Lachnospiraceae bacterium
CAGCTTGCCGGCATTGACATGACCCAGCCCTGTTCAGTCCGTATCTCCATCGACTCTCCATATGTCTTCGTGACGGTTGCCTTCACCGTCATAAGAGTGTCCCCGTCCGGTGCGTCCGCACTCGGAGATCCGCATCCCGCCATGCAAAGCAGCATAATAAAACATAATATCTGCATTATTCTTTTATTCATGAGGCAACACCTCCCATCCCAAATATCTCCCATAACTAATATAACGCATTTTGTAGATAAAAGTTTTAAAAAACTAGCATTCCATATCCGTAGTGATCCGCCACGAGGCGCCTTTGTCTCTCCGGAAGAAGCCTCAGCCTGCTTTTCAAAGGTTGACTGGAGCTTCCTGCCTTCCGTCCTCCTATGGAAGGGACAATTTCCAGGTTCTATCCCCATTTTGTCCCTTTTATCCTTCCACCTCGCCCCTAGAAGGGACAATTCCTAAGTTCTATCCCCATTTTGTCCCTTTTATCCTTCCGCCTCGCCCCAAGAAAGGACAATTCCTAAGTTCTATCCCCATTTTGTCCCTTTTATCCTTCCACCTCGCCCCTAGAAGGGACAATTTCTAAGTTCTATCCCCGTTTTGTCCCTTTCAGCTTTCCAACCACGCAAAAGCATAAACACTGGAAACAAAAAAATGCCCACAAGCGTACCTGCGGGCATAAAAAAGAGCGGGTGATGGGAATCGAAGGTGGCAGTCAAATACCCAAAGTCCCAAGACCCCAGTAAAATCAACACTTTGAAAGGAGAAGGCAGCACTCTATTCTTTAAGTCACGCAGAAAGTCACGCAATACAAATCCTCTGGCAACAAAAACAACATAGCATTTGATTAATCTTTACTTCTCATTCATATACAGCGTCACCCTGTTCTGAATGACGTCAATTACCTCATCGAGGCTCTTTTCTCCGGAGAAGTAGGTTCTTGCCTCCGCATAAGCAATTCTGTACAGCGGTAAATTGTCATCCGGAAGCGGCTCAAGGCCTTCCAGTAAAATCCTCAACGTCTTCAGATCCTCCTCCGTCATGTCAGGTTCTCCGCCATTAACGTTTTCCCGTCCCGCAAGGGCTATCCCAACCTTCTCCTCCATCCTCTTTTGATCGGCGCATAGCTCAAGCTTGTCATATTCATCTTCTTTGTAAAGATACCATTCGATAATCAACTTAAGTCTACTCTTCATCCGTTGGCTCTCTAGGCCATTCGCATTTCACATTATAACAATCTAGTTTATTCGGCCGTCATAAATTGTCAGATTGGAAATACACTCATCCGGTATGGCCGGAACATAATACGCCCCATACATTTTCAGCCCTTCAGCCATCGTGTAATCGCTGGTATCAGGTAACTCTACGTAAAAACGATAGTACGGAAGGAAGGTTTCCGTCAAGGGACCCGAAATATAAACCAGTTCAGTCTTTACAATATATTTCTTCCCTGGTACATTCTCTGAAACACTCGTCTGATACTGTCCATTAAGAAGTTTTTGCGTCGCTTCTTTCTCCGATATGATGGGGTAATCACCAATTTTCTCCGCATTCGTCAGCTCATCATAAACATCAATCATTGAAAGATTGCCGTCAAAATCTGGGGTAAACTTCGCATGACGGAAATGATAATTCAAAATCTTTTCTTCCTCTGCCGCCACGCAATCATACACCAAACATTCACGGAAGTATTCCCCGTCAGAATAATACTCTCCGCCGAGGACGATCTGCGGATTGTCAAACGAAAGGAAAGAAGCAAATTCGCTGATAAGATACTTCATGGCATCTTCCGTTTCCTGATCCGTGGACTTTGTCCTGGTAAAATGATATTGTTCAGGGAGCTGACATCCCTTCAAAAAATGAATTCTGGTAAATCCGTTCGCTTCCACCGTCAGTCTCCACTCATCCGTAGAAGCACAAATGCCATAAACGGCATCCTCCTCAGTGCCACTTTCAGCCACTTCCTCCTCATCGATGCGTTGCACTTCGATTTCAGCCTGTGTAAGATCCAAGTCAAGCGACTTTGCCGCATCTTCAAGTCTCGTCTTTAAAGTGGCCTCATCAAAGCCAATCGGAATGCCTGCTCCGGAAGGATCATAACTGCCATTCTTAAACACCGGCAGAGTCTTAAGTTTCATTTTCTTATTCCAGGGATTTCCGTTATCGAGTTCCTTGGCATCATAGCACATCTTTGCTTCAAATCCCATGCCGCCCGTAATATATTCCGGCAGAGTTATTTTGGGAAGATCAGTCGCAGTAACGGGTGGCTCTGAAACTCTCTGTCGCAAGTTAACATATACCATGCCAATCAGCAGGCAAACGCATGCCGCAGCGGCAATCCATCCAAACCATGCATTTTTCTTTCTCGTAACTTTTTTTTCAGCATCCTGAATGTAAAAATCATTTACTTCGCCGATGGCGTCCTGAAGTTTATCAGATTTCATATAAAAACATCCTCCTTTTGAAGGCGCAGCAAAAGCTTGTCTCTCGTGCGCTTGAGCATCATCTTTACTTTACTTTCACCAAAACCATATTTGGACGAGATCTCACTGATGCCGTCAAAGAACCAATATCGTCGCACAAAGACGCGCCGTTCATCCGTCGATAATGTCTTTAGAAAATCATTTAGTATTTCTGTCAGTTCAGTTGCTTCTATCTTTTCATCAATGCTTTGTCCCGACGGTATGCAATCCTCTAACTCATCCAGAGAAAGCTGAGTGTTTCCTCCGCCCCTCTTATCCGCAGTTTTGCCTCGCCATTTTTTCAAAGACAGACGCCTGGTTATTTTTCCAAGAAACGTGGCCAGAATCTCAGGCTTGTGTGGTGGCATGGCATTCCACGCACCCAAAAACGTGTCATTCACGCATTCTTCGGAATCTTCATCATTTCGCAGGATGCCATTCGCTATGGAAAAACAGTATCGTCCATATTTTCTTTCTGATTCGCTTATCGCCGACTCATCTCTTTGCCAGTATAGTTCCACTATCAGCTTATCTTCCATCAGTGCACCTCATTCTTAAGTATTCAAAGGCCTTTCATCCATCTACTACCATTATAAATTAAAAAGGTCACAAAAAAGTTAAAAATTTTAAATTTGCCCTTCTTGCGTTCTTCAATAGGCATGTTTTCTCCTTCTCAGGAGGATACCTATCCATTATACCATTGTCTGACTAACTTATGGATTTAACATTAAAACCATAAATTCGAATTTCAATTAAGTGCTTTTTAATAAATGTGTCCGTAGTTTTTGATTCTAAAAGGGACCCGCAATGGAGTCCCCCTCAAATGTTATCTTTCAACCCTGTTTCATAAATACCATGGCCATCAACTTACCATCAACTTAAATTTCTCAAAAGAAGAGCGAATCTGCGGGTTTATTTCTTTTAGACAGGTCAATTTGTCAACTTACCGTCAACTTAAATCAAGCCCAATATGGTACATATTCCAAATTGTTATCTTATCACAAGATCACGGTTTCTAGCAATAATCCCACAGCCGCATGGCAGATTATTCCGGTCACACGATCTTCCCGTCGTTCATCATTTCCCGCAGCGTCCCCAGCGCTTCCTTTTCGATCTTTCTTAAGGTTCTCTCCGCGAGATGAAAGTACGCGGCAGTCTTGGAAATGGAGTTTGCCTTAAGCATTCCGAATCCGTAATGATACGCAAGAAGGCGCCTTTGTCTCTCCGGAAGGAGCCTTAGCCGGTTTTGCATTTTCTCCAGCATGACGTGAAGCACGGCCAGGTTTCCCGTCGGATCCTTCCACTGCACTTCGCCTCCCCGGCCGGAGTACGTCTTCTCCTCGGCATTCGGGTCACTTAGGAACACGCGCGTTAGTCCGTCTTCCTCCATCTGCCTCTCAAAGGTTGACTGCAACTTCCTGCAAAGCCTGTACATCGCCTTAAAGGCGGCCTTGTAAGCATAAGTGGAAAACTGCGCGCCCTTCTTTTTGTTGTATTTTTTTGCCGCAGTCAGCAGGGCGATCCGCCCCTCCTGCAGGAGGTCTTCCTCGTCGAATCCGTCCGAGGAATTCACCTTCTTCCATCTCTTCACCTTTTTGGCCAGTCCCGCGACCAGCCCCTCGTTTTCCATGAGGAGCAACGTCTCCGCCTCAAGGTCGTTTTCCTTCACCCTCCTGCACAGTTCCAGGTTTCTTTTGTATCTTTCTTCCTTCGTCATTTTCACTTCCATAAGTCAAACAGCGCCGGCATGATCACCTCAACTGCCTCGTCCAGCTTTTCCCCGTATTCGTCATACACGTCGGGATTTTCCCTCAGGCCAGCCTTAACCGATTCGATCACGTTGCGTTTTCTTTGCTCAAACGGCAGCGCCAGGGGATCCCCACGCCTTTCAATTTCAGCCCTGACCGCATTAAGAATTTCCGAGGTAAACTTTCCCTTGGCGTATTCGCGAACCTCGCTTCCCGTCTCCTTCCTGATCTCGTCCACGGCGTCCATGAAATACTTCCGGATGTTGTTCAGTTCCATCGGTTCTGCCTTTGCCCTTTTCGCCTTAATCTGCGCGCGAAGTGCGTTCGTCTCACTGTTTTTGGGGATCCGTCCCCGGTTGATGAATTCCGTCGCGAGGTTGTACGAAAAATCGTAAACGCTGTTGCCCGTGGCAAAGGCGATCACGGCGATCTCGCTGAAATACATTGCCATGAGTCTCGTCGCCTCGAGAAAGTTTTCGTTTCTTAGAAGCGCGTCCACCACTTCCTGATTTGCGTTTTTCGTCAGCAGGCTTGCCGCGGCCTCCACGGAAAGTCCCAGCGCCTTCAGGTCGTAATACGTCTTCTGCGGCACGTCCGAAATCCCGAGCAGGTAGTCCGACGAAACGTCGTAAAGGTTCGCCAGGCCCGTCAGCACGTCGCTGTTAACGGTTCTGGTCGTTCCGTTCTCCATCCTTCCGTAGGACGCCTTGTCTATTCCCAAAATCCCGGCAACCTTTGCCTGCGAATAATCCCTTGCCTCGCGCAGTTCCCTCATTCTCTGCTGAAGCGTTCCCTGCAAATATTCTCCCATGCGTTTTCTTCATTTTCCTTTCTTTGTAACCCAAACATATGTTCTGTTATTACCATATCACGTTCGTTGCGATTTTGCATCAAAAACTTTAAAAAAATTTTTTTGCGATACTCAAAAATGTGATTTCGCCTTTTTTCGGGCCATTTGGGATTCCCCGCCGTATCATTACTTTAGAAGCGTTTCGAACAAGCTCTTTTTCCCTTGTTTGACAAGGGCGCACGTCTATACCCTCCCGGGCATTCCGCGCGTTTTTCCCGCCTGCCCCTCGCTGCGGGAAAGAAAAAACTGCGTTCGCTTCGCTTCCGGACGAAAGGACCAGGGCACAGCCTCAGGTCCTTTTTTATTTCCAAAATCTAAAGGAAAAAGGAGGAAAAACGAATGAAGGATTTGGAAAAAAACCTTGAAGAGGCGCGGGCCGACCTTGAGCGGGCCGTGCGGGAAAAGGAAGTCCTTGAGCGCAGGGTTACGCGCAAGGAAAACCGGCTTCGCAACGCGCTGAGGAAAAAGGATTCCGCCAGGACGCACAGGCTCATCGTCGAGGGAGCTGAGCTTGAGTACGTGTTTGACGGAATCGAAAACCTGCCCCAGGAAGTCTTCTGGGCGTTCATGAGAAGGCTCGTCCTCGTGCCGGGCGTGAGGGAACTTTTTGAGCTGGCAAGGACGGAAGGCCTTCCCGCGGAAGGGGGTGATGACTGATGGCCCTTTATCATTTCGAGGTGACGCAGATTTCCAGGGGCCGGGGACAAACCGCCGTGGCAAGCGCGGCGTACCGCGCGGGGGAAAGGCTTCACGACTCGTACTATGACGAGGATCCCGACTACCGAAGGAAAGGGGGCGTCCTGCATTCCGAGGTCATTCTCCCGGCGCACGCGCCGCGCAGGCTTTCGGACAGGGAGACGCTTTGGAACGAGGTCGAGTCCGCTGAAAAACACCCCAGGGCGCAACTGGCGTATTCCTTCGACGTCGCGTTTCAAAACGAACTGTCCTTTGAGGAAAACCTCGCGCTTGCAAGACGGTTCATTGCGGAAAACTTCACCGCGCGGGGGATGATCGCCGACCTTGCGTGTCACGATCCCCACAAGGACGACGATATTAAAAATCCCCACTTTCACGTGCTCTGCCCGATCCGCCCCCTTAATCCGGACGGAACCTGGGGAATGAAGCAGCGCCGCGAATACGCGCTTGACGAAAACGGCGAGCGCGTGCGGGACCGGAACGGGAAGCTTGTTTACAACGCGGTCGCAACGACCGACTGGGGCGCTCCCGAGACGCTTCTTGCCTGGAGGGAAAACTGGGCGCGCCTCGTCAACGAGGCCTTTGAGAAAAAGGGAATTGCGGAACGCGTGGATCACCGCTCCTACGAGAACCGGGGCATCGACCTCATCCCGACCGTTCACGAAGGACCCGCCGTCCGCGCCATGGAGTCGAGGGGAATCCGCACGGACGTCGGCGACTGGAACCGGCTGATCAAAAAGGCAAACGCCCTCCTTCATTCCCTAAAGGGCAGCGTGAAGGCACTGGCAGACTGGATCTCCGAACTGAGAAAACGCATCGCGGAGCTTAAGGAAGACGAACGGCTGGCTCGACTGGAATCGCAGACGCTTGCCTCCGTCCTGTGCGGGTATTACGAAAGGAGAAACGCCGGGGCTTACTCCAACAAGGCCAGGGTAAACAACCTGAAGCAGCAGGCAAGGGCAATCGACTTCCTGCACGCAAACGGCATCTCATCCCTTGGCGACCTGGACAAAAAAGTGAAGGCAACGTATTCCGAAGTTTCCAGGGCCTGCGCCGAAGTCAGGGAACTGGACGACGAGGTTTCATTGATTAAAAAAACCTTGAGCCTCACGGAAAAGCTGGCAAAAGGGAAGCCGGTTTACGACGCGCTGCGAGGGATCAGGCGCAAGTCAGAATCGGACGCCTTTAAGGAACTGCACCGCGCCGAGCTGACCTCGTTTTACGCGGCAAGGCGCGAACTGGGGGAGATTTATCCAAACGGAATCCCGGACGAAACCGAGCTGCGGAAACGGCTGGCCTCCCTGAGTGAAAAACGGCAGCCCCTGTATTCCGCTTACAAAAAACTGAAGGAAGAAGCCGGCGCGGCATACGCCATAAAAAAGGCAATACAGGCTGATTACGAAAAGGCGATGCGCGAACGCGGCGAAGACAAACTTAGAAAAGGAGAAGAAAGATAAATGGCAAGAAGGAGAATGATCGCAAGGGAAGTCGTCAGCTCGGATGATTTCCTTGGCATGTCCATTAGGGCAAGGGAGCTTTACATGCATCTTAACCTGGCCGCGGACGACGACGGATTTGTTTCAAACGTGGACACGACGGTCCGCATGGTGGGCGCGTCAAAAAAGCACCTGCAGGAACTTTTGGACAAGGAATACCTGATCCGGTTTGACAGCGGGATCTGCCTCGTAACGCACTGGCGGGTTGCCAACACCATCCGCAAGGATCTCTACCACTCCTCGCTTCACCGAGAGGAAGCGGCACTTGTCACGGAAATCGGTGGCGTTTACCGACTTCTGACCGAAGAGGAGCTTGCACAAAGGGTAGCCAGGGAAGCGGAAGCCATTCCGGAAGGCGACGCCAGCGTAACGGAAACGGCACGCGAACGTAACGAAGACGTAACGGAAGCGTTACGGGAAAGTGACGAGACCGTTACGCAATTAGATGAGAACAAATTTAAATTAGACAAGGATAATCAGATAAGAGAGGGAAAAGACCAGCCCCCTCTCATCATTCCTTCCGAAGAGGAATTACTGGAATATGCCGAACAAATCGGCTATCAGGACTTCAATCCCGAAAAGTTCCTTACCTACTACGGATCCCGAAACTGGAAGCTCTCCGGAGGAATGCCCGTAACTGACTGGCGAATGCAGGTGGACAGCTGGAAGGCGAGGGAGGGCGATTACAAGCCCGCAAACCCGTCTCCCAAGCAACCCGCATGGAAGCCTGCAAACCAGAATAATTACGACTTTGAAGAGCTGGAGAAAAAGCTCATTGCAAACTGAACATGAATAACCCGTCACTCGTCCTTTGCCACGCCCGGCAAGGGATTTTTTTATGTCAAGGGGCAGTCCTGCGCATTGCAGGCTGCTCCTTTTTTCGTTTAAAACAAAGGAGACTTAAATGAATAAAGCAATGGAAAACCTCTTATCCACGGAAAATGCCAATACTGCATTGCAACTGTGCACTGCAAATGCTACAATGGAAGAGCTTGAAGAAATGAGTGCCGCCATAGATGCAGCAAAAATGAAAAAAGAGAGAGAAAGGATTGTTATTAAACGGTTCGGTGAACCCTATTTAACCACCAAAAAGCAAAATGGAAAGCTCTGTGAGTATTACCGAGTAGATTATCGAAATGAGTTCGGTCAACGCGTCCAGAAATCAGCCAAAAGCAGAAGTGAACTGTTAGAAAAGCTGTGGACCATCATGGAAGAAGAAAACCCTAATCAGCTAAAAGCAACCTCCACCATTCGGGACGCGTATGAAAAGCATCGCAAAAAGCGGAATGAACTGGTTGAAGCCGGGGCAATCTCCTCTCAGACGGCAGAATATGACGTTTACAACTGGAATCGCTTTTTTTCCGGCCGTGCTTTCGTAGACCTGCCAATTCAGAAGACCTCCACCTACCTGCTGGAGCAAGAGTTCCGGAAGATCTGCGGAGATGGCACAAAATATACGAAAAAGGCCTTTGATAAAGCCAAAAGCCTCATGAGTGGCATTTATCAGGAAGCACTTTCTGACGGAATCATCTCGATCAATTACGCAGCCAATGCATCAACAGACCTTTGCAAGTTTATCGTTGAAGATCATTCCGAGGAGGCGGAGCAGGACAAATACTACACGCAGGAAGAAGTTCAAAAGCTAAGAGCATATCTAAGGAGCCTTCCAAAGAATACTTACACTCTTGGCATTTTGCTTCACACTTATCTTGTAAGTCGCGTAGGGGAAACAAGGGCTCTTACCTGGGATGATTATAATCCCGAAACCGGAGAAATGAAAATCTGGCACGAAATAATCCAGAAAAAGAACGGGGACAAAAAAAGAGCCGATTTTGATAAGCATTGCACCAAAAGTGGAAAAAGCCAAGGCAGGCGTACCATAGCCCTGCCAAAAGAAGCAATGGAAGTGGTTGAGGAACTACGAAAGATCAACGGCCATAAGAAATACATTTTGAACGGCCGCGGAGACGCCAAGTTTTCCATCCCCCCTAACAAGTTCAACGAACACCTTAGGGAATATTGTGAAGATTGTGGTATCACCTATCATTCTTCCCATAAATTTCGCTTCTACGGCATTACCAGAATGTATGAGCTCGGCATCAGCGAGGACAGCATCCAATATACCGCCGGGCACACCACTTTGGAAATGACGAGGCATTATGACAAGTCCCGTTCCAAGAATAAGATGGTCTGCCGGGAGGTCATGGCTGCCATTTAATGGATTATTGAGTAAGTCACGCACATGTCACGCGAAGTCACGCAACTACAAATGCCCGAAAACGCATTGTTTTCGGGCATAAAAAAGAGCGGGTGATGGGAATCGAACTATCACCCGCACCCTGAAAACCCTTATGGAACGGAGGATTGCGGCATCGGCAAATCAGGGGTCAACCCCTAGGTCAACCCCTGCGAAGTGAAAAATGCGCACAAATTTCTATCCGCTTCCATGTTTGAAGCACCGATTTTTCAAAGTTCACCTATTGGTCCACCTTTTGCCAAGTTTTCTTTTATGCATCTGCTGCCTTCTCATTGGAATATCAAAATAGACTTTTGAATTCCAGTTTAACGCGCTGTTAACGATTCTGTCATAAATCAGCTTGTAGCTGCGGGTTCACATCTCGTCTACCATTATTCACTGAGTTCCCAGCCATACACATTCACTATGCTTGGCAGCTGGAGCTCAGATACGCTTTCTCCGTACTCCTTGCCAATTTCAATCAGTATGTGCCATTCAGCCATGTCATCCGTTCCACACTCGGGAATGATCCTTCTAATCTCAGGTCGTACTTCGTATTGTGTTTCATTATTCTGCAATGGTGTTACGATCAGTCCCGTGACTTCATGTTCAATCGAACCGCTTCCTTCCTCCAACATGACTACAATCAGATCATTATTCTCAAAATATGCGTCATCATATTGTTTTGTGGCATCCATAAAGCCATTTGATTCAAGGTAGTATTTATCCTTATTGATTTCACAATAGTCTTTCAGCTCTTTTGTCGAAGTAATCCAAAATGCCTTGGGATACTGTTCACCGTCAACATATCCGTCTGTCCTTATGTATTGAACATTCTGAAGAATGCTTTTGGATTCCTCACTTATTCCCATAATCTCATTCTTGGAATATGGTTTAGCAGTAATTACAACGTCTTGATCTGGCATGACAAAAGAGTATCCCCAATAATCACTGTCTCTGTGAGTTTTTTCAAGTTCTTGTGCATCAAGGAAAAGATGTATGTCTGCATCATACAATATGCTTGTACGTATCTCTACGCATTCTCCTACTTTCGCGTTTTCTGGCGTATTAGTAAAAACAGATGCCAAATCACCAAGTTCATATCGAATGCAATGGCTGGATTCCGCATTTTCAACAGTAACAACCAATAAAGGGATGACGGATGCTTCGGCATTTGTTCCGTCATCCGATTTTTGTGGCTCTCCTGGCACACAACTTGCCAAAAGAATCAACGAAGCAATCACAATTAACAGAAAACTGTTTTTCATGGGAATCTCCTTTCGAATTACGGTTTGTTCTGGTTTTACGTCATGGCATATGCCTTCAAGTATATAGACGATTTCCATGCCAAAATGTTTTAAGCATTGATTCTTTTAACTCCCAAGTTTTACCAGAAGTTAGTTTGCAAAATTAACTGTATGCAGAGCAAATTAAACTTTAATCCTTAAGCAGATTTCTCTTGCATGTAAGAAGAGAGTATTTGTTGGATGTCAAAGGGTTGATAAACAGCGCCGGGATTCGCAGGGCTGCGCCCTTGCTCATCTCATTATAATGCGGAAGATGGGCGCACTGCTCCAACTGAATAATAGAAAGTTACTCACTGATTCCTAATAGTTGATTCAACATTTGTATTTCTTCCTCGGAAAGCTCATAATACCAGTCTGCGCTTACAACATTGCCCACGACAGGACGATAATCGATTGCAATTTCCAATCCGTTACTGCAAAGAATGTTAAGAACACGCTCGTCCTTATCCCACAACTCACGTGACTTATTATATAATTCCGTATCTTCCTCCGCAGATCCCTTCTGCTTATATACGACAGTATTCCCGTTGAAAGTCACGTCATCATTGCAATATACCTCCTGCCATTTCTTCGCAAAAAGCTGCTCATCCGCAAGAAGGCCAATGTTTTCTTTTTCCAGGAGGATCTCAAGTATTGTCTCAATTTCTCCCATGTCATTAATTTCCGCCACGCGGACGTCACCAGCCGCAAAAATCTCCATGCTCACGGGCTCGCCTATGCCAAGTTGCTTTATCACGGACTCAAGGCTCGTTCCGATCGGTACGTCACCAATGAAACGGTAACCGCCCGTATAAAAGGCATACCCGTCAGGCGTGTCCACAATGCAAATGCTGACATATTCAGGGTATTTTGCGAAATGGTAAACCTTGCAGCCATTGAGGTTTTCATTCCCGCATTCTGCAACAGTACCCATCAGGCTCCCAAGATCTGCCTCCGTGATGACATACTCATTTTCCTGGTTAAGTCCCGTGGCGTCATCGGAAATCAGTCCGTAGTGCTGTCGATCACTCGCCATAACTGGAAAATATCGCCTCTTCTGTTCGCCACCCATATCGCAAAGCGTAAACCCGTATGCAATGTCATCCTTCATCTCGTCCAGCGTCTGAGTATCCTCATCCGCACCTTTCGGTTTGGAATGCCTAGTCAGGAACTCCCCGTATTTTGCCGCCCCAAGTATCACGACGCAAAGGCAGGCAGCTGCCACGACCCATTTAACCCATGCGTTATTCTTTTTGTTATATGCATTCTCTGCCGCTTCAACATAAGCAGGATCAACTAATTCCATTTTGTCTAATAGATTATTTCCTCTCATAGAGTGTAGCCCTCCTTTTCCAAGTGTTCCCGAAACCTTTCGCGGCATCGAAAAAGCATGGTTTTTACTTTGCTTTCGGAAATCGCAAATCGTTTGGAAATGTCGGCGATGGAATCCATGTACCAATAACGGCGAATAAAAACATTTCTCTTTTCTGCGGTAAGTTCCGCAAGAAATCCATTGATTGCCTTGCCAAGTTCTTCGTCACTGATATTTTGCTCGTCACTCGGTGCTGGAATGCACTGTTCCATTTCCTCGGTAAACTCGCATAGAAATGCACTTCGCTTAAGGCGCTTATTGTCCCTGCAGCGATTCAGCGCAATGTGTCTTGCGATTCGGGCAAGAAAGGCATAGAAATATTTCCTCGGCTCGTGCGGCGGGATGTTTCGCCACGCCTCCAGGTAGGTATCGTTCTCACATTCCTCGGCTGTTTGTGAATCTTCCACGATGCCGTATGCCAACGAGCGCAGGTGCGATCCGTATTTCTCCGCCGTCTCCTTGACTGCCTTTTCATCCCGCGACAGATACAGTTCAACAATCAGTTCATCTTCCATGCTTTGTCTCCTTTCCCCCGGGAACGCCTCCCGCGAGTCAATAGCGACAATTCATAATAAAGGCCTTCACCCTAATAAGCACTTTTTTTCTGAAAAGGTTACATTACCAGAATTATAAAAATGCAAAAAGTCTTTTAACTCCCACCAGAGCAACCAAAAGCAGACCGTAACTCACTTTGATTCGGTAAGCATCAAATTCACCCTGTTCTGAATGACGTCTATCACGTCATCCAGGCTCTTTTGTCCCTCATAATATGCGTGGATCTCTTCATAGACGATCTTCCTTACGTCATTAACGCTCTTAGGTTTCTTTTGATAATCCGACAGGATTTGACGGAATGCATCCACGCCATTCTGATTGATTCGATGCTCTGTGTAATCCTTCCCAATTACGTTACCCTCCGAATCCCTGATCTCTACTTCATTCTTCCCATAGAGGGCAAGCTCGTCATCTATTATTTTTTCCATCACGTCCACGTTTGACCAAAGCCTGGCCGCGGCAAACTCGCCCGGATAGGCAGAAAGATAGCTTTCAATAAATCTCCATGCCCCGTCCGCGTCCTTACAGGAATGCAGGATGGCGACCTCGGCAAAGCCGTAAATGCTGGATTTTGGTTTTCCTTCGCGCGTAGGATACCCGATCATGAGCCATTCATTCATTGGGTTTACCTCTTCAAGGCCGGAAAAATCAAAGTACTTGATGACGTTTTTCCGTTCTTCGGCGTTTCCCTGATCCTCACGATCCTTACATTCCTTTACGTATTCCAAAAGTGCCCTGAAATCAGGGGAATCAAAATAAGCCTCGCCCTTTCCCTCATCATAAAAGCATTCCACGTTTTGCGACAAGAGCCATGCACTCGTAAACACGTAATCTCCAAACGGCCTGTATTCATCCCGTCCGCGCAGATAGTCCACCAACTCCAAATACGTCCAGCCTCTTTCTTTTTCCCAAAGGACTTCGGGCACGGCGAGCGTCTGTAGATCAAAAAACTGCGGTATAAAATAAAGGACTCCTTCGCTGGAACCGTATTCAAGCACCTCCGGATAAAAGCTTTTCTCTGACAGTCGTTCACTCTTTTCAAGGAAAGGCCTTAAGTCGATCAAATATCCTTGCGTTGCCATTTCTTCCCAGTTATACATGTTCTGAAGGCAGATCATGTCTGGGGCGTGATCCGTAAGAAGGGATGCCTGCAGCCTTGTCATGGCAGTCTCTGCGTCCTCCTCTTCCCCGTCCTTGATGAGCTCATCAATTTTCAAAAGATATTCCGTCTGCGAATTGTTAAAATCCGTGACAAGCTGCTGCAGGTATCCGTCCGCACGAAGTGAGGTGATTACCAGCTCCTTGCGCTGCGGCTTTTCCCCCTGTGCCACCTCTTTGATCCTGTAATATACTATCCCTTTTTCGTCGGAATCCCATGACGCCGCATAAAAATCCTTATCCGATTTCCAAACCTTGTCAACGCTGCCGCCCATGATCCCAAGGTCTGACCACCGGAAAAGCTCCCGGCTGGTCCCATCGGCAACGGAATAGCTGCTTAAGCTCTCCGAGGTATATATGTAGATTGTCTTATCGTCACATCCATACTTGACGATCCCTTTGCAGTCCCGCGGCAGATTTCCCATCTCCTCTCCAAGCGCAAGGCGCTTTGTGTCAATGCGGTTGATCACGGGATGCCCGCCGCTTTCTCCGGTCATTCGAAGCACGTAGGTTCCGTCTGCAATGCATGACACCATGTCTCCGTTGCAATTGATCTGCCCCTTGGAAATGCCTTTTTCATCATACACCTGTATGACGTCCATGCGATCATAGTCCACCACAAAAATGGTTTCCTGACTGATCAAAAGATCCGTAGCGTTATTAAGTGCAATGCCTTCAGGGAAATCACTGATGCCCCAAAGACTGCCTTTTTCGTCCACGCCAAAAACGCTGCCTTCCGGTGACAAATATCGCTGATAACCCGCCTCCTTTGGGATGCCAAGATCCACTTTTTCTGACACGTACGTGACCGTCTGGTCGCCGTCACTCGTCGCGGCATCTTTTTTGGGCTGACATCCACAGAGGCAAATGCTCAAGATTATGAAACTCAACCATTGCAAAACTTTTTTCATGCATCTAATTCCTCCATTCTTTTTTCAGCATCACATATTGCATCGTATTCTCATAAATCGGAACACCGTCTTCATCATTCACAAACGATACAAATTCCTTAAACAAGCCTTCCCTGCGCATTCCAAGCTTTTCGCAAAGCCGCTGGCTTGAGAGGTTGTAATCTTCCACGTATGCATATATGCGCCTGATCCATAAATTGTCCCTCCTCATGTTTTTTACCGCAAAATGTCTTTATATACATAAATAATCTACATCCAAAGCTGCGAGCAGCAATCCAATGTTTGTAACGAAAAGTCCCGATTTATGCAAGCGGAATTGCACAATTATCTCCGCATGTATTCATCCCTTAATGCCGTCAAGTGATCTATGATGTTAGCATTCCATGAAATCATTGCCGGAAGCTTCTCGCATGGAAACTCCCTGCAAAGCCCACAGAATTGTACGCCATGTTCCCTTGCACATGCATGTACTTTGCACCTGCCTGATTCAGCCCATTCCGGAACCCGTCCATCTACCTCAATGCAACCAGGGCATGAACCCTCAATCTTTTTTGAGCAACCTACGCAACATTCACCGCATGCAGTAATCGTTGTAAAATCAGTCATATCATTCCCCTAATCCATACATTCCAAAATATAATCGCTCATGTTCATTGCAACCTATAATCCTTGACCATCTGCAAAATTGCGGCAATGCCATTGACATAAGTCGACTTTTTCTGACCTCTCTTGAATAATTTTATCACAAAATCAAAGTTTCTGGCAACACTCCCACATGGCAGATTATTCCCGTCAATGTCAATAGAAAAAGCCCTGAAACGCATTCGTTTCAAGGCTCTTCACAATAAATTCGTAACTGCTGGCAGCCGGACTTGAAGGCTGAAGTCAAATGGAAAAACCAATAAAATAAGGAGGTTAGAGGTACCGACACACCTTTGACTACCTGTTGGAATACCTTTTCGAGATAATCTGAAACTTCCTGCTTCTTGCCATTACGGCTTCATCTTTTTTCTATTGGCAACCAAATCTGTATAAAACGCTCTGCCCTAGGCATCCAATGCATTACCACGATCTCCGGTGCATCTTTGAGCTCAAAACCCATTTCCGGCATCCATTCCGTAATGATCTGCACCCTTTGTTTTAACAACTCCTGATAATCATGAACCGTGTTCTTTTCACTTTTTGCTTCCAGGATCAGATAAGTAGATTTAGGCACGACAATGTTTTCCAACGCCAGACCTTCCACAAAATCCACTCCCGTGACCGCATGGTCAAAAAGATGCTCCCTGTCCCATTTTTCCAGTTCATGGCAGTAATAAAAGTTATATCCTTCGCCGTCAACATTCGTTACAAGCTGGTAAATGTCACCGCCTGCTGCAACTCCCCGCAGGAACCATTGGACTCCGCGCGTTGTTATGTACCAATTCTCTTCCTGCCGCGCTCGCTCTTCTCCCCAAGGTTCTCCGTGAAACCTCACCTTTGTGCCCGTCAGGATCATTTCCGGTTTTTCTTCAATTCTGTAATTCATAGACGCACCGCCTTCCATCGATAGTTTTAGTACGATCTTGGAAAAGGATTTTAAGGTCGCGTCTCCCGCTTTTACCTGAGATGGCAAAACCCCGTGAAATCGCTGAAAAGCCCTTGCAAAACTGTCTGGATTGTCATAACCGTATTTCATGGCAACGTCGATCACCTTAACATCTCCCCGTGCCAGGTCTGCTCCCGCCAGGGAGAGCCTTCGGTTTCGAATATACTCTCCTATGGTCATGTCGCATACAATGCTAAAGACCCTTTGAAAATGATAGCTGGAGGAAAAGCTCTGTGCGGCGATGTTCTCCAAATCTAAGTCCTCAAGGATGTGTTCTTCCACGTAATCGATTGCTCTTTGTAATCCGGTCATCCAATTCATTGTTTTGCTCCTTTTTCCGATCGTCTGACTGAATTGTAGCTCATCATGGCAGTAGCTTCCCGACATAAAATGCGCTTCGGTGCAGGGTAGCCTCAGCTTTTCGCCTTTGCTTCGTTCATCATCTGGCGAGGCCATTCCACTTCATAGGTGAAGCCTCTGGCGATCAATTCGTCCACGATTTTCTTCCATGCGTCTGCTGCCTTCGCGTACTCACCCATCTCGCTTAGGCAGCACGCAATGGAAAACATCGGGTCCATGGGCCAGGCATCGGCCTCGAGCGCCTTCTCCCAATACGCAAACGCCTCGTCATACTTCTTAAGCCCCCTGCACATGTCTCCCGCAGTACTGTGCAGTACGCGAAGCTCTTCCTTCTCCAGATTCGGGAACCGCGTTAGAATTTCCTTGCAGCATTCCAAACCCTTTTCATATTTCTTCGTCCAAAAGCAGGCGCGCATCAGCAAACGGTAATTTGCCAAACTTGGATCATTCCCTATCTCGCTTTCAAAGTACTTCACGTAATCTTCTCCCTGACCGATCGCCGCCATCAGCGCACCTTTATTAGACCATGCTGCCTCATAGCTTTCAGCCTTGTTTTTCGCCAGAACGGAATCATACAACTCGAACGCCTTTTGCTTACAATAGTCCGCATGAAAACGATAAAGAGTCCCATAGGCGATCATGTCTTCGTCACTGTAATCTCCTGACTCGAGGAGCCTTCGAAACTCCACGTCAGCCCTAAAAAAATCATCCTGGTTATGGGAGGCCGTGTATTTACTCAGCCATTTCTCCGCCTCATTCTTGTAAACATCGGCCGCGGGCTTGTATAATTCGTCGATGGTGATCCCGAATACCTGCGCGATCTGCGGCATCATCATGACATCAGGCATGGTCACGCCGTTCTCCCACTTACTCACCGCCTGAAAGGTAACTCCCAGTTCATTTGCCAGCTGCTCTTGCGTCATGCGCCTTGCTTCCCGAAGCCGTTTGACGTTATCTGCAATATTATTATGATTCATCTTCTTATCCTCTCAAAATCAAATTTCAAGCTTGATAAGTTCATTATACTTTCCCTGTGTTTGAATACAATAACTCCTCCGTCGAGCCAGGTTCACCTGATGGTTGAATCTTACCTTGACTTTCTTTTCCGATGTGTTCTCCTTCTTAACTGAACGAATAATATCATGACAATTACACAATATGGTATGTATGGTACGCTATATTCATGATTTTTTATGAGATTTAGCGTACTTTATTCTTTATGAAATAAGTCATCCATTTTTATTACAGCTTGTATTCTTCCTGAATACATTCCCTCTTTCAACCCATAAGTTGTTACCATTACCGGATGAAAAGAGTATCGTGTTTTACACGCTGTTTTCAAGGCCGCTATTTTATTCCGAAGGGATTCATCATCCTTTCCCGTATATGCGTACTCACTTATGGAATACTTCATCTCGCAAAGATTTATTATCCGATCATTTCGCACAATAACCATATCTATCTGGGCCCCTTTAGTGCCAGATCCCTTATCAGCCTTGGCAGCCCACGAATGCACTTCCGTCAGCACACCCGAAATCCCCAATCCAGCCTTAATCTCATTAACATGCTCAAAACATACCCTTTCAAATGCAAGACCACACCATGTATTTCTGACAGAAGTATCCGTCTGTATTGTCCAATAATGCTCATCTCTCTTCTTCTGCAAAAACTGGTAATAAAACAATGTGTAGAAATCTATAAGCTGATATAGCGCATCTTTTGTCTTCTTCCCTAAAACAGTGTATTTTCTTATGAAACCACAACTGATCAGTTCATCAAGCATCTTGGTTAAGTATCCCGAATTCGGAATTCCAGTCTCTTCCGCAATCTCATTTCGTAACAAACCTGTTTTTTTCTTTGCCAGTGTTGAAACTATATCTATATAATTCTGCGGATTTTTAAATAATGATGCATATAAATACTTAAACTCATCTCTTAGCGGTGCATCATCCGCAAAAAACATAGCATCGATGTTTTGAGCAACGCTAAGTCCTTTTTTCATAAGAGACCAATAATATGGAATTCCCCCAACAGCCATATACATTTCAAGAATGTCATATCTGCTGATGCTTATGCCCTTGGACTTAAGGTATTCCTCACACTCGCATAGTTTGAATGGCTTGAGATGAATCTGACAGCTTAGCCGATTGTATAGCCCACCCTTGTTATGAATAATTTTATCAAGCATCCATGACGTAGCGGAGGCACACACCACAAGAACCACGTCATTACGTGCGCTTGCCCATCCATTCCAAAAATTTTCGAGTGCAACCAAAAGTCCACTCTTTTGCGTATCCATCCAGGATAATTCGTCAATAAACAATACCTTCTTATTTTCTTCGGATTTTTCCACAAGGTCCTTTAATAATTCAAAGGCATCAAGCCAATTCGTCGGCATAACAGTGGCTTCAAGACCAGCTCTTTTGATAGAGGCAGTAAAAGCTTGTATCTGCTCTTTTCTTCCAGCATTTGCCAATCCGGAGTGCTCAAATGTCAGTTTCTTATCATAAGTCTGTCGTATCAAATATGTTTTTCCTACTCGACGTCTACCATACACCGCTATAAATTGAGAGTCTTCCGCCTGTAATGCATCGAGAAGCTTTTTCTTTTCTTTGTCACGTGATATCAGCATGCATTATACCTCGCTATATCAAATATTTTTAATGCGTTTTAGCGTAGTATAACACACATGCGCCACTTTTTCAAACAAATAAGTTAAAGATTTATTCAATCTCCAAATTCATAGCACTAACTCCACCACGAAACGGAAGTCCCAGGGCAAAAAGAAAAAGCCCTGAAACGCATTCGTTTCAAGGCTTTTCTCATGAATATAACAGTGCTGGCAGCCGGACTTGAAGGAAAAACTTGCTTAAAAAAACAATAAAATAAGGAGGTTTGAGGAACCGACATTCCTTGGAATACCTATTTGCATACCTTTTTACTCTCTATATTTCTGCTATCCTGGTTATTTCTTTATACCTTTTCGATTCACCCATATGCCTATATGATTTTACTGTTAAAAACTAAGTGTCGCCATATTATGACATCACACCGACAGTATTCCAACTGGCCCGGGTTAGGCATGCATTTTCATAAATGGTCCATAAACGGGCATGGACCCCTTGTGATGGGAACCCCAATAACCCACTGATATCATTCTGCCCCGTCAGTATTTCCATGTTTCAGTAAGGCACTTATCACGAAACATACTAGTGCAATGACAAAAACTGCCACCAATGACATTATGAGGGATACCGGCTCAAACGTCAGCCAAGTGGTATTCCTGGGTACGGGATCTCCCACCTTCGTCATGGGATACACACGATTCAAAAGAAGACCAAATCCGCTTTTTCCACTGTAATCTCCGCCCCACTGCGTAATTCCCAATGGTATGTCCTTGCTTATAAGATAACCAAGAAGGTTTATAAGAAAGCCAGTGCCGCTTACAATACAGGAGACAATGGCTGCCTTTCTTAGAATCCTTTTTCGATCAGAGATCTTGAGAATGGCTGCGGTCAAAAGCATGGATGCCGCGGACAAGATAAGGTAAATGACAGTCAAAACGGCAATTGATTCAAAGTCCAAGAACCGTTTCATACCAAGGATGAATACATCGCCCACAAAAAACAGGGCAAGGGAAACAACCGGCAAATACCAGTGTTTCCTTAGACTTTTTCCGACGGATATTCCCAAAATCACGAAGAATACCGGAATGATCACGACCAGCAGAATGTTACGGGCATTATGAGAATGTCTAATGCCCGAACTGATGATCAGTGGAAGGATCAATAACACCATCGTTGCCGTCATGAGCCAGAAAACCGTTTATTTCATTGTCGCGCCCTCCCTTATCACATAAAACGCAAATCATCGATCAAGACTGATAGGAAATTACCATCTCCACGCCTGCATCCATGGAAAGCGTGTTCAGATTGAGTGTTTCGCCGCAGCGTATTTTAATTGTTTTAGGCGGATCCTGCAACAGACTGATGTTTCCATCCTTGTCCGGCACGCCAAACCCCGTGTTTTCCAGCACGAGTTCCTTATCAGTAATCGATGCTATGCTAAGCTTCCCCATGGTTCCATCATACAGAATGTCACCCACCTTGGGTTCACTCATTTCTTTCGTATCCGCATTTCTGTACATGCCTCCCGTTCCGTCTTCCCGGACACCGACACTCCAGATTGTGGTGACCACCTGAATCTTACCCTTTTCTTCCTGCCGTGCTTCAATCCTTTTTCCGCAACCGCAGAAGGCAGCACATGAAATAATGATTGCCATGATTATCGTTAATGCTTTTCTCATCCTTTTCGCTCCTTTTTTCTGAATCAATCGTTATACAGGTTTGCCTGTCGTTCTAAACATAAGGACGCTTTTCGTCGGATAAAGTTTCAATGTGGCATTATATTTTCTTATAATCCAATCGTAACCGTATCATTACAAATCAGTATCTGAAACTTCGCAGTTATAAAACTGCGAAGTTTCAGTAAATAATAATATTTCTATGGTTACCGCTTTCCTCTTCCCTTTTTCGGCAGCATACCTTTATATACATTGGAATACTTCTCGACAATTCCGGTAAAGAACTGGATCTCCGCAGGATCCATTTTGTTAAAGTTCATTCCCAGCTGTCTGCTCAAGGTGGACAACGTTGCCTTCATCGGATCAGTCGCGGTTGCATACTCCTGCACAATGTCAATGACCTCGGTGAGCGGATTATTGTCTTCGCCGGTCTCTTTGTCTTTTTTATGGTTTTCCCGGATGTCTTTTGCGATGTTTGTGATGTCAGTTCCGATCAGTCTGCTGAAATAATCGTCCTCTTCTATCTCGGATGCCTTGAGCGTCCGAACGTAATGTTCGGTCTCCGGGGCCTCATTTTTGAGTTGGATTTTAGTCCGCATCATGGCAACGTAACCGTTCAGGTTATTGATCTGCATTGAGGCCAGACTGTCGATATATATTTCCGTGTCACTCATGAATTTCCAGAAATCCGGATGCTTAATGATCTCACAAAGAAGTCTGTTATTTATCTTTCCGCTTTTCAGGATCTCTACGGTTTCATCATCCAGTTTCAGTTCCCTTACCGAAGTTTTTGCTTGCGTTTTGTTGTCCGTCACTCCCATGAGGTACTCCACGCTGACGCCATAATAATTTGCCAGTTCGATGATTACCCGGTAGGGAATGTCTTTGTAATCGTTGCTCTCGTAACTGCCAAGCGCCGACTTGGAAAGACCCGTTTCCCGTGCCAGCTCTTCTAACCTTAAGCCTCTTTCATTTCGCAAATCTTTCAGTTTTTCCTGTAACGTCAATTCACATTTCATTGTTTTTCACCCCTGAAACAGTTTCGAACATTTGTTCTTTTTATAAATATACCGCCTTACAGGTTCCGCGTCAAGGAAGGAATTCCGAAAGCGCGGATTTTTTTTATTTTCGTTAAAAAATCCTGCCTTTCGGACATACGGGACGAGGTCCTTCCAAACGATAAACTTGACTTGGAACAAAAGATAATCGGTTCGAAGGAGCCCGGAGTTTCCCGCAAGCGCGGACGTCGCCGTAACAAAAAAAAGTTAATTTAACGTGGAGGAAAAAATGAAG
Source organism: uncultured Lachnospiraceae bacterium (assembly GCA_947305245.1). Lineage (GTDB taxonomy): Bacteria > Bacillota > Clostridia > Lachnospirales > Lachnospiraceae > Acetatifactor. Next base: position 22,309 of record CAMZDG010000010.1, read on the forward strand.
AACAGGGAAAGGCAAAGACAAAACAGAAAGCGAAAGGAGGAGATGCTAAACGTCAGGAACGAATACGGTAACTGCGATCCCACTCCGTATGAAGCAGTCAAAAACATCATTCTGGAAAACAAAAGAAAGAGAAGGAGGTGAACAAAATGACCAAAGGAAAAGATCATCCCCCGGGAGGGGATGCTTTTTTCTTTTGGCGGGGCGAAGTGCAGGGGGCGCAACTCCCTGCCGGATCGTGAAGGCGGCGCCTTACGCAAGGTGCAGGAGCAAGGCTCCGCCAGGGTGCAGGGAGGGTCCCGCTCAGGTCCAGGGTGAAACCTTGGGCGGGTCCGGGGAGGCATCCCGGTCTGGTCAAGGACGAAGTGCCTTGTGGGGTGCAGGGGCAACGCCACGCTCGGGTCCGGGTCGAAATCCCGGGCAGGTCCAGGGCGCGGCCATGGCCCAATGAAGTGTTGCCCGCGACACTTTGTATTGGGTTATCATCCGTCGCGCTTCGCTTAAGACGGAACGGCTTCGCCGCAAATTCGGAAAAACAAATTTTCAGAAAAGGGAGAAAAAAAAGAAATGAGCAAAAGAAGGGCAACAAGACACAACGGCAGAAAGGGGAAGAACGGAATCTTTAAGGCCGGGCACAACGACAGAAGCTTTAACGTTGAAAACGCGGAACACGTGGACGAAAACAGGTGCTTCATGAACGTTTACTGGGACTGTTACCAGGGACTTAACGTTGCGGACGCGGACGGCGTCCGACCGAAGCGAAAACACAATTTTGACGAAATCGAGCGGGCTTATTATTTTGAAAAATTTTCAGATTCCGTTGACGCGCAAAACGAGCGACACGAAAAATCCAGGCACAGGGAACGGATTCGAAAACTTGACGACGTGCTGACGGACCCAAGGACCTGTCCGGAGGAATCCGTCTATCAGCTTGGCACTAAGGACGGCTATGAAGACCCCGCCCTGTTTGTTCAGGTGGTGACGGAACTGTTCGAAGAAATGGAAAAACGCTACGGTTCAAATTTTAAAATTCTCGACTGGGCCCTGCACATGGACGAGGCCACGCCGCACGTTCACGAACGGCACGTCTTTTTCGCCGACGACGGTTACGGCTCGTTTTTTCCCAAGCAGGAAAAGGCATGTGAAGCGTTAGGATTCTCACTGCCTGATCCGGAGAAAAAGCCGGGAATGAAGAACAGCCGCAAGATGAGTTTTGACGCCGAGGTAAGAAACGTTTTTATCTCCATTGCGGAAAAGCACGGCGTGACCGTTGAAAGGATTCCCCTTGACGGAAAGGTCCATTTGGAGAAAAACGATTTCATTTTGGCCAGACAGGAAGAAGAGATCCGGCAAAAACGGGGCGTGCTTTCCGAGATGGACGAGTTCCTGTCGTCCAAACGCAATGAGAGTGAAAAACTGCGGAAGGAACTCGACGAACTCACCCTGAAGACTTCCGACCTTGACGGCCTGGTAAACGAAGTGACGGACGCGGCTTACGAAAAAGCCGTCGAACTCGTTACCGACGCGGTCAAAACCGAAACCGTAAGGGCAAACGTTGCCCTCATCGAAAAGTATGACGGCGAAATCCAAAAAAACGAAACCGACTGCACGCAGGACCAAAGGCGTTTTGCGTCCCGCCTTCTCTCAGGCCTTACGGATTACCTGAAGGAAAAGACCTGCGACCTTACCGCACTGCTTAAAAAAGTCCTGCATGATCCCGACGTCAAAAAAAGGCATCAGAACGAAATCGCCAAGGCAGCCAGGGCGTCAATCCTGGAGCGGCTTGCCCGGGGACGAAGGGAAGCCGCCCGGAGAAATGCCGAACGGCAACAGGAGAATCGCCAGCGTCACAACAAAAAAGAAAACGAAAGGAGCTAATTACACATGGCAAAAAGAAGAATGATCTCAACGGACGTGGTAAGCACGGATGCCTTTTTGGGCATGTCGCTGCGAGCCAGGGAATTATACCTGCACATCAACTTAGAGGCTGACGATGACGGCTTCATCCCGTCGGCACTAAAAGTAACCCGAATGGTCGGAGCGTCAAAGAAGCACCTTAGCGAACTCGTGGACAAGGGATACCTGATCGCGTTTGAAGGCGGGCTTCACCTCGTGACGCACTGGCTTTTGAACAACCAGATCAGAAAGGCCCGTTACGTTCCCACCATTTACCAAAAGGAAAAGGCCCTCGTCACGACGAAAGGCAAGGTTTACCGGCTTCTCACGGAAGAGGAACTGGCCAAAAAAGCCGCCGAAGAAGAACAACAAAATGGCGTCCATTTGGACGCCAACACGGACGCCGTTTCGGATCCAAACGGCGCCCAGACGGATGACGCTTTGGACGCCCAGGTAAGTAAAGGTAAGGACAGTACAGAAAAGGAAAGATTAGACAAAAACAGACAAGATGAGGGAGATACTAAGAAAACCCCTCCCCCTCTCATCATTCCTTCCGTAAAGGAATTAACTGAATATGCCGAACAAATCGGCTATCAGGACTTCAATCCCGAAAAGTTCCTTACCTACTACGGATCCCGAAACTGGACGCTCTCCGGAGGGATGCCCGTAACGGACTGGAGAATGCAGGTGGACAGTTGGAAGGCGAGGGAGGGCGATTTTAAGCCTGCGGCTTTGTCTCCAAAGCAACCCGCCTGGAAGCCCGCGAACCAAAACGATTACGACTTTGAAGAGCTGGAGAAAAAGCTCATTGCAAACTGAACATGAATAACCCGTCACTCGTCCTTTTGCCACGCCCGGCAGGGGATTTTTTTATGTCAAGGGGCAGTCCTGCGCATTGCAGGCTGCTCTTTTTTTATTCACAGCGGAGGAACATTTAATGAATTCAGAAATATCCATGTTACAGAGAATTCGCATGACGGACGCGGCAATCCGGGACTTGCATAACGGAAACAGTGATGTTATGCTTAGAATTGCCGATGCTGCATTAGAAACAAAAATGCAGAAAAGAAAAATAAAAGAATTTGAACTAAAGGAGGACGCAGTAAAAAAGGTTCACGTAACCGGTACGGGAATGCCGCGAAGCATCAGCGAAAAACAGGATGAAAGCGGAAAAACCTACTACTTGACCAAAGTAAAGGGCAAAAAGCAGATTTGCTCCTATTCTTACGAGAGTTTGATTGAAAAGCTTTATGAATACTATAAAGCCGAGATCCTGCCTCCCGAAGAATGCGGACGCACCCTGGCAGCTGTTTTCCCCAGGGCACTTAATGCCTACAAGGTATCCAAAAACCCGTCATACAACACGCTCTACAAGTATGAAAAGGATTTTAAGAGATTTTTGGCGGAATCAAGCCTGGCCAAAAAAGAAGTTTGCGACGTTACGGCTTTTGACATTCAGGTCTTCACGCAGGAAATGGTTCGCAGGCAAAGTCCAAAAATCAAGGCATTCCGCGGGTACATCAGCCTGCTCAACCTGATCTTTAAGCACGCCCGTGATCCCGAAAAGCTCATCACAAACAATCCCGTGGATCTGATTGACTTCAGTCCATACTTAAAGTCCTGTGATCAGTCAAGGCCAAAATCCAAGGATAAAATCCTTTCGCCTGAGGAGATTGACCAAATTCGGAATGTCTGTTTTAAGCGTATTACCAGCAAGCCTTACTACGTGCGTGGCTACATGATGCTTCTGGCCATTGAGTCGGGCATGCGCGCCGGAGAGCTCTGCTCACTGAAGTGGAATGACGTAAAGTGGGAAAACCGTCCTACGGATCCGTTTGACAGGCCGTGTCTTCACATCCACTCCCAGCAGCTGAGCAACTACGGGACAGACGGGCGGCTGTATTACACCTATGTCGGATGGACTAAGGATGAAAAGGGCATCAGCAAGGGCGGCCGATATTTTCCGCTAACGCAAAAAATCCATTCCATTCTTACCGCCCTGCGGAAAAAACAGGAAGAGCTTGGAATTTATGATCCTAACGGGTACATATTTCTCGAGGACGGGAAATGGGTAACGACGGTCTCGTACGAAAAATGCCTTAAACGGGTTTGTGATTCCCTGGGTTTCGAAATCAGCAACAACCACGCATTTCGAATGAGCCTTAACTCAAACGTGTTTATTCCCCTTGGAATACCGGTAACCACCAGGGCTCTCTGGCTTGGACATTCCGTGGAAGTAAACCTGAAACATTACAGTTACGCGGAAAAAAAGACAATGGGAGAATACGGACAGAGATTGGATGCGGCCGAAATAAGCCAAAAAGACAGGTTTGCCGAAAGGCTTTACGCTTAGGTTTTTGCCCAAAAACATCGAGGTCAACCCCTGGGTCAACCCCAGGTCAACCCCAAAAAGCCGTCTAAAAAATGAACAAAAAAAAGCGAGAACCCTTTATTTACAAGGGTTCTCGAAGCAAAAAAATAGAGCGGGTGATGGGAATCGAACCCACGTGTCCAGCTTGGAAGGCTGGCGTACTAACCATTGTACTACACCCGCATGTCACATATTGTGTCACAACAAAGGTATTGTACCCTTCCTCGCCGAACTTGTCAAGTCCTATCTCACAAATTTTTCTTCCTGTTCCTTACTCCTCGCTTTGCTCCTGTTCCTCCGCATCCTCCATGTTCACGATGGGGAAGGTGATCTTCCAATTTCCTTCGTAGAGCTTAGCTCCCGTGGAGAAATAACCGATTACCTGGTACCCCGGCAGCTCCTCAGCCGAGACATTGAATTCGTATTCCTCATATCGGCCAACGCGGTCTTTATCCCTGAAATATGCCACTTCTGAGCGAAGCTGGTACGTACCGCTCGCATCCACCAGCTGAATGTCACCGTGGTCATCCCTGCCACTGACGTCTTCATAGTACACCTGCACGTGGAGCTTTCCGTCCACCATGCCGTAGGCAGTGATCTTCGCGCCAGTTTCAACGGGCGCAAAGGTCTGCGCTTCATTCGGCACGAGCAGCATGGGCAGTCCCGTGCCGCTCCCGGAATATTCATGCTCAATGGGGCTTTCGATCAGCTCCTGCACTTCTCTTTCCGGCCTGTAATCGGCCTTCTGCGTGACCACTTCACTTAAATTGATCTGCGGCATTTCCACCCATCTTTCCTGCTTTCCGGAAAGGAATCTCGACACGCTGAAGGTCATTTTCTTCCCATCGATCTTCTGATCATGTAATCCGGCCTTGATCAGGAAGGTGGCAGTGCAGGTTTCCTCGTCAAAGTCCACCAGGGTACATCCGCCCCACTGGTCACAATTCGTGTGTATGCTGTAGCTGTCGAACAGGTCCGCCGTGCCGTCAAGCCTGCTGCCCGTAAGATCCTGCATGGTGACATAGACGTCGACAATGTTCCCGTGCACATAGATGCCGGCTACCCGCATCTCAATGTCCTGATCCACGCAGGACTGCGCCACGGGGCTCATCTTTTCTGCAAGCGCGGGATCGAGCTTATATAAATATTCATACGCCTTCAGGCTCCCTGCTGCCGTCGCGGCGGACAGGGAGGACACGCCAAGCACCGCCACGAGTGCGATGCACGCCGCCGTCTTCAGTGCCATCTTCCAATATCTGCCCTGCTTTTTCCTCGCCGAAAATTGGATCGTCTCCTGCAGATATTTTTCATCGATCTCTCCAAGGAACGCTTCCGCCATCCCCTTCCGATCCATCGTCACTTTTTGTTCCATCAAATCAATTCCTCCGCCATTAAAAACTTTTTTAGTTTCGTCTTCACCCGGTGCAGGCGCACGTTCACGTAATTCGTGCTCTGCCCAAGTTCTCTGGCAATTTCAGCAGATTCCTTACAAAACCAGTAGCGTTCCACGAACAGGACCCGATCCTGCTTCCTAAGCTGCTCCAGGAATCGGTTGATGGCGCCCTTTAGCTCGCCGGAGAGGATCTCCTCCTCCACCGTCTCCTTACTCTGAAGGATTTCCTCCAGTTCCTCAAGGCACGCGTCATATTTTGCGTTTCGCTTCTGCGCCGCATTCTTATGATACCTGTCGAGCGCAAGGTTTCTCGTGATCTTCGCGACATAGGCCCCGAGGGCGTCCGGGCGCATTGGCGGGATCTGATTCCATGTTGCAAGATATGCGTCATTGACGCATTCCTTCGCGTCCTCCTCATTCCCCAAAATCCCCAGCGCTAAGGCCTTACAACGCTTTCCATATTTATTTGTGAGCTCTGAAATTGCTTCTTCTGAGCGTTCGAAGAACAATTCGATGATCATCCGGTCTTCCAACTCCTCACCTCCGTTACAAACATATAGTAGCGTTTTTGCGAAGAAAATTACAGTAGTAAAGCAAAAAAATTACGGGAAGCGTTTTTGCCTCCCGTAATTGCTCTTGTTTATAATCGTATCAGCGAGCTTCCCCGCCATTTGCGTGTCACCAGTTCGACAGCTTTTCCGTCATTCCTATGTCACCTGTTCGCCTGCTTTTCCGTCAATGACAATTCACCGTCCCGCAGACGTCTCCGTCAATGACAATTCACCGTCCCAGGTGCTGGCCAAGAAGTACGAGCTTGCAAGATATGCTTTGATCGCCTCCTCAAAGTCTGCCGCTTCCTTCTCATAATCCTTTGCCGTATCAGAATTCAAAGTTCTCTCTTCCAGAATCTGTTCCTCGCCATATTGATTTAGCCAAAAGACCTCGTAACCTCCGATCATTGTCCCCTGCGTATCCTCCAGAGGATGGTATCTCAAAAGATAGACGAGCCCTTGCCATTCGCACAGATAATATTTTCCCCATCCCTGATGAGGCAACGCGAGGAAATCCTCCCAGAGAAACAGCCCGGCTTCGTCCCTGGCATCTATGATAAGAAATGCCTGACGGTCTTTTTCAATAGCCGCGTAGTCCACAATCAGGGTATCTGGCATACCATTGTGGGTAATATCGCAGGCGATCACTTTCTTCCCGTCCTGAAGCTCCACGGAAAAGTCGGTCTCCTCAACTGGCCCCGTCCATGCCTTATTTAGCTGAATGTTCCCGATGCCAAAGCTCCCATCTTCAGAATACTGAAGCTGACAATTTATATCAATCCCGCCATATTCGGGATCTCCCTTGTTTGTAAGTTGGATTTCGCCGCTCGCGTCATAGAAAAGGGAATCGTCCTTCACGTAAAAGCTCTCTGACTGACTATACCCGAGCCATAAGAACTGTGCCTCTTCGGATGCCAGCAGCTCGATATCCTCCAGGGAAGCGAAGGCCACGTCACCGTCTGTCGTCTCCACTCGGAGCATCAGGTTTTTCTCATTATATTGATACCGAACCTTCTGCTCCAGCTGGCCATACATTCCTTGACTCTTGGGTTCATGAATCTCAAGCCCGTCCTTTGTGATCTCGAGAATGCGAAGCCAATTTCCATAGGTCCCGGTGCCAGTTTTCCCCTCGGTGATCAGCGCATATTCTTTCTGCCCGTCATTATCATAATCTCCGCAATAAAGCTGGGGCATGATGCAATGAATGTTGATCCAGTAGCCATGCAGGGGATATGCCTGATTTCCGACCCGCAGCATCATGGCGTATCCGTCATAAAGTCCATAAAGACACGCATCTTCTTCCGGAATCTCCTGTAGGATGCAATACTCTCCATAAAGCACTGGATCCCAGCATGCCAATCGCAGGGAATCCTCCCTGGAAGCCAAACGGATCCCCTCCTCCTGGCCATTCTCCTCATCTGCTTCCACCTCGTCTACGCGGACGCTATTTCTCCCATAGTCCACGACCTTATCCTCTGCCCGAAGCGTCACCTTACGAAGCTCGGCCGCCGTCGTTTGAGAAAGCTTCTTATTTCTCCACCGGATGCGATCGCACCTGTATATAAGAGAGTCCGTCGCTTCTTTTGAAGAAGTCGTGATGATCTTCCCATTGTGAAGCATATAGGGATACCAGATCTGTCCTCTTTTCGCCATGAAGTACTGCGCCGTTTCGCCATTTTCGAAGGTATAATTCACTAACGCGCTGGAAAACCCATCCTGCCAGGTTGCGGTGGTGCTGCCGCCCTTTAAGGGAACGAGCGTCGTAAGAGCCGTCGCAGGGTCTAAGAGCGCCTGATACTTCTCCGGGGCCTCCGTCTTCCATGCGTTCGCAAGCTCGTCAATATAAAATACGGTATACCAATCTTCATCATATCCAAAGTATGGTACGCCGGCCGGCGCCGTGCGCATCTCGCGAATGTCTCGGAAGGGCAGGTGTGCCGCAATGGCCTCCTCTAAGTTAGTAATCTCCAAGATGACGTCCGATTTCGTCTTTTTCTCCTCGCCGGGAACCTCCCCCGACTGTGAAACAGATCCTTCCTCCGTCCCGTCTTCCTTTCCGCCGGCGGGCTTTGTCGCAAGGCATCCCGCAAGAAGGACCACAAGGCAAAGCATCAATATGGAAAGGCCTGCGGGTCTTTTCTGATATCGAAGCGCCTCCTTGATCCTGCTCTCCGCATCGCTTTCTCCGAACGCCGCGGAAAGGGAAAGCCCGCTCTGCCTCTTGGCGAAATGTAGGAGGGCATTGGCATATTCTCCTCTTTTTTCCTGCCCGAGCCTTTCCAGAACGCCCTCGTCGCATGCCATCTCGAGATCCTTATGGAATGCACGGATGCATAGCCATACCAGCGGATTCCACCAATGCACGCAAAGCGCCAGGAAGGAGATCAGCTTCCAAAGCGGATCCCTGCGGCGCAGGTGCATGGCCTCATGATGAAGGATCATGTCTTTTTCCTGCTCGCTCATATTTTTCGAATCGTCTTTCCTCTCACCGAAATAAACAGGAACATAGATCCCCCTGCGGAGCACGCCAAACGACATGGGAACGCCTGATACGTCGCTGCTCCTTACGGGATATTTTTCCCATTTGCCCACTGGGATCGCTTCCTCAAGCTTTTTAGACAGCCTGACATAGGTCCAAACGCCAAATAGCAGGAAGCCAATCGCACCGAACGCCCAGATCACGCCCAAAACATTTATCAGGCTCTTCCCTCCGTCCTTTTCCGCCGAGGCCGGTTGGTCACTGATTCCTTGCGCGGATTGATCCACCTCCATGCCTTGTGCGCCCTGCGTGGTCTTGTCCACCTTTATGTCTTGCGTAGCCGAATCAACCTTCGGGCCTTGTGTGATCGGATCCACTTCTGCGCCTTTTATGGTCTGAGCAGCCGTATCAACCTTCGAACCTTGCGCGTCCTGGTCCACCTTCGCACCCTGCACAGCCTGCGAGCTCCCTATGTCCTGCGCGGCCCGAAGCAGTTCTTCGTTGTCCTTTACGCTCTGCCCCGCTTCACTCTTCTCATATCTTTCGCTCTCTTCCGAAGTCACTTTTTCCTGGCTCCCCGCGGCCCAGCCTTCCCAGAAAGCAGGGATGGGCCCCTCAATGGTAATGGGACAGAGCAAGCGGAAAAAGACTGCGACCCAAAGAAGGCTCGCAATGCGCTTGGAATACCGCCGAAAGAGCGGTCTGACGGCCAAGGCAATGCAAACTATGATCGTCGCTTCCAGCGCAAACTGAAAATAGTTTTGAAAAAATTGCGTCATTCCATCGCCTCCTCGATCATCTTCTGAAGCCGCTCCGCCTCTTCCTTCGAGAGCTTCCGATCCTGCAAAAATGCGGCAAAGAAATCCGAAAGCGACCCGCCATATGCCTTGTGAAGGAGCGATTCACCCTCCGATTTCCCCACCTGTTCCTTTTCTACCAAGGCTTCCACCATCTTATTTTCGAATAGAAGCAGTCCCTTGTCTCCCATGCGCTTTAACATGGTATAGACCGTGGACTTTTTCCAGTCATATTTTTCCAGACAGATCCTGGCGAGCTCCGTTGCCGAGATCGGCTCCTTCTCCCAGATCACGTCCATCAACCGATATTCACTCTCGCTCAACTTCACGTCCGTCATGTTCTCTCACTGCTCCTTGCCATTTTATAAAAATATAGTTCTTTTTCATTCGATCATTTCCAGTCTACAATTGTAGAACTAACTTCATTCTACATATGTAGACCGCTCACGTCAAGTCTTTTTATTCTTTTCTTTTTTCCTGCAGCGTATTATACTGTTTCTTAGGAAAAATCTTTCGATCGGTCGCGCGCCAGGCGAAAAAATCCTTATTTTACAGGGATTTCGTCATAATTGCAACCGTCGGTTGACAAATTGAAAAGGCGGATTTATGGCGTGCAACTCCCCCTCATGATACGATGAACTTGCTTAAGCAAAGTCTCGAGGCATGGGCATGGCAGATCTTTCGCATCAACATTTGACCGGAAAGACCCTACCCTTCTCTCAAAGGAAAAAGATTAGAAAGGGGAAACAAAATGATATTAGCAGATAAGATTATGAATGAAAGAAAAAAGAATGGATGGTCTCAGGAGGAGCTTGCGGAACAGCTCTCCGTCTCCAGACAATCCATTTCGAAATGGGAAAGCGCACAGGCCATTCCCGACATCCAAAAGATCATTAAGATGGCAGAGCTCTTCGGCGTGACCACGGACTACCTTCTGAAAGATGAAATCGAGCCGGAAGTCGTAAGCGCTGCCCCGTCCGCAGTCTCAGCAGATCCCTCCACGGATAACTGCATCCGCGTCTCCATGGAGGAGGCAAATGAATTCCTAAACATGGAAGAAAAGGTCATTCCAAGGCTGGCAAACATGGTAAGCCTTTGCATCTTCGCTCCGGCGCTGCTTTTGTTTTTCATCGCCGTTTCGATCATCCCAGGATTTCCCGTTGGCACGACCATTATGACTGGTATCGGCGTGATCAGCATGATCCTTCTCATCGCCGTGGCCGTCTTCGTATTTGTGATCGACGGCGCGAAGATGAAGCGCTTTGAATACTTGGAAAAGAGTCCTATCGAGACGCTCTACGGCGTCACTGGCATGGTAAAGGAACGGAAGAAAGCATCCGAGCAGACGCTCGTTACCTTGACCGCCCTCGGCGTGATCATATGCATTCTCAGCGTGGTTCCCCTGCTCACCGCAGCCTTCCTGGAAGCACCCGGATACGTAACACTCCTGATGGTGTCCCTATTACTGATCTTCATATGTGCCGGCGTAAACCTTCTGGTTCGAGCAGGCTCCGAAAACGGCGCTTATGACAAGCTCCTGCAGGAGGGCGGCTACTCGATCAGCGAAAAGCAAAAGGCTCCCCTCGTCGGCGCAGTCGCTCCCATCTACTGGATCCTTATCGTAGGGATCTACCTTGCCTGGAGCTTTTGGGCAGATGCATGGGACCGCTCCTGGATCATCTGGCCCGTAGCCGGCGTTCTGTTTACGATTGTCATGGCAGTCGTCAGCATCGTCGCGCAAAACAAGAATCAATAAGAACACCATCCTCACCCCATAAGACAACGATCATTATGTTCACAAAAAGAGGGCGCCCGCCAGGGACGTCCTCTTCCTTTTTCTTAGGTTTCATTAATACTTCAGGCTCCGCATGCTGCCCTCCTGAAAGGTATACTCCGGCGTGCTGAAGGGGAATTTAATCTCCTCTTCATAATACCAAGGGTCATCCGGATGCTGGTTATTCTTTAGAAGGTGAAATTCCTGTGCGGGCATATACCCCTGCGCCAGAAGGAATGCCTTCTTCCCCTCCGCATTTACGCATTCATCCACCACCATCACGACGTGCCCCGGACTGCCTCCGTATAGAAATACGTCGCCCGCCTTCAATAATGACAGTAGTGTCGGTTCCGATTCTTTCTCCATGGAAAGGGTTCCGGCATAGCAAAAGATGGTTTTTAGGTACCTGACAAAGCAGTCATAAGACGTATCCTTGGATTTCGACTTGATCCAGGAGACGTTATTCCCGTTGACGGTGACGCGGTAGCCGTCCCGCCACTTGGAATACTCCGCAAGGAACCCGCTGGTGAAGTGGAACTGGATCCTGTCATACTGCTCCGTCGCCCAAAAATACTCCGCGTACATTCGCATCACGGAATCCGCGCACTGCTGCAGGTCATATTCTTCCATAGGCAGGGCAAACACGGCAGCGTGGTCGGTTTGGATCCCCTTCTCGCTCCCGTCATATAAGTGCACCTTCGACCCCGCGGGCTTCATCGGATACTGCCGGAGGAACTCCTCAAAACTTCCTTCCTCCACACTGGCCCTCTCATAGCCCGCCGGCGTAAGAACTCTCGTCTCCAGCGTCTCCCCCGCATCCTCTATGATCTGATAGCTGCTTCCCGCAGCTCCCGCACTTTCATAAGCATCCTCTGATCCGTCTAAAGCTTCGTTCTCCGAAAGACTTGCGCTTTTTCCTTCCTGCTCTTTTTCTTGGGAAGATGCCTTAGACGCCTCGCTCTCCTTCGAGACGATCGGCTGCACCTCCAGGATCGGATCCTTCTCCTTCCCGCAGGCCGTCATGCCAAGGCATACCAACGTCAGGGCAACCAACGTCAAGCAACCTTTTGCTCTATACTTCTTTCTCTGATTTTTCATATATCAACCCTAATCGTTCTGTCATCTGATCATTTTATGAAACATCCAAATAAAGCATACCACGTTTGCTTTCATGATACAATCTTATCCCCAGGTTGACATTCTCTCTTTTATTATATTAAAATAGTTTTAAATGGCGTAAAACTTTTTGTTCATGAGTTCATATGGGAGGTGTTTAGGTGAAAAGTTCGTTCTGGCTTATAATCATTCTTCTGTGTTTTTCCGTGACTGGTTGCGCGAAGGCAGAAAAGGGAAGCGAAAACAGTTCCACAAACACTGCATTATCATCCGAAAGCTCCCCCATGCAAACGCAAGACTCTAGCGAATCATCGATTGCTTCCTCCGCCGAAACAGATCCTTCCAATAGGGAAGTCGTTGAAGCATGGGAGCCCGACAGCGACCGCATTCCTTCCCAAGATGAGCTCATTCAGTATTGGTATGATCACAGGGATTATCCCTTAAAGGCACGCTCCGCAGCTTGGCAAAGATACTTTTCCATGGGCCTTCTCTATGAAATGCAAGGCCCTCCGGAGGACCTGCTTAAGGAAATGGATTCTGACGAACTGGCAACGCTTTTGTTCCGATATCCTGGGGGAATCATGAACGAATTCGCCGGAGATACCGATAAGAAGGGAATTGAGATCTTTAGGGAAAAATGCAATATCTTCAATGAGCTTACTCTTCGCGAGGATGGTGCCCATGCCATCCTGAAGGCTTTTTCGGAAATCCCTCTTGACATAGCGCAAGCCACAGGCGTAACTGCCTATCAAGATATCGGCTATAACGCAGAGCGATTTATATATGTTTATGTTACTTGTTATCAGGATCAATTTACGGAGGAAGACATTGCTTTTTATGAAGAGATTTATCAAGACCGATACGAAAAATACTATTCAGATTATTTAAGGAGATCTTCATCTAATAGTGGTCTCTTTCGTAAAGTGGTTTTCTCCGTTGGGGATACAAATCGCGCGGAGAAATCCTATATGTATACCTTAGATGCTTTTAAGGAACTAAAAAATATATGGTATCAAAGAAAAGATTATCCCAATCTGTTTTGGGATGCGCCGTCTGGTTACAATGGATATTACACTTATCCGGAAAGGGAAATCACGGAAGCAGACATTATCGACGTATTAAATCCTCCGAGTGATCTGCTGGTAAGTCTTTCCACGGCGGAAATCGCCAGTTTGACCGTGCGATATTACAGTCAGATTGCTCCTAGCAACCGTGAATTGAGCACACATTTGGGGAAAACCATATTAGAGGATGGCACTTCTGACATTTTCTTCCAATATATGGAAAAGAACTGTGATCTGTTAAAAGAATTGCTACGGCGTGAAGACGGCATCTCATGTTATATTGATGCCTATTGCGACCATGGAATATCCAGCTTAGATTATGCTTCCCTGTCCAAGGACAATATGTTGTTTTATGACACTATAGAGGAATACCTTGCCTGCCGTTTTATGGACAGATATTTGAATCGCTTCACGGAAGAAGACATTCAACATTACTATGAAGTCTATGATCAGAAAAAACCTCTTTATGATCAAATAAAAGACGCTGCCACGCGGGAGCTCTTTGAAACGGAGCTCTCGAGGCAGCGCCAGTAGGCAGATAGATGCCTGACAGTTATTCATTTAAAGAGCAACGCCTGATCATGCATCGCAAAACAGTTCCAGTTTTGCGATGAGATCCTCCAGAATATATCTGGAGTCCACGTCCGTATACATTTTTACTATGGGGCGTGCGCCAGGATTCCCATCCTGCGCCGCCCCCTCTTTTTCTATTGGCATTTCCTTTTGTCCATTGGTATCTCCAGCTGACATCCATGCAACGGAGGAAGTATCTTCTGCCACGACGGGCGCGGAAACATAATGAAAGTGTCCGCAGTCCGGATTCAGCGCCAGCGCGATGGCAGGAGAATCGCCGAGGGACCAGCTCTCCCCCTTCGTCCAGCCTGCATATTCGGAATTGTTATAATTCACCAAATTCCAGAAAAGATGCTCACCGATCTTGCCGCAGGGCAGAACTCTTCTTTGAAGCTCTGCGATGCCAATGTTGATCGTCGTATAAACTGTGGACGGAACGATCCAGACGTCGCCGCCGCAGGACAGTACCTGGTTCGCTGCCATAATATCATTGCCCGCGTTAAACTCGCGGAAGGGCGCGGGGTGCGGCGCTTCCCCGTGAGTTCCGATCCAGATAACGGTCATGCGCCCTATAATGTCGGGGCAGGCCTGTATGGCAACTGCCACATTCGTGATGGCGCCCTGGCAGAGCACGAACAAGGGCTTTTCGTCCTCTCGAAGTGCCTCCTCGATCAGGAAACGCACGCCCTCAGAGAGTGCTACGTCTTCTAAGCCCGTCTGCATGTTGCTCCCTTCATTGTTTGCTTCATTGCACTGTGCGGCACCGATGGGCCCTTCCTGTCCGCGGAATGCCGGCACGTCATGAATGTCCATGCAATCCAGGATCGTCAGGATCTCCTGATAGCTCCTCTCCATGGAACCCTCTTCCCGAAAATGCTCCGCGAGAATCCCCTTAACGATCAGCTTCGGGCTGAGGAGCGCCTGTACGATCGCGTAGGGATCATCCGCCTCGCAGGCAGCATCCGTATCAATGATCACTCGAATCTTCTTATATTCCGGCACGTCATATAAAAATCCCATGATTCCTCCTAGCCTTCCCCTTTTGTAATCTCCCCTAAAACGATGTCCTCTTCGTCTATCAATGCTTCTCTTCTTAGTGTACTACCCAGACGCCTCCTTGTCCATCCGTAATCTTTTTCCTAAGGTTCCTTCCGAGGTGCAAGCTTCCGCTCCTTTCCAAGCATTGTCTTTTCTCCGGGCTTTTGATACAATATATTTGCAGTGCGTGCTAGTTTTCACGCAGGACCAGCGCTCACACAGGATCCCACATATCGTCAAAAGAATGGAGAAACCATGAGAATCGCAGTTTGTGATGATGAAGAAAGATTTCAGGTACAGATCCGTGACCTGATTGAAAAGATCTATAGCAGCCTCGACGTGATCGTTGACGTGTACTCCGACGGGAAAAAGCTCCTGGAACGGTACGATGCCAACCCTTATGACGTGCTCTTTCTGGACATTGAAATGCCCGCCATGGACGGCATCACCTTGGCAAAAAAGCTTCGGGAGCGGAGCGAGAACGTCTTCCTCGTGTTTCTCACCGGTCACGTGGAATATGCCCTGGAAGGCTATGAAGTGAATGCCCTGCGCTATCTGACCAAGCCCATCCGCGAGGACAAGCTGCGCGAGGTGTTAAAGTATGTTATGGAGAAAAACACCGGGAAGCGCCAGCTCATGATCAAGTCTGAGGGCGAGGAGCTTCGCCTGAACGTGTCCGACATTCTGTATTTCGAGGCGCAGAATCAATATGTCATGATTTATGAGAAGAAGGGAGACCACCTGGTTCGCGCGAATATGGCGGATTTTGAAGAGGAACTAAAGGGCGACGGGTTCTTCCGCATCCACAGAGGGTACCTCATCTCGCTTTCCAAGGTACGAAAGATCGTGAAATCTGACGTGATCATGGAAAACGGCATCTCTCTCCCCGTCAGTCGAAGCAACTTAAAGCCCCTGAAGGAGGCCCTGTATTCCTTCGTGGAGGAAGAAGCCTTCTAGGCGGCTATTGAGCACCAAATTTACCTTTCGCGACAAGTTTTTTACCGTTTACAACAGTTTTTCCCTGGAAACTTATCGTTTGCGCTATGGTGAGTTCAACAAGAAAACAACGCAGGGCGACCGAAAACCAATCGCCCCGCCATCAAAAAAAGAGAGGGAAAAACATTATGAAACAAATCGCAAAAGCACTCGGTTACTTCTTGCTCTACTATGTGGGCGGCCAGATCATTTTCGCCTTTATCATTCAGTACTGCATGGGACTCTATGCCGGCGGCATTGCCCGCAGCGAAGGTACTGTCTTTTCATCGATCGAGGAAGCGCAGGCCTACGGCATTAATTTCTACCAGAACAACATGGGGATCGACCTTGCCGGCCGCGCCATCGTTCTCCTGCTTCTTCTCCTTGTCATCTTCCTGATCAGAAAAAAGAATTTCGCAAAGGAAACTTGCATGCAAACGACCACCGGAAAGAAATGGCTCGCAGCCGTTCTCGGCGCCGTGTTTGTGATCTTCTTTGTCAATGGCATGGTGGGACTTCTCACTCCCAGCAATCAGTTGGAATCCTTTGAGCAGGCGTCCAGCGTACTGTATGCATATCCCCTTTGGCAGGCCATTCTCGCGAATGCCCTTCTGGTTCCCATCGTGGAGGAAGTGTTCTTCCGCGGACTGATCTTCTCCAGACTTCAGAAGGTACTGCCCAACGTTGCAACGGCGCTGATCACCTCCGCAATCTTTGGTCTGGTACATGGTCAGCTCCTTTGGATGCTTTTCGCCTTTATCGTAGGTCTGGTTCTGAGCTTTGTCAGGATCAAGAGCGGCTCCATTCTGCCCACCATTCTCATGCACGTGATGATCAATACTTACGCCACCGTAGTATCCTATGGCATCTTGAACATCACTTCTAAAGTTGTCATGATCGCCCTGATGGTACTTGGCCTGGCAAGCATTGTCGGCTGCGTATTCCTGATGAACAAGGCTTGTAAGGAAGAGACCGACGCAAAGGTCGAGGTTTCAACCGTTGTTCTGTAAGCTTAGCAGATCTATCATAACATCTCTGTCATAACAAATGAGGCGCGCAGAAAAACTCTGTGCGCCCTTTGTCTTTTAACTTGCCATTCTCCTACGCTTCTTTTCGCGACATGGCGAAATACCGTTTCGCCTTCTCTCGCAAATATCCCGGATACTTCTCCCGAAATGACTTCTGCTTAGCGATCGAATCCGTATAATATCGAAGTCCCAGTTCAAAGCAGATCTTACGGATCACCTTGGGAAGAAGCTCCAGCTCATTCTCATGAAGCAGCTCTCCTGCCACGCTCTGATAGCCTTGCAGAAGCACCTTCGTTGCCTCCGGATCCGTCCTTCCGTCCTTGGCACAGCAGGACCTGATGCAATCCGCAATGTCATCCAAGAGCGACCCCTGCATCACCGTATCCAGGTCGATCAGCGTCTTCACCCGTCCATCCTGGAACAAAATGTTTGCAAGCTTCGGGTCACCATGGATCATCCTCGTTTTATCCACCTTCAGGGAAAGCATCTCGCCTATTCCAAGCTTGATCTCTTCCTCCAGCGCGCCGTCCCTTTGCTCCTCATAAAACGCGCCGCTCTCTAATATCCCTTGATATCGGTCGGCATAGTGCTTCAAATCATGCAGCATGGGGTAGACTGCCGTGGGCGTTCCCAGAAGGTTTTGCAAGGCCTGATGCGTCCTTGCAAGTCCCTGCCCGCAGGCGAAAAGCGCATCCTCCGAAAGCGGCAGCTCCAGCACTTCCCCTTCGATCAGGGGATACATTCTCCAATGATCCCCCTCCGGATCCGTATGGAAGTACTTTCCTTCCCGCGTCCGAAGCCAGATCGGATACGGCATGCCGGCTCCTTCGAAGGCACTGGCATATAATAAATAGTTATGCTCCAGCGCCGTGAGGTCCATGGCCTTTCGGATCCGCTGACAGATAAAGGTCCCTTCATCATCCGTCACAACGCGGAAGGTGTCATTGATGTGCCCGTCGCCAAAAGGCGTCACGGACAGGATCTTACTTTGTGTGAATTCCCTGCAAATCTCTTCCACGCCGTGCATATTCTTCCTCCCGGATTTCTCCTTCAGACATAAGTCATTTTTCTTGCTCTGGCCCTTATTTCAGATCATGCTTTCGGGAACCGGATCACAATCCCAAACAGTCCATCCTTCAGCTCTGCCTTGATCTCTCCGCCCATGTGCGTTACGATCTTCTTTGCAATGGCAAGGCCAAGTCCCGTCGTCTTTTTCGAGCGCGATTTGTCCGTCGTAAAGAATCGGTCAAACAGCCTGCCTAAATCCTCCGGCGCAATGTCGCCCGCATCATTTCGGAAACAAAAGGCATAAGCCTCCGGCTCTTGCCAGGAGGCTATGGAATAATTCGTTTTTCCATGCACCAATGCATTGAAGATAATGTTGGAGAAGACTCTCGTCACGGCATCCGGATCGGCAATGCACTTGAATTCTTCCTCTGCGATCCTGATCTCGGGTTCCTCTCCCTTCGCTTCAAAATTCGAATAGAACGAAACCGCCGTCTTTCGAAGGATCGCGTTCAGATCTACGGGAACCTCACGATATTCAAACGAATCCGACTCGAGTCTCGCGAAGTCGAACAGTTGGTTTAGAAGGCGCTTTAGCGTGTCCGCGCGCTCTAAGATGGTGCCTACTGCCTCCAGGTCCTTTTCAGAAAGACTTCCGGAGTCCTTCAGGATCTTCGCGTAGCCCTCGATCGAAGTCAGGGGCGTCCGCACGTCATGCGCAAGGTTCGTGATGGTCTCCTTGATCGTCTCATCCTTATGCTGCAGCTCAGCCAGGCTCCTTCGGTATTTCTCGACAAGAAGATTGATCTCGCCGACCAGTCTTCCAACCTCCGGCGTCATAAAATCCACCGGAACCATGATCTGCGTATCACCCTCCTGCAAGGTCTCCACAAATTTCCGAAGCCTTACGATCTGCCGACGGAGCAAGAAAATGGCGCAAAAAAGCAGAAGGCAAAGAATTCCTAAAATTATGGCAGCGATCTGATATCCCATGTTATCCTTACCTTTCTTTCCTACGGGTCAATGTGTCAAACCCAGGCAACCCTATCTGCAATCCGTCAGGCGACGTCTCTTTGCAGAACCGGCGCATCCGTCAGGCGAGGTCCCTTCGCGCCGAACTCACGCATACGACAAGGCCGCACACCACCAGATAGGCCAAAAATATGATCCCGACATAGATCCATTCGGTCGGACCGCCGAAAACCACGAATTGATACTGCTCAAACGCCCAAATGCCTGTAAGTGCATTGCCGATCCCAAACGCTCCTCCCAGCTTCCTGAGCAACAAGCTGCCGAAAAAGAGAAGCAAAATGTTGAAGGTGGAGGCCACCTCAGGGTTTCGAAACAGGAAGACTACGGTATAAGCAAGCACCGTCATGGGCGCATGTGCAATGCACTGTCCCACAAAATACAGGAAGATCGTCCACAGCATCGCGCCGCTCATCGGCATGTTCATACTGCCCCAACCAACCAGCGTTGCAGTCAGGGTTGCGGCGAAACAAACCTGAACCTCCAACCAAAGACAGCACAGAAGCTTTACGAAATAATATTCTGCCTGTGAAACACCCTTCGCGATCACCAGCTTCCAAGACTGGTCCTTAAATTCTGCCGAAAATAAAACGGTCATGCCAGTCAGAAGCGGAATGCTCACGCTTTGCATGGAGAACACCTCTCTCCAATACTTCGCGAGATGCTCTGGGACCATAAGATTCAATCCATCTTCTGGTGCCCAGTTGATAAACACGATGACAAGGAGCGTCCACAAAGCCGTACCAACAAGGCAAAGTGCGCTTGCCCTGTCCTGATACATCTTATAAAACGAGGCTCTGATCATCTTTGTCATTTTTCAGCGCCCCCAGTCATCAGATCATTGAAGAACTCCTCCAGGCTCTCGCCGACATGCACCATTTCCTCCAGTGCCACGCCGCCCTGCACCATTGCGGTCACGACCTTAGAAGAATCCTCGACGAAGTCGAACAGGCGGATCGTCTGTGCGTCAACCACTTCGAAGTTTTGCGTGCCAAGTTCCTTTTCGCAGACCATGGCAGCCTTCGCAGCATCAGAAACCTTCAGCTTTAGGCAGGTCCTGCTCTTTTCCGCAAGCTCCTCCTCGGAAAGCTCGCAGATCAGCTTGCCCTCCTTCAGGAAACCATATCGGGTCGCCACCTTTGCCACCTCATCCAGAAGATGGCTGGAGATCAGGATCGTCGTTTTCTTTTCTGCATTCAGCTTCAAAAGGAGCTGACGGATCTCCTGGATCCCCATGGGATCCAGCCCGTTCATGGGCTCATCCAGGATCAGAAAGTCCGGCGAGCCAAGCAGTGCAATGCCGATCGCAGTTCTTTGCTTCATGCCAAGGGAAGTCTTTTTGATGGCTTTGTACTGATGCTTTTTCATGCCGACGAGCTCTAAGATCTCATCGACCTCGCCTTCGCGGTCGCATCCAAACGCCCTGGCAAACATCTCCAGATTGTCGCGCACGTTCAGTCTCGTATCCAGCGCAGGGGAATCGATAAGGCACCCCATGCGATACCTTGCAACCTCCGGATGCTTATTCTCAAAAAGTACGATGTCACCGCTCGTCGGCTTTGCCATGCCGCTCAGCATCTTCATCAAAGTGGACTTACCAGCGCCGTTTTCACCGATCAGCGCGTAGATGTCACCCTTTTCAATGCTCATGTTTACGTCACAAACCGCAGTCAAGTTGCGGTATTTCTTCGTTAGTCCGTTCGTCTTTACAATGTTGCTCATTATTTTTCTCCCTTTAAATTATTATAACCACTTTTTCCCGAAAGCGTATAAGGAAAGCTTCATCGCAAAAACTCTATTCGATATCCCTGCACTTCAAAAAACAGGTGACAAGCAGGCTACAAACCACCAGATAACATACAAACGTCACGCAAAGCCTTAGCCAGTCTACATATCCTCCGAACTCCACGTATGCCGTTTGTGAATACGCCCAGGCGTCCGTGAGGATGGCATCTATTCCGAATGCTTCTTCCAGGCCGAACAGGATCACATATCCATACATCATAAAAAACAAGGAGATCATCACCGCGATCTCACCGCGCCTTACGAGGAAGATCACCGTCAGCACAAATACCGCGATAGTAAGATGCGCAAGGCACTCTGCCACGAAAAACCGGAGCACTTCGCCGACATAGGCCATGCTAAACGGTGCGTGAAGGATCACCACGTTGGCGATCGCCGTCGTCATGATCGACGTAAAGCTTATGATCACCGTGAGCAGCAGCATGCAGATCAGCTTGGAAACATAAAAGTTCGTCGTCGAAATGCCTCTTGCGATCAGAAGCCTCCAGGACTTGTCACGATACTCACTCGAAAACAAAAGCACCGCGCAGAGGATCAGCGGGACCTCGATCGAGTGCAGACCGATAAAGCCATACCAGCGGTTCGCAAGCTGTGACACGTCGCTGATGCCGCGCGCCGAAGCCGTCATAACCTGTGCGGTGATCACGATCATTGCCCAGGCAACCGTTCCGACCAGGCAAAGCCACAGCGCCCTGTCATGAAACATTTTGTAAAGTGAAGCTTTTGTTACTTTTAACATTTTTCCCTCCTTAAACCTTCCTTCTCTTTCGGGTTGTTTTCCTTACGTGTTCTACGATACGGGAAGAGTTTAAGAAAATCATTTACAAAAGTTTAAGGAATTCATAAAGATTCCATCTTAAAGCCAATGCCCCAGACCGTCTTGACGTACGAACGATCCGGCTCGAGCACCGCGAGCTTCTTTCGGATGTTGCTCACGTGCACGCTGATCGTGTTATCGCTCGCATCCGGCTGCTCATTCCATAGCTTTTCATAGATCATTTCTTTGGTATATACGACCGAAGGCCGCTCCATCATCATCTCGAGGATGGCGAATTCATTCTTCGTCAGTGCGACGGGTTGCCCCAGCTGCATCAGCGTCTTGGCCTCCGGATCCAGCTCGAGATTGCCATAGGACAGCACCCGATTCGCGGGCGCCGTTCCGCCGCGGCGGAGCACAATCTCAATCCTCGCAAGAAGCTCCTCCGGATCAAAGGGCTTCGTCACGTAATCCTCCGCACCGCCCTTAAGGAGCACCAGCTTGCTCGCCACGTCATCCTTTGCAGACAGCGCGATCACGGGCGTCGGGCAGTTCTTTACAATATACTCCAGAACCTCCTCTCCCGTCATCCCGGGAAGCATCAGGTCCAAAACCACAAGCTCATACCGATTTCTCTCGAGCAGCATCACCGCTTCCGTCCCGGAATATGCGCCGTCCGTGCGATATCCCTTCCCTAAAAGATATTCGCGCACCATCTTATTGATCGCCTGATCATCATCCACTACTAGAATATTTCTCATCTTTCCCCCTAGTCCTCCCCAACAAGGTGAACTGTCTGATAAACATGTCCCGTCGCGGGCAAATATTTCTCGATGACGTCCTGCGTTTTCAGTTTCAGGCTGGAGGTGCAAACGCACGGGTGGCAGCCGACATATGCCCCCGTCAGGACATCCTCGTCGATCAGGAGCTGCACTGCATGCTCATGATCATTCATAAGACCCATAATACTGACGGCGCCAGGCTCAATGTCCAGGTATTTGAGCATGTCCTCCGGCTCCGCAAAGGATAGTCTCGCGGAATTGATCTGGCTGGAGAGCTCCTTCGTCTTGAATTTCTTGTCTCCCGGCATCATCAGAAGGTAAAACTTCGTCTTCTGCCGGTTGCACAAAAACAGGTTCTTGCAGATGATCACGCCAAGCACGGCATCGATCACGTCGCATGCTTCCATGTTATTTGCGGGCTCATGATCCGTTCGCTCGTACTCAATTCCCAATTGGTCCAAAAAATCATAAGTCCTGATCTCTCTTGGAAGTCGTCCCTGCTCATCCTCTGGCCGTCCGTGAAGTAACTCCATTGCCCTGCGCTCCTCTCATTCTAAGCAAACGAAAATAGTTCGGAAATCTCTTTGTGATTTCCGAACTATTATATCATATACATATATTGATCCACAAGGCTTATATGCTCCGGCGCCTGACACGCCATCCGCAATTTACACCATCATCTGGTAGATCTTCGTGCAGTCTTCCTCATTCAGCGTCACGAAGCCGGAGATGGAACCCGTTCTGCCGTCGCCCCTGCAAAGCACCTCGACAAGCTTCGGAATGTCCTCTTCCTTCGCGCCAAGCTCCTCGAAATTCTTCGGCATGCCGATCGAGATCAAGAAGTTCTGGAATGCCTGGATCCCGGCGAGCGCCGTCACCTCGGGATGCTCGAAGTCCATCTGGCAGCCCCATACGCGAACCGCCACCTGTGCGAACCGCATCACGTTATGATCCATCACGTACCTAAACACTGCAGGCATTGTCACCGCAAGCCCTGCGCCGTGCGCACAGTCATATAATGCGGACAGTTCATGCTCAATGTTATGACTGTTCCAATCCTGACTTCTTCCAACGCCGCAGGAATTGTTATGTGCCATCATGCCGGCCCACATAATATTCGCGCGCGCGTCATAATTGTTCGGATCCGCGATCACTCTCGGCGTCTCATGCACCATGGTCAGAAGCAGTGCCTCGATCAGTCTGTCCGTCACTTCCACTTCCTTCGAATTCGTCAAATAGCGCTCATACAGGTGCGCCATGATGTCCGTCGCGCCTGCCGCCGTCTGATAAGCCGGAAGCGTCTGCGTCAGCGCAGGATTTAGAATGCTGAACTTCGGGCGAATGGCATTGCCGCTCGCACCGCGCTTGAACATGCCCTCTTCCTTCGTGATCACTGAGTCAGGGCTTCCCTCGCTACCTGCTGCAGCGATCGTGAGCACCGTGCCCACGGGAAGAGCCTTCGTAATGGGCTTTCCGCTGTAGAAATCCCAGAAGTCACCGTCATAAACCACGCCGGCCGCAATCGCCTTCGCGGAGTCGATCGTACTTCCGCCGCCCACCGCAAGGATAAAGTCCACGCCTTCCTTCCTGCAAAGGTCAATGCCCTCATAAACGAGGCCGCTCCTGGGATTCGGCTTTACGCCGCCAAGCTCCGCAAAAGGAATGCCTGCCTCCTCCAAAGATTTCTTCACCCGATCCAAGAGACCGGAGCGCACAACGCTTCCACCGCCGAAATGGATCAGCACCTTACTTCCCCCAAACTGCTTTACAAGCTTTCCAGCCTGCATCTCCGCGTCCTTGCCAAACGCAAAATAAGTCGGTGAATAGAAACTAAAATTCTCCATATCCTTCTCCTTTCGCAAAAAATGCACAAAATGTTCAAGAAACAACCCACTAAACTTATCTTACACTTTTTCTCAGAAAGGGAAAAGCAAATAATTGAGAACTTCTGCTTAATTTTTGTCATATAAAAGGCAAGTTAATACTCCGTCTTCACCTCTTCCAGGCCATAAATCTCCTGAAACTGCTTTAATTCCCCGGGTGTTCGGATCAGCATGACCTCCGTAAAGTGCCCGTCCGTCTTATTCTTAAAGCCTGCGACCTTCTCGCCCGTACAGATCGAGCTTCTGACCACGGGAACCTGCGTCTCCGGATCGAAGGGCGCCGTCTCCCTCAGGTTCTTTTTATCATTTTTTCTCAATTTCCACATCACGAACCTCGCTTCCCCACAAGTTATGGATCAGATCACTCCAAGACTTCTTAAAACGAACAGCCACAAGGTTAACGAAAACGAACATCCAAAGGTCGTCAGCATGATCACGTTGCTGCTCAGCGTCCCCTCATGCCCCATGCTCTTTGCCATGATATAGCAGCTCACCGTCGTCGCGCTGCCAAGCATCACAAGGATCGCCACGATCTGTTCCCCGGCAAAGCCCAGCGCCACCGCGATCGGAAGAAAGATCGCTGCCAGTGCAAAGAGCTTGATGAATGCCGCGACTAGCGCAGGCTTTAAGTCACCAATTGCTTTCTTAAATTCAAAGGTCGCACCCATGGACATCAGACCAAGGGGCGTCGCCAGTGCGGAAACATTTGTAACGATGGTCTGGAAGATCTTTGGCTGCGGAATGCGGATCAGCGACCACACAAGGCCGATCGCAATGCCGAGGATGATCGGATTGGTGATAATGCCACGCAGCGTCTTGACAAGAAGTGCGCGACGATCTTGCGCCGCAGCTGCGCCTGCTGCCTGCGTTGAAGCCTGGCCCAACGATGCGCCACCTGCCACCTGCCCTGTCTGATCCGTTGTTTCTCCTGCCGTCTGCGCCGTCAGCATCAGCACGATCACGGCGAAAATGTTATAAAGCGGCACGCTCCCGAGGATCATAAGCGGTCCCATGCCGCTGGCCGCATCGCCATAAATGTTATGAATGAACGCAATCCCAAGAAGCGCCGCGCTGCTGCGATAAGAGGCCTGAATGAACTCACCGCGCTTGCCCAGATCTTTGACGATCAGCTTTGAAAACAACGCGATCACCGCGATGCTCACCGAAGTCACGACAAAGCAGAAAAGCACAAATTTCCCGTTCCAGGTCCCCGCGAAGTCCTGACTCGCCAGATCCTTGAAAACCAATACCGGCAGCGCAACCTTGAACACAAACTTGTTCATCCAGCTTGCCGCTTTCTCGTCGATCAAACCAATCTTTCGAAACAGGTATCCCAGCACCATCAGCGCGAAGATCGGCGCCGTTGCATTTAAACTAAAAATCAGATTCTCCATACGTCATTCCTTACCGTCAAGCAACAAAGCTTTCTGCTTTGTTGGTATGTCTGATCAGTACCCCATCTCCGCAAGAAGCTTGTCGATCAGTTCTGCGTTCAAAATGGAAAATTCCGGTGTTACGTGAGGTGTTTTACTGTCAAGAATGCATCTTCCAAGCTGCTCGACTTCCATGCAATAATTGTGCGGAACGAAAACGCTCCTCTCGATGACTCCATCCCGCGTAAAAATCTTGTAGGAAACATTGCCCTCCTGATTATACTCTACCTCTGAGCGAATGGATCCCTTCGTGCCGTGAATGAAAAGCCGGTCATATCTGGAATTGGAATTCTCTCCCAAGTTCATGCCCACGTTAAAGGATGCCCTGACGCCATTTCGAAGCTTGATCAGCCCTGCCGTCATAAAGTCCACGCCAAGATCCGTGAATTCCGCGCTTGCCTTGACCAGCTCAGGCTCTAGGCCATCCATGCCATCAGCTCCCTTACCCTCTTCCATGGCCTTTGCAAGCGTGAGGATCATAGTCGTGCAATAGCATCCAAGATCATACATGGCACCGCCGCCAAGCTCCTTGTGGAGTCTGAAATCTTCCTTGTAACCCTGCGTCACGAAGGCAGTATCGATATAGTTCACGTCGCCGATGATGCCGCTCTTTATATCCTCGCAAAGCGCCGCCACATAAGGGCTGTGCAGGTACGCATAGGCCTCCATGAGGTACCTGCCGCATTCCTTTGCAGTCTGATACATCTCCTTCACCTCGTCCGCATTCATGGCCAGCGGCTTTTCGCACAGTACGTGCTTTCCCGCCTGCAGCGCCGCCTTCACCCACTTGATATGAATGTCGTTGGGCAGCGGAATATAAACCGCCTGCACTTCCTTGTCAGCAAGGAGCTCGTCATAGCTGCCATAGGCCTTCTCGAACCCATACTGCTCCAAAAAAGCCTTCGCCTTCTCCGTGCTCCTGCCGGCGATGGCATACAGCTCACAGTTTGAGGCCTTTTTCATGCCTGGGATCATGCCCCATCTCGCCACGTTTGCAGTTCCCAGGATCCCCCACTTTACCTTGTCCATGCCTTCTCCTTTCTGAAAGACGCTTCCTTGCGCCTACCGTAACAGCTTTAATCAACGACGGCGATCTGGAAATCATCCTCGTAGATCACTCTTCCCGGCACTTCCTCGCATCTTGTCGTATAGAGCTTTACGCCATATTTCTCGCACATGTCGCGATAGAAGGTCATCTGCGCATAAATGTCATTACCCTTTTCATTGTCCTTAAACCAAGTGATCGCGCCCTCCGGATTCCCCTGCGCATAAAAGGGCGGCACGGGGAGAACCTTCTCAAAATACTCCCTGTTTCTCCAATACTCCTTCTCCTCTTCCTCGGTAAGGAGCTTTGCGTCCACCAGCTTGCCAACTGTCGTAAAAATACCCCTTGGCTTCTTTGTCGCCCAGGCAATGTCTGCCGTGTGTACTCTGTAATATCCCATCCTAATCCTCCTTAGGATCTAATGCCTTAAGCTTTGTCACGATCTCACGCACAATTCCTTCCGGCTGCGCCTCTGCATCGCCAATGGTCGCGCCTGCCTCCAGGAACCATTCGTTTACCTCATCCAGCGAAAGCTCCTCCCACGTCCCGTTCCGATGGATCTCCATAGGAAGCTTCACCTTAATGCCGCCCATGCCTTCAAAGAGCTCCTCTGGATAAAAGATGATGGGCCTCTCATGGCGAAGAAGTCTCTCCGCAAAATCCTTCTCGGACACGATCGGCTCCTTGTAAAAAATGCCACCGTTGCCATCCCCGATGCCCCCCTTGAAATGGGTATCCGACCCCGCCTGGATCATGAATCCGTGATGCAATGCATAGCAAAGCGCCGCCAGATTATCATTCGCCGTATTGGCCGTGTTAATGCCTTCAATCCCCTCGATTTCATCTGCATAGAGATGAATCTTCTTGATATAATTTCGATCGCGGAACGGATGCGCCTGCATCACGGCGCCGCCGGCCTCATGAACGGCCCCTATCATCTCTTCCCTGGTCCAGTGAGGGATCTCAGGATGGGCGAGAAGGAACTCCCTGCCCACGCCGTAGATCATGAATTCGTCCCCTTCAAAGTTCTCCTCGATGCCGAAGAACACCTTGAAGCCGATCTCATCGCCGGCCTTCTTCGCTTCCTCATAGCCCTTCATGTAGGCATCCACGTACTCCGGCCACGGCAAATCCCTGGAAGGGCGCGTATTCCCGTGGAAAAAGTGATCCGTGATGAAGATCGCATCATACCCCAGCTCCTTGAAAATGGCCGGATATTCCTTTCCTGGCGTCACGCCGCAGGCGCTCCCCTCCACCGTGTGCAAATGGGTCTCATATTTATAAAGCCCCGTCGCCTTCGAATCCCATCTTTGGGGCTCCACAAGCTTTTTCATCATAAAGCCGCAGGTAAACGGAAAGAAATCGAACTTATGCGTGCCTACGTGCTCCACGCCATATTTCTCATACCATTTGCGAAGCGGCTGGTTCTCTTCGACAATGCCGATCCGCATCGTCGTGAAGCCTAGCTCCTTCGCCTTCTCAAACGCATGATTCAAAAGCTCCGCGCCAAATCTGCGGTACCGATACTCCGGCAACACGCAAAGGTTATTCAGCTCACAGGTCTTTGCATCCATGACCTGCAAGGAATAATACCCGATCATCTTCCCGTCAAGAAAATATCCATACATGGGACGATGCTCTTCATTCATATGTTGCCTGATCCTGTCCTCGTTCGTCGCAAATGCCGTAAAGCGCGGCGCATTCTCCGGCGTAAAGCCAAACTTGTCCGCAACCGTCATAAAGCTCTTCCGAATGACTTCCACGCATTCTTGAATTTCTGTTTCTTTGATTTCCCTGATCATGTCAAATTCCTCCGCAGTAATCTATTGTCGAACTACTTCCTTTCTCACTTTTTCTCATCCATAAACATGCATCATGTAAAATGCGATGAGGGACATTATCATAAATGTTCCTCCGATCACATAAAGAATGGCCGCGCCGGTTTTGTCCATTTTTTCTTCATAAAACTCCGTCGGGTTATCCGGATTGATATGGATCTCCCTTGTTTCCCCGGGTGCCACCTTATTCATATTCGAGTAGTTTTCATTGCAAAGCTGCAACATTTCTCCCCGAAAATAGATCTCGTAAACCGGGCACTCAAGCAAGGTTCCGTCGTCCACGTGGGATTTCACGTCCACGCAGGTCGCCATAATGGTATAGGAACAGAGATTTCGCTTTTTTAGAGAACTGAGATAAGTCCCGACAACCACTGCCGCCCCTATGATAAAAAAGGCCGACAACGCCAGCTCCGGCAGGATCTTTTCCACATAAGCGATGATGCTTTCACTCCCAACGTAATAGATCAGCCCTCCTGCGATCGCAAGGATCCCTACGAGCGGAAAGATCACCGTGATCGGCTGGAAAGAGTGATTCTTGATTCCACCTGCAACGATGATAATGCCAAAGATCAAAAAGAGCTGACCAAACAAAACTACGGTAAGCGGTGTCTGATCATGATTGGAAAAATAGATCATTCCGACGATAGATCCGAAAAACCATATGATAAAAGCGAAGCTGAGCAGATAAGCTCCCAGACCATATTCTCTGTTTCCCATAGGAATCCTCCCAAGTTTCCGAGGCGATCACTTCTTTGTGATCTCCATCTCAATGACCTTCCACTCTTCGTCCTTATATTTCAGCGTACGGGGCTTTTCCTGCTCCACCTCCTGAAATCCCAGAGACTTATAGCAGGCACGGGCAGGCGGATTATTCTCATACACACCGATCGTGACCTTCTTGGCCTTGAGGATGTCGAAGGCATATTTCAGGCCCATCTCCAGCATACGCTTGCCATAGCCCTTGCCGCGCCTTGTGTCATCCACGATGACCCAGCCAAGGCGGATCGTCTCATGATCGCCAATGTAACGCAGGATGAAATGCCCGACCACGCCCGTCTCATCAAAGGCAACCATGGGATAGAAGTTGTCCTCGTCCTTGCAAAGGCCGTTTTGTTTGCTGTAAATGTCATCGAACTTCTCCGTGGTGAGCGGGAATTCGCCAAACATGCCAGCGCTCCATTTGTAGTAGATCACTTCGTCCTTATTTGCCCAGCTGACAATGCTCTTGGCGTCCATGCTCTTGTACGGGCGAAGTCTCAGAATAGAGGCATTGCCGTCCTCCTGGCCCGCAAAAACGCAGGTTTTTAACGCATCAACCTGCACGTCCGTATCCATCCAATAGTACATGGAATTGAAATACGAGATGAACTTCTCGGCGTCCTCTTCAAGCACGGCATGTCCCACCTTATGGAAATTCAGGACAAGATGCTCGCCAAGGTCCTCTTCTTCATAGACTTCATTCGCTCTTTTATAGCATTCCCACATGGCGGGCGCATTCACCCAATCCTCACCCGTGCAGGCCGCGATGATGAAATAATAACGATCCGGATCCAGCGCGAGGATCGGCAGGTTCTCCTGATCCAGCGGGATGTCGGCCGGGGACTTGTACTCCAGGAACTTGTCATTAAACCAGCCGCGCTCCGCCTCAGACTGCAGGCAGTCCAGAGGTTCATTCTTGCCATAGGTATATTCCGCCGAAGCGCCAACCCCTCGAAGATCGTAGGTTTTGCCTTCGGAGACAAAGTTATATAACGCAAGACCGCCTGCGCCGGAGCAAGCCGGGATCGTCATGCGAAACCGCTTGTCAAAGGCGCCGCAGACCGCAGTCGCCTTGCCGCAGCGCGATACCCCAGTCACCATCGAAGCATCCGCATCGAGATGAAATTCCTTGTCAAGCCCTGCGTACACCGCATCCAATACCTTCGAAGCGCTCCAGGCCCATGCCATCAGGACGCCAGTCTGCTCCGCGGGATCAGCTCCGTAAGGATACAGATCATAAAAAGCACCCTTGTGTGCCATGTCATCCGACGCGATCTGACGCCCCTCTAAGAAGAACAGCGCATAGCCCTGTGATAAAATATAATCCTTGGGCTGGATCGGATGCATGCAAATGATGAAGGGAGAGCCCTTAGGGTACTTCCTTCGGTCCTCTTCCTTTGGCAGATATGCATGCACGGTAAATTCCGCCTTGCGACCATTCTTCTCAAGCCGGAGCTTCACCAGCTCCCCGCCGACGACGGCAAAGGGATTAAACATCGCAACCATTGGATCCAATACCTTTGGATCCTCTCCCAACAGCTCATAAGTCACCTGTTCACCTTCCCTCCAGGTGCCGTACATATTCTTTTCATAAAATTCGCGGATCTCTTCCCTGTTCATTTATGCTACCCCTTTTCATCATGCCTTTACGAATCAGCCTTCAATATATTCACAATATCACATATCCTTGTGAGCGTCCATCTTCTCTTCCCCTAGGATCCATTTCTCCATGCTCTCCCTCAGCGCATTGCTCGTATCTTCAATGTTGCAAAGCTGCGTGATCACAAGACCCCTTTTCGGAAGGACATAGCATTTTTGCCCTTGTCTTCCGTTGATGCTAAAGCCATCGAGATACTTCCAGATAAAGTATCCGTAGCCCCCTTCGCGGTTTTGCATCTGAACGCTGGTGGCCAGCTCATCATAGGTTTCCGACAGGAGGCGCCGCCCCTGATGCATGCCCTTGTTGTACAGCAAAAGCCCGATCTTACTGAAATCATGCACCGTCAGCTTCATGCCGGATGCGCCGTAAAAATACCCTTCCGGGCATCTTGTATATTCAAAACGCGTGATGCCAAGAGGCTGAAAAATCCTCTCTTCGATGAACTCGCCAAGGTCACGCCCTAAAATTTCCGTCAGCGCCACGCCGACCAAATAGGAATTGATATTCGAGTAATTGAAGGTTCGCTCCTCCGGATGGCTGATCTCGCAGGAAAGCGCGAAGTCGATCCAGCTCTCGCCCTCCGCGCGGAAAGGGATATCCCCCACCGACATGGTCAGAAGCCTTTTCACACTGATCTTCCGGAAGGTCTCCTCCTGCTTCGCCGACATCTTGGCGACCTTCTCCTTCGGCAGATATTCCAAAATGGACTGCTCCAGATCGATCAGCCCCATGTCGTACACCATCCCAACCGCAATGGAAAGCACCGTCTTCGTCGCCGAGTACAGTTCATGGAGATTTTCCTCCGTATCCCCGTAGCTGTGCGTCAGAACGCCGTTTTCATAGACCTCGACTCCGAATACGTTCCACTGATTTTCCTCAATGTCCTTTACAAATG
The DNA here is from genome assembly GCA_947305245.1 of uncultured Lachnospiraceae bacterium. Taxonomy (GTDB): domain Bacteria; phylum Bacillota; class Clostridia; order Lachnospirales; family Lachnospiraceae; genus Acetatifactor. Next base: position 54,250 of record CAMZDG010000010.1, read on the forward strand.
CTTCAAAATTCATGCTAACCCTCTCTTTCATTTAGGCATTCCAGCGCCCTTTTCGTCTCAAACGTATCGCCGTGGAAATTCAGGAACATGGCCTGGAAATCCTTCCCTGCAGATCTTAAAACAGGTCCAAGGAACTGCTTAAATAGATTTCCTCGCGCACCTTGAGCTGATGTTCCGGCTTGGTCATATAATACAGCAGAAATTCCAAAATAATGGCACTTCCAAGGCTTCTGCCCTCGATCTTAAACTGTGAAAAGCCTTGCGGAACATAGGTATTCTCAATGTCCGAAAGCCCGATAAATCCCGGATTCTTCATAGCGTCGGAAAACCGATAGCCCCTTGCCGCGGTCGGTGAAACGCATGCGTGGTCCTCACAATCCTCACCGAGGCTCTTTCGGCTGACATTCTCATAGCAATTCTTTCGATCATAACAATCAAACCAGCAACACTCATTGCACAAAAACTCAACCTTTTGCTTGCACGCCGGCGTCAGGGTATTCAACTCCGAAAATGCCTTGTTCAACCTGAAATCAGGCACGACATAGCGAAATTCCGGACGCTCACTCTCCGCGCGAAAAGCCTCGAAATCCCTTAGGACCTTCGTCGTCGAAGACACAAAATAAAACGCAGGGTAGTTTCTTTGGAGATACGAAAGCAGCAAATCCGACGAAAGGATCACACCGTTTTCCGCCTTGCCGTTCCTTTCAAACAAAGCACACAGGTCATTACATCTTTTGTCCGAAAGATGCTTTTCCTCCAAGAGAGAATTGCTAAACGTAAGGCGCGAAGAAATATCATATTCCTTCATTAGGTCTGCGACGTCCTCGGGCGCCGCATCCCCAAAACCGACGCGTCCTCCGCCCCAGAGACAATCCGCAGGCGCTCCGTATATGGATCCGATCTCACACCAGTCGTAAAAGTATTCTCCGTGACTTCGAAATAGCGGAAGAAACACCTTGTAAAATTCATAAAATTCAAATAACCCCGGGAGGTGAAAATATGCTTTCTTCTCCACGTTCCGCCATCCTCCTAGAGTTTATATGCCATAAAATTCCCGTTATGTACGAATCCATACGCCGTATAGAGCTTCACGCCCATGTTGGATGCGGTGATCCAGACGGCTCCGCAGCCGTAGCTTCTCGCTTCCTCCACGACTCTGTGGAGCAGTTCCTTCGCGATCCCCATGCGCCTGTAATTCGGATCCGTAAACATGCTCGATAAAAGTCCCAGTCTCCCCGTCGGGCAGGAAAAATAAGGCGGCTTTTCCACGAATGACATGCCGCTCGTGCCAATGATCTTGTCCCCATCCAGCGCAAGCCAGGAAACAAACGTGCCGTCCGCCATGTGTCTGTGGTAAAAATCCTCCAACGCCGTCTTAAGGTCCACGTCCTCCGGTGGCCTTTTTCCCTCTACTTCATATTCCTCCGTCAGCTGCGTGATCCGCATGTTGATAAAGGTTTCCAAATCCGCTTCCGTCAGCTTCCTATATAGGATCTCACTCATATTGCTACCTCCCTTCGGACGGTACGTGCCTATTTCCCTTCCGGCACGCGCCCCTAGTCAAATGCATCTGGGTCACGGCCTTACCCGCACCATGAGAATGTCATCCGCATAGGTCCCGTCATCATATTTATTCGCGTTCGGGATCCTGCCACATTCCTTGAATCCAAGGCTTTCATAGAGATGATAAGCACGATCATTTCCGCCAACCACGGTGAGCTCCGACATCTCATATCCTGCTTCGTCGATCCTGGCAAGGAGCCGCTCCATGAGAAGTCTTCCGAGCCCAAACCCCGTATATTTCAGGAAAAGCGCGATCCCAACGCTGGCCCGGTGGTGGTTTCTTCTGCTCGAGGTCACCATTTCAAAGGCGCAGTTGCCCGCATATTCTCCGTCCACGAAAGCCATGATCATCATCTCATTCTCGGATTCATTATGGCTTTTTAAGAATTCGAGTTCATTCTCAGCGGAATAAGTGACTTCATCCGACTCACACATTAAAAACCTGGTCTCACCGGTCACCGTCTTTAAGTATTCAAGTAGCATCTCTGCCTCTTCTTCCTTGGGGCTTCGAAGCAAAATCTCCCTGCCGCCAAGTTCCAATCTCTCTTCTTCAAAAATCATTTCTCTTCACTCCTTTGTGTCAAAAAGAACCGTCCCCGTTGACACACAGTGCCTCCGTCAAAGTAGCGATACTGCGGGTGTCTTCGGGAACTGCTTTGCCAAAGCGGTTGAGCCATAGGGCCTTAATTCCAAGTGTCCCGGCGCCTTTTACGTCGCTGCTAATGGAATCCCCGATATGGATGACCTCGTCCGGTTTAAGACCAGTCTCACGAAGTGCCAGTTCAAACAATTCCTTACGAGGCTTGTAGCTCCTTGCGTCCTCCGAAGTAAAGACACCTGCGGGATGCAGGTCATGATATGCGATTGCTTCCAGAAGGTCGCTTCTGTCGATGTTCGAAACAACATAGATCGGCAAAGGACACTTTTCAAAAAACGCATGCGAATCCTCAAAGATCGGCGGTTTTACCCAGTGTGCAAACATCATCTCGCTAAGTTCTTTTGCGTTGGCATTCGACGAAAATTTCTCCAACGTATGCGCCAAGGATTTCTCTTCCAGTGCCCTCTGCGTCTCGAACGTTTCGCCATGGGAATTCATGAACATGGTCTGGAAATCCTTCCACCAAAACCCGTCTATGTCAGAAGGATCTTCTACCTTCCCCGTGTCGCAGATGATCTTCGTGATCTTCTTAATCACTTCTCCGTCTTCATGCACGATCGTCCCATAAAAATCTACAAAAAAAGCTTTGATCATAAACACTCCTTAAGATGCTCTTTCAGCTCCTGCCAATTTTCAACCGTCAGCACGCTCTCTACAGGTTCGTACTTTAGGTCGATCGCGCCAACATACCACACGGGAAACATTCCGATACCCTGCGCACCCACGACGTCACATCTGTACTGATCCCCAATGTACCATACCTCCTCCGGCGTTTTATTATACTTGTTCTTCACGGCATGCTTCATCACCGCCGCCGTTCCCTTAATGCCATTAAACCGCTCCTCCGCAACCAATGTTTGACCATAATCAAACAAGATCATCTTAGGGTAGTTTCCAATTTGCATTTTCATCTAATTTGTTTCCTTTCCAAAACGTGTCAAAAAGAACCGTCCCCATTGACATGCTTTCCGTTTATTTCGGTCATGCTTATGTTTCTTAACTGCTCAAAATAAGGCGCATATCTGTCATTGTGCGTTTTGATGGCGAGCTCGGAATCTACATATTCAAGTAAACCAGCGATATCAACCCATTTATACTCCGTGGTCTCGCCTTCCTGCAGCACGACGAAATCCTTGGGACAATCCACGGTCACCAGATAGGAATAAAACATGCTGTGGCTCTTGTCCCGGAAAGTGTGGCTAATCAGCTGAAACTCCTCCGCCGTAATCCCCGTCTCTTCAAAGAGTTCGCGCTTTGCGCACGTAATGGGATCCTCTCCCGCAATTGCCGAACCGCCGGCACTTGCCTCCCAATAACCAGGATAGACATCCTTGCTCATGTCCCGTTTTGTCAACAAATAAGTGCCGTCAACATGTCGTACCAAAATATCACAAACCATGTGATACCTGCCCTCAGGAATCACCTGATAATTTCCGTGTTTTCTCTCCCATGTCTCCCCAGTCCTTTTTCCGTCACGATCATACAAATCCCAAAGCTCCAATCTGCCGGTTCTCCTTTCCTTCGTCATGCCATTTCTTCATGCGCTTGTCCAAATTCCCCGTGAAAAAAAGCACCTGGTCAAAGCTTTTCACTGTTTTCCTGGCAGTGATTCCAAGCTTTTGCACCATAGGGAAAAACGCCTTTGCGAAAAAGCCGGGCATACCCATCGGCGTTGGAACTACCAGCGCATAATTTCTGACGCCTTCGATCTCTATGAAATTCACGTCCCTGGCCATGCAAGTACGGACTTCCATTCCTGCCCTTCGTAACCCTTCCGTCAGGATCCTGCACCTGCTGCCAGGTCCCACCGTCTCTGCCATGGCCGCCATGGGTATGATCAATACCTTCACTCTTGCTCCCCTTTATCCCCACTCGGATAACTGATCTCATCGCCCCAACTCTGAATCTCTTCAAAAAATCCTTTCACCATCATGAGCCCATAGGCCCAAAGGAACGCCCTGTCCTTTTCACTGATCTCGTTAAGGCTCATCCATAAAACTTCCTTCAAGGGAGGATTCTCCGTGGACTCTTCGGGATCATAGCCCGTGATCGCTTCCTGATCTTCAGTAACTGAAACCTCGAAGGAATGCTCCTCGGCACCATCCTCCTTATGGATCGTGGCTAGCTTTCTCACAATCGTCCCGTCCAGACCGCACTCTTCCTTCAGCTCCCGAATCACGGCCTGTTCAGGCGTTTCTCCCTCTTCGATTCCGCCGCCGGGAACCGTGAAAAATTCACGTCCAAAGTAAAAGACTCTCTCCATCAGGATCTTTCCGTCACGGACAACGATCGCCACGGCTCTGCTTCTCCTGCGAACGTAATATTCCTGCTTCTCGTCCATTCCTCACCCTCCTCATTTAAAATCCTTTTCGAGACTTGGAACGGCCAGCGTGATTGCATCCTCTCCGTATAGCTTTCTTTGGATTTCCTTTGCTTCCTCCGAAAAGGTAATGGTATGCCAATAATCCTTCGCATTAATCTCTATGATCTTAATTGGCTTTACTTCCACCCTTGAAACCCATTCCCACTGATCAACGAGTTCAAACGTATCCGATGGCAAAACATAAATATATCCTTTTCCATTTGGATCAATGGAACCATAGTGCAAAAAACTTTTAATTCCATCACTGTCAAATCTAAGCTTCCCTTCCGGCGAGTCCGGATACCAGCGAAACGGCATGGCAAACGGAATGACTTCGTCCATGGTCGCCGCGGCATAGATTCCCGTCTGCGCTTCCGCATCGCATTGTCCATGCGCCTGCATGGGCTTTACGACATCGAATAAATACTGGCTTCCGTGATAGACCACTTCGGGTTTCTTCTGCTGTTCCATTTCGCCTTCCTCCTAGTTTTATAGATAAATTCACAGATTTTCCTTCTGCTGTGCAATCCACCCCGTGACCCCCTTCGAAAGTCTTTCTTCCATAGGTGATCCATCGTCAAACATCAAATTGGCATGCATCGCATTCACCAAGCAGTGCTGTCCCATTTCCACGCCGGCACAGATGGATGCAATGCCGCCGTCTCCATTTCTAACCCACTCCGGTGTATAGATAAAGCAACGCTTCATCTGCTGCAGTCTCGGAATTCGAGACTCCGCCTCCTTCGCGAAGGAATGAAATTCATCCCGCTTGCCCAAGGCGAAAAACAGGGTCTTTCCCTTTGCATCATAGAGATCCAGCACCGGATCATCAGGCAGAGCCGTGCTTCCCACCGGGATCACGATGTCGAAATCATCCATGTATTGATCCATCAGGCGAAGCACAAAGGTCGCTCCGGAAGAATTCCCGAGTAGTACCTTTAGTCCAACGCCCTGCGTTTTTGACGCAATAAAATCAAGGATCATCGCATGCACGGGTTCCAGGTATTCCTTGGACCAATACCCTTGCGTACGCCCTGTTTCATCTCGCCATTCATTCGCTATGGGGATCAAAAGAAATGCCCCGCCAAGCGATCTTTGATAGCTCTCTGACGCATAAAACTCAGCTCCGGTATAATTAATGCAAAGCTCACCCACCAATGCATTGCTGGTGCCATGCAGGAAAGAAATCATGGAAAGCTTTCCGTCGTCTGCCCATCCATGCTCCCTTGGATCATACCAGTAATATTTCATGGTCAGATCGCCATAGGTAAACTTCCCCTCATGGAACAGAGAAAAATACTTCCCCGCTTCATAGGTCGGCGCCGTCGAAACGAAATCTCCCTTAGGGACCTCGCCATACCAGGTCGCGTAATAAACATTATCCCCGTCCTCCGTAAGCCTTACCACGTCCATAGGTTTCTCTGCCTTTGTATATCCTGGCTTACGGTCAATATACCCTTCCGAGACGCCGTCCGCATACCAAGTGGCCTGCACGGGATGCATGCCGATCTCTCCCGCTGCCTCAAGCTCCCCCGAGCCGCCGTCTCCCACGTAAAGGCATTCCTTCGCCTCAAGGCCTAGCTCTTTAAGGCACCGCGCATAAATCTCCTTGTCCGGCTTGCAGACATGCTGTTCATAAGAGAGCATTGCCGCATCGAAATAGGGAAAAAGCGCGCTTTCCCTGATCTGCACCGCTTCCTCCGAGAAGCAATTGCTGATAAGTCCGATCTTGATCCCCTTTTCCTTTAACTCATCCAGCATCAGGAAAATCTCGGGATAGATATATTCTTGCTGAAAGGCTCGGCTCTTTGAATCCACGCGCTTTTGATAGATTTTCTCTAAAAGTTCGTCCGAATAACGACCCAACTCTTTTAGCGTGTCAGTCAGGGCTTCCTTCGACGTGATCTCTCCCTTGGTCCTGGCATCTTCCGTTTTCCTCCAGACCTTCCGGAACTCTTCAGGCGTCACTCCCGCATCCAAGGCCATGTCGCCGCTGAAATAATGCTCACAGCCCACTCCAAAAAGCGTTACTAATGTTGAATACATGTCGAAAATCACTGCCTTGATCATGCCGTCCTCCTCTTTTCGTCGTTATTCACTTCGCCGTTATCTTTTCGCCGTTATCTTTTTCATGAAGTCACAATTCCCGTGCCACCTGCTCCCGAAGCTCCGAAAATGGAATGAACTGCTTCGGCGGGCACTCATGCGCCGTGAGGAACTTCTCCATATCGATCAGGTCATACCATCTTCCAAACTTGTTTCCGCAGCCGTGATATCTTCCCACGGTCTGATAGCCGATCGCTTCATGAAAACGCTCGCTGTTCCTGTTTAGGTACTCGTCCTCTTCCTCCATCGGAACCGCAACGACGGCGTACACGTTCGTCACGTTCTGCCTCCGAAGGATGTCCTCGAGCTTTTCATAAAACAGCCTTCCGAGTCCCTTCCCGTGATGCGCCTCGTCAATATAGATCGACGCTTCCGCTGCCCACTGGAACGCAGCCCTGGGATGAAATCTTCCGGCGTAGACGAAGCCTACGATCCTGCCATCCTCCTCCGCCACCAGATAGGGATACTGGGGCAGGGTGTTTCGGATCCGCCCGCGAAACTCCTCCAACGAAGGCACCTCATACTCGAACGAGACCGCCGTATTTTTTACGTAATATGCATAGATGGAAAGGATCGCCTCCGCATCCTCTTCCCTGGCTATTCTAAGCTTGATCATCTCTTCCTTCTTCCTTCCGCGTCAATGGAAATCGTCCTTGTTGACGTTTATTTTTCTAATAGGACGGATTGTTTCTCCTGCGCAGGTCCAAAAATCTGAGACGGCACATAACTCATGTTAAAGCGCTTTCCGTCCACGCGCGCATATTCTCCCGGTTTTTTCGCTGCCGCATAGAATACGGGCGTCCCCATCATCCCGGTTCTCTCGCACTTATCATCCGTACCTGCAACGACCTTCGCCACCGACTCGATCGCCTCGTCAATAATAGATGTTTCCATGACTTCGTGACCGCCATACATCATATCAAACTCAGATTGGCGTTCCTTTAGGTGCATGAGATTTTTCAAGTAAACGGCAACGGGAAGCGAATTGGGAAATTCCAACAGCGTGTTGCTGTTACAAGCATCGCCGCAGTAACAAAGCCTACTTTTGTGATCGATCAACACAATGGAACCTGCCGTGTGTCCGCCACACCACAAAACCTCAATCTTCCTATCTCCCAGGTCAAACTCATCCCCGTCATACAGAGGAAATATCTTGATGGGATCCCAGTCTGCAAAATTGTCATCCAAAACCATCTGCTCCCGAAAACCCTCCGGTGCCATCTGCTTCGCAAATTCAAAAACCTGCTCTTTCTTAAGCCCGACGCACTCCTGGAAAAATCCAATGTCACGATGATGTAAAAAGCAGTGATCAAAATGGAAATTGCCGCCAATATGATCTGAATGGGCATGCGTGTTGACAACCTTGATCGGCTTATTCGTCAGTGTCTCGCAAAAGGCCTTCAGATTACCAATCCCGATGATGGAATCAATGAGCAGCGCATAATCCGCCCCCTCAATGAGATAACAGATCGCAGGCGTCGATCCCCCGATATTCTTGATCATCCAACTCTTTTCCGCAATTTCCTCTGCGTAAAAATACGTTAACCTCTCCATGTCTTACCTCCAATTATTATTATGACCTTTCCCACGCAATTGCCTTCCTGATGCCTTCCCAATCATACAGTCTTTCATAATTTTCGTTAGGAAATTCGGCTTCCCGGTTCCAGGGCCTGTCAAAAACCTTGACCTTAAGGTTCGGCAAATGGTCAAAAAACTTGAACGCGGAAGGCGAATCCTCAACAGCAAAGTCAAATTTCATCTGATAGTAATCCTCAAGCTCCAGACTGAAACCACTGTCCTTCAAAAAATTTTCACGTCCATATTTATTCAGGCAAAACAGTTTCACGTCCTGTAACCCATGCCTGTCCAGCCATGCGCGGGATGGTTCATAAGAACCAAATGGGCGGCCCGTAATGATCGACACGTCATGACCCCTTTGGATCCACTCATTGATCACTGCGGATGCCCCCGGCGTCTCCTCATAGGAAAGGAGCACCTCTGGCTCATGCCCCTTGAAAAGCAGCTGATCATATTGCTCCTCCGTCAGGTCAAAGGCCTTCTGGAGATTGAAATACCGCATCTTTTCATAAGGCACGTCCTTTCCGAACATCTCCAGAACCAGCTTGGAGAAAGCCCTTGCAGTCTCACACAGACAGTCATCAAAATCAACGTATATTTTCATTTCGCTTCTCCCTTGCCGTCCGTATCATATAAAACCATCCTACCGCTTTTCATCCGAAAGTCAGTCTAAAACAATCGACTCCCCATTCTGACAGATCTGCTCCATCTTTCCATCCTTGATGCGATAAGCCTCTCCAAATAAGGTGTGTTTCCCATTCTCATCAACTATAATAAAGGTCCCATTATTCATGGCGATAATTTCATGAACCTTGCTGTCCTCAAAGGCAATGTCCTCCACCACGCGCATGCCGTCCAGCCAATCCTCCCTAAGGACCTCAAAATGCGGGAAAATATTGACATTTGTAAGTGCCAGTCCCGGGATCCAGCGCTTGTAATTCGGATCCAGTGCTTCCCCGTCTAGTTCCGGGCTGGCATAAACCATTCCCGCACAGTTCATGGAACCCGCACTGTAGGCGATCACAATGCCCTGAAAGCCCGCCAGCTTTTCCTTTAATCCGATCTTTTGAAAGAACGCATTTTGCGTCGGAACATGCCCGCCTGAGAGTAATACGACATCCATCTCACCCATACGATCAGCCAGATTCTCTTTCCTGTCATCACATATATCCACAAAAGAAACGCTCAGTCCGCTCATGGGAAATGCTTCTCGCAGGCACCGAAGGATCGAATCATTTCTTTCATACTCTGCCGGCGAGGCTGAAATGATCAAAACCTTCGCATTCTCCACCCAATCCTGTTTCAAAAAATAAGTAAATCCGTTGAACGGAAGTAGGGGTGCAGGCTTACGTATTCCGTCTACCTTGACGTCACCGCCGATAGCACTCGTTAAATATAGTTTCATGATTTTCCTCCTTACACGTGCCAAAGGGGACGGTTCTTTCTGACACGTTTTAATGATTTTCTGAGATTGTATTGTCAGATGAGTTATCCTCATAAATCCTGCTGCCGTTTATCTTATTGTTCTTGATCACATTGTTATGACACTGATCAAGATACATGGCAAATCCATCCGTTATGTTCAAAATAGTATTATTCTCGATCGTCCACCCATCTGCGTATAACAGAGCAATCCCATGCCAGGTTGGAGAATCTATCACATTATCCTTGCAGATCACGTTCCAAGGCCCTCTGTTATCCTCTTCCGACTGAAGTCTGGAGCCGCTTCCAATCGCCGCGCCACATCTGTAAAAATAATTGCTGCTCACGTAAATATTCTCGCTCGGATAAGTGATAAAGACTCCGCCGGCGCCCTGCGTATGATTTCTGATATCATTTCCGCTGATGATGACATTACTGTTCGGCTTGTCATCTTCCGGCGCATTATAGAGCGAGATGGGCTCGCTCCACTCCCACTCCTGACCGTCAATAAAATTATTACAAAGGAATCCGTTCGTGATAAACCCAGGCATGACAACGATCGAGCAGTCGGAATTTAGAAAGTCACAATAAAAAATCTTGAGTCCTTCCGCCTGCCCCACAATGTTCACGTTTCCGCTGTTGTTGTTCTGAAAGCGGCAACCGAAGACGGATGCATTCGCACAATCCTCGATCCGAAGCTGCAGTACGCCTACCGAAAGATTTCCCGCGACCTTCTTATTGTTCCCATCAAAGGTAATGTTTCTGACCACGCAGTTATTACAGTGATAAAGCCCTACCGCAATGTCCCATTTCTCTTCTCCGACGGCATCCTCCGCCGTCATAAAGATGGTTTTCTCGCCCGCGCCGCAGATTTTGACATTGTCAGTATTCCATATCTTCACATTCTTTACGAAATACCTTCCTTCCGGAAAATACAGGTACTTTCCTTTTTCGGCGGCATCATAAATGGCCTTGATGATTTCTTCAGAAAAGTCCTTGTCTGAATTCGCCTCCACGCCATACTCTAAAACACTGACGTAATCCGTCGGATCCACTCTCTTCGTAGCACTCTTCATGCCGGCGAAAGTATAATCATACATCGTGTCCGTAAAATCTTCCTCGGCATCGTCGTTTGCAACACTGTATGCATTATTTTCCGTAGCATTCTCCGCAGAGTTTACGGCATTACTTTCTTCCTTCTGATTTGGCAAAGCCTTGCTTGTTTCCTGTTTATTTTCGAGCCTGCCACATCCCACAAGGCATACGAGAATACCGAATAACACGATTCGAAATAATCGTTTCATGAATGTTTTCCCTCTATCCATTCACATGTCAAAAGAACCGTCCCCTTTGTCACACTCTTACCTCAAATTACTTATTCGGTTTTCGCATACTATAACTCAACTGCATTCTCTTGCGCGCTCTTGCCATGCAACGTTACATATGTTTCCGCATTTTTACGCAGTCGAACACGCCGCTCTCATACACTTCTTCGCTTACTTTTGTAAACCCAAGCTTCTCATAAAACCCCACGGCTACCACGCGGCTGTCCACCTCGATTTCTTTATAACCAAGCTCGGCAATCCAATGCTCCGCTTCACGCACGACCCTTTCTCCCAAATGCTTCCCTCGATACTCCGGAAGGACCACGACTCGTCCAATGGTCACCTTTTCCTCTGCCACTTCATAAAACCGACAAGTCGCGACCGGATAACCGCCGTCAAGCAACAGTATATATTTGGTTCCCTCGCAGTCATGCTCATCAAACTCGTCCCTTAAGGAAATATGGTGCTGACGATTCATTCCCTGAATCCTTACGCTATATGCTCCCGCGCGCTGCCATTCCTCCTGCGCGCGCATCACTTCCAATGCTTCCAGCATCGCCTCAAAGCTCCTTCTTACGCCATAATTATGTTCTTCCATGCGTCTTCGCCCAAAACTTACACTTTTCTTCTGCGGATGCCGCAGCTTTTACGCTTGTCTTCTGCGTATGCCGCAGGCCGGACCGGCTAATGAATTAGCCTTCTGTGCCTCCGCCTCCGGGTCGGCCAGCACATCCGCATATTCCGGATGCTTTGCAAACCATCTGATGGAATAAGAGCAGGAAAGCTCCGCCTTTGTCCCGTCCTTTCGAAGCTGCTCTGCCACGGTTTTTGTCAATTCTCCCGCGATCCCGCGTCCGGAGTATGCGTCATCGACAATCGTATGCTCGAAATTCACCACGCCTGGCCGCACCTCAGGATGATCAATGTATCCAATCCTCGTCCCATCCTCATCTTCCAGCCAAGTTCTTTCCTTATCCCTCTGATACCTCATGCGTCGCCCTCCTTACCTGCCCCGGAACCAATTCTTTTTTCTACCCGTACAACTCAGAATGTCAGCTTCATCTCCTCCATGCCAAGCTCTAAAAGGCCCGTGTCACGGAAGCCGACGGATTCATATAATCTCTTAGCCACAGTGTTCCCCGGCGTAACTCCGGTATAGATTTCCTTTGCCTGGAAGCGGTCCTTGACAAAATTCAATCCGAGTTTTAGCGCCTGCCGCCCATAGCCCTTATTCTGGAACCTCCGATCGATCATAAACTTCCAAAGCGTATAATACTGCTTGGCCTCGTAATATCCCATCATGAGAAATCCGACCAGCTCGTCGCCGTCATAAACGGCAAAGGGGTAGGCCGTATCTGCATATACATAAGCCTGCGCAAGAGACTCCGCGGTGGAAGGCACAAACCGCTCCTGCTCTTTGTCAACACGCAGCGCAAGCACGGCATCCAGATTCTCCTTGGTCACCGGCTTTAGCTGGACCTTTCCGTCGCCTCCGCCGATCTCCGACAGGAACGGGATCCGCACGGAATATAATTTTTGAGACTCCTCCGTAAGCTGCCAGGAGAAGCTCTCCGTCTTCGCCCTGATGCCAATGTCGGCAAGGCCCTTTTCCAGCATCTTGCGGAGCACCGCGTTCACGTCACATTGCATGACGCTTTTCTCTTCCGTCCAATGATCCAGACCATATTGAATGATGCCTTGCGCCTGTTCCCTGACCGCCTGCGAAATGTCCCTCTCTCCGACGAAATGATCCACGTCATACCCATAAACGCCAACGCTCCCGCGAAACTGCATCTGCAGCTCCAGATCGATCCCCTGGCGGTCATATTCCCGAAAATGAATCGGCTCACGCGTTCCAAAGAGCACGGTGAAAAAGAAAAGATAATGCAGGATCTCACGGGGACTTTCCAACGCGGCAAACCGAAGGTCCCGCTTGGGGTGATCCCTCGTATTGTCCTCAAAGTACCAAGTGGCCTGCAGCGCCTTCATCCCCATCTCCGTTGCGGTCTCAAGCTCTTTGCTGCCGCCGTCTCCGACATAGAGGCACTCCTGCGAGGAGACATTTAGTTCTCTAAGACACCTGGAATAGATTTCCTTATCCGGTTTCATGACTCCCTGCTCATAAGACAGCATGCATGCGTCAAAGTAAGGGTAGAGCTTACTTCCCCGGATGGCAAACACCTCTTCTGAAAAGCAATTGCTGATCAGTCCGATCTTAATGTTTCTTCTCTTAAGCTCCGCCAGCAGGGGAAGGATCTCTTCATGCAGGTGCATAAAGACTTCCACCTTCGTCTTCGTGCGCTTTTGGGAAACCTGATTCAGCAACGCCTCAGACCGGATCTCATTCTTCTCCATGATCTCCTGGATCACGTCCTCAAAGGTCAGAAGGCCAACGCTTCTCTCATGATCGCGCTGATCCCAGATTTCACGAAATTTCTCTTCCGTTATTCCGAGGTCCTTTGCGATGTCTTCTCCGAAATACTGCTGCGACCTGTAATGCGTCACCAGCGTCTCAAACATGTCAAAAATAACTGCCTTGATCATAGACACTCCTTTATCTAAGCTCCTGCCAGCTTATGACCGTGTATCGCTTTCTTTTCCATCATCGGAAATGTCTCCCGAAGATTCTCTGTCTTCTTATCTTCCCGCAAGCGTTAAGATCATGTCAGGTAGCACGACCTCTCTGCCATGATCATACCTCTCCTGCTCCGCGTCAGAGCGTCCCACCAGCGGCGCGCCGGACGCCGAGTTATCGGAAACGACCAGCAGTGCGATCCCCGGGATCTCAAAAAGCTCCGTCATCAGATAAAAGGAGCTCGTCTCCATCTCGATGAGATCCGTATCTAATGACCGGATCTCGTCCAGGTGCACATATTCCATGACGATGGACGGCGTACAAACGTCCCCAAGCTCAATCTCTTCCTTTAAGGCGCCAACGGCTCCGATAAAGATCATCTGCCTGAATTTCAGCTCCGCGCAAAGCGCCAAATGATCGATCAGATTGCCTGCCGAGGACGCGATCTTGATCCATGCGATCTTCAGCCCATCCTTTTCGACCAGATAGCCTCCGATATAGGCGCCTTCCTTGAGCGTCGTCACCTTGCAATAGGTGTCCATCCGCAGCTTATAAGGCGTAAAGCTCGGCGCGATCACAAGTGCGTCATATTCCACGTCCTCGCTCAGTCCAAACGCCTGAAACGCCATGTGCTCCGAATCGTACTTGTGAAAGCAATCCAGCATTTGCTTTAATCTATCCTTCTCGTGTTCCATGTCCTTCCGTCTTACTTTTTTACAGTCGCTTTCTGGGCTCGCCCCATGCGCCAAGGCTTCGTCCGTCGACGCCAAAATATTCCGTGCAAGTGGTCTTTACCGGTGCGATCTTTGCAAGCTTTTCCGCCGTGGTAACGTCCTCGGCTGAGAGTTCCTCGTCCTGGAGCACGTTGCGGATTTTGCAAATGATCACTTCGCCGTCATGGAGCTTTACAAACTCCTTCGCCTCCAGTTCAAAGATCACGGGCGAATTGTTCAGGATCGGCACGGGAAGCACCTCACCCTTTCCAATGTCCAGACCGACCTTCATCTTTTCCGGGTCCTCACCCTTCATGTTGCCCATATGGTCCGCAACGGGAAGAAGCTCCTCCGTCACAAGGTTTGCCGAAAACACTTTATCTCTCTCAATGTTTTGTCTTGTAAGCTTGTCGCCGCCAATGCAGCACATCACACCAAGCTCGCCGTCCCAGACATAGCTAAGCCAACAGAAAAGCCCGAAATCCGGCTTTCCGTCCTTGTCATAGGTACCATACAAAAACAGAGTCTGCGGACAAAAATCATTGGTTGGTTTCTTCCTGATCTTACTCATTTTCTCCTCCTTGTCACACCTTTTTGTATATGCCTTCGCGCGCCCGATGGCCTGCGTGAAATGCACCATCGAAAAGCACAGGAACATCAGCGGCGTTATTTCTCAATGACGATCAGGGGGATGCGAATCTCCTCCTTGGAGAGTCCCGCATGGCCTCCGGGCATTTCCTGCACTTCAACGTGCGTGTTGAGAATGGTCTTTGCCGAAACACAAAGCGCGACGAAATCACCAAGCATCGCCTCAAGGCCTTCGCGGTTTTTCCCCGTTCCAAACACCTTGTTCTCCAAGACCTCTTCCCTGGTGAGAAGAAGCACGTCATCGCCAAAATACTTTTTCATGATCGCTGGGAATTCCTCCCGCTTCTCCTTCTTCACGAACAAGTTCAGCGTGCGCGGCTCAAAGGAAGGCATGCGCTCAAGGCAGTCCAGGATCTCCGGATAATCCAAAATGCAGACGTTATCGCAATCGATATGGCTGTGATCTGCGGTGACAAGGAGCAAAGTGTTTTCCAGCTTGGATGCGCACTCCTCCACGATTTTTTCCAGCCCCGTGACCATCTTGTGCGTCTTATCGCTCACGGTTCCGGTCCTGTGCATCGTGGAATCCGGCTCATTCCAGTAAGCATAGATGAACTTCTTGCCAGGCTCTCTGCAAAGAGTCAAGGTACGCTCCAAGATTTCCTCGAGCGTCTGCGGAAACGGCGGTAAAAACGGCATGGCCGCATAGGCCTGTCCGCCTGCTGCATTGATCTTGTCCACAATGTTCTGATACGGCGTGAACGTAAAGCCTGCATTAAAATCTGCTGCCGGCTTTGTCTCCGCCAGGGAATCCTCCGCCCACTTTGGTCTTCCGTCAGGATACTTTTCCGTCGGCACCGCGCCCTCTTTTTCTGAGAGCTGTTCCTGATTGGTAAAGACCGTGACATTCTTATCGAGCTGCGGATAATAGATATCCCAGCCAAGCCAGCCGTGTTCATTGGGGTAGAGACCGCTCAGAATGGACGTGGTTGCCGCAACCGTCGTCGGCGGATATACGGAATCATATGCTCCCGCCAGGTGACTTCTAAAGAACCCGTCCTCCTTCAGGTGCTTCTCTAAAATAGAGATCCCCATCGCGTCCAAAAGAAGGACCACGACGTTTTGATAGTCTTTTTTCAAATATTGATCGGCCATAGGAAGCGTCTTTGCGCTTGTCTTCGCGCCGAATTCTTTCAAGATGGAGTTTGCCAGGTTCACAAGACAATTGTCGTAATCCGGCAAACACGATAAGTACTGCTGCTTTTCCATTCTGTCCTCCCGGCTTTCGGACTCTAAATCCGAAAGCTATTTCTGAAATCCAACATTACGCCTTCTTGCAGACATAAAGCAGATGATTAGTCATGCCAAGGAGCTCTCTCTTTTCCGCAAAGGCCAGATACCATTTCGCAAAGGCTTCGAAATCCTCATCCTTGATGCAAAAGTCCTCTCGGTCCTCAACAGGCTCCAAAAGGCCATCCACGCCGGCCGTCGTGATCCAAGTCACGGGCTTTTCCTCAAACAGCTGCTCGAATTCGATAATGTCATAGCCAGTAAAGAGCTGCTCCTTAAAGTGCCGGATCTGATAATCCTTCGTAAAGTTTTCTTCCTCGCCTGCTGCCCAGTTGCCCTCAAGATAGTTAGCATACATGATCGCATACACGGAAATAAAAGCAAACAGGATCGCCCCGCCCTTCTTGGTCACGCGGATTGCTTCATCGATAGCCTTGTGAACCTCTGCGGGATCATATAAATGATACATGGGACCGAAGACCAGCGTTATGTCAAAGGTGTTGTCCGCAAAACGGGAAAGGTCCGTCGCGTCGCCCTGCATGGCGTTCAGATTTGAAACGTCCTTCGCGTTTTCGCGAAGCACCGCAAGGTTTGCCTCCGCAAGCTCGATCGCGGTGACGTCCATGCCCTCCTTCGCGAGCGCGATGGAATATCTTCCCGTACCGGCGCCAACCTCAAGCACCTTCGAATTCTTGTCCGCAAAGCGATGAATATAATGCATCGAAGTGCAAAACTCCAGTTGCCCGTGACGACTTCTGGTCAACCTGCTATCCTCGTTGCCACATTCGGCATAAAACTCACTAATGATCTCCTGTCTGCTGCTCATATCAATATCTCACTCCATGTTTTTTCCCATTCGAAGGTGATCACTTGCTTTATATGATCCCGGCGTTGTCCGCCATTCTTTAGTATAGCATAGTTACAGCTCTTTCACCATCAAATATTCGTTCAAGAGTTTCCCGCTTTTTGTCTTGATCGCATTGGGGTGAACGGCCACGATCCGAAAGCCCATTTTCTCGTAAAGCGCCCTTGCGCGGCTGTTTCCCTCAACGAACTCGAGCTCCATCTGAATGACGTCGTCCCAGCCCTTCGCAACCTTGATCAGCTCCTCAAACATCTGCGTGCCGATCCCTAAGTTCCAGAACTCGCTGATCAGCGCGATGCCAATGCTTGCCCTGTGCTTCGTCTTAAGGTTTTTGCTCCTGCGGACCTCGCAGTTTCCTGCGACCTTTCCGTCCACGACGCAGACCAGCATGCAGATATCCTCCGACACAGTCCATTCCTCGATCAGCTTCTTCTCGCCCTCATAGGTATATTTTCCACACTCTTCCGGATAGCGCAGGATGAACTCCGTCTCACCCGCCGAGATCCGAAGGTAATCCAGCAGACCGTCGATATCCTCCTCCCTCGGGCTTCGGATCACGGCCTCCCTGCCATCCTTTAACGTAAACCATTTCTCCTCTATAACCATACCTGATTCCTCCTTCCACGTGTCAAAGGGGACGGTTCTTTTTGACACATTCTTGTTGCGTGTGCCAAAAAGAACCGTCCCCTTTGGCACATTTTGTCGCGTGTGTCAAAAAGAACCGTCCCCTTTGGCACATTATGAAACTTGATATCTCCCGGCCTGAACGCGCCACATTTCAGCGTATCTGCCGTTCTTTGCAAGCAGGCTCTCGTGCGTTCCTTCCTCTGCGACGCGTCCATTCTCCAGAAGGATGATCCTGTCTGCGTCCCTCGTCGTGGAAAGTCTGTGTGAGATATAGAACACCGTCTTGCCCTTCGCCGCGGATTCCATCGCCTTATTTAATTCATACTCTGCAATGGGATCCAATGCACTGCTAGGCTCATCCATGATCAGGATGTCCGCATCCTTATAAAACGCTCTGGAGATTGCGATCTTCTGGCTTTCACCGCCGGAGAAGTTCACGCCCTCCTTGTCGAATTCCGCCGTCACCTGCGTATCAAGCCCCTTCGGCAGAGTCTTCAGACGCGCCCCAAATCCGGCCCTTTCGAGCGCAGAGACCACCTTGGTGTCATTTTCCACGTCCTCCAGGCTTCGCATCACCACGTTCTCACGAAGCGACGCACCGTACATCTGATAATCCTGGAAGACAACGCCGATGCGATGGCGATAGTCGTAGGGCTTATACTTCTTAATGTTTTGATCATGATAGTAAATCTCTCCGCCCGTCGGATCATACAGTCGCATGAGAAGCTTGATCAGCGTCGTCTTGCCCGCACCGTTATATCCAACGATTGCGATCTTTTCTCCCGGCTGCACCTTCATGGTAATGTCCTTCAAGGTATCCCCTTGCTCCTCCTGATACCGGAAGCTGACATGCTCCAGTGAAAGCTCTGCGTTGCCCGCAGGCACTGCCTCGCCCTCCATGGCCTTCATCTTCGGCTCATAATCGAGAAAGGCCCTGATCTTATCAACGTACATGCTGTTTTCCTGCGCCTTCGGGAAGATGTCTGCCATGTTCGCCATGCCCCTTCTAAGGCTTCCCGTACGGTTAAAGAGCACCACGGCGTTGCTGTAATCAATGGTGTGCAACACGGCTGCCTGGAATACCAGATAGGTGATGTAAAGGCCGTCCATGATGAAATCACCAACCACGTAATCTCTCGTGAAATTCAGAAGCGTCCTCTTTAGGCCAACCTTTCTCTGCTCCTCCACGATCTCATCGTTGGTCTCCTGGAACTCCTTCTCCAGCGAATCCCCCACTCTGGGATGGAGCCTTAACTCCTTTGCGAAGTCATTCAAATAGAACACGCGACTCACGTAATCCCTTTTTCTCATCAATGGATTGAGCTTCAAACGCACGTCATAATTCAATTTGTTTAACACCTTCGAAACAAAGTATCTTAACACAAAAGATGCAAACACAAAGAGGATACCGGCCGCGTCCGTCAAAAGGTAAAATACGCCCGTGGTGAAAATAATCGTCAGCCCCTGCATGATCATGTTGCACATGGAAAGGAATCTGTCGATGGAGCTTTCCGCCTCTGCAACGGCCAACACGAAATCATTGTAATACTTCGGATCATCATAGCAGCTTAAGTCGATCTGCGCTGCCTTTTCATACATCTTTTCCTTCAGCGCCTTATAGAGCTTCGGCTTGCTGCGATAGGTCCAGCCGTGGATGAAAAAGCCGTCCGGCACAATCTGGAGCATATTCACGAAAAGGATCACTCCTATGAATAAGAACGCCTTCCAGAAGGGTTCATGATACTCCGCGCAGTGCAGCACGTAACGAATGCCAAGCACGTGCTCCAGGAAGATGATGCCCTGATAACGGAAGCCGTCATACAGGAAATAGATCATGTATCCCGGACAGGTCTTGAAGCAGAGGTTCCAAAGAAAGAGCTGATTTTGCCATACTTTTTTCATGCCCACTCACCTCCATCCTCGAACCCAAAGCCTCCGTCAGGATCTGGCCGTTCCTTGTCATCGGCCGAAAGCCCGTCTCCTGAGATTGCCAGATAGTTCTTCGCCTGCTTCGTATACATGTCCGCGTACAGGCCCTTCCGGTCCATGAGCATGCGGTGCGTTCCGGCCTCCTTCACGGTGCCATCCGACAAAAGGTATACCCAGTCGGCATTCTGCACGGAGGATAACCTGTGCGAGATGAATACCAGCGTATGATCCGCACAGGTGTCGTAAATGTTGTCAAAGAGCGTCGCTTCCGCGATCGGATCCAGCGCGCTGCTGGGCTCGTCAAAGATCTTAAAAGGGCACTCCTTGACGAAAGCTCTCGCCACCACGATCTTCTGGAATTCTCCGCCTGAGAGCACCGCGCCCTCGTCATCGAATTCATGCGTCAGCGTGGTCTGAATGCCCTTCGGCAGGCTCATCACCTTGTCATATGCGCCCGAAAGCCTTAGGGCCTCGCAAACCCTTTGCTCCTTCTCTTCCTCCGGGATCGCCTCGCCCATCACGACATTATCGAGCACCGACATGGAGAACATCCTGTGATCCTGAAATGCCGTGGCAAACAGGGCTCTGTACTTCTTTAAGTCATATTCCCGAATGTCCCTTCCATTCATGAAAATCTGGCCGGAGGTAGGATCATAAAACCGTAAAAGTAATTTGATCAGCGTTGTCTTTCCCGCACCATTATGTCCAACCAGCGCATAGGTCTTGCCGCCGCGAAACTCCATGTTCAGATGGGACAAAACCTCCTTGTCCTTATAAGAGAAGGACACGTCGCGAAACTCGATCGACTGGATCTCCGTGCCGGGATCTGCGCCGGCGGAATCCTCCGGGATCTTCTCCTTATACTCTAAGAAGGTCCGCAGATATTCGATGAACAGGCCATTCTTAAAGAGGCTCGTCAGAGACTCCGTAAAACCGATGAGGATCCATGTCGTAGAAACCATCATACTCGTGATCACGGCGAGTTCTGCAAGGGTCATGCTGTTGCTCACCAGCGTCCTGTATGCGCCGTAAATCAGCAGTCCCTCGAAAATAAAGGTGAAGGTGAACATGACGTACATCCAGTGAAGCACCATTGCCCGCTTCGTATACTTCCTCGTTACGTCCGCCAGTCCCGTAATGGCCTCACGGTATTGCCGTCTCATCAGCGAGAACACGTCCGTCAGGCGCATTTCCTTCGCATATTCCGGAAGATACATCACGCGGTTGATATATGCGATGCGGCGGTTGTGCGGCGCCATGTCCTTATTTCTTGCGTAATCGATATGGCTGAGCTTTCTGTTAAACACGAAATTCCCGATGATGGGAAAGAGAATGAACAGGACGGAAATCTTATCCACCTGATACATGAATGCGAAGGCGCATACGCTGGCGATGGCTCCGAAAACCGTCTTAAAGACATCCTGCACCGTCGTCATGAGGCGCTGGTCCGCGTGCTCCATGGCGAGCGTATACTTATCATAGAAATCGCTGTTTTCAAAGCACTCCAGCTCCACGTTTCGGGACTTGCGAAACAGCTTTGTGTAGAGGCCCTTATTGACCTTCGCCTCGCTGACGGGAAAGACGTATCCCACGAGAACACGCTCATAAAAATTCATGAAACACATCACGACCGCAACAATCACGACAAAGGTCATGATCGTTCCGAAGCTGTCGCCGTTCTCTAGCGAGTTGATGACATAGCGCATGAAAAATGCGCTGTAGAACAGCCACTCAAAGTATCCCAAAAACTGCATAATGCCTTGATGCACCACCAGCGACGGACAGATCCTTCTTAGGAGACGACAGGCGAACAAGTTATTCTGAACTGCCCTCGTTCTTGTGATCTCCCTCTTACTTGCTTTCTTTTCCATGATTAGCTCCTTTTGTCAATCCTTTATGTAAAAACCCCACTTACCTACGCGAGATAAGTGGGGTTTCCTTTCAACTCCATGTAAACTTAGGAATGGCACCGCCTGCCATCGTAAGAACCCTATCTCTTTTTTTCTGAATTTTGATATGAGAAATAAATCCATGGACGCAATAAATGTTCACAGACTGCTTTTCGTTATATCTCATTTCAGACGCCAGAAACAGCATTTCGGTTCTCCTTTCCAGGCCGCTTTGCCTATGATCGATCCGTTCTCATTTTCTGAAAATCGGAAAATATTGGTATGAATATACTACACAATTTTCCATGTGTCAACCCATATTTTGAAAAAAGTAAATCGATTTTCAAAATGGGATCCTACTCGTGCAGTTCATAGTTTTTATCCTCGTTCATGATCTCGATCATGGCGTTTGCCACCTTCCCGTCAAACTGCGTTCCGCTGTTCTTGATCAGTTCCTCGCGCACTCTGTCCTGCGTCAGATAGCTTCGATAGCTTCGGTTGGAAGTCATGGCGTCATACGTGTCCGCCACGGCAATGATCCTTGCCTCCAGCGGGATAGCCTCACCCTTTTTATGATCGGGATAGCCTGTTCCGTCATAGCGCTCATGATGCCATCTCGCACCCATCACCAGATCCGGCCTGCTCTTGATCTCCGCCAGGATCTCGGAACCCATGCCCGGATGCCCCTTGATCACGTCATACTCTTCCTCAGTCAGCTTGCTGGGCTTGTTGATGATCTCATTGGGCACGCCGATCTTTCCAAGGTCATGCAACAGTCCCATGTAATAAATGTTCTCGCACTGTTCCTCGGAAAGTCCCATCCGCTCCGCGATCATCTTGGAATATTTCGCAACACGGATGGAATGACCCTTCGTATATTCATCCTTGGCATCGATGGTATGCGCCAGCGCTTCCATCACTTCCACGGAAAGCTCCTTGATCTCCTTTTGCGCCTTGATCGCTTCGTTCATGTATTTAATGTTACGGACGATGATCGAAAATGCTATGATCAGCACCAGCGTGACAAAGAGGCTGGGATAAAGGATCAGGTCCTGCTGCATGCGTAAGTACTTGAACATGCCTCGCAAGAACTCAAAAAAGGGCGTCATCAATTCCGGATCCATGACTTCTCTTAATTCGACAAGCGCGTCAGTGAGGCTTTCAGGCGCATGAGTAAGATTGAACAAGTACATGAGAAGGGCATACATGGAGGAATTAAAAAGATAGGTCAGGGCCGGCAGAATAATAAAGGATCTGGCGTTCGTCACCTGTCTCTCCCGCGTCAGCTCTGAGGCAGGGCGGACCGTAATGACGTAAAACAGGATCTGAAGGAACAGATAAGTAAAGAATGGCACCAGGGTTTCCGAGAGGATCACGGTAATGAAGCTCGGAACCAACATCACGGAACACAGATAGATGAATACGGACATGGAGGAATTTCGCGCACGCATCAGCTTTACGTAGAAAAACATAAGAAGGAGGTTTACGACAAACTGAATCACGAAGTTCGCCAACGCGTTCCCCATGGTGGCTTCAAAATTCGCATAATCACCAAAGTCCGGTATGATCGCAAGGACGATCATGTATGCAACAAAGCATCCTACCGAAGGCGAAAGGAGAAAAGTCAAAATGGCCTTTGGAATGGTCAGCTTTTCCAAAAAGCATTTTCTGCTTATGATCACAAAAAAGACGGCTCCGATCAAGTAAAGTGATAAATTCAGATCCGTTATCATGTCACTTGTCCTCCTGACTGATCTCCCTTACGTCCCTCCGATAAAGGATTATCTTGTAAATTGTGAAATAAACTTCCAGGCGTTCTCATTGGTGTGATGCCTGCACTCATGCACCTGGCCGCTGATGCTGGCAAAGGCCGTGCGGCAAACGCCGTCTTCGCTGTCATAATAACGAATGGTGAGGATGCTCCCTCTCGTCTCATCCGGGATCTTCTCCACGCGATCGCCAGCGATGCCGTAGATGGGATCCTCCCACTTGTCCTTATCCGCATAAGAGATCGCGCCAAAGTCCTTCTTCACCTTGTTGACCTTTGTCGCATACTGCACTCTCTCGAGACCGGACTCTGCCTGGAACGGAAGCTCGGGCAGATGAGACTTCTCGCCGCCGGAATAGAAGATCGGCACGGGGATCGTCTCGTTGATGCCGTCCTCTAAGTTCTTTCCGAACATATTGCCGCGTACAGGGAAGAGTGCGCTCGCGGGCGCAAGGCCTGCGAACATCTCCGGGAACTCCTGGAACATGTCCCAAGACTTTCCGCTTCCCATGGAAAAGCCCGTGCCATAAATGCGACGTGCGTCCACGGGATAACGCTTCTTTAACTCTTCGATCAGCTGCGCAGCCTCAGCGGCAGGCACGTCCTGATGATTGTCCAGCGCCACGTAGAGGAATCCGTAACGATGACAGATCTCCCACCAGCCCGACACGAAGGTCAGGAACATGGAAGAATCTCCGCCGCCGTGAAAGCCCACGAGGAGCGGCACGGGGCCATTCTTAAACGCGTCATTGTTATAATAAGCGAAGTAACCAACCTTATGCTCCTTGGTTCCCTTATACTTGCCAAAATTGTTGGGAGACGTCTGAACGGTTACGCAGCCTGCCTCCTCCGTCATGTCAAGGGCTTCGAAATCCGGCTCGATCTCCATCACGCCGCACCACATCTTGAACTTGCGGACAAAGGCCTTGAAATCTGCCTTGTAATCTGCCTTGTCCTTGATCAAAAGATTCTCGCAGCCTGCAAGCGCATCGTTCACTTCCTTGGAATTGCCGACGCTGATGATGCCGATGTCCTTGCGCTCCGGCGCAGGGATCACGCTAAGCCTCTCCATGGAAACACATGCCGCGGTAATCTCGCCGGGGCCCCAAAGATA
Organism: uncultured Lachnospiraceae bacterium; assembly: GCA_947305245.1. GTDB lineage: Bacteria > Bacillota > Clostridia > Lachnospirales > Lachnospiraceae > Acetatifactor. The sequence goes on from CAMZDG010000010.1 coordinate 78,622, forward strand.
CTCGCCCTGTAAGGTCTTAAGCAGGTTCTTTGCCACGTAATCTGCGGACTCACCATAGCTGTAGATGTCAGCCCTGAAGATCGCGCCGCGGATAAAGTAACCCTTGAACTGTCTCGTAAAGAAATCCATGATCGATGCGATGCCGTCTTCATAATCAGGATTCATCTTTACTTCCGCGATCAGGGATGCATATAAATCTTCGGGTGCATTCTTCCAGCCACCCTCTGCCGTCGGATAGATGAACAGAACGGAAGAGTCCACTGCAGAAGCAATGTCAGCAAGGCCGCTCTCCTTTGCGAACGCGATGGCTTCCTCCATGGTCTGCTTCTTCTCCTCAAAGATCAAAAGGAGCGGAGCGCGGAAGGTATAATTATTCACCTTACCGTCAATGTCCGTCGCCGGCACAAATGCCTTCAGATAAAACTTCTCATAAGTATGCTCCCAATACTTTCCGCCGTCTTCCATCTTGGTAACGACGGGTCTTTCCATCATAGCCATAAGACACCTCCTAAACAGAATTTGGTAATTCGTTTTACTCCATTATTATGCAATATTTTCAGCATTCCGTCAACCAGATTGCGTTGTCTCTTACGACGGTACGTCCGCTTCTTCCCAGCGGTATTTCTTGATGAAACCTGGTTGCAGGATCACCTCTGCCAAATATTCCGTCCATTCTCCAAAATAGGAACGATGATGGATCTCTATGGCGGGGATCTTATGGCCCGTCTGCGCGTCCACCAAGGCCTTCACTTTCTTTCCCGTCCTCACCGTCACCTTGTCCGCGCGGTTATCTCCCTTGACGTAACGATATAGGATCATGCTGCCGTCCTCATAAGTAAAGCAGGAGAACAACCTTCCGGTCACGTAATCCGTGCCGCAAAGCACCTTCTTAACCACGTCGATCACAGACTTCGGCACTTGATAAAGGTCGCTGTCATTCTCGGGGATCGCCATAATAAATAGCCTTCCTTTTCCATAAGTGCTGCGCAGGAACAGGGAAGCATGCAGATCTCCGCTGCCTCCGTTCAGAAGGGACCACGAATCATTGTTCCCGTGCACGATCTCCGGGAATAAAACGGGATTTCGGTGCTCTGCATATCCCGCCGGTTCTCCCGTTACGTGATAGCGCGTCACGGCATATTTGCGCCCGGTGAGCCTTGCCTCCGTGAGTCCGGCCGCCCTAAGCGCATCACCTGCTTCCCGAAGGAATCCCGTCGTGATCACGGCGTCTCCGCCCTGCTCTACGAAGCGTTGCAATTTCGTGATAACGTCCGGATCGGCGAGCGAGCTCTCCGTCAGGAAGATGCGCTTTGCCTCCTCGGGGAAGAACGGTGTCGGCTCGATCGGCATTCCCAGCATGCCAAGGCGCATTTCCAGATGATTTTCGCCGCTTGATGCAAACGGGATATACGTCGGTATGCCAACCGGCTTTCCTACGCCTTCCATCATCTGGTCGATCTTTTTCAGCTGCAGGCCCATGGCTGCGACGTAAGGATTGTCGATCAGATCCGCCCACATAAAGTGCATCAGCTCCTTTGCGCCTGCGAATGCCGTGAGATATGCCTGCTCCAGATATCTGTCGATCGACCAGCACTGATAGGTGTCAAACCATCCGCCGCCGTTCCTTCCGGGCCATGCATTGTCAAAGTAGCGCATCAGGGAATAGCTCAGATACTCCGGCAGATGCTGATCCGTGTAGGAGGCGCTTCTCGTCTCCGTTCCGGTATAGGTGGCATCGAATATGTCCCTTTGTACCTCGGGCACATATCCCGTAAAGTGATAGGACTCCCGCCAGTTCGGGTACTTGATGACTACCTTCACCTTCGGATTCACTTCCTTCATCGGCTTTACGACTAAATTCTCTGAAACATCCTGCATGAGTTCTCTGCGGAAGGTCACCCAGTCACGGTCTCCCTTCGCCTTGATACAACTCGCGCAGCTACAATTCGTAAAATAAAAATCATCCAATATGATCTCGTCAAAGAGCCTTGCAGCCTCCTTCGAGATTTCGACCAGGCGCTTTCGCATGGCAGCGTCCGTATAACAAAACGTGCCAAAGAGCCTTTGCTTCCCCGGCTCTGACCCTTCAATGTCTCCAATGATCGTGGTCATTCCGCCCGAGACTTCCACGCCCTTACCAACAAAAAACGCCTTGATCATTTCTATCTGAGACGGATCCACGTCGCAGTCGCCACGGTGCGTCTCCAGATAAATCTTGTCAAGGCCAATATACTTCTCAAGGAAATCATATTCCTTGGATAGCTTTTCCTCCGTGAATGCCTTCGCAACCGCCGCAGGAACGTAAACCACCGTTTTAAAATTCTGAAAATGTTTTCCCATAAGCCCTCCTGTGATACCTTCACTTCTTCCGTGTTACCGTAAAATGCCTTCCTTCTCATCATACCTTATGTTTCCTTCTCCTTCCACCTATTTTTTGTGTTTTATGACACGTTTTTCTATTTCATGCGAATCCTGACCCAAGAAAAATTTTACTCAAAAAATCAAGACGGATCTCAAAACCTCTGCTATACTAAAGTTACAATCGATTGATTCCTAGGAATGCACCGAAGGGGTACCGCAAATATCCCTTCCACAAAAAGGAGATCTAAAAATGAGTAAACTGGAGCTTTTGGCCGAAGCGCTGGAATACGTGGAACAACACCTGCAGGAGGACCTTCACACGGAGGACATTGCCGCGGCCTGCTACTGTTCCAAATCAACCATCGAAAAACTGTTTCGTCAGTTAAGTCACACCTCCGTGCGAGATTACGTGATCCGCAGGAGAATGACAAAGGCTGCGCGAATGCTGGTAGAACACCCTGAGATGAACCTTTTGGACGTTGCCCTGACCTTTGGCTACTCCAGCAATGAGGCGTTCACGAGGGTCTTCTGCCAGACCTGGAACTGTTTGCCTTCCAAGTATCGCGAAAACAAGCGCGTGCTGGAATTGTATCCAAGGTTCCACGTGTCCTTGGAATCAGGAGAGGAGAAAACTATGAGTAGAAGAAAATTTGACATTAGTGAATTATATGATCTTTTTCAGAGCAGAAAGAATTGCTGGTTTGTATGCTGTGACATCAATCATCTCGTACCCATCAACGAGATTTCCATCAAGGCTGGCGACCTTGCGATCTTGACCAGTCTGCAGCGGATGGAAGCCGTTGCCGGAGAGGATGACGTCATCTTCCGCATCGGCGGGGATGAGTTCGTGATGCTGACAAGCAGCGAGGACGAGGCTTACGCCAAGGGACTTGCGGAGGAAATCTTGTCCCACAACGGCGAGCCCATTGATTTCGAGGGCAGGCAGATCCCTCTGTCCCTCTACGCAGGCATCGTGAAGCTCGGCAAGAAGGTGGGTCGCTACAGCGAGATGTTCACCGAACTCCAGTCCGTGATCATGCAGGCGAAGTACGATGCGAACAGCGCCAACTGATCCCCAAAGCCTTCCTCGGATCGTACGCGGGGAAGGCTTTTTTATGGTTTCTCAGTTATTATGGGACCGGAGCTTCTCACCTAGTTGGGTTAGAACTTCCTCCTTGGCATATAGTGTCTCGGGATGGATGGCAGTCTTTCGTTCGATGATCGCGTCGATGCTGCGATAGTACTCGTCCTTCGTGACACTATGTCCGTTCCAATCATAGGTTTCAAAATAGGTCAGTTGGTCAGGATCAGTGCTTTCTGCATTGGCAATATACTCTGATTTCGTCCAGCCAGATGCCAAGACGGTGAATTCGCCCTCCTTTAATTGAACGATCTCTAGAGGGAATTCCCCATTGTTTCCGCCTTCGGTAAGGTAGATCCCTTCTCTCTCCCGGTAGAAAAGTCCATATCTTTGCAAGTCGCGTTCCCGAATCATACCATTATGACAGGCTACAATTCTATCCGCATATCCATTGATCTCGCAGTAGACTTCCGGAATCTCGTCATCATCCAGATATACCAACGCGAAAGCATCCGCATCGATGCGTCTTACGTATTCCAGATAAGCTTCCTTCCAGTAGCCCTGAGCCTCATAGGAATCCCAGAAATGATACGCCTCTTCCACGGAATATTCGCCGCGCAGGGCGACGTCGCCGGAATCCATGTGATCCCAGTACCAGTCGCGGATATAAAGCTGCCCGTCCTCATGATCGATCAGAAAATGAATGGTGCCCCAGGATCCTCTTGCTACATTGCCATAACTGTTCAAAACATGCAATGTGCTCAACGTTCCTTCCGAGACGGCATAGTATTTTGGAATACCGGTCACGTGCAGCACCCTTGCGCCGCTGACGGTGACTTCCTGGAACTGTTTGATCTCCAGGCGCCATCTCCCGTCCTTTAGCTGATACAGGAAATGCTTCGTCTTATATTCCAGATAATCCGCAAGCTGGGGACTGCGGACAAAAGCCATAAAGTTCTGGCTTTGGGCCAGAGGGTTCTTGACCTTCTGCACGAAGACGCCGCAGGCATCCGCGCAAAGCTGGGTCACGGTCTGTATGGGAAAACCGCCATTCGGGCCACAGGGATAGGAAAGCTCTCCGTAAAGTCCGATCGTCTCCATCCTCTGCCCAACGAACTCGTCCAAATACCCGGAAAGATAGACGGTTCCTCTCTCCAGATTATATAGAACAAAGCACGGAAGCTCTTCCAGATGATAATTGTACCAGTTCGGCCGCCCTGCATCCTCTAACCCGCGGATCACGACGGAAGGCAGGCTAGTCACGGGATAACCCGGAAGATATAATAGAAACCTGTCCCCCTCCTCCATGCCAAAGGGCTTTGCCGTGACTAGCTGCGTCCTGTCTTGCTGCGTGATCTGATCCGGCGCAGGGTAGCTCAGTTCTTCCACGGTAAAGACATACTGGAGCGTATTCACCATGCGAAGGTTCGTCACCTTTCCGGCATACTCGCAGATCCTCGTCTGCGGACCGCCATTCGTGACGTCCACCCCCGTAAAGGTGCCATCCTCCCCCATGTTCAGCGTCAGCGCTTCGTTCTCCGTCCATCCTTCGAAATAGTGTTGAAACGGCACCTCGGAAAACAGCTTGTCTGCAACCTTTTGCTCTACGGCGCTCGTCTCCCCGGGTTCATATCCCACGGAAATGGAATAGAGCCCATGCACGACACTGGTACGGGACTGCAGGCTGACATAATCATGACTTACGAAATAATAGCAAACTTCAAACCCCTCTTCCGGTGCTTCGCGGTAGGTGCAATCTATGCGAAGCACTCCGTCCATGCCATGAGCAAGCTCATAGGACAGGGGATAGGTCAGGTGAAGGATCGCTCCGTCTTCCGTGGGTTCCACCTTGACATTGATGCAGATGCTCTCCGAAATCTTCTTCGGATAATAATCCTGATAAACGTATTCTCCGGCTTGCGGATAGAATAGCGCATCGCTGAATTCTCTCCACTCACCGTCCTTCACCTGCAGGATGGTGACCTTTCCGGGCCAGTTATAGGTGCTGGCCAGCATGGGACTGCTTTGGAGCGTGATGAGTTCCTCTTTTCCATCTCCGGTAAGATCCGCGGCCACGCAGTCCGTCTTGATCATTTGGACGCTTTGCATCGTATGTTCTTTGATCGCCTTGCCGCCGATCTTAGTATTCAGTGTCGTCTTACCAAAAATATAGTCATTGATCCAAATGACCTCCTTCTCGCCGTCACCGTCCAGGTCCGCAGATACCGTGGACTGATAGAGGATCTTCTCCTCCACGGGCTCACCTCCTTGCTTTGTCTCGTCAGTGCCGTCCGTTCCCTCCACGGCTTTCGTCTGCTCCGTATCGGTTCCATCCTTCGCATCCTTGCTCTTCTTTGCCTCCGTCAGACAGATGATGCCAATACAAACTAAAGTGATGACACATACGAGTATGATCCAGAAGTCCGGCTTCTTATAATTTAGGACATTCTTGATCCGCTTTTCCGCATCGCTCTCTCCAAAAGCCACGGGCGAGAAGCCCACGAAACGCTCCTGCGTGGCAAAGGAAAGCAGCGTCATGCCATATTCCTTCTTATGCTCGGCGCCGAGCCTTGAAAGCACCGCCTCATCACAGCGCATCTCCTGATCGCGCACAAAACAGAAATAGGAAAGCCAGACAAGCGGATTGATCCAATAGACTGCAAGCAAAACATAAGCCAGAAGTCTCGCCAGGGGATCCAGTCTTCTTAGGTGCTGCCGCTCATGCTCCAGGACAAGAAGTCGCTTTTCCTCTTCCAGATGGAAGGGAATAAAAATCCTGGGTTTTACAATTCCCAAAACGAACGGCGTCGCGATCCCATCGCATTCCCAGACATTGTCCTCCAGATGCACAGCCTCCTTCACAAGCCTTCGAATGCGCAGATAAGAAAGCATTCCAATGCCAAGAACCGCGATCAGACCCGCGAACCAAATTGCAAAGAATGAGATTACAAACACGTTCCTCGCCGTCCGATCTATCAGGGTCGGCGCCATGCCTTCCGCGCCCTGCGGCAAACCTTGCAGATCCTTCTTGGCAAACTGCGAACCCGTCAGATCGCTCTCGCCGGATTGCTGCGCACCGTGCACGTCACTTTCCGCAAATTGCCCTAAACCCGTCCGGTCGCCCTCCGCCAGTTGTTGCAAGCCGCGTGGATCCTCCTCCGTGGCGGGAGCCAAGGCATCCCCTGCGTTCCGGGTTCCCTGGCCTGCGGGCAGGTCCTGACCGTCCGCCGCTTTTGAACCTATTCCTTCCGCCAAGGAAGCCCTTCCGCTTCGTTGCCCTTCTCCGTCTTCCGGAGCATCTCCCCGCAGGGCAGCCTGCACGTCCCCCTCGGGTAGATCCGCTTCTCCTGCGCTGCCATTTTCCGCCTTCTGTCCGTCAACCGATGCCCCCGCATATTGCGAAGCAAAGTCATTCCCCAATACCTGCTGGTTCGCCGTCAAGTCTTTGGAAGTATCTTGCGCTGTTTTCAGACCTGCATCCTCAGCTACGATCCGAAAGCTCACCGCCTGCGGATCCGCCCACGGAAAGAGCTGGTAGACGCTCACGGGAGAAACCACCTGGAAGGAAAAGAGCATGCGGATCCCCACGATCGCCCAGAGGCAATAGACGTACCTTTTTGGCATCCTCTGCATGAGGAGCCTGACAAGAAGTACGACCAAGATCACAATGAGCAAGGTCAGGTTTCTCTGTATAAAAAATTGTACCAACCGTGAAATTTGTTCCATCAAATCTTCGCTTCCCTTCTCCGTTCAGACATGGAGTTCCCTCCATGAAAGCCAACGGTCAGCCGCATTCCCTTATTCCCTGTGTTCCTCGATCAGCTTTTTCAGTGCTTTCGCTTCTTTTTTAGTCAGCTTCTTCCCGCCCAGGAAGGCAGCGACAAAGCTCGGCAGGGAATTCTCGAAGGTACGCTCCACAAAATACTCCGCTTCCTTTGCCTGCGCCTTCTCCTTCGGGATCAGAACGCTCACCAATGCGTCATCATTCTTGATAAAGCCCTTCTCACAGAGCTTTTTGATCACCGTATAGGTCGTGGACTTCTTCCAGCCAAGCCCTTCCTGACAAAGTTTCACCAGCTCTCCGGAATTCACCGGCGCATGCTCCCATACAATACACATAAAACGATAATCACTGTCACAAAGCTTCGCGTATTCCATCTTTTCCCTACCCCTTTATCCTAAAGTTTCGTTTTCCGTCAGCAATTCATAAACTCATCGGAAAATAATAGGACTATAATCATAGACCCATTTTTAGTCTATAACTATAGTCCTGCATTGTCAAGTATTTCTTTTTTTACTGAGCAAGTGTCATCCCATGGTCTCTCATGGGAAGCTTTGCCATATTTACTTCAAAAGTCCCAGCTCATAAAGGTGCCCGAAATAATCCACGCTCAGGAGGTTCTTACTGAGGTCATATTTCTTCGAGACCATTGAGCTGATGGTCTTTGCGTAATTTTCGGGAAGCTCCGCCTCCTCGTCAAAGGGTTTAAACTTCCCTTTGATGCAGACTCCCAGGTCCGTCTTCCAGTTGCTTCGGTCCAGGATCGCCAGCGCGGGACTGTCTGAGAACACGTCCCTTCCGGGGAGAAGTCTGGAATCCCACTCCGTCCCGAACAGATTCGAAAGCGTCGGCAGAATGTCATTACTGCAAACAGGCGAACTCACAACGATGGGATCATATTCCTCGAGACAGCCACACCAAATGATGAGTCTGTTGTGATCTCTCTCCAGCACGTTCGTCACCTCATAGCCATAAAGCTCCGAGAGGTACTTTAGCTGCCCGAAGGGCTTCGTTCCGCCGTCCAGCCCGTAGGGATAATGGTCTGCGCTGATCACGATCACAGTGTCATTGGCGATCCCCTTTTCCTCCAGCTGCTCCACCAGATAGGTGAGCGCATCCTCGAAGTCCAGATTCGCCGCCTCATATGCACGGATCGCTTCCGAGCCCTCCATGTCAGCCACTCTTTCCTTATGCCTCTTCGCCATCGCATTACAGTTGAATCCATAATTGCTGTGGCCGCTCACCGACATGTAATAGACGTTAAAATGCTCCTGGTCGATATAATCCGGGATCGTTCCGACAAACATGTCATAATCGCTCTCCGGCCAAGTTGGCTTAATGAACTTCTCCATGCCATTCCCGTATGCCATGTAGCCCTCGGAATAGCCCAGGTTATTATGGGTCTTATCCCTGTCATACATGGTGTAATTCCCGTTGTGATAGGCCTTCCCGAAATAGCCAAGGCGATTTAGCTGACTCCCCATCGTGAAATAATTATTGTAGGACGACGTCGCCTTGACGGAAGAACCTCCCAGGGCCGGGGACAGTCCGAAAATGTTCTGGCACTCGCCGCCCGTCGTTCCCGCGCCGGCCGGCTGATAAGAATCCGTAAACTGAATGCCCTTCGTCGCAAGGCGGTAGAGCGTTGGCGTAAGGTCTTCCCGGATCACTTCCGCGGTGAATGCTTCCGCGGAGATCAGGATCAGGTTCTTCCCCGCAAAGAGCCCCGTCATGCCATTCTTCTTGGAAGGCTCCAGGGATGCTACATATTCATCAATTTTCTTGAAGGTTCCGCTGTCCGTCTCGGCCAGGGCAGCGAAGTCGATCTCCAGCTTGTTTTCTTCCTCGAGGATCGTATTCGCCTTCTGGATCATGTAATCGGACGGGATCGGCGTCGGCGTTGGCTCTGGCGTAGGCTCCAGGGTCGGCTCCGGCGTGGGATCCGGCACCGTGACCGTCCCGTCCGGCGTCGGCGCGAGACTGGCGATTTCCGTTTGCGCGCTCCCTTCTCCAGCATCCTCGTTCTTTCCCTGCCCGCCGCAGCCGCCTGCCAGAAGCAGGATCATAAGCATCACCGTTCCCGCGGCAAAAGTCCATCTTCTTTGAATCCTTTTCATTATCTTGCCTCAATTTCTTTCTAGGAAGAATCCCAGCTCATGCAGATTCTGGCGTCTTCCTAAATCTATTGTAATCCATCCGTCCTAAATAGCAATAAAAAAATATACTCCGAAACATCTGACCGGACCCTTGACATTGACGCAGCGTCAAGTTGTATAATAAACATAAGCAGTTAGTCACCAAATTTGGGTATGTTGTTTTCACATCAAAACAGTGAGGATATCATGACGGACATTAGCAAAGTGTGCAAGCGCTATGGGATCACGTCCCGCACGCTCAGATTTTATGAAGAAAAGGGGCTTCTTGTGGGGCACAGATCCCCGGATTCCGGAAGGCGGCAATATTCGGAGGAGGACCTTCGGGCGCTGCAGGGCATTTTGACGCTCCGTGCCATCGGACTGCCCATCAAGGAAATTCAGGAGTGCTTAAAAGAAGGAAAACCACTCAAAGAAATTTTGCGATTCCGGGAGAAAGAATTGGAAGCCGCCATCCGCGGGAAATATGAAGAGATCCTCCTCTTGCAAAAAGCATTGACGGCATTGGAGGAGGGAAAGGACGTGCTGGGTACCGTCTGGAACGCGGACGACTTAGACGCCGCCGCATCCGGGGGCACAAAAAAAGCTCCCGGCAGGGAAATGGCCGCGGAGCAGCTTACGAGTCTGTTGGATGCGCATGAGCTCGATTATAAAAAGGCCGCGAGGGCATGCGCCAAATATATCCTGCATGGCGATTATGAAAGGCTTCACCCGTTCCTCAGTCCGAAGATGCAAGCCTACCTTCCAAGGGAGGTTTTCGCTGCCAGCCGGGAAGACCTTCTCTCAGGCACCGGAGCCTTTCAGCGCCAGGGAAAGACCTGGACGGATCCATCCCGCGACAACATTCTTTATACCGTATTACACTTTGAGAAAATCGCGATCCAGATCAAATTTGTCTTCCGCGGAGAATCGATCCATGGTTTATGGTTTGAGTATATAGAAAATAAGAAAGGAAAGGAAAACACGTGAAAAAATTATCCCTAAAAGCATTAAAAAGGATCCGAAACGGCATTGTTCTTGCTGGCATGCTCCTTGGCTTCCTGATCTGGCTCGCCATGCCGGCGATCTTTCAAAATACCAAACTGTTCCACGTAGGAACCGGCACCTATGGTCATAAGGCAGGGGCACTGCTTGGCGTCGCACTGCCCCTTCTTACGTACCTTGCCACCTTCCTTTCAAAGCTCAACAAGCCTGAGTTCCATGCGGAAGGGGATGAAGAATATCAAAAGGCCGAGTCGGATCGGATCCAAAGGAATGAATTACATATAGAGATCATCACGGCAAGCTTTCTCTCCGCCATGACGATCGTTTGCATGCTCGTCACTATGACTTTGAAATAAGCCCCTCACGCGCTTCCCAGAGACTGATCCCTCGCTCTCTGGCGATCCTTGCGAGATCCTCGAATTCAATCTTCTCGCGCTTTGCCCCATAACCGGAAGAAGTCTTTCGACGGATCTCGCCATAGGGGGTATTTGTCGTCTGGATCTCTCTGCTTAGGATATACCGGTCCAGCACGCACTCACGGATCCCGATCGTCGTCGTATGACGGAACATCGCTTCCACGAGCTTTTCCTTATCCTTCGCAACGCAGAGGGTGCGGATCAGGATGCCGGGGCGATTTTTCTTCATGCCGATGGGGATCGTATAAACGTCACGCGCGCCGGCCTCGAACAGGCGCTCCATCGCAAAGCCCACTTCCTCGCCGGTCATGTCATCCACGTTACAGCTGAGCTCATAGACCTTCTCATCTCCCGCAGCTGCGTTCGCCTCGGCGTCTGCGGCCTTCTTTTTGAGATCGGCTGCATCCATGCTTTTCTCTGCAGCCTCTTTCCCAAGTCTGCCAAGCGTCTCCAGCTTTTCCAGGGTCAAGCTCTCACCGAGCATCACCCTGACGCAATTCGCCACTTCAAAGTCCTTCTTGCCCATACCATATCCAATGGCATTCGTGCTCATCACGGGCATGTTCCCGAACTCGGTGGCAAAGTGCTTTAAGAGTGCTGCGCCCGTAGGCGTGCAAAGCTCTCCGCGGATCGTACCGCCATAGATGGGGGCATCCTTTAAGATATAAGCCGTAGCAGGTGCCGGAACGGGAAGGAAGCCATGCGCGCAATGCACCTGTCCGCTCCCCACGTGAACGGGCGAAACTACGACCTTCTCCGGCGCAAGCCTTTTCATCAAAAGGCTGACAGCCACCACGTCCGCAATGGCATCCATGGTTCCCACCTCATGAAAATGGATCTCCGTCACGGGAACGCCGTGCGCATGGCTCTCCGCCTCCGCGATCAGCCCGTAGACTGCCATGACGTCCTCCTGCACGTCCGCAGGAAGCTTTAAGTGATCTCTCACGATATGCTCTATGTCATGCAGGGACGCGTGATGATGCGCATGCTCATGGGAATGATGATCCTGTTCGTAATCGAATGCGTGATGATGGCCGTGCTCATGGGAATGATGATCCTGCTCGTAATCGAATGCATGGTGATGGCCATGCTCATGATAATCGTCATGATGGTCGTGCGAATGCTCATGATGGTGATGGTGATCTAGGCTCTCCTCTTCCTCGCCGCCTACGGTCACGCGCATATGCGTGCCGGTGATCCCGCACTTTACGGAGGTTTCCTTCTGATACTTCACCCCGGGGATCCCCAGCGCATTCAGTTCCTCCACAAACCCTTCCGGATCCGGCATGAGTTCCAAAAGTGCCGCCGTCAGCATGTCTCCCGCGGCTCCCATTCCACAGTCAATGTATAAAGTCTTCATAGATGCATCCTCCTTGCATTCCATTCGCCATCTGAACGCGTCCGTTCAAACCGTTCCCTTTGCTATCTCTTGTTCGGATGATTGATCATGCTGGCCAGATACCCCGCGCCAAAGCCATTGTCAATGTTGACCACGGACACTCCGCTGGCACAGGAATTCAACATGGAAAGGAGCGCTGAAAGCCCATGGAACGAGGCTCCGTATCCCACGCTGGTCGGCACCGCGATCACGGGGCAATCCGCGAGGCCACCGATCACGCTGGCAAGCGCGCCTTCCATCCCTGCGATGGCAACGATCACGCTGGCGCTCATGATATCGTCCAGGTGCGCCAAGGTGCGATGCAAGCCTGCAACGCCAACGTCATACAGACGCACCACCTCGTTGCCAAGCACCGTGGCTGTCACGGCGGCCTCTTCCGCCACCGGTACGTCACTGGTCCCTCCCGTTGCGATCACTACTTTTCCGTTGCCGTCCGCCTCAGGGATTTCTCCGATGATGCCGCATCTCGCCTCCGGAAAGTATTGAAGCGCATGCGCCTTCTCCACCTCGCCGGCGCTCTCCTTTGAAAGTCTTGTGATCAAAATGGTTTTCTGCCCGTTTTGGATCATGGCTTCTGCTATTTTTATGATCTGCTCCGGCGTTTTCCCGGCGCCGTAGATCACCTCAGCCACGCCCTGACGAAGCTTCCTGTGCGTGTCCACCTTGGCAAAGCCAATGTCCTCAAAGGGCTTGGTCTTTAGCTTCAGCAGCGCTTCCTCCACGGAAACGGATCCTTCCTTCACGCCTTCCAACAAACTGCGCACGTCCTCGTTCATGCTCTCATCCCCCAAGCTCGGCACGTCAACTGCCGATTTCCATGCATTTCCCACGGGTAATGCACTCATGTCATCCTTTTCTCGTTTCCAGGTCTATGGCTACCGACTCATAATATTTTTTTAGCTCCGTAAGCACCTCTTCCCGGCAAGTCAGCAGCTTCTCCCACTGCTCCTTCCTCAATTGGATCAGTGCCTGTCTGCCCCTCATGCGCACGCGGAAATCGCGAAATCCCAAAGAGGATAAATACCCTTCCGCCGCCTCCGTCGCCGCGAGCTTCTCCTCCGTGATCGTCTCCCCCGTTCGGATCCTCGTTGCAAGACAGGCATACGCCGGCTTATCCCAGGTAAAGAGCCCTGCCTCCTTCGAAAGCTCACGGATCTGCGCCTTCGTCAGTCCGCATTCCCGGAGCGGTGAGCGCACGGATAGTTCCTCCAGGGCTTTCATTCCCGGCCTGTCTCCGGCGTCGTCTGACGCATTCGTCCCGTCCAGCAGCACCGAAAAACCATCCTCCCTTGCCGCCTTCCAGATCGCGCCAAAAATCCCCTGCTTGCAGTAATAGCAACGGTTCGCAGGATTTTCTTTGACACCAGGAATGTCCAGCGCGCTAAGAGGCAGGATCCTTAGGTCCGCTCCCACCTCCTCCGCGAGCCTCCTTGCGTCCTCCATCTCAAAGTCGGGCTGAAACTCCGACTTTACGTAATATGCCTTTACTTCCTTTGCATACTGCTTTGCCGCATATAATAAATAGGCAGAATCCACGCCGCCTGAAAATGCGATGGCCACCTTGGGACATTCCAGAAAAAACTCTTTTATGGTCATGTATTCTTCCCTCATTACAAAGCGATCCTTGAGTCATGACAAACAAGTCAACTTCTTCGCGCTACGTAAAAAAATTATACAGGATTTTCACACCCCTGACAAGGCTCTGCGGCCGATTTGCCAACATACTCAAAAACTGGACAAAATACTCCATTTCCTCACGGAGAAGCATCCCTTACACTAGAAGTAACATTTGTTAACATAGGCTGATAAGGAGATCCTTCATGAAAACACTCTGGAAGCTCACCAAGGAAGCAGCCCGTTATAAAGGGCTGTACGTGATCGCAATTCTTTCAACCCTTAGCCTTACGCTGGTAAACCTTACGGCGCCAAAGGTTTTGTCCGCCATGACGGGGCTCGTGGAAAAGGGCGTGGATGAAGCCTCGCTGCAGTCCATTCTGCATCTGGCCTGGTTTCTTTTGGGGCTCTATCTGCTCCGCGTGCTCTTTCGGTTCCTGAGCAATTACCTGGCACACAGGGCCGCGTGGTATCTTGTCGGCGACCTTCGCAGCCGCTTATATGACAAGCTCCAGTGCCTTGACCTAAGCTTTTTCCACGACAAGCAGACCGGTGACCTCATGAGCCGCGTCGTGAATGACACCCGGGACTTCGAGCTCCTTTACGCGCACATGATCCCCGACATTATCACGAACCTTGTCACCTTCGTCGGCGTGCTTGTGATCCTGCTGACCATCAACTGGAAGCTGGCGCTGATCACCTGCTGCCCCATCCCGCTGATCCTGATCTCCGGCATTATCTTCGCAAAGATCGTAAGACCATTCTTTCGCGCCTCGCAGAAGGTCATGGGCGAACTGAACGCGCAGCTTCAGGACAGTCTCTCCGGCCTGCATGAGATTCAGGCCTTCGGCCAGGAGGAATATGAAGGCGAACGCGTTCGTCAGAAGAGCCTGGAGCAGGTGGTTGCCATGCTCCGCGCCCTGCGTGCCAGCGCGATCTTCCACCCCTGCGTGGAGCTACTCTCCTCCACGGGAACGGTTCTTGTGGTGTTCTTTGGCGGCTATCTCGCTTATAAGGGGCAGATCACGGTGGCTGACATCGTTGCCTTTGTGCTTTATCTTTCGCTCTTTTATGCGCCCGTATCGGGCCTTGCCAATCTCTTGGAGAGCCTGCAGCAGTCCCTTGCCGGCGCAGAGCGCGTGACCTTGATCCTGGATACACCCTCCGCCATTCAAAACAGCAAGGATGCCAAGCCTCTCGAGAATGTCAAGGGAGCCCTCACCTTCGACGACGTGACCTTCCATTATGAGAATCAAATCCCCGTACTAAAGCACGTGTCCTTCTCCTGCGATCCCGGCATGATGGTCGCGCTGGTCGGACCCACGGGCGTCGGAAAGACGACGGCTACCCAGCTGATCTCCAGATTTTATGATCCCATCGAGGGCAGGATCCTGATCGACGGTCAGGACATCAAGGGCGTCACCCTGGAAAGCCTTCGCCATAACATCTCTCCCGTACTGCAGGACACCTTCCTGTTCAACGGGACCATTGCGGAAAACATCGGCTATGCCCGCCCGGATGCCACAAAGGAAGAGATCGAGGCGGCGGCAAAGGCCGCGCACATCCATGAGGACATCCTGCACATGCCCGATCAGTATGAGACGCAGGTCGGCGAGCGAGGCCTTCGCCTTTCCGGAGGACAAAAACAGCGCGTAGCCATCGCCCGCGCCATCCTTCGGAACAGTCCCATTATTGTGTTGGATGAAGCCACTGCTTCCGTGGACGTCGCCACGGAAAAGCAGATCCAAAAGGCCATTAATGAGCTGGCCGGAAAGCGCACGATCATAGCCATCGCGCACCGTCTCTCCACCATCATGAACGCGGATCTCATCCTCGTCATTCATGACGGCGAGATCGCGGAAAGAGGTACCCACGCCGAGCTCATGGAGAAACAGGGAATCTATTATAACATGCAGAAAGCGCAGCTGGCCTAAGGCCGCTGCGTTTTTTTGACAGGAAACTATTTTTGGAGTATAATAAAAGCGTTCTATCAAAACCTTGATTCAAGAAAGGATTTGCGCCATGAAAAAGAAACTCCTGATATTCCTGTCATTGCTTACCATTGCCGCTTTTTCTGCCTGTTCCGACCAGACGGCGGCTACCGATACGAAAGAAGCCTCCATCCAGTCTTCCGAGGAGAGCACGGCAGTCGAAAGCAAGACAGCTGAAAGCACGCAGTCCTCTGAGGAAAGCAAGACAGCCGAAAGCACGCAGTCCTCTGAGGAGAGCAAGACAGCCGAAAGCACGCAGTCCTCTGAGGAGAGTACGGTTGCCCCGGCATCCACGCAGGCTCCCGGACCCCTGTCCGAGAACGTTCCGAAGAAGATCACGCTGAGCGGTAATCGTGATGATCGCTTCCTCGCGGATGATTTCTGTTACGTCGAAGGAGAAAAGTTTTTTCTCCTGCTGGAAAAGGACGTTTGTGTCCCCGGAGACTACGCAGACAACGTCGCGTTGATCATGGACCAGTTGGAAAAGGAAACCAGTCTTACGTTCGCGGTCTCATACCCCATCATTCCTTGTGATACCTGCAGCGTCAAATATGGTTACAATCCATGGAAGGACCTTTTCTTTGGCCAAAAGGTTCCCATTTATCTTTTTATCGACAGGGAATCTGTCGGTTACATTTCCTGTGCGTCGGCAGAATTTACAATCATATATGATTACAATCTGTTTAGTGACGAGGTGTGGGATTCCGTTCCCGCCTATCATGACAATCCCTGGCGCCGGGATGGCGTGATCGAGTATAGCACGGTCGCTCATGAGTTAACGCACACTCTCACCTTAAGACATGCTAAGCTCACCAAGATCCTGACGGAAGGCCTCGCTGATTATTATGCAGAGAAGGTGCTCTTAGACCTTGCCGATCAGTCTGAGGATTTCAAAAAGTCTGCAAGGAATATGTATTTAATTAACAGCGTGAAAGACACCCTCACGCCGGAGAACGCAGAGGAGATTTTCCTAAACGATTATTCTGACCTGTCACAGATAGAGCGTCAGGATGAATATACGCTTGGCAGACTTTATGGAATCTTCCTGGCCAAGAACTACGGCGACTCATTTTTGAAGGATTTCCTGGAGGTTTCTAAGGAAGCCGGCTATAGCTATAGTGCTTTCTTGGGAGATCTTCAAGAAAAGGATCGCGTGGTCCTCACGAATGAATTTAAAAAGCTCTTTGGCGACGACGTATTCCAGAAATTTGGCGAGTGGTATCAGACGCTCCAATAGACCTCTTCCATGATAATAAGAAAGCCCGACGCAGCATTTCCACTGCATCGGGCTTTTTTTTGTTTTCAGGCTGAAGCGATCTGGGAAAGCTTATCTGGCCTTGGTGCGGATCTCTTCGGTCACCTTTGCGATGAAGTCCTCGAGGCTCATCACTTCGTTCTCGGTGCAGTCGCGCTTACGAACGCTGACCGTGCCGTCCTCAGCTTCCTTCTGGCCGATGATCAGCATGTAAGGCACGCGGTCTACCTGCTGACCTT
>CAMZDG010000011.1 GCA_947305245.1 uncultured Lachnospiraceae bacterium
TTGACGGCTTTCTTCGTCGGCAGCTAACATTCCGTTTTTGGCAGCTTTCTTCGGCGCGGATCGCATTTTTCTTCCTCAGATGCTTGGGTTTGTGACTAAAACCGTAAGATTGCCGTGTTTTAGTCACAGCTGGATTTCGTTTTTTCAAGATTTTCTCTGAAAAATTTGACCTAGATGCGCGGAAGTGTCGTTTTTAGTCACAATTTTTCCTCTTTGAATGGCTTGAAGGAAGTTTAAATAGCTTCAAAATGCGGATAGACGGACGAAACATGTGACTAAAATCGTGATTTCATTCATTTTAGCCACAAGGGCTTGAAAATAAAGCACTCGAGATGGAATTTGCGAACGCCATCATCCAATAATTTATTGTAAATCATTATTTCATGAAGTATAATTATGCTAATTATGCTGATGATGCTGATGATGCTGATGATGCTAATGATGCTGATGATGCTAATGATGCTAATGATGCTAATGATGCTAATGATGCGATTGGAGGGATATGCGATGGATGAGATGGAGAAGAAAGTGGAACTGGAGAGTAAGCTGATCGATGAAGAGGAGGTCGGGGAGGTAACGGCAGGATCAACGGCTACAGCCGACGCAGTAGTTTGTGCAAAGGTTGAAGTGATATATAAAAAAGGCGCCGAAGGTTCTACGGTTACCACGATGAAGGACGGCGCAAAAGCTGATGTGGAGAACCATGCAAAAGGAACGTTCGAACTCAGTGTTAAGAAAAGGAGCGACTTGATTGGCTCGAGAGAAAACTGTAATGTTTTGTAAACATGCGGAGGATGACGGAGAAGCAGCGTGGATTTTCCCAAGTAGTTTCGTATATAGGGGTGGAAGGCAAATTTAAGAAGCCGGTGAAAGAACGGCTAAGATGCTGAGGGATCAAAAGCAACACATTAATACATCAAAAACTAATGGAGGAATTCAAAATGGAAGAAATGAAAGAGAACATGGAGCTGGAAGGAAAGAAGATTGAGGACGTGGAAGCGGCGAACATTGCTGGTGGTGATTCTTCGGAGTCTCTGCAGATTGGTAAATACATTCGGCCTCAATATGAGGACTTCGGCATTACTTTTGCAACTATGGGAAACACATACATTCCCATGTATAACGGCTGGAGAATTACAATTTCTGAAGCAGATCAGATTGTGAGTGAGGGAATGAAACGTGGACGTACCCTTACCACAAAGGAGGTTCAGGCGCTGGGAATTAAGGTTTGGTAAATAGATCAAGGAAGGCGCCGGGAATTAAGGTTTGGTAAATAGATCAAGGAAGATTTATCAAAAAGTCGAGTGTTTATTCTAACATATTGATTGCTTGTAGATGGAAGAGGATGCGTGAAGTAGTTGTTATTAAGTCAAAGAGAAAAAGTATCTCCGTGGAGGTGAATGCGCGCGCGGAGGTGATCGTCAGGGCGCCGAGATGGATGCCGAACTATAAGATCAAAGAGTTCGTGGAGAAGCACCGGGAGTTTATTGAAAAGAGCGTTGCGAAAATGGAGCGGCGCAGGGAAGAGTTGGCGAGGATTCCGGGCATCTCGGACGAGGAGCGGAAGGTGCTGGCGATGCAGGCCGCGGAGGTGATCCCGCAGCGGGTAAGGTTTTATGCGGAGCGGATCGGCGTTACTTACAACAGGATCACGATCAAGAATCAACGCACGAGGTGGGGGAGCTGCAGTGAGAAAGGGAATTTAAATTTCAATCTTGCTCTCATGAAGGTTCCGCCGCAGGTGTTAGATTACGTTGTGGTTCATGAGTTGTGTCACCGCCTGGAGATGAATCATTCGGACAGGTTCTGGAGGGAGGTCGAGAAGGCCTTCCCGGAATATAAGACATGGCGAAGGTGGCTTAAGGACAATGGTTCCCGGATCATGGCAGAGGTAGGCAAAGGTATTTGAAGGACTTCGACTCAATGAAATCATTGCTTCCGGACATGTATGGGAAAATTCGGATTTGCGGAGGTGATATCATTGAATGGCAACTTTTATGAAATGATATTTAAGAGAAAGTCGTTTCATTTTTTCGTAAATGTTGGAAGCGAATCCATCGGTGAATATGAACTCAATGAGATACAAAATGCATATTCAGAGTTTACGCCCCTGAATCCCGAGATCAAAACCGCCATTCGCATTATTCCGGGAAAGGAGACGAACTGCAAGCGAGGCGGAGAATACTGCATTCTGCTTTACAGCGAAAAGAAAGACGGCTATCTGCAAAACATAGGTTATCTCGGTGAACAACTCGACCTTTATCTTGTATCCCGAAATATCGGAACGCTCTGGTTCGGAATAGGCCAAACAAACGAAGAACCATTTGAGGATATGGAGTTCGTCATTATGTTTTCCGTCAGGAAGATCAGTGATGATTCTAAGTACCGCAAGGATATGTTTAAGAGCAAAAGAAAGAGCGTTGAAGAAATATGGGAGGGGGAACAGATCTTAGGCGTGACCGATATTGTCAGGTTTGCACCGAGTGCATGTAATTCTCAACCGTGGTTTGTAAAGAACGATGGCGAGCTAATGGTTTACAGATACAAAAAGCCCGGCAAAAGAGGAATCATGCCTGCGGATAAGGTTTCATTCTATAATCGCATTGATATTGGTATTTTCATCTGCTTTATGGATATTTGCCTTGAGCATGGCGGTATTGCTTTTGAAAAAACACTATATCCGGATGCCGGCGAAGACAAGGAGTATGTTCTGAATGCAAGGTATAGACTGAATTAGACTTACAAAGCCGGGGACTGACTTGCGATTCAGTCCCCGGCTTTTTCTGCGGCATAGGTGCGTTTTATTTGGTCGCTTCTTGTTTCCCGAGGGTGTAGCCCCAGGAGAAATAGAATAAGGCGAGCTCATTCAGATATTCGTCCATTGCTTTGGCATGATTCGCCTTGCTTTCTATCAGGGTTTCGGGCACGGCGGGTGCGGAATTTTCCATCGACTCGGCAAATATCTTTTTCGCTTGTGCCAATGCTTCACTAGTTATCTCAATCATTTTATTTACCTCCCATAAGGAAAAAACAACTATTAGGTGTTAAATATCTACTACGATATTAACATATGAGACCATCATTTGAAAAGATGTTAAATTGTGCTTTTTTTCGCAAAATTTGATTAATTTGAGCTCAGAAGAATCATAAATTGACATACGCATTCTTAGGATGCCTAAATTGGGCATAAATGAAACTTATAAGCGAAGATGTTTTTCGTTGCCATTGGGGGGAAATGGGGGTATGATGGAAACGGATGGTCTGATCAGGATGATGGTCAGGATGAAAAAATGACTGAGCAAGGGGGATGCAATGAAGATCAAAACAGAGCGCCGAAGCTATGAGGAGGTTGCGGGGCTTCCTTCCTGGGAACATAAAAAGCCAAAGAAACCTTCCAAGGTGCTTGCGGCCGTCGCGCGGACTGGTCTGCAGGGGGAGCTGAAGAAGGTTGGCTTTACTTGGGAGAAGGTCGACATGGAAAAAGCCGGGGACGGACCCTGGATGATCCTAATGAATCACTGCAGCTTTACGGATCTTGCCATAGCGTTTGAGGTGCTGAAAGGGCGGCCCTTCAGCATTGTGTGCACTTCGGACGCGCTGGTCGGCAAGGAAGGGATCATGAGATCGCTGGGATGCATTCCGACCTGCAAATTTGTCTCCGACATGACGCTCATCTCGGACATGGATCATGCGCTGAACGTCAACAAGGCCAGCGTCTTAATGTTTCCGGAGGCGGGATATTCGCTGGACGGGACGGGAACGAAGATCCCGGACAGGCTGGGAATTCTTCTGAAAAAGCTAAAGCACCCCGTCGTGATGATCACTTCCTATGGTTCCTTTACCAGGGATCCGCTGTACAACAATCTGCAAAAAAGGGACGTGAAGGTCTCCTGTCGGATGAAGTGTCTGTTCACGCCCGAGGAGCTCGCGAATGCGAAGGTGCGGGAGATCAATGAGGTACTGGCGGAGGAGTTCACTTTCGATTATTTTCGATGGCAGCAGGAGAATGAAATTAGGATTGACGAACCTTTTCGGGCAGACGGCCTGAACAGGATCCTGTATAAGTGCCCGCACTGCCTGAAGGAGGGCACGACGGAGGGCAAGGGCATCACGCTGAAATGCAATTCCTGCGGGGCTACCTACGAGCTTGACCCATATGGTCAATTAAAGGGAGTGGGGCTGGAACCGAAGTTTACTCACGTGCCGGATTGGTTTGCTTGGCAAAGGGAAGAGGTTAGAAAGGAATTGGAAAGCGGCACTTATTCGCTCGAGATCCCTTGTGAAATAGCGATCCTGAAGGATGCGAAGGCGCTGTACTTTGTCGGGAGTGGGACGCTTCGGCATGACGCGGGAGGGTTCGTCTTGGACGGGTGCGATGGCAAGCTCCATTATGAACAGGCACCGAGTGTGTCCTACAGCGTTAATGCGGATTACTTCTGGTATGAGATCGATGACGTTGTGTCCATAGGCACGAAGGAATGTTTATATTATTGCTTTACGAAGGGGCGCGACGTCGTGGCGAAGACCAGGATCGCGGCGGAGGAACTTTATAAGTTATCAAAGGGGGAGAAAAATCATGGATCAACTGAAAAAGGAGCTGGAAAGCAAGAAACTCGATGATGAACTGACCAAGGACGCGACAGGTGGGAGACATCATGGGGAAGACGAGTTTGTCTAAAGGATGGGGGACATTCGTTAACTAAAGAATGAGTGGCGTTCAATGCGTGTTAATGTCGGGGGGGAAAAAACATGAAACGCAGTGTGTGGCTTTTTGGATTAATGGAACGGATCATGGCGGAGGCGGACAGTCCGCTTAGGATCTCTTTTGATTGGTTGTGTCAGACGGCATGTTCTGATGCGGGGGTTGTTTATCTGCGTGAACCGAAGAGGGAAGCGGACAAGTGTATGGAATTCTCAGGCAGTGGGATCCGCTGTATTCCCGTGGCTGAGGCGGATCTGGCCCTTCTGGAGGCGGCGAAAAACGCCTGCAGGAAGGAGACGCCTTCCGAGGATCATAATGCCGGCAAAGAGGCGCCTTCCGAGGATCATAATGCCAGCAAAGAGGCGCCAAGCGATATTCTTTCATTCAAGCTTTCGTTTGAGGAGGCGGATGCCTTCGGCGGCATTTCGTTTGCGCGCGGGAGTGTGACGAACGAGAAGTGGCTGCAGGAGGCCTTGGTTTCATTCAGCACGGCGGTTTACCGCGAGCTGATGTCGGGGTTTTGGAACAGTGAGGCGCCGGAGATGCTGCGGGGCGAGAATGTATGCATGAATTATTCTCGCGACGGTTCTCAGCCCAATACGCTGGATCACGTCAGTTTTTCGATCCGGAGGGGGCAATTCACGGTTATTATGGGGCGTTCCGGTTCGGGAAAGTCCACTTTGCTGAACATCATTGGCGGAATGCTTACGCCAACGGAAGGGGAGCTTTGGTTTGGCGATCAGAACGTTGCCTCCTTCGGACGGAAGCAACGGACCGCGTATCGAAGGGATTATTTGGGTTTTGTATTTCAGAATTATAATTTGATCGGGGAATTGACGGCGCGGGAGAACGTCGAAGTCGCCATTTCCCTGGCAAAGAATGCGGATTCTGCCGAGGATCTGCTGAGACAGGTTGGGCTGGAGAAAAAGCAGTCCTCTTATCCGACGCATATGTCCGGCGGCGAGCAGCAGCGAGTCTCTATCGCCCGGGCGCTTGTGAAGCGGCCGCAGATCCTGCTTTGCGACGAGCCGACGGGAGCCTTGGATACGGAAAATGCCAAGAAGATCATGATCCTTCTGCAGAGCATTGTTCGTCAGAATGACATTGCCGTTGTCATGGTGACGCACAATCCGGAATTCATTTCACTGGCGGATCATTATATCGAAATGGAGAACGGGAGGATCAAAACGGATCTCTATCAGCCCTTCCCTTATTCGGCGGAGGATCTGGCATGATGGAGAAACGCAAGGTGGAAAAGGAAAACACCACGTCCAAAATGGTGAGCGTGGTGCTAAAAAGCAATCGTATGCAGACGGCGGCGCTGTCAGTGACCTACGTTCTTACGTTTGCATTGATGGTCATGTTGGTCTTTTTTTATCCATCCATAGAGAAAACTTTCGATCAGTATCTTTCGCGGCGTGGTCTGCCGGAGGGGACGGTGCTGACTTCCGTGATCCCCAAAGATATGGCGTCGGAGGCCTTGAAGGATGAGGGGATCCGTGCCTCGGTCCTTCGATTTCTTCTGGAGACGCAGGTGAGCTTTCCTGGCGGAAAAAATATTTCCTGCCGGTGCATTAGCGTCACTGAAAACGACACGCAACGCTATTATGACACCGCGCGGAAAGAGGATGTCGTACCGAATGGCGACAGCGTCATGATCTCTTCGTATTTTGCCAGTCAAAACAATGTCCGGGAGGGGGATTCTCTTTCCATTCAGACGAGTCAAGGCTGGAAGGAGGTCAGGGTGACGGACGTGGTCTCCGCGCCTGAGACCATCAGCACGAACCGAAATCAGTTTTCCTGGTATGACAGCAACGATTTCGCGTATCTTTTCCTCGGCGAGGAGCTGATGGAAACGTTGTTTCCCTGCGCGGGATTTTGCAATCGCATTGACATATGGTTTTATAAGGACGCGGACGCCGACGGTATCTTGACGGACGTGGAAGAGAAGCTTGGCAGCACCGTTATTTCCGCGGGGACCTATGAAGGATCGGAGACGCAAAAGCAGATCAAGGGCTCGCTGGATGGCACGCGAGCGATCGTCACATATCTGCCGGCATTTCTGATCGGGATGGGTACGCTCTTTTCGACGCTGTTTTTCGTTCAGATCGTGAATCGCGGGGAAAAGCGGATCGGTCTTATGATGGCGCTGGGCTTCGATGATGGTCGCATCAGTATCATCTATGTGCTCTGCGCGCTCAGGCTAACGCTGCTTTCGGCCGTCCTGGGCTTTGTGATCGGCGTCGGACTTCTGCGATTTATGCTGCAGATTTATGTGGGTACTTATGACCTGCCCTTTATCGTATACGACGGCTCGCTTTGGGCGCTGCCGCTTCTTCTTTTGGCGATCGTGTTGGTCGGTGTGGTTTCCAGCCTATTATCGTGCCTGCGGTTCGGGAAATTCGATCCCGTGCGCATTTTCCAGAACGAGAGTCTGGAGCAGGAGCGGGACCTGCCGAAGTGGATCCAGCAGCTACGCATGAATGCGTTCGTCAAGATGAGTCTTTGCAACATCTACAGGAACCAAAGGAAGTTTTGGCTATCCGTCCTTTGCGGCATGGCCTGCCTGATCCTCACGTTCTTGTCATTTTCCATCATTACCGCGAAAAATGAAAGCATTCGGTATCTTTTCAAAGAGCGGTTTCGGTATGATTATGCGGTTCGGTGTGAGAGCATGGAGGCGCTGAAGGAAATTGCGGCTTTGCCAGGAATCGAGGCATCCGAGCAGGTTTTCGAGTTGGACTTCTCGTATGAAGGGGAAGCGCTTCTGATACAGGCGCTTCCGGCGAATTGCGAGCTGATCGGGATCCATTCCGTGACTGGAGAGGTGCTCACCGCACCTTCCGACGGCATCCTTTTGGAGGAGGGCTTTGCAAGACGCCATCATCTGGCCGCGGGAGATACGATCCGCGTAAATGATAACGCGCTGACCGTGCAGGCGATCACAAGGGAATATTATGACT
The DNA here is from genome assembly GCA_947305245.1 of uncultured Lachnospiraceae bacterium. GTDB lineage: Bacteria > Bacillota > Clostridia > Lachnospirales > Lachnospiraceae > Acetatifactor. The sequence goes on from CAMZDG010000011.1 coordinate 7,666, forward strand.
CCGTACAGTATGTTTCCGAGGATACGGCGGCTTTGCTTGGGGGAAAGAACCCCAACACGATCATGATCAGGCTGAAGGAGGACTGCGACGTCAATGCGTTCCTTGCCGCCGTCAGCGAGGTAAACGGATATCTCTATTATTACGGCATGGACAGCAGGCAGGCTTGCATCAAGGCCATTCTGTCTGCGTTGGATCTGCCTTGTTATGTATTTGCACTGTTTAGCATCGTGATCGGAGCGGTGATTGTCTCCACCATGAACTTGATCGCCATTGCCCAAAGGCGTAAGAAGTTTGCCACGTTATACGCGCTGGGTACGGACCTGCCTGATTTCCTCCGCATGGAGTTGCCGGAGGTGGTGTTGCAATTCATTGCGACCGTGGCGTTGGCATTCTTGCCGGCGGTTCTGTGCTCCAAGGTTCTGCTTCGGCAGATGAGCGGGCCATCCCAGGAATTTGTCCTCGTAAACCCGTTCCAGACCCTTTGCATTTCCTCGGTCGTAGTTGCGGCCTATCTATTGATCGGCGTCATTGTGACGTGTGGAGCAATCCAAAAAATGAACTATCTGGAAGTGCTTAGCGAGAAATAATGAATTATCTGGAAGTTCTCAGCGAGAAATAAAACGGACTGGCCAGGCTACGTGCCTAGCAGTCCGTTTTTTCTATCGTATCAATTGTGGTAGCGTCTCTGTGAGGAATTTGCTTCCATTTTGGGTGTCGGTCGAACAGGGTAATGATGCTAAGGGGCGCGGACAGCATCACGAAGTAGGGAAAGAGAAACAGCGATCCAAGGTGTTTCAGCGGATGCATCTTTTCCCGGTAAAACAGCATCAGCATCAGCGGAAGGAAAATGATCCAAACGAGGAGAAACGAGAAGAGCAGGTATTGGAGGAGCGCCATCAGGCCGTCGGATGCGCCGATCACAATCCCTTTTAGGAGAAAGCCTCCAGTGGAAATGAGCATGATCGGGTTGATCAAGACGTCTGGCAGCATCCTTATGACGGAGGCGCCCTTTGAAGGCACCGCCTTCAGGAGTTTTGTCAGGTACAGGCGCTGGACCTGAAAGTTGCCCGCTGCCCAGCGATATCTTTGGCGCAGGCCCGTTTTCCAGTCCGTCGGCTGCTCGTCGTAGAACTTGGCATAAGGGGCCAGAATGCTCTTTTTCCCCTGCAGGGCCAGTTGGACGCTGAACTCAATGTCTTCCAGCATTGTGGCCGTATTCCAGCCGCCTTTCATGGTCTCCATTTGAACTGCAAACCCCGTCCCGCTGATGGTCAGAGGCAGTCCCATGACCGTATGAGGCAAGTTTTGAAAGAGTAAGATTTGATGCCAATAGGTACTGAACAGCTCGCTGATGACATTGATATGAGCGTTCTTGGCGATGAGGCAGCCTTTCACCACGTCCGCGCCGCTATGGAGCGCGGCGTTGATTTCCGAAAGGAACGTGTGGCTGGCCAGATTGTCCGCGTCGAAGAGGCAAAGGGCATCGAAGCTGCCTGGGAAGTCCTGGTTGATCTGGCTGACGCCGTAGCGCAGGGCGTCGCCCTTGGTGGCTTCCTCGGGATCGGTTCTTTCATAGACGATAGCCCCTTTGGCACGGGCAATGTCGGCCGTATGGTCGGTGCAGTTATGCGCCACCACGAAGACCTTCACGTGGTCCTTCGGGTACTCCTGCTTGGAAAGGCTGTCAAGCAGATTTCCTATGACGGCTTCCTCATTTCTCGCGCAGATCAGGACTGCAAAACGATACGGCGGCGCGGGGGGATAGTGCATTTTCGGACTGAAGGCACCGACGATGGAACAGATCAGGATCCAGAGCGAGTATAGCAAGAACACTGCGATCATGACGCTAGAAATCAAGTTTAGTAGTTCCATGATGTTTCCTCCCGTTCCATTCATTTCATAAAAGATTCTTGCGCAGTTTCGGCCTGCGACGACTTTTTCATTATAACATCGCGCCCATGGGAAAACAACACTTAGTAAAAACAACACTTAGTGAAAACAACACACATGAGCCACAAACCCCGTCCCAGGGGTTCACCATTTGAGCCACAAACCCCGTGCCCGGGGTTCATGGTCCCGGAATTTCAGAAGAAGAGATGGAAAAAGTTTTCGATATGTTTTATAATGGGGAAAAGAGGGTGGAGGATTCGAGAAAGAGCATGGGCCTGGGACTTGCCCTTTGCAAATCCATCGTCGAGGCCCATGGCGTCGCTGCGCAAGAAGATCGAAGTGGACACGGCGCACCCCGTGTATATACAGACGCATATCGGTACGGGATACAGAATGTTAAAACTATAGGAGGGATCAGCATGGCATTCAAGAATTATGTTTTCGATGGAACTAAGAAGTTTGTGATCGCGAAGGCTTCGACGGACGAAACGAGCCTGTGCAAGGATCGCAAGGATGCGGAGGCGAAGCTTCTAAAGAACTGTGAGGAGATCGATAAGCTGCAGGAGAAGCTTTATGCCGAGAAGAAGGAAGGCGTGATCTTCCTGTTCCAGGCAATGGACGCCGCCGGAAAGGACGGCACCATCCGCGCAGTACTCTCCGCGCTGTCACCCCACGGTGTGCATGAGGTCGCATTCAAGGCACCGAGCTCGGAGGAGCTGGCGCATGACTATCTGTGGCGCGTGGCGTCGAAGACGCCTGCGAAGGGTGAGATTGCGATCTTCAATCGGTCCCATTATGAGGACGTGCTGATAGGAAAGGTGCGGGAGCTTTATCGATCGCAGGCCAATGCGAGACGAATCGATCTCGATCAGGTGATCGTGAACCGCTATGATGACATCCGGAATTTTGAGGAGTATCTGTATCGCAACAACGTGCGTACGGTGAAGATTTTCCTGCATGTTTCGAAGGATGAGCAGGCGCGTCGTTTTCTGTCACGTATCGAGGAGCCCGAGAAGAACTGGAAGTTCAGCGGCAGCGACTATGAGGAGCGCGCTTATTGGGATGCCTATCAGGAGGCGTTCGAGAGCGCGATCAATGCGACCTCGACGAAGCATTGTCCTTGGTATGTCATTCCCGCTGACCATAAGTGGTATATGCGCTACGTGGTTTCCGAGATCATCCTGGCAACGCTCAAAGAGATGGATCCCCGCTTCCCTGAAGTGACGGAGGAGAGACTGGCAACGTTTGAGGGGTATAAGGAAGAGATACTGAAAGAGTTGGGGAAGGAAGGGAAGGAAGCTAAGAAGACGAAAGAAGCTAAGGAGTCCAAGGCTTCGAAGGATTCCAAGGAAGGGAAGAAGTCCAAGGCTGGGAAGGATTCTAAGAAGACCAAAGATTCCAAATCTTCCAAGAAGGCGAAGTAAGACAAGGATTCCGAGACTCTATGAAGCCTAAAGATTCCAAGGTTCCAAGAAATCAAAGAAAAATTTGAATTGAAAAGACATGATAAGACGCGGGTTTGAGACGACAACGTTTCAACCCGCGCTTTTTCATTGACTGCATGAAATTCAAAAAAGAAATCTGTGCAGTCGGAAATGTTGGAAATTGACTGCATGAAATTCAAAAAAGAAATCTGTGCAGTCAGAAAAGCCAGGAAATGACTGCATGAAATTCAAAAAAGAAATCTGTGCAGTCAGAAAAGCCAGGAAATGACTGCATGAAATTCAAAAAAGAAATCTGTGCAGTCAGAAAAGCCAGGAATTGACTGCATGAGATTCAAAAAAGAAATCTGTGCAGTCAGAAAAGCCGGGAATTGACTGCATGAAATTCAAAAAAGAAATCTGTGCAGTCAGAAAAGCCGGGAATTGACTGTATGAAATTCAAGAATGAAATCTGGGATGGTTCGGAGGGACGGAATGACCCACAAACCCCGTCCCTGGGGATCATTGTTAAGACGGAAGTGGGGAGGATGAAAATTGTAATTGCTTAGAATTTCTCTTGCATGACTGATGATAGTATGCTATAGTCTTGATAAAGGGGAAAGCCATAGAGGCGGCTACCCTTCATAGTGTGAAGCTAAGTATTACTACCTAGCCGTCAACTACTGCGAATAGTTGGCGGCTATTTTCCTTTACCCTTAACGATTGCATAAATCAAACCGATAAGGGCTACAATGAAGATACCGATCTGAATTAGTTCAGCATAAGTAACATACATTGTCATCACCCTCCTTTCTTTCGTTTGGAGGGAGATTCCCTCCTGTAGTGGAGGGTAGCCGCCTTGCTCTATGACTTTCCTTGTCTTTGAATCTAACATGTCAAGTTGCACAAAGTCAATTCGGCAAAATCACCGTTTCTCTTTTGTTTTGTTCTCAAAAATCCCACAAAGCCTTATAAAACAAGGAGAAATTATGTGTCAATAGATTTTTCGAGAGGGGAGGAGAAAGTGGAGTGGATCATAATGACCCACAAACCCCGTCCCTGGGGGTCATTGCGAGAAGGGAAAACAAATTGACCAGAGTTTCCATTTTTGGTATACTTTAATTGGTGGAATATGGGTTAAATATGGATGCGTGTTAGCGGAAGCAGACAGGAAACCAGAAGCGGACATAAAGACGGAAGCTGATAGGGAAATAGAACAGACATAAAAGCAGAAGTGGAGATAAAAACGGAAGTGGATATAAAGACAGTTGTGATCACGGGGAGTACGAGGGGATTGGGCTATGAAATGGCCAGGAGGTTTCGCGAGGAAGGGGCTAACGTGGTCATCAATGGCGTGAATCAAAGCAGGCTGGTGGAAGCGGTAGAGAAGCTTAGGGGAATCAGCGGGAATGGGAGCGTTGCAGGAATTGCGTGTGATGTCTCCACGGTGGCGGGCATCAAGGAATTGCTGGATTTCGCCATCAATGAATTCGGCGCAGTTGATATATGGATCAATAATGCCGGGGTGAATCAGCCAATGAAAGCCATTTGGGAGCTGACTGAGGAAGAAATTGACGCGGTTCTGAGCATCGACCTGAAGGGCGCCATTCACGGTTCAAGACTTGCCATGCTACAGATGGAAAAGCAGCCGCAGGGTGGTTATATTTATAATGTGGAAGGGTATGGCAGCAATGATGCCATGATGCTTGGCTTGAATATATATGGGACAAGCAAGAGGGCGGTCACGCACTTTACCCAGGCCTTTGCAAAGGAGCTTGATGAAAGAAATAGCAAAGTAAAGGTGGGCCGGCTCTCGCCCGGGATGATGTTCACGGATTTTATGGTACAGTCTTTGGGCGGAAAGGAAATGATCGAGCTCTCGGAAAGGACAAAGAGAATATACAGTATTCTCGGGGATGCGCCTGACGTGGTGGCAGATTTTATGGTCAGTAAAATGCTTTCAAACACGAAAAATAATGTGAAGATCGAGTGGCTTACAACCGGAAAAGTGATACGGAAGATCCTAAAGGGTCGAAAGAGCAAACCGGATGCGCAAATGGAAAAAATTCTTCATTAGAGGGTAAAAACAAGGGGGAGAAAACAAGATGAGACGGACGGTAAGGAAGGTATTAAGTTTTATTTTATCAATGTGCATGGTGCTTTCGTGCATAACGGTGCTTGGCACGACGACGAAGGCAGCGGAAACGACGAGTGCACTGAGCGCGGATGATATGCAGATTACCTCGACACTACCGGAAGGAATAAGCGGAAAGGCATACAGTGAATCATTGTCCGTAGCCTTTGCAACGGGTGATGTGACTTGGGCTGTCACGGCAGGGAACTTGCCTGCGGGGTTGACTTTATCGGCTAACGGGACTTTAAGTGGTACTCCGACAGCAACCGGAACTTATACATTCACGGTGACGGCAACGGATAGTAATTCGGCTACTGCTTCGCGCACTTTTAACCTAATAATTCGACTGGAAAATAGGCCGCCGTACTTTATCGATCTTGAAAAGACAACGCTTGTCGTCCTTGAAAATAAGACAAAAGCCAAAGCTGGAACGATTAAGGCAAGAGATGATGAGGGGGATTCCTTTTCTTATGCGATTGTCGGCGGTAGTGCATGGGATTTGTTCGATATCGATTCAAAAACGGGCGTAGTGACGATGAAGAATGGGGTTGAACCATTCGATTATGAGGAATGGGTAAATGGTAAAACGGAATATACAATCAAAGTTGAGATTCTGGATGACCACGCGGGATCTTTCAGTATTTTAACAGGCTCTGATGCTACATTCACGATTGAGGTCCTTGACGCTAATGAAACCCCGTATTTTGATTATAAATCTACGGACGAAATGGTGATAGAGATCGGAGAGTATGCTTCGAAAGCCAATGAAAAGGTGAAGTTCGCTGATACTGATAAATATCATACAAGCGACTATATAAATAATAAAGTGATAGCGTTAAGTGGCTGCGATGGTTTCGATGTCTTTGACGTATCAGAGGATGGACAAATCAGCGTTAAAAATGGCGTAAAGCTGGATAATGACGTGAAGGACACTTATAAGCTTGATCTGAGGGTTTGCGATGCCAATCAGGATGAGAATGGCAATTATATTTATCCAGCTCTTTATTCAGATGAGACATTTACCATCAAGGTGCTGGAGGGGGATTCGATAGTTACCACGAAGCCGGTTGCGGCGGAGGGGTGGACTTATAACGGCGCGGAGTATGGGCTCATTAAGACGGCCGGGGCAGCGTCCAACGGCACGATCAAGTATGCGGTAAAGACGGATGATTCGGTTCCTGCGGACAGTGAGTATACTTATGAGGATGCGAGTCTGATCAAGGCAAAGAATGCTGGGACTTATAAGGTTTGGTATAAGGCTTTCGCGGATGAAGGTTATAAGGACAGTGCGGCCGGGAGTGTTGAGGTGACGGTTCAGCGGAAGGCAGTGACCGTAACGGGTATCATGGCAGTTGGCAAGACTTATGACGGTACGACCGACGTGGAATTCGTTGCGAACCTTGTGACGCCGTCTGCCGTTCATGCAAATTTGGAAGGCGTTGTGGCGGCGGATGAAGGAAAGGTTACTGTTAGTGCCACGGGTGCGTTCGAGGATGCGAACGCGGGGACGGGCAAAACCGTTACGATAAGTGATCTGGCGCTTGCGGGAACGGCCGCAGGTAACTATGCACTTGCAGCTTCGGGCAACCAGACGGAAACGACGGCCGACATTACGCAGAGGTCAGTGACCGTTACGGCGGGTGACCAGACGGTTGACTTGAACGGAAGCATCGATTCCGGCCTCAGTGATACGACGGTGTCTGCTGAAGGGTTGCTTGCTGGTGACGCGCTTAGCGCTATCACGCTGACCTCCAGTTCGACTGCACATGCAACGACGAGCGGTTCCATCACGCCGAGCGGCGCGCAGATCAAAGGCGGCGGCGTGGACGTGACGGGGAACTATGACATAAAATATGCGAATGGAACTCTTACGGTCAATAGGGGGACCGTTAGCTACACGGCGCCTTCGGCAAGTACTTCGCTTGTGTATGACGCGGGAGAACAGGCGCTTGTCAGCGCGGGAACGATTACGGACTGCGAGGGCGCGGTCATGAAATATGCGCTGGGCAGCGATGCGTCCACGGCGCCTTCTGATGCAAGCTTTGGCACGGATATTTCGAAGGCTAAGTACGCGGGTAGTTATACCGTATGGTACAGGATCGACGGCGGAAATGATTATGAAGACGTTGCGCCGCAGAAGATCACGGGCATTGAGATCTCGAAGGCGGCGATAACTCCTTCCGTTACGATCGCGGACTGGACGAGGGGGCAGGCGCCGAGTGATCCTGAGATCGCGGGAAATGCCGGGAATGGCAAGGTGAAGTGTGAGTATAAGAAGGAGTCGGATGATGACTCGGCGTATTCCGAGACGGTGCCCGCTGCTTCGGGTGATTATGCTCTGCGGGTGACGATCCCGGAGACGACAAATTACTTTGGTGGCACGGCGACGGCGACTTTCAGGATCGTGGAACCCAGGGATTTATTTGCTGAGCTGCGGAGCAAGATTTGGAGCGCGATCAGCCTTGGCGGGGAGCAGACGGTTTATTGGAACAAGGAGAATAAGCTCCCTTATGACATTATGAAGCTGCTGGAGGAGCATCCGCAGATCACGCTCGTGTTCGAGTATTCGTACGAGGGGAAGGAATATAAGGTGACGATGCCGGGCAGAGCGGTTAAGGCTTACACGAACATTCCGTGGTATGGGCCGCTGTATTTGTACGCGCATTACGGGAAGGGTGAGCAGGCAGTGCAGGCGAGTCAGGCAGGGCAGACTTATCTGGTGAAGCGCGGCGACGTCCTTTGCAGGATTGCACGCAGGCTGCATACTACGGTAAAGCGGCTGGTAGAGCTTAACGGCATTAAGAATCCGAACAGGATCTGGGCCGGGCAGGTATTGAGGTACTAGGGATCCGAACAGGATCTGGGCCGGGCAGGTGTTGAGATACTAGGAATCTAAATGGGATCTGGGCCGGGCAGGTGCCGTAGGATTAGAAAACGAGGAATTGAACTATGCAGTTTGGGATGCCGACGTTGATTGAAAATCGGACTTTGCAGGATAATATTGATCTGTGCAAGGGGCTGGGGCTTAAGTTTATAGAGCTGAATATGAATTTCCCGGAGTATCAGGTGGACAGGCTGGAGCGACTGGAGGAATTGGTGGGGCCCGCGGAGGAAGCGGGGATTTATTATACCATTCATCTGGACGAGAATCTGAACATTGCGGACTTTAATCCGCTGGTTACGGATGCGTATCTGGAGACGGTCAGGAGGTCCATTGAGGTGGCGAAGGGGTTACTGCCGCTGCGCGATCGCTTTGGGGATCCGGGACAGCCACTCATCCTGAACATGCATATGAATCATGGCATTTATATCACGTTGCCGGATCGCAAGGTGCAGATGTATGACAGGGATTTCGAGACGTATATGGCGTCGTTTGGCAGGTTTCGGACGCTCTGCGAGGAGTGGATCGGCGGGAGCGACGTGATGATCGCGGTCGAGAATACGGATGGGTTTCGTGAGTATGAGAAGAAGGCGATCCGGTACCTGTTGGAGAGCCCGAAGTTCGGGCTGACTTGGGATATCGGGCATTCGAAGGCGACGGGGGAGAAGGACGTGCCGTACCTTTTGGAAAATCAAAACCGGCTCATTCATTTTCATATTCATGATGGGGCGGAGCAGCCGCCGCGGAATCACTTGGCGCTGGGCGACGGGGAGATCGATCTGGCGGACAGGCTGGAGCTGGCGCGGGAGAAGAACGCGCGTTGCGTGCTGGAGACAAAGACGATCGAGGCGCTGAAAACATCGGTGGAGTGGCTGAGGCAAAGGGAGTTTTAGGCAACTTTGTGTGGAGCGGCCTGGCGAATGGCAGTGGAATTTGGTAAAAGTTAGGAGAACGTGACATGTCGGAATTGGCGGGCGCAGTTTTTAGGACGATAACAGAGATGATCTCGACCACGATGGGACTCGTGTTTTATTATGTCCTGTTTCGGCTGCTCATTGGACGGTTGCCTCGCAGACAGAAGGAAGTGGGGGCTTATGAACATGTTTATTATCCGAAGCGGTTTTATGTGCCGGCGCTGAAGGTCGCAAGCATCTATCTTTCGTTCATGATCACAGTGATCTCCCTGAGATTGTGGCTTCAGAGGCTCTGGGACGGAGGGCAGTATGTGGGGATCGCGAGCCTGCTTCTTGGCGTGATCGCGTTCGTCATCCCTTTTCAGAAAAAGGTGAATCGAGTGGTCGTCAACAAAGAGGGTCTGACGCTGGAGTATCGCGCGGGCGGCAGCGCGCATTATGCGCCGGAGCAGTATGTGGATTGCCAGAATAAGCGGCTCTATTTCGAGGATGCGAGCGGAAGCCGGAAAGCGGTGCGGCTGGGGTTTTTGTATAGTGAGGACATGTATGCGGTCGCCCAGGATATGAGCGTGCTGAAGCAGACGGGGAAGCTATTTGCGGGCGCTGCGACGAAGGCGGATGAGGCGCAGAGGAAGGCGAATCAGGAGTATTTGGAAGAGAAGCAAAAATTATATGCGGACACGGCGCGTTATGATGCATATCTGAAGGAGGAGGCAGCTAAGAGGCTTACCCCGGCGCAGGTGCAGGAGTTGGAGCAAATTCTCCGGGACGGCGATAAGATCAATGCCATCAAGCGGTGCAGGGAGTGGACGGGCCTGGGGCTTAAAGAGGCCAAGGACATGGTGGATCGGTATCAAGATAACCTGCAGAAGAATGAGGCGGTGGGGTATCATTGGGAGAGCGTGGCGGAGAATGGATATCGGGATAGTCTGGCAGCAGGTGGAATGATGGGGCAGGAGCGGGAAGGCTTGGCAAAGAGCGGATATCGAGAAAGCCTGGCATCCCAAGAAAAGAGCGTGTTGTCAGCGCAAGAAGATAAGTTGCCTGCGCAAGAAAAGAATGTGTCTTGGAAATGGCGCATAACGGGCAGGGAGCAAGATTTTTCAGAGCAGAATAGTCTGGAAGGCGTGCTGGATCAGTTGCTGTCGGATCTCTCGATGAGGCGGGAGGAATCCATAGCATTGGCTCCGTCTTCGCCGATTCAGGGTATCGCCTGCGTTCGCGCAAGTCTTGATCCCCAGGGCATCATGTTCCGCGTGGAGGTCGTAACGACGGAACGCGACGCGAAGGGAAACGCTAAGATTCTATTCAAGAACGGTTTTATGAGCTGGGACGTAAGAGACATCTTTGTCTCCTTCAAGAAAGGCGCCGGGGTCCAAACAGACGGATGGCAGCAGGTGCGGGCATAGGAAATGGGCGCGACGCTGGTATCCAAACAGACGGATGGCAGCAGGTGCGGGCATAGGAAAAGAGCGCGACGCTGGTATCCAAACGGATGGCAGCAGGTGCGGGAAAATAGGTAAGAGGAGTATCGTATGGAATTCATTTTTGAGTTGATCATTGAGGTAGTTCTTGGGTTAGTGACGGACAGCGGTGTTGAAGTAATGACTGGATCCGAGGAGACAAAGAAATGGCCGAAGCCAGTCAGAATATTCTGCGTCGTTACAACGATAATATTGTCTGCTACAGTGATCGGATTCTTGCTGGTTTATGGGATTATTCTCATGATCAAGGGCCATGTTGCAGTCGGAATTTTACTGCTGGTGGTCGGCGCAATACTGCTTATCATGGCGATCGTAAAGCTGCGCAAGGCTTATATTTTATATAAGTCCAAGCAACACTAAAGCTTGGATATCATGGACGGATTTAGGTGGGACTTGGGGTTTGGCGTTGAGTTTTCATTTAAGGCCTTGTTTGATAAATTGAGGGTTTGTCTGGCTGATTTGTGTTGCAAATCGATGTTTGACGGGATTAATCCTTTTATTATTGCTTGTTGGAAAGGCCTTAGCGATGAAAGCATCGAAAACCGCGAAAAGCTGGGAAATCGATGCTTTTCAAGCAGGACAATGAAGTAAAAAGCATCGAAAACCGCGAAAAGCTGGGAAATCGATGCTTTTCAAGCAGGACAATGAAGTAAAAAGCATCGAAAGCTGCGAAAAGCTATAAAATCGCTGTTTGTTGGGTCGTTGATGCCTAACAACTCGGGGTTTGTAGTTCCGTTTATGTTTGACAAACCGGGGTTGCAAGAAGAAAGGCAACTTAAATAAGGCGCAGGGCGGCGCTGGGTTGCCTTTTGAGGAAGAATCAAGAAGAAAGGCAACTTAAACAAGGCGCAGGGCGGCGCTGGGTTGCCTTTTGAGGAAGAATCAAGAGGAAAGGCAACATAAACAAGGTGTGGGGCGGCGACAAGTTGCCTTTTGACAAAGCATGGATCGAAATCGGAAAAAATATTGGCAGCTTAGGTTTTGTTTCTGCGGTGCCCATTCGCATGCAGCTACGCCGCATTACTCATGACGCGCTAGCGCGCTATGTGTCTGTCTGCATAAATGCGCTTGTGTGAGCAAGCTCCCACCGCGCATTATGCGACATCCACGCACCGCTTGTAGAAACGCGCAAATTCGGGTTTTACGTACAGAAGGGGTAAGCAAAAGGAACGGGTAAAAATGAAACGAGGGATTTTGATCAAGACAGGAATCGTTTTGAGCTTTATTATGCTGTGTGCGACATTTTGTGTTTTTTATTTACGCCTTAACCTACGCCATTGTTATGAAAATGATTATGCATATCTGCTGAGGATATCATGGGGTTCCACGGTGTTTTCCATGTTTCTTTTTACGATACGCAGCGTTTTGTTTGGTATTTTGGCTTACATAGATGAGAAAAAGAAATCTTACCGTGTAGGCACCTTGATCATCCAAGGGGGGTACCTACTGATTGCCATATGCAGCTTGGTAATTCTTATTTGGCGGATTGCGGGAAATCATGATGTTTGGGAGATTGGACAACGCTTCTGGGATTATAAGATGGGCTTAGCCTTGCTTGCGGTCACGCAAGGTATGCTTCAAAGGATATATCATGGTTTTTTGGTGAGGTTCGACATCATAAAAATACTTTTATGTGGAATGATCTTTTTGCTTTTTGCTTTTTTCACCATCCTCGTCTTTTTGGCGTCTTTATTTTGACGTGACTGGCTAGTCATTCACATGACTATATGTTTTGAATTCCAGGATAATCGCCTATTAGGTTTGGCAGGGAGAATAAATGATACTTATATTTGATCTTTTTGAGACGCTTGTTGAAGATCTGACGCTTGATTTTAATCGCGGGTTAAAACCTTTTTGGGAAGAGTACTATAAGGATAAATGTTCTTTCGATGAGATCAAAGCTTACGGAGAAGAGTTGTTCGTACATATGCAGGCTCTTCATAAAAATGGTTTTGAATATCCTTTTGTAAAAGACGAGTTGCCGATGTATGCGAAAAAGTATGGCGGTGACACTGTTTCCATGAGCATTGAAGAGGAAGCCCTGTTTCTTGGCAGATGTAATACAGTGAGAGTTTATGAAGGCCTTGCTGATATGCTCGATGTATTTTCAAAAAAACAAATACCAATGTATGTATTATCAAATAGCGGTTTCAGAGCCGGTGCACTTCAGATAATGCTCAACGATCACGGCATTGGCAAATATTTTGACAAAGTCTGGTCCAGTGCTGACTTTGGCAGGGTCAAACCATGTACGGATTATTTTGAGTCTGCAATAGGGGAAATCCTTAAAAAGTATCCGGAAGGCACCAAAGATGAGATTTTGTTTGTGGGAGATACTTATAAAACAGATATCATCGGTGCTCACAATGCCGGACTCAAGGCAGCATGGATCAACCGACAAAATGAATCTGACATATATGGCTTTGCTACATATCAGATAAAGGATGTGACCGATATTCTTGACATCTGTATTGGAAGGATAATGTAAATGATCAAACAGATTGAAGATCCGAATACCAAACAGATAATTGCTAGGAAGGTGCTTGAATCACTTCATGATTGGTTTGAAGTTGATGAGAGCAGGGAGAAATATATAGCCGAGAGCGCAGGCCAGATATTTATTGCTGCAGAAGAAGACGGAGATTTTATTGGATTCCTGTGTCTTAAAGAGACAGGCAAAGAAACTGTAGAATTGGCAGTAATGGGCGTGCTTATGGAGTATCACCGTCATGGTCTGGGGAGGCAGCTTTTTGAAGAAGCAAAAAGGATTGCTAAGGGAAATGGCTATTTATTCATGCAGGTGAAGACTGTTAAGATGGGGGTATATGAAGACTACGATATTACTAACAGATTCTATCTGTCATGCGGTTTTAAGGAATTCGAAGTGATTAAAGAACTCTGGGGAGAAGATAATCCTTGCCAGATATATGTGATGTCTTTGAAGTAGTGAATGTATGATGAACTACCGGCACCGAAGAAGCGCGTTAAACTGGAATATAACGCGCCATACAAATCAGGGGTTGTGGTGCTGATCCAGGGCTTTTACTACCCATGGGACAAGATGGCTTGCGTGGGTGGTGCGGAAAAGTTTGTCGGGAGAATTAAATCGGCAAACTGGGGTTGCAAGAAGAAAGGCAACTTAAATAAGGTGTAGGGTGGCGCTGGGTTGCCTTTTGAGGAAGAATCAAGAGGAAAAGCAACATAAACAAGACGCAGGGTGGCGCTGGGTTGCCTTTTGAGGAAGAATCAAGAGGAAAAGCAACATAAACAAGACGCAGGGCGGCGCTGGGTTGCCTTTTGAGGAAGAATCAAGAGGAAAGGCAACATAAACAAGATGTGGGGCGGCGACAAGTTGCCTTTTGATAAAGCATGTATCGAAATCGGAAAAAATATTGGCAACTTCGGTTTTGTTTCTGCGGTGCCCATTCGCATGCAGCTACGCCGCATTGCTCATGACGCGCTAGCGCGCTATGTGTCTGTCTGCATAAATGCGCTTGTGTGAGCAAGCTCCCACCGCGCATTATGCGACATCCACGCACCGCTTGTAGAAACGCGCAAATCGGGTTTCTGGGGTTTAAGATGAAAATATTTGGGGAAAGGAAGAAGGGGGCTTTGTCTGGGGAGACAAAGACGAGTGGAGAGATGGAAAAGGTGGCTTTGTTTAGGAAGATAAAAATGTTTGGGGAGATGAAAATGTTTGGGAAGATGAAAATGTTTGGGAAGATGAAAATGTTTGGGGAGATGAAAATGTTTGGGGAAAAGAAAAAGGGGTCTTGGGGCTTTTGGATGAAGAAGGTGGCGCTGCTAGTGGGGATGGTGGGGCTACTGGTGCTGACGGGGTGTCCGCGGGGGGTGTCGCAGGAGGAGCAAGACGCGATCAAACTAAAGGCGGATGAGTGCCTTAAGGAGGCGCTGGCGACGCACTGCGGGCTGAAAGAGGGAAGCTATGAGATCACGTCGAGCGAGTTCGGTTATTGGGGGTATCCGCAGCCGATCAAGAAATATCAGCTTCAAGTGGGTGAGGACAGTTATCAAGCCGTTGTATGGTGCGAGGAACCTTATAGGACGTACACCAATTACAATTCGGCTGGCTTTGAGGACGTGCTGAAGGAGTATATGAAAGAAAAGTTCAGCGAGTCGTCCGCGCTTTCAGGGGTAGATTTCGAGGTGACGCGCGTGGATTTCTGGCCGGAGCCGATTTATTACTTTGTGGATGAGTACATACGGGAGGGGGAGCTGCTGCCCGTGGACGTGAAGCCGGAAGGGTTTGCGGACTATCTGAAGCTTTGTCAGGAGCAATATGAGATCCAGGCGGAGGTCACGATCGAATGCTTTGGCGATATCGACATGAAGGCGCTTGACGCCGTGAAGCTCTTTGGCGAGCGCGGCAGCAGATTCCCTTATGGGATGCTGCAAAATGTTTCTATCGATCATTATGGGTGCAAGGCGGAAGAGGTTGCCGGGCCGGCGGCGCTCATGGAAACCTGCGAGTTCTTTGGGATTTATGAGCATGCGGGCGATGATGAATTCAAGAAACTGTCGGTCTATGAATATCATGAGACCGGGGGCTATTTGATCCGCGGCGTGAAGGAGGAAGGCGTACAGATCAACGTGACGGCCAAGGACGGGCATATTCAGGTCACGCCCGGGGCGACCCTGTACCACGTTTTCACGAAGGAAAATATGGACGGCGTCGTGCTCCTGAACGGAGTTACGGAGGATTGTCCGCCGGAGCATTACGGGAAGCGCAACTGGAAGAAGAGCGAGAGATACGACTCAATATGGTATGTCGACAAGGTGATCGGATGGGATATCATTCCCGGGGAGCCCAATCAAGCTGGGGAATCTAGTCAAGGCGGAGAGTCCGGGCAGGCGAGCGGCAAAGATACGGAGGAGTGGCAGTATTACGAGATCGCGGACGCTAAGGCGAAGAATTGCTATCAGGCATTCCATAACTATGTGTCGAAGCTGGACGGGGATGAGTGGACGGGATTTCAGCTGGTCGACATCGACGGGGACAAGATAGATGAGTTGGTTGTAACCCGGGTTAAAACGAATGGAAGCAAGACGGCTGCGGGAAGCAGCAGCCAAGGAAACAGCCTGGGCGGCAGCGCAAGCACCCGCGGCAATCTCAGATACTATGTCATGGACTGGGAAGAGCAGAAGATTTGCGTGACGGAGACGGTTGGGGCAATGCCGATCCCTTCGGGGACAGACTATGCCACATGGCGCACCGAGGATGCTGCGGGAGCAGCGGTTTCCACGGGGAAGACTCTGGCGACGCTGGGGTATTATGACAGGGATTATATGCTAATGATCCTGGGGGCGGAGGCGGAGAATTATTACGCGGGCGTGACGAAGAGGGATAAGGATCTCTTTTATCTTGTGATCGGGGTGACTTGGATCGAGGAGGGCTGGACCGATCATGAGAAGGAAGTGCGCGATGCGATCGAGGATTATTACGTTGTCTGCGAGCTAGGCGAGAAGGCCGATTACGTGCTGGAGGGGCAGAATTGGTGGCAGGAGGCGACGTTCCAGTACAGGATGCCGACGGCGGACGTAGTGCAGGTTTATAAGGACGTGTTCGGGTGGGACAAGGAGTTCGCGCCGGGGCACGACAGTTCGGAAGAGGTCGGCGTGCGGTGTGAGGCAGACGGGTATCTGTACGGTCATAATGGGATTGGCTGGGCGGATTATCCGAAGATTACGAAGATCGAGCAGAGTGAGAGCGAGGTGGCGATCGAGGCGGAGATCTTGAACGCGTACACGGGCAATCTGATGGCGGAGGTGAAGATTAGCCTTACGCCGAATGACGGGGAGTACGGGTATGCGCTCTCTGGCTATGAAGTCGCGCGTGACTTCACGTTGGATCCTGAGTCGGGGCGGAAGCTCGAGGAGTTCCAGGCGGGGGATCTGTGGTTTCGGTATATTATGCAGCCGATCGCGGGATCGAATGCGTCGGCGCCGATGATCCGTGAGATGACCTTCCGTGGGAACAACGAGAAGGTGTTCACCGCGGATGCGAAGAAGCTGCTGAAAGAGCTTCAGAAGGAATATCAGGCGAACCTTAAGGGGTATGATGGAAGCACCACCCCTGGCGGGAACGCGGACGGGGGGAGCAATATTGCGGTGAGGAGTACGCTACTTGCGGCGTATGACTTCGCGGACAATTCGAAGATTTTGATCTATGAGGATGCGGTTTATGGGAACGTGCCGCCGGCGACCGGCGATGGGGCGGAGTACGGATATTACTTGAATTATTGCCTGCTCACGCCGGATAAGCAGTTTGAGTCCGGGGAGATCTTCCGTTATAACGAGTCCTTCGGCGTGATGCCGGAGAGCAGGAGCGGAAGGTCGCGGTGCCGCCATTATTTCCTTGGGCGCACCTCGGGAGGCGAGCCGAGCCTTGGCTCGTATGACTTCGTGAGCAGCGCGGCGAATTTCGCCGACGAAGTCCTCTTCTACGCGGAGATCGGGCGGAATCATGAGATGACAGAGGACGAAGAGGGCTGGGAGAACTATGATGAGGACTTTTACGTCTATTGCGCGCTCCTTCGGCCGGACGGCAGCAGGGTCATCAATATCTTTGACACTTGGCAGATCGCCACGGGGGACTATGTTTCGCACGGCTACTTCATCAAGGATCCCAGCGGGAAGACCTTGTATGAGCAGGGCTTCGGAGAAGCGGGTTATGAATATTACGTCGCGGGTGAGAAGCTGCCTCTTACCAGGAAGGCGGACGGCACCATGGAGACAGTCGGCGAGCTTACGATCGACAAGGATACGAAGCTTTGCGTAACGATTGATTATTGGGACGAGTGGGAGGGCTGCACCACGGTCTACCTCGTGCTCAATATCGACGGCAAGGAAGTGAAGTTCGACCTATTTGATTTCAAAATTTACTGGTAGGCGGATGTCTTGCAGCAAGAAAGAAAAGGGAATTTATAGATCAGTTGATGGGTTATGTAAAGGAGGATAAGGGAAATGATTGAGGGAAACGAGAAGAACACTGTCAGCGAGGACGAGAAGGAGCAAGCGGGCGTTGGAGTTCAGGAGCCTGAGGAGGAACAATTTATCTTTGGAGTTCAGAAACCGGAGAAGGGCCCGGGTTATGATGCAGAGATGATAGAGGAAGCGTGCCGCAGGAGAAAAGTGGTGCTTTGCTTCTGGATCGGATTCATTGTCGCATGCGCGATTGTAATTTGGATCATAAATTTAACTCAGTCCGTAGGCGTTGCGTGCTTCCTGTTTGCAGGCTTATTGTTGGTGGCGTTTGGCTTCGCGCTTGGGTCGAAATACCCGAGATGTCCCTATTGCAATAATTACATCTACGAGGAAGGAGCCATGGGAGTCAACAATTGCCCCTATTGCGGCGGGAGAATCAGGTAGCGAGCAGGCGGACCATCCCCGTAAACGGCGGGGAGTCCGTGGAATTTCGTCAATTGATTCGTATATAGATATAAAGGTGCTCCCGGGGCGCTTCGGACCTTGGGAAGAATTACGAGGAGGGGAAATCAAATGGAAGAAAAAGAACTAAAGACTATGGATGAGAAACTGAAAAACATAGAGCTTCAAAGCAAGAAAATAGAGGACGAGGCAGTCTGCGCTGCGGTTGGAGGCATGGAAGAGGTTGACATTCCAATACAAGAGATCCACCAACAAATCATTGGCGACATTCCATTGACACAAGGACGCGATTTATGTAAGGGACGCGAATTAAGTATGCCGCGCGTAATTTCGTTTAAGGACATGGATGATGACCTCGGTTCCCTGCTTGAGCCTCATACTTTTACCGATTTTAAACCAATGTAGTGGATGAAGGGTCCAGCTTAGGCTGGGCCCTTTATTTATGTCGTTATAAATATTCAGAAATATAGTCGAATTATACAACAATTTGTTGTCATTCATCGCATTATAAAGTATAATTATATCATGGCGATTTTGTATAAAATATCGAGAAATAAAGGATTTTAAGTAGCTGTGTCTATAGTCCCAGAATCAGAATATTACAATAGAGCAATGAAAGAAAGAGGACTGTTGAAATGACAGATCAAGAACTTAAGAAGTTAAAAGATGACCTATGGCACTCTGCGGATGTGCTTCGTTCAGGTGCACATTTAGCAGCAAACAAGTATGGACAGCCCATACTGGGTTTGATTTTCTTACGTTATGCAGATATTTTATACAAACAGCATAAGGATGAAATCCTTGCTGAATACGAGAAGAACAAGGGAAAAAGAGCTGAGAAGTCTATAAAGGACATTTCCATAGCTAAGTGTGGTTTTTATCTCCCTGAGTGTGCTTATTACGACGCAATTAATGATGCTCCTGATGATGCAAACAAGGCTACTCTCGTGAAGAATGCAATGCAGGCTATTGAGGATGAAAACCCTAAGATGGAGGGTGTATTGCCTAAAGAGGTTTATGCACAGTTAGTGCCTGAAGAAGAGCCTGAACTTCTTTCGAGAATAGTCAGGGTATTTAAGGATATACCTGAGAACTGTACTATTGATATCTTTGGTCAGATATATGAATACTTCCTTGGAAATTTCGCATTGGCAGAGGGTAAGGACGGTGGAGCATTCTATACTCCTGCTACTGTAGTTCAGTATATGGTACAGGTTTTGAATCCGGAGCCGGGTGACAAGAAGTTCCTTGACCCAGCTTGTGGATCAGGTGGTATGTTTGTCCAAGCTGCAAGGTATATGCATAAGCACAATGCTGATAATGACGCACAGATGCAGTTTAGATGCTATGGTGTTGAGAAAGAACCTGACACAGTTAAGCTGGCAAAGATGAATTTACTGTTGAACAATGTCAGAGGCGAAATAACAGAGGCAAACTCTTTCTATTCAGACCCTTATAACGCATTTGGAGCATTTGACTACGTTATGGCAAATCCACCCTTCAATGTAGATGAAGTTGTGGTTGAAAAGGTTACTGGAGATGCAAGGTTTAACACTTATGGTGTCCCCAGAAATAAGAGTAAAACTGCAAAGAAAGGTTCTGATAAAAAAGAAACAGTACCTAACGCAAACTATTTGTGGATAGGATATTTTGCAACAGCATTAAACGATAATGGTAGAGCTGGTTTGGTTATGGCTAACTCTGCGTCTGATGCAAGTGGATCTGAGTATGAAATCAGGAAGAAAATGATTGAGGACGGTATCATCAGTCAGATGGTTACACTGCCTTCAAATATGTTCTCTTCTGTTACTCTCCCTGCTACTCTTTGGTTCTTTGATAAAGCAAAGAAAAAGAAGGATGAAATACTGTTTATAGATGCAAGAAGTATCTTTACTCAAGTAGATAGAGCTCACAGAAAGTTCAGTGAAGAACAGATTAAGAATCTGGGTATCATCACAAGATTATACAATGGTGATAAAAAGGCATATAAAGACCTGATTACTGAGTATAAGACAGAGCTTAAAAATGCACCAACAGAGTCTGATGATAAAGAAGTAAAGACAAAAGATTACTGGCAGACACAGATTGATTGGCTGACAGAGAGATTTCCGGATGGCGTTTATCAGGATGTCATAGGTCTTTGCAAGGTTGCCAAGATGGATGGTGAAGATGGCATCATAGACCAAGACTACTCTCTCAATGCTGGTAGATATGTAGGTGTTGTCATTGAAGATGATGGCATGACTGAGGAAGAATACAAGGAAACCATGCTTGGTCTTAACGATGAATTGCTGAAGCTTAATGCAGAAGCAAAGGAACTGGAAGACAGTATTTCAAATAACATAAGAGGATTGTTTGGTAGTATCGGGAAGAATTAATATGAACAGATTGAGTATCGATATGCAGTATAGATCAATAAAGGAATTTGGAAAAGTTGTCACAGGGAAAACACCGTCGACAAAAATAGAAGAATATTGGAATGGTGAAATTCCATTTTTGACGCCAAGCGATTATTCTGACGGCGACAGATATGTTGATGTAACAGAACGTTTTTTGAGTAATAAAGGTGTTGAATCACAATCAAAGACGCTCATACCTAAGGATTCTGTGTGTGTAACATGTATAGGGTCTACAGTGGGTAAATCATGTATGACCTCAAAGGATACTGTTACAAATCAGCAAATCAATTCAATAGTATGTAATGAACAGAATGATGCTCATTACGTTTTTTACTTGATGCAGTATTGTTTACCATTTTTACAGATGTATGGGGGAGGTACTGGTTCTGGATTGCCAATAATTAGTAAGGGTAAGTTCGAAAAAATAAAACTATTGGTTTTTAATGATAAAAAAATACAGGAAAAGATAGCTAACATTCTATGCCAATATGACCATGCTATAGAAAACAACAACAAACGCATAAAAATACTTGAGCAAATGGCAGAGAATTTGTACAAGGAGTGGTTTGTAAGATTCAGATTCCCTGGGCATGAAGATATAGAGTTTGAAGGTGGGATACCTAAGGGATGGGAAATAAGGTGTTTGGCAGATGTGTATAATACGTCTTCTGGCGGTACGCCTTCAAGAAGCAATTCAGTTTATTACATGGGTAACATACCTTGGGTAAAAACCGGAGAATTATTAGGTTCATACATCCTTGATACGGAGGAACATATATCTAATGAGGCTGTTGAAAAATCTTCTGCCAAATTATTCCCACCTAATAGCCTTTTGGTTGCAATGTATGCAGGCGCTAATGTTGGAAATGTTGGATTAACTACCTTTGAAGGAACATGTAATCAGGCTTGTTGTATTATTAATACTAAATCCAATTATTCTATTGATTATCTGTTTCAGTTTATAAAAACTCAAAAGAATTATTTACAAAGTATTAGCTTTGGGGCAGCGCAGCAAAATATTAGTCAGGAAATTATAAAACGTTTAAAAATATTGTTGCCACCGATAGATCTGCTTAATAGGTATGATAGATTAATTTTGCCAATCAATGAATCTATAAAAAACTATATGTCGGCAAACCGTATCTTAATTAAGCAAAGAGATTTACTACTACCCCGTCTTATGAGTGGAAAGCTTGAAGTGAAATAAAGCAAGAAAGAAGGTATGACAATGAAGAATTTCATATCTGAAGATGATATTGAACAGGCTATACTTGCCAAGTTAAAAGAAGAACCGTTTAAATACGATATTATCATCTGTGATTCAAACCCAGACAAGAGAGATGATCTAAATGATGGTACGGGACGCTCTTCGAAAAAACAGTGTGTTCTTCCTGCTGTGCTGGAAAAATCATTGCAGAAAATCAATCCCGATGTTGAGTTGTCATATCTACAGAGAATAGCAAAGGATTTATCAAGAGATTTCACTGGTACTGATATGGTACAGACCAACTATAAGCTGTATCAACAAATCAGAAACGGTATAAAGATTGATGTAAAAAAGAACGGTAAGCCTGATTTTGAAATTGTTAAGCTGGTAGATTTTGACAATCCTGAGAATAATACATTTACTGCTGTGTCGCAAATGTGGATACAAGGTAGGGTGTACTTTAGAAGACCTGATGTATTGGTTTTCATCAATGGTCTTCCTATGGTATTCATTGAACTTAAGAACAGCATAGTAAAGGTGGATGAAGCATATACAAAGAATCTTACAGACTATCGGAATGACATTCCTAATCTTTTTGCATTTAACCAGATCTGCGTTCTATCAAATGGTTTAAAGACAAAGCTTGGTGCTTTCAATTCCACATATGATTACTTCTTTGAATGGCTGAAAGTCAAGTCAGAAAAAGAAGAATTACATAGAGATGAGCTTTTGCAAGCAAATACTGCAGCTGAAAGCTCTGTAAGGCTGTTTGTTGATGGTCTACTGGATAAAAATAGACTTATAGATTATATTGAGAACTTCATTTTATTCCAGAACCGGTCTATTAAGATTATTGCCAAGAACCATCAGTTCTTGGGTGTAAACAACTTGATGGAGTCCGTTTACAATAGAAAAGAATTGCAGGGAAAACTGGGAGTGTTCTGGCACACTCAGGGCTCAGGAAAGTCTTTCTCTATGGTTATGTTTGCTCGTAAGGTTAAGAGGAAGATTCCTGGCAACTTCACATTCTTAATCATTACAGATAGAGTTGACCTTGATACGCAGATACATAAGAATTTTGTACGAACTGAAACCCTTGGTGATAAGGAAGAATGCCAGCCTAAAGATGGCAAGCAGTTAAGGGAATATTTACAGTCTAATAAGCCTTTTATATTCACTCTTATTCATAAGTTCAAATATGATAAGGATAAAGAATATCCTGTACTTTCTACAAGAGATGACATCATAGTGCTGGTCGATGAAGCACATAGAACGCAGTATAAAGACCTTGCTGAAAACATGAGAAAGGCACTTCCCAATGCTAACTATGTTGCGTTTACTGGAACACCTTTACTTGGGGCAAAGAGGTTAACAAATCAGTGGTTTGGTGATTACGTATCTGAATACAACTTTGCTCAATCTGTAGAAGATGGATCAACAGTACCGCTGTTTTATTCAAGGCGTGTCCCTGAAGTGGGATTGGAGAATGATTTCTTAGATGATGATGTCGTTGACATCATTGAAGATGAAAACCTAAATGAAGATGAAACACGCTTACTGGAGAATGCATCGTCAAGAATATTGGAAGTAATAAAACGTGATGAGCGACTGAATAAAATTGCGAAGGATATTGCGCACCATTTTCCCCGAAGAGGTTTTCTCGGCAAAGGACTGGTAGTGTCTGTCGATAAATTTACTGCCGTCAAAATGTATGATTTGGTTCAGAAGTATTGGGCTGAGGAAAAGAAAGAGATAACCAAAGAAAGAAATCAGGTTAAAACAAAGGAAGAACGGGATAAGCTTACGGCTATCCTTGATTATATGAACAAGGTGGACATGGCTGTTGTTATCTCATGTGATGATAACGATGATGAGGTTGAAAGGTTTAAAAAATATGAACTTGATATAACCCAACATCGGGCAAAGATGAAGGTTATTACGCCGGACGGTAAGGATATTGAGGATAGATTCAAAGATCCTAATGACAGTCTGCAATTAGTGTTTGTATGTGCAATGTGGTTGACTGGCTTTGATGTTCCCAATCTTTCTACATTGTATTTGGATAAGCCCATGAAGGGACATACTCTTATGCAGGCTATTGCACGAGCAAACAGGGTTTATCCTGGGAAACCCTGTGGCATTATCATAGACTATGTGAATGTATTCAAATATATGCAGAGAGCATTGACCGATTATGCCACGGGCGATGATGGGAAAGAGTTTCCAGCTAAAGATATTGATCAGCTAGTTACTTATATTGATGACACAATTGACGAGACAGATCATTTTCTGAATGACATGGGCATTTATCTTTTAAAACTAGTTGACGACGAGAGTGTTCTTGATAAGTTGGACAAGTTTAGGGAAGCGTATGACATCATAGTTGCAATAGATGATAATAAAGAACAGTTTAAGGTTAGGCTGAATTTATTAATGAATCTGTACGATGCCTCTAAGCCAGAGATATTTGAAAGACACTGGAGTAATGTTTTGTTTCCGCCATTGGCGTATCTGTATGGCTTAATGTGTCATACGATTGACGACGAAAAGATTAACAGAGCAAGGGTTAGAATGGCACAGTTATTGGATGCAAGCGTCACATCGTCATCGGCTGATGATAACCTTAATGGTCAGTATGCAATTCACGGTACAAAGGTGATTGATCTTTCTAAAATCGATATTGAAGAGATCAGAAAAGAAATTAAAACCGCGGAATATAAGGCTATTGAAATCGATGATCTTAAGGCGTTTATTGATGAAGCATTACAGAGAATGATAAACAGAAACTGTACTAGAACAGCTTTTTCTCAGAGGTATAAGAGCATTATTGACAAATACAATGCAGGAGGCTCTGAGAATGAAGATTATTATGAACAGTTGCTTGAATTGATTGAGCAGTTGAAGAAAGAAGAATCTAGAGCCGAAGCAGAAGGACTGACAGAAGAAGAACTAGAGATGTATGACTTACTCATCGTGGGTAAGAAGCTTACAAAGTCGGAAGAGCAGAGAGTGAAACTCGCTGCCAAAAACTTGTTTAAAAAGCTTTCTGAAAACAGAAAGAGCTTACTGGTGGTAGACTGGTACAAGGATGAAATGCCAAGAGGAAAAGTTGAAGACGCCATTAGGACATCGCTGGATGAAGACTTGCCAGAGAGTTATGACAAGGAGTCGTTCCAGTCAAAGATTAAACTGTTGTTGAACCATTTTATTGATATGGCGATACAGGGATATGGATGGATAGGAAAAGTGGCGTAGAAATCCAGGATGAGTAAAGCGACTTAGTTAAATTCCATGTTAGGGGATGCATCCTCATAAAGGGAGTGTAATGATTTTTTATTTTGACGAAGCCTATCATGATCCGGCCATCACATATAAGAATAATTCTATTAATTTAGTGAAAAACAATGTGGAAGAATTCTATGTCGGATGTTATGTTGGATCAGATCAATGGGATATAATTGATAAAGCAGTCCGGGAATTGGAACAACGATATAGAAAGAGATTCTCTATAAACGATGCGTCCGAATTAAAAAGCACGGCATTACTTAAAACTCCTCAACTAAGGTATGGGCTGGCGTCTTTGTCTAATAGGACTCGGGATTTTTATTCGGAACTTTTTGAGATCCTGTCTGGGAAGGTAAAGATACATTTTTCCGTACTAAACAAATATGAATACTTGTTGCGGGAATGCTTTCCTAATGCAGAATGGTTTAATGCGCATGGAGTGAATTACCAATTATTCATTTATAGCTTCACCAAATTTATGATTCTTCACTCAGATTATGATTTCCCAAGCATTCTTTTTTCAAAAAGGAATAATAAATGGAAAATTGGCAGAATGGCAGATATTCTGGAGGGGCACATTGAAAAAATCAGTAGTATCAAAAAGAAAATTACGGAATATGCGACGGTAGAAATGATGATTCGAGTTATTCGACATCCGGATTTTTATGTCCATAGTATTCCGGAAAAGCTACATTGGAGCTATAAGTTTAGCCCCCAGCTTTTTCATGCTTATTGTAGTGAAACAAGAATCGTTCCAGATCGTATTTATGTCGACAATGAGGAGCATACACTCAAAGCTCTAAAAAACGAGTTTTCGTGTGAAGTAATTGGAACAGACTCAAAAGAGAGCGTAGAAATTCGTATCTGCGATTGGATGGCCGGCTTTTTTTCCAGAATGCTTCTGAGCTATGATAATGATTATAAAAATGATAATGAAAATGACTTGACTGAAAACATTCATTTTTTGGATAACCGATTTTTCCCAAATGATGATGCTTTCAAGAGTTTTATGAAATTGTTATATGATTTATTCATATGTCAACAAGCATCGTATTGGGCAACGAGTGGAAGCTTCTATGGCGATCAAGCAGTCTGCTTTTATACTTTTCTAAGATACTATGATTATTGTCACAAGAACAATCAAATTCCAAATGCTACAGATTTTAATTTGATGTTGATAGATGAGTTACAAGATTCGTTTAGGGATATGACGAAATAAGTGATTCCTGCGTGCTAAATGAAGCATCGCTCTTTTGGGAGGGAACAGAATGAAACAGTTTCTTTACTTAGATCACGATCGTATCAATTCAATTATAGCTCAAAATGAAAAGGGCTTAATTGAAAATATTACGACGGAAAAAGATGATGAACATGGTAATGAAAAAAGCAAAACCGTGGACATGGAAATGAAGGGTGAGGCTGGTGCCAGTATATTAAAATTAGCAAAGGCTGAAGCAGCATTAAGTTTTGGCGCGGAGTTGCAAGGTACAAAGAGAGAGCAAACTACTACACGAGAAATCATAGCCAAAACACTACATGATGCCACATACGATATGGCATATGAAGCAATAAAACCAATAAAAATTCAACCAGACGCAAATAATTCAAACACAGGGGATTATATAGAGATTACTAGGGAGTTCAATTTTGTGGATATTGAATACCTTGAGAAGATTTTCACTAAGGAAGGGATTGTAGACTATTTAAGGAAATCTGAAAAGATAAGGATAGAAAAGGAGTTAGAAACCAGCTTAAATGAAGCGCTGAATCGCGAGCAAAAAAGAAAAGGTTCAGATATTATTAACAATAAGAAAAAAGAACTGATTACACAAAGTGGTAAGCAATTCGATGAATTACAGGATCTCGTTTCGGCATTGGGAAAGGTGATTCCATATAAACGATTAATAGTATCTGATGATGGCTTTGTTGTGCCTTTTGAGGATCAGTACTTTAGAATAAATCCCCGTAGTTTGGGATTTATGTATGGTGGAGAGATTAAATGTGTAGGGCTGATTACAAACATTGTCGAAAATATGGATAGGCCTGAGAACAATGATAATATCTTTACTTCATTACAATTTATAGTTAATGAAACATTAAGGAACTTGTTATCGAATAATAAGGATAAGCTTTATATTATTTCACCGTTGGCTATATATTATGAGCGTTAGCAGTATATGGACTTAAAACAAAATACATGACATATGTTTTAGAGCTGTGCTAGATGAGTCGCAAAATGTAAATGTCAATGTGTTTTTTGTTGATCTGGCACATTATCAGGAGAGTATTCGGGAATTATTTGCTAGAGCATACGGAAAGACAAATGAATTGTCGTAAAGGAGCGGATATGTTGAGAGCTTTTTCAAATAAGGAAATTGAAGTATTGAAGTAGGATATGGGAAAGGAGGAAGAAAAATGCAGAAGATTGAACTGATTCACGGATCCTGTGCAGATCAGAAGGCTGATGTGGTGGTGAATGCCGCAAATAAGTATTTGATGAATGGCGGTGGAATTGCCGGAGTGATTTTCAAAAAGGCTGGGGTATCGGAATTAACTGCCGCATGTCAGCAGTATAAAACACCGCTTAAGGATGGGGAAGCTGCGATTACTCCTGCATTCGGAATAAAGAATGCTAAGGCGATCATCCATGCTGTTGGGCCTGATTTTGGCTCTACGCCGAAGGCCTTCAAGGAGCTCTATGATGCATACTATAATTCTCTGATTCTTATGAAAGATAACGGTTATCACAGCATTTCATTTCCTCTGATCAGCGCAGGGATTTATGGCGGATCACTCTCGAATCCTGCTGAGGAATCGACCAAGCAGTGTTGCAGGGCGTATGATAAGTTTACGAAAGATTATCCAGATTATGATGTGGAGGTTTTACTGTGTGCTTTCAGTTCGATGGAATATGCAACCGCTAATCAGCATTCTTTTTTTATCCCGGATAATTACAGCAGATGGGAAGTGGGCGGTGCTGGCGTACAACCTCCAACAAAAGCGTATGTTCCTAAAGATTAAGAACCAATTTGAACGGGGAGATCAGCTATGGCAAAAAGCTTGGTAGATAAGCTGCTTGATAATATATTCGATGCGGAGTGGGTCGGAAAACGAGGTGAAAAGCTTACGGAGCGCGAACTGCTATGGGTCCGCTTATTTGGACGAAAGGGAAAGGTCCTACGTAACATTTACCTTCCGAAGGACAACGGCGAAACATCGGAAGTTGATGTGATATTTATCACGCAGAAGGGAATCTTCGTCTTTGAGAGCAAGAATTACTCGGGCTGGATCTTTGGCGATGAGAAGAGCCTGTATTGGACTGCCATGCTACCCAATAAGCAGAAGAACCAATTTTATAATCCTATCATGCAGAATAAGACTCACATGAAATGGATGAAGAACTTTGTGGGTGAGGACATACCGCTGTTTTCCATTATCGCTCTTTCAGAAAGATGCGAGCTGAAGAGAGTTACGGTGGAATCACCTGACGTGAAGGTGATCAACAGGGATCAGACTTATGTGACCGTTCGCTCGATATGGGATAAGAATCCGGATGTAGTTTCTGAAGAGAAGATTGAAGAGTTATATGAGAAGTTGAAGGAATTGACCCAGGTAGACAAGGCAGTGAAGCTGGCTCATATTGAAAGCATCGAAAAGCACTTTAAGCAAAAGGGAGAGGCGAACCTTGAGCAACAAGAGGGGATGGCTGAGCCGATAGAGGCGAAAGCAGAGCCGCAAGAGATCCAAACGGGGCCACAAGAGATCGCTCCAGATACACAAGAGACAAAGGAAGAGGAGACTCAGACCAAAGAGGTTGAAGCCACTTTGGAGTCAGAGAGTACGGCGGAAGCAGAGCCAATGATCTGCCCGAAGTGTGGAAGCCCGCTCGTTCTAAGGACTGCGAAAAAAGGGGATAAAGCAGGTAACCAATTTTACGGTTGCAGCAGTTTCCCGAAATGTAGATATATTAAGAACATGGAGTAAACAAAATGGATAGGACTATAAAAGAGCAAAAAGAAAACGGCGTGGAGAATAAAGAACTGAACATGAAGGCCCTGACCGAGGACGAGCTCAGATTGGTGGATGGCGGAAGCGGCGTATATAAAGCCCTTAATTCAGCGCTTACGGAGTTAGACGAAGAAGGCATAGATATCGGTGGGGAATACTGTTTGGAGTTCGACGGAGAGAATTCTTGGTGCCCACAGTGGAACGGATTTTCCTCAAAGGATAAAGGATGAAAAGACTATGGATGAGAAAATGAAAAACATAGAGCTTCAAAGCAAGCAAATAGAGGACGAGGCAGTCTGCGCTGCGGTTGGAGGCATGGAAGAGGTTGACATTCCAATACAAGAGATCCACCAACAAATCATGGGCGACATTCTATTGACACAAGGATGCGATTTAAGTAAGGGACGTGATTTTTGTGTGCCGAGCGTAATTCCGTTTAAGGACATGGATGATGACCTCGGTTCCCTGCTTGAGCCTCATAAAGATTTTAAACCAATGTAGTGGATGAAGGGTCCAGCTTAGGCTGGGCTCTTCTTTTTTGATCAAGGAAACGCCCGTTCGAGTGACGGGCGTTTTTATTGGACAGGAGAAATGTTATCTTAGAATCAGGATAGGAGAAAAGGCAATAAAATGGAGGGGACATTGAACATGGCCAGATTACTTTACTGGATTCGGAAATGCATCTGGGGAAACAACAGACACTGCAGGTGTTTTTGCGTCACCTGCCCATATTATGAACAATGTAAGAAGGATGGAATGCTCGGATAGAGCTGTACGATATTTTTCCCAGAGGTTAGCGAGAAAAGGAGTGCGAAAAGCCTTCGCGGATGATATAATGTAATTAATGTCAACCGAAGGAGGTATGCACGATGCCGAAGGGAACCAATCAGAAATTGAAACTGTACTATCTAAGCAAGATCATGCTGGAAAAGACCGACGATCAACACGGCCTGACAATGCCAGAGATTCAGAAGTATCTGGAGGAATATGAAGTCACTGCTGACCGCAAGAGCCTTTATGACGACCTTGAAACCCTGAAGGTTCTGGGCTATGACATCATCAGCGGGAAGGACGGAAAGAATTTCCTATATCGCGTGGGCAAGAAAAAGTTTGAAATCGCGGAGCTCAAGCTCCTTGTGGATGCCGTGCAGTCCTCAAAGTTCATCACGGAGCGTAAATCCCGCGACCTCATAAAGAAGATTACGGAGCTGGCCAGCGAATATGAAGCGACGCAGCTCAAACGCCAGGTTTTTGTTCAAGGCCGCATCAAGACAATGAACGAAAGCATTTATTACGTTGTTGACGACATTCACACTGCCATCAGCACTAACCGCAAAATCCGTTTCGAATACATGCGCTGGAATCTTGAAAAGAAGATGGAACCGCGCCGGGACGCCCTCTATGAGGTCAGCCCTTGGGCCCTCACTTGGGACGACGAGAACTATTACTTGATCGCCTTCGACTCCCAGGAGCACAAGATCAAGCACTACCGTGTCGACAAGATGCGAAGGATCGAAGTCACCAATGAGAAGCGCGAGGGCCGTGAGCTTTTCCGTGAGTTTGACCTGGCAGCCTATGCCAAGAAGAGCTTTGGCATGTTTGGCGGTGAAGAAGCCAATGTTAAGCTTGCTTTTCGCAATGACCTCGTAGGCGTGATCATTGATCGTTTTGGTAAGGACATCAGTATTCATCCGGCTAAGGAAGATGGATGGTCGGAGACCCATGTTAATGTGGCGCTTAGTGATCAATTCTTCGGATGGATATTCGCACTTGGTACTAAGGTAAGAATCATTAGTCCAGAAGAAGTTAAAGAGAAATATAGGGCTGAAGTCTGCAACATTATTGGAGCCTATAAGTAGATCAAAATGCATTAACATAGCAACTGATTGCAGGAGGAAGTATGGTTACTAGATCCTTGTGCTTATGTGACGGGAAATTGATAGGAATAGAATATATTTACACTATTATTAACGGAATGCAGATTAACGATAAGGAGAGGCTTGAGTGGATGCGTGAAAAGGCGCGTTCTCGCCAGCTTTTTTGCCCTTGTGGTTGCGGAGCAAACCTGACCGTCGTTGCAGGGGACAGGAATCTGCGAGAGCAGCATTTTAGGATTTTAGAGGGTAATGGAAGCGATGAATGCCGATATGTGGAGGAAGGAGAAACTTCCGTCAATTCAAAAGTCATTTTGAAGTGCTGGCTTGATGAAAAGTTGCAGGACGAAGATCTGGAAGCCAGAGTACCTATCAGCGATATTTCGGATTCGAATCGGAAATTTGAATTTACGTTTCTTTCAAGGAAACATGGCATTGCGGTAAATTATTGCCGTCACAGGGCTGACTTATCCAGGGAGAAACTTGGCATTCTGGAACAAAATGCAGACGGCATAAGCATCATTCACATTGTCGATGAGGAAAACGAAGCAACTAATCTGCAATTACCGGAAGGAATGATGAAGATACAGGAGTGGCAGGGCTATTGCCTGGCGTTGCATATTGACGGACGCGAATATGAAAAGGCAGAGCTTAAGGTTTTGACATACGAGCGTGATCTAGACGGATTCTGGATGACCGTAATGGCTGCGAAAGGAAAACTTAGTGAATTTGGGTTTGGAGTGGAAGGAAAGCTGACCATTAATGGTGTTGATGTGTCTGAGAAAGTGGTGGCAGCCCGAGAGCAATTTCAAAGGAAACAGGATTTCCGTCGCGAAGAGAGAGAGGCGTATCGCAGAAGTATTGAGGAGCAGCGTGAGCGCGAACGGAAGGAAGCAATAAGAAGGGAAAATGAGCGCAGAATAGAAGCCGAAAAGCGAAGGGCGGAAGAGGAAAGACGAAGGGCGGAAGAACAAAAACGATGGGACGAAATCCGCAGGCAAGCCGAGCAGAGGAAGAAAGAACAGGCTGAGGAGGAAGAGAGAAAAAGATTAGATGAAGAGGAACGCCTGGCAAGTAAGAATAGGCGCATGGCTGAATTTTGGGAGAATATTAACGCAGAGATTGACAGAAATGACAAGCAGTCGCGGGACCCAGATGGCAAAAGATGGATTAAGTGTAAACGATGCGGTTTTATTGGCGGTGAGAGTGAGTTCTATACATATGGCGGACCTAAAAGCATGAACTATGGGGTTTGCTATAAATGTAGCAAGGAACAAAAGGATAAGGACAAGATCATTCCAGTCCAGAAGTACAATGATCCTGTAGCAAAAGATGATAATACTTGCCCGCGATGCGGCGGCAAATTAAAGGTGCGTTATGGCTCGAATGGAGGTTTTATAGGATGCTCCAACTTCCCAAATTGTCATTTCACAAAGCAAATTAGGAATTAGGATTTGGAAATTTTAAGGCATTTGAAGACTTTTGTAATTTGGAGAATTATCAGAAAACAATTGATGATATGCGGGAAAAGATGAGGGGAGTATATGAAGGGGTTTTTGAGTTCGCTAAGTGCGATCGTACGGAAGTGAATAAACAATTCAAAGGAAATCTAAGAGTGGAAACAATCGATAATCAATGTCTGAGAGGCTACACACTTGTGTGTAATGAGATGGAGTTTTTTACTTGGATTATTCAATCAGGGGGAAGATACAAATTAGTTGGACCAGAGGAAGCATGCTCGAAAATCAATCAAATGCCCAATCAATACTGAAATAAACATAGGGGACGAAAGTAAAAAAGGTAAATATTTTCAATTCATTGACATAGTACGCTTAAATGTATATAATAAATCATATAAGAATATATGAAACGGCAAAACAGTCGAAAGGCTGCGGCGCAAAACTACAAGGGCCTTTAAAATGGCAGCCAGTTGCATCAATGTTAAGCATCGAGGAATGCCTTAATGGCATTTCTTGGTGCTTTTTTTGAGGGTATCAAAATGAACGAATATAAGACTATCAAAGAAACTGCTGAGCAATGGGGAATCTCCGTGCGTCGAATTCAGAAAATGTGTGAGGATCAGAGGATCCCCGGAGTAATAAAGTTTGGGCGAGACTGGGCTATACCAAATGATGCGGAGAAGCCTGCTGATGCAAGAGTAAAGTCGGGAAAGTATAAAAACTGGAGAAAAACGGGTACTATACGGTAAATTGTAACGTGGAGGAATACTATGCGTAGTATTAATGAACTCGTCTCAATTGTAAAGAGAATAGTAACGGACGCAGAAATAAATGCTAATGATTTAACGCGTCTTAAGGATTGGACTGATCGAAATAGAAATTTGGCATATGAAGCAGAACAGTCGGAATTGATAGTGCTTCTTGATTATGTGATAGACAAAAAATATTTGGATCGGAATTCCAAAGAATTGATTCTGTATAAGGCAAGCTTTCTTATTAAAGGGCACAATACTTGCGTCGATACGTTATATGATTTGTATGAGATAATCGATCAGTATGGTGACGGGGTAAAGGTAAATCATCAGGATGATAAGACAGCATTTTTAAGGAAGTGGCTTGATAATAGATGGGAATTTTTTAAAATTGACTGGTCTGATGAACGCGTGGATTTAGTTGTAGAGAAGATGATAAGCAATATTGAACTGTCTGAGGAGGAACGAAATCATGTATTTGAGACAATCAATTATTGGATTCAAGCTGAACTTTGGGAAGCAAAGACCAAACATTTATGTAAGTTGGTAAAGGAACGAAAAAACATTGGACCGGAACTAATAGAGATTCTTGACAATGAGGGCGCCATAGCTGAGATCCACGAATTGGGATATTGCGAGTTGGTGTATTACATAGAGGACATCATGGAGGACGGATATGATATTCGTAGTAATACAGAACTGATTGTGGTTTCTCTAACGCTTATAGCCATGCTTTGCTATGAAAGCGGAAATTATTATAGTAGCGTTAGAAAGATTTATTCAGATTTATATAATAGGTTTTCAGAACAAAGAATTGAAGGAGCAATAAGATCCATTTTAAAGAAGTATAGGAGACCGGGTGAAAATGGAACTAGAATTATCAATGTTGTCCTTGAAAATGCGATAGTGCCTCAGGCATATTTGGCAGCGTATTTTGAGTTCATTTTTGATATCTATAAGCTAAACTTTGATTATGATTTGCCGGATAATCCATATGAAGAATTCAAGTTTGTTTTCGAAGGATTGCGTAACATTATGCAGTCTGAGGGAGATAATATTTCAATTAATGTTACGCAGAAAACATATAAGCTGATTGCTTCGACGAAATCCTTGATTTCGGATGAAAATGGGATGGACGCGCTGATTAAGTTAAGCATCATTGTGGTTAAGCTTATAGACAGGCGCTTTTGGGATAAAGAGATAAAGCTTTTTAACCCGTATCTTCGGATAGGATTTGAAGGATGGGAAAAACAGTTTAATGGTATGAATAAAGAGAATCGAAGAGAACAAAGATTTTCTTCGAATGACTTTAGATCTCGCTGGGAACCAAAGTTTAGTTACACAATGAGTGGAGTATGTTTGGTACCACCTGCACACCGGGTAAAAGCTCAGTATGATTACAAAAGCATCGCAATAGAAGTATTGAATGAAACTGACTTATTGGTAAGATATGATAACTGTTACATAAAAGAAATCATAGGAGGATATGAGGTCAGTTCTCCGAATATAATTATTTCCAGACCTTTAGGGAAATTATCTTACCGAGTTGTGGCCGGTGAGGAAGTGCTTTACGATAGTAAGGACAAGTTATATAGGAATTACATTGTTTTTAATGGGAATCGTGAAGAAATCTCCAATAATACGGACTATCAAGGAACGGCATATATATGCTATAAATCGGGTGAAGCAGATGTCGAATGCATTGAAGTCAGAGAACACTATTGTTGGGGATTTAAACTAATCAGGGGCGGCGAAGCGCTTGCCATAGGACATGATGTCTTTAATTTTTCTTCCATGATAAAGCCTGGCGTTTTTGGAAGACCGTACGAGAAATGTCAGATTATGGATTTAGACGGTAAAGAAGCACTGAAAGTGTATCGCGAGATAAGCGCTTTGGTGTTTGAAGCCGATGGTATTTACAAAAAATTTGATTTGATAATAAATGGAAAATCACATAAATTATCCGAATTGCCGCATAAGACAACGGAACGGGGAAGTATAACTAAGTATGTGGTTGACCTCGATCTGTCCCAAAGCGGAATATATGACATTGAAGTTAATCTGCTTTCCGAAGGAAAAAGTAAGCATATTTTTTCCGACAGAATTGCATATGACAAAAATCTTGTATTTGCCGTAAATAGTCTTGATGAAGGGAAATCTGCTATTAGCGTGTTATCAGACATCCTTTCAGTACCGTTTTCGGCAGAAGTATCCGCGAAAGATTTCGATCCCAATTTTATTAAGTTTTTCTGTGATGGAGTGGAGTATGCATATTATCTTCCGCTGAATTTGAGATATTATACTTTGGATGGAATTCAATGGCATGATGCTGCGGAGGATATATGGATAGAAGATGTTTCTTTAAACACTACCATGAGACTTTATGATGCAGAGTGTAACGGAATAACGGTACGTAATGAAAATGATATATTGGTTGATGAGGGCGTTGCTATAAGTGATTGTTGTATGTATAAGACTGTGGACATAGGCTTCTTAAATTCCTACAAAGTCGTTAATAAGTTTATCAAGCTTGTTTTCTGGGCAGATGAAAAGAAAATGTATGCTATTACATGTTATAACAAATGTGTGCTTGATGAAAAAAAGACGCAAATAGAATTTCTGGATAATCCGCCAAGAATACTTGTTATGCCGCGATTTCATGGAAAAAATAAAGTCTCATTTGAAATGTATGATTCCAAAGGGGTAATGGTAGCTCACAGTAAGCTTTTGGAAAATGGACAAACAGAGCAAATAAATAACTTTTTGTCATTTGAAGAGTACACATTCAATTTTCATGAAAAAACAAAGGCGTTAAGGCTTAGGAAGGACACGTTGCTGTTCAGCACTAAAAAGACATTTTATGCCAAAAGGGATTTTGTGGGACGCGCACTCAAAATTGATACGATCTACTATAATACATATGTTAACAAGAAAGAATTACAGGAAATCGAGCGCCATCTCTATATTGCTTTTGTCCGAATTGCGGATATAAGGGATGATGGCATTCTAGTGGGTAGTATTTTTGTAAAAACATATAAGGGTGAATGGTGTCTTGATAAAATAAATCCTGTCGAAGTGGAGATATGCAGTGAGATAATTGATGACACCATGGATGTCTACATTACAAATTATGGAGATGGTTTATTATATGATGAGAAAAAACACGGAATACTCAATTCCATAGAAGATGCGTGGGCACCTGACATTTTCTTATACACTTTAGACTTAAAGGGGGATTATGGTAGATGAGTAAACTTAATCCGATTGAGAAATCTAGATACATTGATGCCAAATACAAGGAGTATTTGCGTTCTTCTTTTGAGTTTGGAAAGAGCAGCCTGCAAAAACTATTTATGGAACAATTGGAAACGGAACGGCTTTTTAAGGGACCATATGTTGACTTGAGTTTCCCTTTTCAGAGAGGGCATAATCTTGATTCCTTGATTGATGAAGGACTAGTATGCAAAGACTTCAGAATGCTTGAGGACATAAATTTTTCCAGACCTCTGTATTCTCATCAGGAAGAAGCACTGCGTCTAATCAAAAAAGGAAGGAGTGCAATCATTACAACAGGTACAGGATCTGGAAAAACCGAAAGTTTTCTGTATCCGATTTTGAATGACTTGCTTTATGACATAGAAAATGGGAACAGAGAAGTAGGCATTCGCGCTATATTTCTGTATCCAATGAATGCACTGGTAAATGATCAGATTGACCGCATTCGAAAGATACTTAGGAACTGTCCTGACATTACTTTTGGATTTTTTACGGGAGAGACGCCCGAGAAGGCATCCATTGCTTACAGGGCCAAGCTTGGAGAAGAAAATGACACGGTAATTACGGAAAATGAGCTTGTTTCGAGAGAAGAGATCAGAAGTAATCCGCCGCATTTATTGTTCACGAATTATTCCATGTTGGAATACTTGCTCATTAGACCAAATGATTATTCCATATTTGTTCCTGAAAGACTGAATAATTGGAAGTATGTTGTGTTGGACGAGGCACATACATATAGCGGGTCCTTAGGAATTGAATTATCTCTCTTGTTAAGAAGACTAACCGGACTGGCACCAAGAAAACCGCGCTTTATTTTGACTAGTGCCACATTGGGGAAGCAGGGAAAATCCGAAGAAGATATAGTGAGGTTTGCTACAAACTTGACCTCTGCTGATTTTTCGGTATCTGACATTATTTTTTCTAAGAGAATTGTTATTCCCAATATCCCTCAGTATAGGGTGGCAGGTGCCGATTATATTGCAATAAAAAATTCCGGCATGGCTGTAGATCAAATAAAGTCGATCGCCATGAAATATATTTCTAGTACTGCTTCGGAAACAAAGGGGATTCTGTATGAATTACTGTGCAAAGATGAAAACGTGCTTGATCTTTGTGAGATGCTCAAAGAAGGAAGCAGAGAGTTTAAGTACATTCATGACCGAATGGCAGAACACGTATCTCCTGAAGAATTGATTTCCCTTATTGATATTATTAATGCCGCGGAAAAAGACGGCATTGGACTTTTTGATCTAAAATACCATTCTTTTGTGCGCCCGCTTTCCGGGGCTTACATTACCTATGGCAAGAATCCCAAACTGAGTCTTACAAAAACAAATGAAATAGATGGGATGAAGGCATTTGAAGTTGGAAATTGCAGATACTGTAATTCTCCATATATTATTGGAAAAATCCAAAAAAAAGACGAAGATCAGATGGATTATCTCTTTCAGAATAAGGAGATAGACATATATGAGAATTATGGTAATGAAGAGTTTGTAAGATTGGATTATTTTCTTCTTGAAAATACGATTAACGAGG
This sequence comes from uncultured Lachnospiraceae bacterium, assembly GCA_947305245.1. GTDB lineage: Bacteria > Bacillota > Clostridia > Lachnospirales > Lachnospiraceae > Acetatifactor. Next base: position 45,597 of record CAMZDG010000011.1, read on the forward strand.
ATGAGGTCAATGGAGACATCATAGAAGCGTTCGAAGTATGCGCTAAATGTGGCGAGATAAATGCCGCAGATAACCTCAATGCAAAGAAATGCAAATGTGGCGAAGAATACAGATTCAAGGCATACAGGGTTTTGCAGCGTAAGGAAGAGAATGATGAAGTAATCTATAATAATATTGCGCAGTGTCCATGCTGTGGGCATAAAGGAAAAGGCGGAGTTGTAAAGGCACTGAACATTGGAAAGGATGAAGGAACAGCTCTCATTGCTCAAATATTATATGAGGCCATTGATGAAGGAGAACAAGAAACTAGAAAGATAAAAAGGCTTTCTCTTACACCGGGAACAAATAGAGCGTCAGACGCGAAAGACGAAAAGGTTAAGCAGTATTTGGCCTTTTCTGATAGCCGTCAACAGGCGAGCTTTGCTGCGGTTTTCTTTGATTCTAATCATGTCAGAATGTTGCGTAAACGCTTGATTTGGGAGATGATAAAGAATAAAGGCTATGAAGAAATGGGTGTTAACGAGCTGACATCTTTACTTGAAGACCGCATCAAAACAAGCGATCTTTTTTCTAATAACGTGAACTCACATAAAAATGCCTGGGCCGCAGTTATGGTGGATCTATTAAAGGTCGATGGTGATTATGATGGTGAAGGCTTGGGATTGTATTATTTTGACATAGATTTGAAGGATATTTTAGATGAGTTTTCTGATGAAGACATAGCTGATGCTGAAGCTTTTGCGGGTTGCGGCATGACTAAGAAAAAACTATATGATTTTATGCAGGTGGCTTTCAGCGTTTTTAAGACTACGCCTGCGGTGAATTATGTCAAGTCAACGTTTACGCCGGAAGAAAAACTGGAATTCTTGGAATACAGAAGATTTAATAACTATGTGACTTTGAGTAATCCCAAAAGAACGGCAAAAGGGAATGAAGAGAGTACCTTTTATGGCGTGAGGAGTTTTTTGCCAGTAAGCGGTGAAAGCAATATGGTTGTTCGGTATGCCATGAAAGCATTTGGAATTGATGCAGATTCAGCCAAGAAAGCTCTTGAATGTGTGTTTGATTTGCTTATACAGGCAAATGACATGGCAGGAAGCGACAAGTTTCTTGTAAAACACGATAAGAAGGAAGCATATCAAATAGATGCAGGCAGGTATATCGTAAAGAATTATAAGAAATCAAGATTTTATCAGTGCAGCAAGTGTGGGCGATTAACCCCTTACAATATTAATGACAAATGCGTGCAGGATCGTTGTACGGGAAAATTAAGCGAGGTGGATCCTGATGAAGTGCTTACGGGAAACTATTATCGTAGGCAGTATATGAATAAGAAAATTGAAAGCATTGTCATCAAAGAGCATACGGCGCAGTTGGAAAGAAAACAGGCGAAGGAATACCAAATTGATTTTAAGAATAAAAAGATAAACATATTAAGCTGTTCTACGACATTTGAGATGGGCATTGACATCGGAGGCTTGGAGACCGTGTTTATGCGCAATGTGCCTCCCACCCCAGCCAATTATGTCCAAAGAGCTGGACGCGCAGGGCGCAGAAAGGATAGCGCAGCCTATATACTCACTTATTGCGGAACGGGCTCACATGATTATACCTATTTTTCTGAACCGGAAAAGATGATCTCTGGTATTATTAATCCGCCATATTTTAATGTTTTAAACAAAAAAATTATCATTAGGCACTTAATGGCGACAAGCTTGGGTTTCTTTTTTAGAAAAAATCCGGAATACTTTAAGTCTTTGGATGCATTGGTAATTAGCGGTGGAGGGATCCAGAGCTTTAGAGAATTCATGCATTCAAAACCAAATGACTTAAACGAATATATAAATAAAAAGATTCTTCCGGAAACGGTATATGCTGAGTACAGGAATTTCAAATGGCTTGAAGAGATGGGTGGCGAGGATGAAAAACTAACCCATTTCGTTGCGACAATCAAGGAAATGCTTAAGGAATTCGAAAATGCTAAGACCGAAGCAATTGCAAAACAAGCGTTAGGAGATGAAGAGGCCAGCAGAAACGTTTTGTATTACATTCGTCAAATAGATAATCTTAAGAAAGAAGATGTAATAGAAAACCTGTCGAAGTATTGCGTTATTCCCAAGTATGGATTCCCCGTTGATGTAGTTGATCTTCAGATATATGAGAATGGTACGCGCGTAAATAAGTATGACATGAGCAGGGATCTTAAGGTGGCAATTTCAGAATACGCGCCTGATTCGGAAGTGATAGTAGACGGAAAAAAATACACCTCAAAGTATATTGCGCTTAAGAATCAAGATGAGTTTGCAAAAAACTGGTTCGTAACATGCCCGACATGCAAAAAGGTAAATGTATTTCTTAGCAGGGGAAACAATTCTGGATGCAAGTATTGCGGGACTTCAATATCAACTGAGACAGCAGAATATTACATAGAACCCATTTACGGGTTTAAGAGTGGAGAGACAAAGGAGAGCACCCGATTAAAACCGAAAAGATCATATGCAGGCGAGGTTTCTTATGTTGGTAATGGAAAAACCGACGAAAGGAGATTGGTTTTTGGTAATGCCATGGGTATAGAAACAAGCAGCGAGGATGAACTGCTTGTTATGAATAAATCCGGGTTTTATATGTGTTCCTTGTGTGGTTACAGCGATATTGAAAAAAAGGGAAATAAGACGCCAAGGATACTAAAAAACCATAAGAATTACAGGCAATATGATTGCAGAAATGATGAATTGGATTATGTTAAGCTGGGGCATAAATTCCAAACAGACGTGGCAAGATTTACAATACCTAACCTTGATACGATGGATAAGCTGGGCTTTCCGCAGGCACTGTCATTTATGTATGCATTCCTCGAGGGCATAAGCATGGCGCTAGGAATTGAGAGGACTGACATAGACGGTGTTTTGGAGATAAATTTAGAGTTACAAAGTTACGACATTCTTTTATATGACAATGTTCCAGGAGGTGCCGGTCATGTTAAAAGGTTGTTAAGCAGGGAAGCCGTTGTAGGTTCGTTAAAAGCTGCATTGGAGCGAGTAAGTACTGAGTGCTGTGATGAGAATACATCATGTTATAACTGCTTAAGAAACTATTACAATCAAGCTTATCACAGTAAGCTGCAAAGAAAACTTGCCATTGATGTTATTAAGCGGTTACTATTTGAAATCGAGCAGAGTCAGGAAAGTTACCAGAATGAACGCTGGCATTGGAACGGAATTGGCGGGATTTCAAATAGAAGGATGAAGCTGGTTTTGGGATCAGACGGCCGTAATCCAGGAAATGAATCAGCAGATGAAATATGGAACGATTTGCTTGAGGATTGTTATGAAGACGGCGAACTGACTATGGTTAAGGAAATTAAGAACAAGAGCCCCAAAACAATAGCACAACCTTATTACCATAAAACTGTTAAAATTGAAGAAACGGGAGAGGAATTCGTCGCTAATCTCTTATGGGACGAAAAACATGTGATACTTTTTTTGGATGAAACATATGATGATTATTTGATAGCTAAAAAAACAGGCTGGGCAGTGTATTGTACAAAGGATGGCTTCGATATTGATGAGCTTTTAGAGAAAGTGAGTGAATAGAATGGCACGAATGATACCGGATATGCCAAGAGAATATGACCCCAAAAGCCAAGAGGGTCTAATGTTTGAAGAACTGAATTCTTTGTCGGATGAATACTATGTATTTCATTCTTTTTCCATTGTTACCGTAAGCGGTTCGGTGATCAGGGAAAGCGAAACGGATTTTGTCATTTTTCATCCCAAGAAAGGTATTCTGTGTTTGGAGGCAAAAGCTGGTCAAATTGAGTATTCAGATGGATATTGGTTATATGGTAGCGGAAAAAAGATGAAAAAAGATGGACCATACAATCAGGCAAGTTCGAACAAGTGGAAGTTAAAGGATTACATGATTGAGCATGGATTACAGTACGAATTTGAACACTGTAAATTAATGCATGCTGTTTGGTTCCCGGATGTTCCCCAAAATATCTTATGCCAAAAACAATTGCCATCCGAAGCAGATTTGCGCATCACATTGACCGCAGATTCGTTTGGAAACATTGAGGCGGAAATCGAGAGAATTTTCAGTCTTGACATTCCGGCAAAGATTGAAACCAACTTATCAGAGAAAGATGCTAAGCGCATACTTGAGAGGGTACTTGCGCCTAGCTTTAATCTGATTTCTCTACATGAAGCTGAAATGGAGCGGACTAAGAATGTATTTAAGAAGATGTTAAAAGAGCAGGTAGCGTTGCTTAATTATCTTGAAGAACAGAATAATGCAATTATCAACGGATTGGCTGGAACGGGTAAAACGGTGATGGCCGTGGAAAAGGCAAGGTTACACTCTGAGAAGGGCGAGGAAGTTTTGTTTTTATGTTACAACGCTTTCCTTAAGGCGTACCTTAAGGAAGCATATGGGTATGCGCGGGTACATTATTACACAATAGATGGGCTCGCTTGCATGTTATGTGAAACCAAAACTCCAAATTATAATTTGCTGAAAGAAAAACTTGAAGAAATGTATTGCGATGGAAGTTTTCCGTATCAGCATGTGATAATAGATGAAGGACAGGACTTTGGTAAAGTGGAAGCTGAAGAAGTGGAACTCATCGATTTGCTGAAGACAAATGCCATTGAAAATGAAAATCGCCAAGGAACCTTTTATTTATTCTATGATAAAAACCAAATGGTACAGTCAGACATAATACCGCGGTACATAAAAGATGCAGATTGTAAGCTAACCCTTTACAGGAATTGTAGAAATACAGAAAACATAGCGCATACATCGCTCAGATTATTAGGATCGGATAAAATGCCCAAACTACATAAGGATGCGGTTCTTGGGGACATCCCCGAGATGGTTTTTTGTATGGGCAAGGAGGAAACAATATCCGCCCTGAATCGCATAATTGATAGGTATTTGGACGAGGGTTATACAAATGTTACCGTATTGACGTGCAAGACGGAGAATACCAGTATTATTTCGGATTCCTGTGACGATTCTAAATACCGATATAAACGAGGATATATCAAGTTCACTACTTGTAGGAAGTTTAAGGGCCTTGAGTCTGATGTGATAATCGTTGTAGACATAGATAAAAAAATGTTTGAGAGTGAACAGGGAGAACAGATCATGTACGTAGGAACGTCTAGAGCTAGATATAAGCTTAGCTGTATTGTAAATATGAATGAAGATGATTGCAAAGAATTAATGGAGGAGCGAGGAATTAAGTATAACCGAAATATTTATAAGGCCTTTGCAACAAATTTTAATGCTAAGCTTCCGCCAAGGGAAGATAATAATATTTGAATGTTAAATAATTGGCTTTTTGCTAAAGAAGAAACAACCAATAAAGGGGAATGATAAATATGATAATAGAAAATATGAACGAAGAGCCAGAAGAGATTAGATCAGCTTGGGATCAGTTTTGCAGAATAGAAAACGAAAGAATTACAAGCGAAAGCAGAATAGCTAAAATGAAGTCTCTTAATAACCCATTTGCAATGAGGTGCGTAGCTTTATGGTACGCTGATTCGGAATATTACACTGAAGAGAAGATTGAAAAGAACTATTTAAAGTGGATTCTTAAAACAAGAAAATGGATTGAAAAAAGATATCAAGTAGATGAGATTAATTCTGAAGCATGTAAAAGGCTCTTATCTTGGACATATGAGGCGGAAGGCTTGATATACTCTGAACACCAGGATGATGAGAGTCGAAATAAAGCCATTAAGTGTTTAGAAATTGCTGAGGGATTAAAAGCTTCTGCTAAGATACTCGATAATGGAATTAAAGTCGAATATGTAGGTAATTCTGTATTGAACAGGCTAAAATCTACAAATAGAACATTAGCCTATATTAACAGAATTAGATATGAAACCTTTCTAAAAGAACTTGCTGGAAATACGCTTGTTGAAGTCAAAGAAAAAGCAGAAAAAAAGGCTCAGGAATTGATTGGAGATGAGTGGAGCAAACTACATGAGACGTCAAAAAAACAAATAGTTACTGCTTTATACACACTCAAAGTGATGGAGGAGGCTAATGGGGAGAGTGATTTTGACTATTCTGCTATAGTAAGCCTGTTATCCAGAGCGTTGGAATATGAGGCAAAAATCAGATTTTATAAGAACTATTTGAAATATTTAAAAGAAAAATACCAGATAAATGATTATCTGGAATCTAACAATTTATCAAAATTAGGTGAGTATAAAAGCCGCAAACTAATTGTTGATGTATACGAAGACGAAGAAGGTAAAGCTGTTATCACTGGATATCGCGAATATGATGGAATTGGAGAAAAACAGTTTACTTTAGGCAGTATAAATTATCCAATAGGTTTTTCGTACAAATCAAATATCAGCCCAATAGACAATACATTCATTGATTATTGTAGGAATGATCTATGGGAAAATGAAAGCACTGAAGAAGAAATTATCAAATGGATTACATCCATATGTAGAAGTGTTTCGGAATTGACTGAAACGAGAAACCATGCTTCACATGGGGGTTATAATCTTCGTAAAAATGAAGCTGTTCAGGCTTTGGAAGATATTATTTTGATTGGGAAAATAATAGTTAATCTGTTAAAACCTTGTAAAAGTGTGCACAGTTAAGGAAACCCATGCGCCGCGGATTATTTGCGGAGGATATTTCAGACGGAAGGAGATCAAGGAATAGATACGAGAAGGTATCGGATTAGGAGGTGCGAGTGATGGGACCATTTGGAGATGATAAGTTTATGGACGATGACGATTATTTGCTTTCGAGGACGGAGCCGGAAGAGTATGACAGCATCGAGGAGTATGAGCTAGAACACGGAACCTACAACAGCCCCAGGAGAAAAAAGTACGATTATTTTGATGATGAAGACGATGATGGATTTGATGATTAGGGCTTAATCAGATTAAGATAAATACTGAAAGAGTGACGATTCTATTAGATGTGATATCTGCAAGGAGATGCGCCTATGAAATACAAGGATGTTGTGAGAAAGGCTCAAAATGCCAGGAAAAAAGCATACGGGAACAGAGATGTGAAATTCTTTCCATGCCAAACATGGCTTGATGGTGACCAAATTAATCTGTGGACATACTGGCAGGGCTATCAGTTAAATGATATCGATGAAAAAGGTGTTGACATCCTTTTGGTAGGGCAAGACTGGGGGAATCCGACGACGGAAAAGAATGTTGATATGATGAAGCGCATCCGAAAGATCCAGGCAGGGGATGACTCGATACGATATGATGAGAATGCCAGCCCAACAGATAAGAACATGGCAAAAATGTTCAAATCCTTTGGGGATGACATTGATATTTCGAAGAATGATCCAGGCTTACGGTTGTTTTTTACAAACTATTCCTTGGGATACAGAACTGGTTCTGAGACAGGAGGAATGACAAAAGAATTGATGAAAATGGACAAGCCATTCTTCGATGATCTTGTTTTGACGATAAATCCTAAGATCATTATTTGCCTTGGACAACTAACGTTTGAGATGGTATCAGGGCAGACAGTGATAGGATTTTGCAAGCAATTAATGGAAGGTAAGCCACTGGAAGCATGCTTTCCGCTAATGCAGGATATCAAGGTCTACGGCGTAGCACACTGTGGTTCTAGAGGACGACAAAATGTAGGCGGCATCGAGAATATGCAGAAGGCATGGGATTATATTGCAAAGGATTGCCATAAACTGCTTCATTCACCAACAGGTTTCAATAAAGCGGTTGGAAAACCATTTGCGATAAAGAAGCCTGATGGCACGGTGGTTTCGTTTGAAAACGGGGAGGATGGGCAGGTGCTTATAACGCGCAGTAATAGGCCTAACGAGACTATGATAATGTCAGCGGACATGATTTGCAGATGCCTGGGGATTTAAGTACTGAAACGGACATTGATTACGGAAGGTAAAAACAAATGGGACTGATTGACGAGGCCGTAGAGTTCATAGAAAGGCTGTTTGAAGGCAACTCGGATGGTCATGGCGCGGATCATGCCATGCGGGTGTATCATAATGCGATGATCATAGCGCAGACGGAGCACTGCAATAAGCAGATTGTGGCGCTAGGCGCATTGCTGCACGATGTGGATGATCATAAGATATTTCATACAGAGGGAAATGTCAATGCAAGGGGATTCCTGAAAGAACATGGCGTCTCGGAGGATGAGATCGAGCGGATTGTGACGATTATCAATGCCGTGTCATTCAGCAAAAACAAAGATAAGAAGCCAGAGACTATTGAAGGCATGATCGTTCAGGATGCAGACCGGCTTGACGCTATGGGAGCGGTTGGAATTGCAAGGACATTTGCCTATGGCGGAAAACATGGAAGGGACATGGATTCTTCTATTCAGCACTTCCATGAAAAATTGCTTTTGCTTAAGGATCTGATGAATACCGAGAAGGCGAAGGAACTTGCGAAAAAGCGGCATGAGTATCTGCTGGGCTTCCTTGACGAATGGAAAACGGAGACAAGTGATCCCGTGCAGGAGGATAAGTGCTTTATTCCAAGCATTAACCTCGATGCGGCGATCGTGAAGCTGCAGGAGAGAAAGAAGGACATGGCAGCGTATTCCGACATTATGAAAGCAGCGGGGCATCCTGAACGGCCAGAGTTTCAGAAGAAATACGATGCATTCTACCGTGTCAGACGAGATGAAGCATGGAGAAAAGAGTATTTTCGTTTGATGGCTACATTCGGAAAGCGCGGGAATGCTTCATTTGGCGAGATCCTGCTCAGATTACATCAGGCTACGGGACAGATAGAAGCATCCTTTGCTAGTAAGATGTTAGCAACCATGGATCCTGACATGCCGATCTGGGACAGTAAGGTACTGGCGGCTCTGCAACTTCGTCTTGCGGGAAGTAGTCCGAACATTCGGCTTTCCAATGCCGTGGTGTTGTATGAGCGCCTCTGTAAATGGTACCAGGATTTTATGAAGACGGATGCGGCGATTGAGATGCTTCAAAGATTTGACAAAGAATTTCCAGAGTTTCAGATTATGAGCCAGACCAAGAAGATTGATTTCATTTTGTGGGCAAGTTGAATTATCTAAGTCCGTCCTTCCACACCGGCACACTGTACGATAAAACCGACATGCTTTGTGAGACTATGTAATTGTTAGGATGAAGTTCAGAAGTTCTGAAGTATACGGGGGCAGACCCCTGTGTTTAGATGTTGAGGCAATTAGGACACCGGATATTAGAAGCGCATTTTTAGGGAGGTATACCATGGCGATTATTCAACCGAAAATTGTCGTCCCAGATGATATTTTTGAGAAATATATAAGCGGTGAAACAGAAATCAAAGGCTTGGCGATAGATGCTAATAATAAGCGAGTTGAAAAGCATTTGGATTTGGTAATCGATTCTTATGTCGACTCACAGGAAGAAGATAATCAAGTAGCAAACAGCGATACTGCTGGAATCGCGCTTTTAGTGGGTTTGTGTGCGACAGCAATTGTAGGAGTTGTGCTTGGGGGCGCTTGGATATATAAGAAACTCAGTAATCGTAAGCTTAATGAATTCAAAAAGCGTTTAAAAGAATATGTTGAAGCCGTGAATGGACAGTGCTTAACGACGGAGCATATAAACGCTCTATTGAAAGCATTGGACGCAATAAAGGGGAAAAAACAAGAGAAAATAAAAATAGAGTTTTCTGGTAGCGAAATTATAGACCTGGTTGAGTGCCTTTGCAATCACACGAGAAACCTTGCAGAAGCAAATGACATTGAATATAGAGAGGAGTATTCCGAAGAAGAACAGAACGATGTATTGTTGAAACTTAGAAAAAATCTAGAGCGCCAAAGAGATATCTTAACGAAGGCCGCATAGGTTGGTTAAGTGTGATTGCGAATACTTGGCGTAGCATAAGCTTGATAGTGACAGCGGAAATGTTTTTGCAAAATAACACCGTGAAGGGAGAGAATCATATGGTGATTAGTAAGCTTCGTGATGAATTTGTGAAGAGGTTTTTAAATATGGATTACTATGGGGCATACTGAATTTGAGCGAAAAAATCTGTGATATAGGGATATATTTATGGGCACAGGATGTAGGATGATTTGGCCGCAATGTGGGTCCATACGGGAAGAAGCAAAGGAGGACGAATAACATGGGGAAGAGTTTGGTTGCATATTTTAGTGCTAGTGGTGTAACTGAGAAGGTCGCAAAGAATCTGTCGAGTGCGATTGGTGCAGACCTGTTTGAGATTAAGCCTGAGCAAGTTTATACAATGGCGGATCTTAATTGGATGGACAAGAAGAGTAGAAGCAGCGTAGAGATGAACGATAGAAGTTCCCGCCCTGCGATTGCGTCGAAGGTTGCAGATATGACGCAGTACGATACTGTGTTCGTTGGATTCCCTGTATGGTGGTACCGTGAACCGTCCATCATTGATACATTCATGGAAGCGTATGATTTTTCGGGGAAGAAGGTTATTCCTTTCTGCACCTCTGGTGGAAGTGGACTGGGTGATACAGCAAAGAACTTGCAGCAGTTGGCTCCTGGGGCAAAGGTCGTTGATGGAAAGAAGTTTTCGCCCAGAGCATCGGAGAAGGAATTAAAGGAGTGGGCGGATCAGTTGCTGGCATGTGTATATGAAAAACAGAAAGGATAGAAATTTGCGAATATGAAGTGAACCTAAAGAGAAGGGAACAAGAATGATCCCTTCTCTTTATTTTCATAGCAGGAAAGCTCTTGGAAACTAGGCTATTATATTCGCTATATTTTACAAAATTTATGTTGTTTTGTTGTTGCGAATACAAATGCAATAGTGTACAATAAATAATGGGTTACGCAATAATAATTTAGCAGTTATATTATTGCATATTTTCATGGCCATGCAGGAAACTCGAGGGGTAAGTATTGCTAAATGGGAAGGGGGGAAGGTGTCATCGTACGTCGTATTTTTGATGGAAAATATTCTTAAATCAGTTTTGGATGAACCACAAGTCTATGCGGCTGTAATAACAGCTATCTTTGGAATTCTTTTTCTAATAGAACCCAAGAGGAGTAAATGAGGAGAAAAGTAATGGCAGCTGGATTCGATTTGCCTAGTGGACTGTATGTTGACAGGTCACTTTCGGATGACGAAATGTGGTCAGCTTTTGCGTACCTGTTTTCTACGAAGTCAGTGAATGATACTAGTTACAAATTTGGATTTTTAAAAGCTATTTTAGACAATCTCTATAATGTGGATGATGATCTTACTTTGACCTTCAATCAACTCTTTTCAAAGTTTGCTGAAATCTACTGGAACCTTGTTTTGAAACATCATCTTTTGCAGAAAAATCCAGGGAAAACCAATCGAAGATCTAAGCTTGAAACGGTGCTTTATGCGGCGAAGGAGCGATATCAGATCGAGGATTCCATTCCTTTCGAAAGCATCAGCCCGGAAATGAAAATCTATGTTTGCCATAACGTAAAACAGAATTGCAAACAGAATGTCGTTGGCGCATTATATGCGGATTTGCAGAAATACTTTTATTCTTTTGATAAGGCGGGAGAGTGGATCAAGATCAATCCGCAGATGTATGAATTCGTATGTAAACATAAGGTCGCGATTGAAAAGATCAACTATTATGAATGGGCCAAGTTCTTGGAAAAGGTGAACGAGGACAGGGTGTTGGATCACCTGCTTAGTAAGCTTGATGAAACCACGTTGCATACGAGAAGCAGCCTTGCTTATTATAGAGATATCTTATTCAACGAGTTCGAGAATAAATGTTTCTATTGCGGGAAGCCTGTGTTCCGCGGAAGCGTGGACGTGGATCACTTTATTCCGTGGTCCTTCATCAAGGACGATAATCTGTGGAACTTCGTATTGTCTTGCCCTGATTGTAATAGCCGAAAAAGTGATAAGCTTGCTGATGAGATCTTCTTGGACAGGCTTGAAGAGAGAAATAACGTGCTGATAGAATGCCGTAAGATCGATCCGATGAAGCAGTTGAACAAGGTTCGCAGGATTTATGACTGGGCAAAGAAAAACGGCTACAATGAAATTTGGACACCAGAAAAGAGGCTAATTCATGGATAAGCATCTCAAGACAATTTCATATTATGATCAAAATGCAGAAAGCTTTGTCGGGACTACCGCAGGGGTTGATTTTCGCGAGGTACAAGATCGATTTTTAAACTATGTGCCGGTGGGTGGCAAAATATTGGATTTCGGCTGTGGTTCAGGAAGAGATACCAAGTATTTCCTCGAAAAAGGTTACCAGGTTGATGCATGCGACGGATCCGAGGAAATGTGCAAGCGGGCAAGCGCATATACGGGAATTGAAGTTAAGAGAATGATGTTCTCGGAATTGGATGCGGAGCATGTATATGACGGTATATGGGCGTGCGCATCGATCTTGCATCTGCCCAAGGAAGAGTTGCATGGCGTGATTTCGAAGATGATACAGGCTACGAAACTTGATGGGTATATATACATGTCCTTTAAGTACGGGGATTTCGAAGGAGAACAAAGAGGAAGGTATTTTACACATTTTACAGAGAAAAGCTTTGCTAGTTTCACACAGGACATCTTCGGGATGACTACTAGGGAAGAATGGATTTCGGAAGATGTTAGGCCAGGGCGTGAGAATGAAAAATGGTTGAATTTGATAGTTAGGAATGAAACGGATTTATGCAAGAGGCTTTTAGCATTGTAAACAGTAAAGACTACTGTTTCAAGTATAATAACAATTAATGAATGAGGAGGGGAATTACATGATTACGTACCGTGAATTTGGCTTGGAGGAATTTGGCAAGATCAAGGAGATATTTGAGAATGAGGGCTGGTTCTCATATCTTCTTGATGATGAGGCATTGAAGAGGGCTTTTGAGAAATCATTGTATTGTCTTGGAGCTTTTGATGATGATGAACTTATTGGCTTCGTAAGATGCGTTGGTGACGGCGAGCACATCGTGCTGGTGCAGGACCTGATAGTTTCGCCGGAGCATCAGAAACAAAAGATTGGTACCGCGCTCTTTCAAAATGCGTGGGATAAATATAGTCAAGCAAGAACGTTCCTTGTCGTAACGGATGAAGATGATTCCGTGAGCAATCACTTTTATCAGTCTTTCGGGATGAAGCCTTTAAGCAAAGCGCGCATGGTGTCATATTTTAGAGTGTGAGAGTCTGACTTGCGGAAGGCAACATAAGAATGGGTTTCGGAAGATGTTAGACCAGGGCGTGAAAAAGAAAAATGGTTGAATTTGATAGTTAGGAATGAAAGGGCGTAGCCAGAGATGGCTGCGCTTTTCTTTGTAAAATATACACAAAAAAGAAAATTTATGTTTGTGAAAAATTAATCCGACTTTTTGGCCTTCCTCATTGCTATATATATGAAAGCCTGCATGGCTTATCAATAGAAAGATCCACAGTGCGGATCGGAGGAGGAATGCATGAAAGAAATAGAAAAAATCGACACCAGTACTTTGGAAGTGTTGGCTGGGATGTCGGAAGGGATATCTATTGATGAGAGGGACGGGAAGTGCACCTGGTGTATCTGTACGAGCATTTATTTCGGCGAGGGGGAGGGATGAGGCAAGGGGTTGATGTGAGGAATAGATGGCTATGATATAACGATATTGCGTTAATAACGATATAAGGTTTTTGACAAGAGCGGGTTTGAGAGAAGACTTTTGGACATAAAAAGATTTAGAATCCAAAATATAAGGAGGAAGGTACAGTAATAGCTTGTTTGGCCTTTTGAAAGGAGGGCGCAATATGGGTGACAATTATGATTTCAATGATGATTGGGAGATGAACAGAGTGTTTCCGGAAGAGTACTCCGGCATGGATGAGTGGAGATCCGAGCATGGGCGGATCAGCGGATTTGGCAGTGGGTTGTTTGATTGGTGGATCTTGGCGTTTATTGTGATAGGGGTTTTAGACATCATCGCGAAGCTCCTGTAGGTCTTAATGGGGCTCCGCGTGCGTGATAATTGGAATTCGTAACTGTCGTGGATCGTTTATAAGAGTGGAGGCGATGTTATGAGTAAGATCGAATGGAGACAGTGCAAACGCAAGAACAGGTACAGAGACATGCATGCGGTGAATCAGTACAAGAAAATGTGTGAGCGGTCCAGGGGCAAGAAGCTGGATTTCTACTGGTGCGATATTTGCAACGGGTACCATCTTACCAGCCTGGAGGCGACGGAGGCGAACGGGTACAAGCTGAGGATGGCGGATTAACAGGACATGACGATTACGGATTAAACAGACAGTGGCCTTAGAATGGTGGCAGCGTCAGGGAGGTGACGATATGAATGATTTTATGATCCATGGAAGTACGCAAAATAATATGCAAAACAGTGCGCAGGGCGGTGGCGGCGGTGGCATTGCAGATGTGCTTTTTCTTGCACTTTTGGCGCTGATGTTCGTTTGCCCGCCGATCATGCTGCTGGTGTTTTTGGGGTGTTTATTGAATGATATCTTTTGATTTTGGGTGAAGACCTGAGAGGGGGCAGGGCGTCGCTTGTTTTTCCATGTTCGCTCAGCTAATACATTAGTCTAGGAATTTTGATGGGAGGTAAACGGGATGGGATTGTTCGGTGATGATAAGTTTATGGATGACGAGGATTATTTGCTTTCGAGGACGGAGCCGGAGGAGTATGACAGCATAGAGGAATATGAGCTGGAGCATGGGGAACTCGGCGGCTCGAGAAAGTATAAGTATGACGAGTTCGATGATGACGATGATGACGACGATGATGACGATGATGATTATGGGGATGACTTTGGGGACGATGACGACGAGGATGAGTTCTAGGGGCGCGGCGTTATGAGCGGGAAGGAGGTCCGAGTGAAGATTATCGACATACACACGCACATAGTATATGGGATTGATGATGGCGCTGCGGACCTTGATGAGACGCTGAAACTGATGGGGCTGGCATATGAGCAGGGCGTGCGCGGGATATTTTGCACGAATCACAGTTATGGCATGAGCTTCGGGGAGAATTACAAGAATTATCATGAAAGGTTTGAGGAGCTGAAGGAAAAGGCGGCGGAGAAGTATCCCGGGCTCGGGTTGTATAAGGGGTGCGAGGTGCTGTGTTATAAAGATGAGATGCCTGAGATCATGGAGCGTGTTCATAGCGGCATGTATCCGTCCATGAATGGGACGAAGTGCCTGCTGATGGAATTTGACCCGAAGGGGACGAGGGGGATGGACGAGGCATGTGCTTGCGCGCAGTATGCGCTGGACTCGGGCTACGTGCCTATAATCGCGCATGCGGAGAGGTACAATCCCTTTTATGATGACCCGCTGCAGGATGTTATTCGGCTGCGCGAGATGGGCTGCCTGGTGCAGATCAATCTTTACAGCGTGGAGCAGGACAGGTCCATTCGAAAGGAGCTCGCGAACCTCTTCCTGAAGCATCATCAGGTCGATCTCGTCGGCACGGATACCCATAGCCTTGGCTACAAACGCACCGAGGCTCTGATCGGGGCGGAGGCGCTGGAACGGAAGTATGGGAAGGAATACGCAGAGGAAGTTTTGTGGAAGAAGGCGGAGAGGATGATTGGGGCGGACAAGCCGATAGCCGGCCGCACTGCCTCAATAAAGAATTCCTCTTGCATAGCTAATAATGGTATGCTATAGTCATGTTAAAGGGGAAAGCCATAGAGGCGGCTACCCTTTATAGTTTAGGTGTTACTATGTAACAGCCGTCAACTACTCCGAATAGTTGGCGGCTATTTTCCTTTACCCTTAACGATTGCATAAATCAAACCGATAAGGGCTACAATGAAGATACCGATCTGAATTAGTTCAGCATAAGTAACATACATTGTCATCACCCTCCTTTCTTTCGTTTGGAGGGAGATTCCCTCCTGTAGTGGAGGGTAGCCGCCTTGCTCTATGACTTTCCTTGTCTTTGAATCAGAAATTATGTGTCAATAGATTTTTCGAGAGGGGAGGAGAAAGTGGAGTAGATCATAATGACCCACAAACCCCGTCCCTGGGGGTCATTTTTGTGTGTTTTGAGTGATTATGACTTGACGCCTTTTTGGTTTTATTCTATAATTCTTTTTATCAGGGAGGGCGACCCTTCAGCGGATGCCCTCCATTCACTTCTAATTGGCACTTCGGCCAATTTTCCACTATTTGACTGGACGCGGGCATGGCTTTTTTTGCGTGCCGGGATTATGCGATGAAGGGACCATCCGCGGGAGAACTGGCCGGCTGGCGTCCAACGATTTCATGCACGGAAAGTGCGGAAAGGAGGACGCTTGGGAGCGTTAGATAAAAAACACAAGGCGTATTTTAAGGATCCAAGAAGGTTTGCGGACGCGTGGAACGGTTTGGTGTTCGGGGGACTGGAGGTGATCAGGTGGCAGGAGCTTTCGGAGTGTGACAGCGTGCAGACTTATGCGCAGGGAAAAGGGATCGAGAGGGTCGCGGACGCGATCATGAAAGAGACCGCCGACGGGAAGATACTGGCCATCATGATTCTGGAAAATTACGGGGTGAAGGATTACGGCATACCCATCATGGTGAACCTTGAGGAAGCGCTTGCGTATAACGCGCAGGCAAACGAGATCAAAAGGATAAACCGTGAGATCATGAAAGCACTGGAAAAACCGGTCAGCCCCGGAGAGTTTCTGTATCTATTTCGGAAAAAGGACAGGCTGCGGCCGGTGGTGACGTTGGTGCTGTACTGGAATGATGAGGAATGGGACGGGGAGAATTCGCTATACGGGCTGATCGACTTTCGCGGGGCGGAGGAGTTGCGGCCCTTGGTGCCGCGGCATCCCGTTCGCGTGATCGACGTGGCGCGGCTCGGAGACACGTCGCGCCTTAAGACGGACCTGCGGACGGTGATTGAATGTTTTAAGCTGAGAAACGACAGGGAAGCTTTTCGGAAATACTGTGAAAGCCACAAGGAGGCGTATGAGCTTGACGCCGACGGAATAGGCGTGGTTGGTGAGCTGATTGGCTCCAAGGAACTGGTTGACATGATCGAAAACAAGAAAAAGGAAGGGGAAGAAGTCGATATGAAAAATATATTCACGGATGTGTTTGAAGAGGGAAAACAGGAAGGAAAGCAGGAAGGACGGAAGGAAGGACGGCAGGACGGAAAACAGGAAGAAAAAATGAATAATATACAAATTCTGATGAAGAATCTGAAGCTTTCCGTGAGGGAAGCGATGGACTTACTAGAGGTGCCTAAAGATGAAAGGGACAAACTGATGAAGCTTCTTTAAGCAGGATGCCCTTTTGAAATTCTGTTGCATGAACCATTATGAAGTGATACTGTTAAGAAAGTATAAGCATTGATGGCTAATGAATGGAGGCATGAAAATGAGCGGGAGGCTGTATTGCGTGGGCGTAGGGCCGGGAGATCCTGAGCTGATGACGGTTAAGGCGGTTCGGGTCCTTTCGGAGGCGGACATGCTGGCATATCCACATTCGGACAGGGACGGGACGGAAGCGGTTGCGCTTGGGATCGCGCTTGCGGCCTGTAAGGGGATCGAAGGGAAGGAGCGGATCCCGGTGTATGTGCCCATGACCCGGGATTGTGCTGCTCTGGAGGAATCTCTGCGCGAAGCTGCGGGAAGGATCAGGGAGGCGCTGGAAGGCGGCAGGTCGGTCGCGTATATAACATTGGGGGATCCAATGATATACAGCACCTATTCCTCTTTGGGAAGGATGCTTAAGGAGTGGGGGCACGAGACCGAGTATGTGCCGGGCGTTCCTGCTTTTTGTGCGGTCGCAGCGAGGCTGGGAATGCCGCTGGCGGAAGGAAGCGAAGGCCTTGGCGTCTTTTCAGCGCGGGGAGAGGTGCCGGACGCGCGGGAGAATGAGAATCTCGTTTTAATGAAGGCGGGCAGCAAGATGAAGGAACTGAAGGGGAGCGAAGCGTTGGCGGGCCGCGAGGTTGCAGCGGTGAGCAATTGCGGGATGGAAGGCGAGGCTGCGTATTACGGGGCGGACGCCATTCCGGACGACGCGGGATACTTTACGACGGTGATCGTAAGACGGAAGTAAAAAGGATAGGAGCAGGAGTGCGGATTTATGGAATATTTGGACGTGGTTGACGAAAACGGGGATCCCACGGGGGAGACGGTAGCGAGGGCTGTGGCGCACGCGGAGGGGATCAGGCATCGCACGGCTCATGTCTGGGTGGTTCGAAGGAAAGAGGACGGTTATGACCTTCTGCTCCAGAAACGCTCCATGGAGAAGGAATCTTATCCAGGGCTATATGATACTTCCTCCGCCGGGCATATTCCGGCAGGAGAGGAGCCGCTGCCTTCGGCGCTCAGGGAGTTGCAGGAGGAGCTGGGCATCAAGGCAGACCCGGGCGATTTGGAATATGCCGGCACGTTCCATATAAAATACGAGAAGGAATTTCACGGGAAGCTCTTTAAGGATAATGAGGTGACGAGGGTTTACGTGTATTCGAAGGCAGTAGACGCGGCTGACCTGACCCTGCAGAAGGAGGAGGTCGATGAGGTTGCCTGGTTTGATGCCAAAGAGGTATGGACCGAGATCCAACGTGACCAGAGTCGTTTTTGCATGCCGAGGGAGGGATTGAAAGTTCTTTTGGATAAGCTTGGGAAGGGAAGTTGGTCCGGCCAGCCGTAACTCAATGCGAGGATGAATTTCTCCGTTCATATGATCGATTCGCAGATCGTATGGGCGGAGATTTTTTTGCAAAAAAGTATTGACAAATTATTACGGTTAGTGTTATATTACGGTTAACGATATTACAGTAATCGTAATAAGCAGACAGGAACAAGACAACAGGTTTATGAGGTAGGAGGCGCAGGGCGCTTCTAATCAAAGGCGAAAGAGGGCAGAACATGAAAGATAATGTGAAAAGCGGGGCGCTTACCGAGGTTACGTTCTTCATTTTGTTATCCCTGTACGAACCGAAGCACGGATATGCCATCATGCAGTTTATCATGGAAAAAACGGACGGAAGGCTGGTGCTCGGAGCAGGATCTCTTTACGGGGCGATCAATACGCTGACTGAGAAAGGCTGGATCGAGCCTTACGGGGACCTGGATGGCAGAAAGAAGGAGTACGTGATCACGGAAGAAGGCAGGAAGATCGCGGAGAAGGAGCTTTTAAGACTTCGAAAGCTCACGGAGACGGCAGCAACGATCATGGGGAAGTAAAGGTGACCGGAACGAAGCTATGATCATGGGGAAGTAAGGATGATCGGAACGAAGCAACGATCATGGAGAAATAAGGATGATCAGAACGCAGCAGGAGGTGGACAGAGGATGAGTATGGTAAAGAGAAGATTTTTTGCCGGCTTCATGGGCAGTCAGGCAAAGTGGCTGAACTCCATGGCGGAAAAGGGATATCGGCTGGTAAAGACTGGCAAGCTCGAATATGAATTTGAAGAATGTGACCCGGGGAAATATGTTTATACGGTCGAATACGTGGGTGATAAATCCCTTGAGGAAGAAGAGAATTACAAGGCGTTTTTGGAAGACATGGGGTACCGGGTCTTTTACAAAAATATGAATCTGGATTATTCGCTCATGAAGGCGGTAATTCGTCCCTGGGCGGATCAGGGAGGAAAGATTTCCACGACGAAGGGCACTTATAACAAGGAATTGCTGATCGTGGAGAAGGAAAATGACGGAAAGCCGTTCGAGCTCCATACGGAAAAAGAGGATCAGATCGAGTATTATAAGAGGATTGGCAAACCGTGGTATTTCGCGACGTTTCTGGCATTGTTGCTGGCGATCATCTATTGGCCGAACGTGCCTCCGACCGTGTCATTTGGGGGCCTGGCAGTGCTATGTGCCTTGCCGATCGTCTTTATGGCAGTCAAGATTCGAAAGATCAAGAAAGAATATGAATTGGAGGAATGAGAGATGAAAAAGAAGGTTAACATGAAGATTGCGATTCCCGTGATGGTGGCTGTATTGGCATTGGCCGTTATTCTCAAGTGTTTCGGGCTGCTTACGTTCCGCTCAGGGATGCGCTTTGGATTTGTCGGAAATGACGGGATTCATAAATATAACGGAAGCTATTCCAAGATCACCGGGACGATGATCCATAGTCTCAGACCGTCAAAGGGTTCGACGACGGTTCACTGCGAGATCACGACGAAGTCAGGCAGCTTGCACGTTTTGATCACGCAGAAGGACGGCAAGGTCGTGCTCGACAAGGAGATTTCGGGTGATGAGACATTTGACGTGACGGCCGAGGGCGTGATCAAGGTGAAACTGAGCACGGAGGAGCATTCAGGAAGCTACAGGTTTGAGTATTAGTTCGAGTACTGGTTAGGGTATGATGGGTTTTGTGAAAGGGACCGGGTTCTGGAAGATGGGTGTTGACAAATCCAGACCCATGGATTATTGTAAGTTTAATGTGAGTTGGATCACAAATCTTGGAAAGAGAGGTAACTGTCATGTTGATCATGATCAGGGTTCGTTCCGTTATGTGCAAACTGAATATCGAATCCCAACTGTCAGTAACCTCGAGAAACTTTAATTAGTTCGAAATAGTGGCTTTGTTTTGATACTATGTCTAATGTTTGCCGTGGCTAATCTGCCACGGCATTTTTTATGCGCGATACGGCTGCCATGGGGAGGGCCGCGCGGGAGGGATTTCTTATTTGGTTTTGCACTTAATCGGTTTCGAGACACGATAGTTGAACGGATCAAGGAGGTAAGCGCAATGGCCAGATTAGAATTAAGAGATTTAAGTTATTATTATGATGAGTTTTATCATCCCGTGTTTGAACACGTGAATTTACGGCTCGATTCCGATTGGAATCTGGGTCTGATCGGCAGAAATGGCAAGGGGAAGACGACGCTATTAAATCTGCTGTCAGGAGAGCTGGAGCCCAGCAGCGGGACAATTGACAGAGTTGGTTCTATCTCGAAGTTCCCGTATTCGTATGACAAGGCTTTTGTGAAAACGATGGAAGTGGTGAAGGAATGCATCGGGAGATTCGCGACAATGGAGCAGGAACTCGCGGCGCTGCAGGCTGGTCTGGAAGGTGGAAGCAGTGACGTGGATGCTTATTGTGAGCTGCTGGAACGATATGCCGGCGCCGGCGGATATGAGGCGGAGAATCAGATTCTGCGGGAGCTGGAGCAGTTTGGGTTTTCGCCGGATATTTTGGAGAGAGACTTTCAGACGCTTTCCGGAGGGGAGCAGACTTGCATGTACGTTATCGCACTGTTCCTTAGGAAAGACCCTTTTGTGATGTTGGATGAACCGACCAATCATTTGGACGTCGAAAAGAGGAAGCAGCTTTGTAACTACCTGAAGAAAAAGAAGGGCTTTATCCTGGTGACGCATGATTATGAATTTTTGGACCAGGTGGTGGATCATATTCTTGCCATCAATAAGGCTGACATTACCTTGGAGCAGGGAAATTATTCCACCTGGAAAAGAAACATGCTGCAGAAGGAAGCGCATGAGAGAATGCTTCAGGAGGAGCTGATCAAGGAGATCTCCGTGCTGGAAGACCGGGCGGAGCAGTCCAGGGGCTGGGCTGAAGTGGGGAATAAGCAGAAGTACCCCTATAAGACGAATGCCAGGGCGAACGGCAACAGGGCATATATGCAAAGGGCAAAGCGTTCGGAGCAAAAGATCCTGGACGACATAGAGCAAAAGAAGATGCTGCTTCGAAACATCGAGGAAGAGAAAAGCCTGTCGCTTCTGCATCAGACGGAGAATGAAGAGAGTATTCTCCATTTCGAGGGGTTGTCATTTTCCTACGATAAGAAGAGGTATCTCTTTCAGAATCTGTATCTTTCCGTGGAACCCGGGGATCGGATCTGGATCCAGGGGAGGAATGGGTGCGGGAAGAGTACGCTTCTGCGGATCATATTGGGAGAGCTGGAGAATGAGGACGTAAGCTATGTTGATGGCATTCGAATGGCGTATGCTTCGCAGATCCCGAGGTGGGACAAGGGAAGGATCGAGGATCTCATCCCGCCGGAGAATAAAAGGGTTTTCGACAGAACCTGCGATGCATTTGACCTGCCGAAGGATATGTACACGCGGCCTTTGGAAACGTTCAGCTCCGGCGAACTTAGAAAGATCGACCTCGCAAGGGCGCTGAGTCAGCCTAGTGACGTGCTGATCCTGGATGAGCCACTGAATTACATGGACTACATGTTTAGGATGCAGCTTAGGAAGGCGCTGGTAGAGCAGATGGTCACCCTGATCTTCGTGGAACATGACAGGGAGTTCGGCAAGGCAGTCGCCACAAAAACATTATATTTATGAATTATGGCTATATTATTGCACTAAAATGGAGTATGATACTATTGGGAAGGTTCTTTTACTATAATTCTTGGTAGGAAGATGGAGAGGTTTACGATGAATACGAAAAAACTGTTCTGTACGATCCTTTTGGTCATGCTCATTCCGCTGTATGTGGTAATTGCGGTTATCAGTGCCTCGCGCAGGGTGGGGGAAAACATTGCGACTCATAAGCAACAGCTGAACGTCATTGTGGAGAATGGCGTGATCGCGGACGCGGTGGACTATGTGCCATTTCTCGTTCCGAAGTCCGGAGATTACCAGCTGACGCTGGATTTCACCACGGTAGATCCGGGTTTTTACACTGGCATTGTGGTCAAGGATGCAACGGGTAAGGCCGTTCTCTACAATGGATTTGACACGGTGGTTGGCTATAAGGATGACGTGGTGCTCCCGGAGGGGCGGGCAACGCTGGAGCTTCATTACTTTGCCGATGAGCAGGCGCTGCGCGACTTTTGCGCGGAGTATCCGATCTATTCGAAAAGTCAGCTGGACGGTATTGAGAGCAAGCTCCATTTTAACGACCGGATCAAGACGGGAAATTGGTACGTGAGCATCAACTTAAGCGTTGACGAGTATGTGGGATCGCCTGCCTACGTAAAGATCGGCGTGCTGGTTCTCAGTGTCGTACTCTTTGGCTTGATCATGGCACTGTTTTTCAAGGATCATCCCACGGAGGAGGATGAGAGGAAGGTGCGCCTTACCTCGATCGGTATCCGTTATTCCGCCTTTGTCTTTATGATCTTTGTGTTTGAACTCCTGACGTCCGTTGCGTTATCCTTGTTTATTTCACGCGAGACGGTAGAGGCCAACAATGCATTGGTTAGCATGATCATGACCGTTGTCATCATCGATGTTTTCGGATTTGGGTTGCTTTATTGGGTGACCAAAGACGTTCCCGTTAAGAAGCTGGAAAAGAAGCCTATGGGCATAGGAAAGCTCCTGTTGATCCTTATGATGGCGCTGGGCATTGCGGGCGTGGGTTCCTTACTCGGCGCAGCCATGGAAAGCATCTTCTCTGATAATCAAAACCTTGACATTACCGCCATCATGCTGGGAATAAGCCTGCCTCTTCGCGCCGTGGTCATTGGAATCCTTGCGCCGATCCTTGAGGAGCTGTTCTTCCGTAAGTTCCTGATCGATCGCCTGATCAAGTATGGTGAGTTCACCTCGATCTTCCTGTCCGGCTTGCTCTTTGGCCTGTACCACGGGAACCTCCAGCAGTTCTTCTATGCGACCTTTATTGGCTGGCTTCTTGCATTCGTATATGTCCGCACCGGGAACATTCGCAACACGATATTGATACACATGATCATAAATCTGGGCACCTCCGTGATCACGATGTCGCTTTTGCGAAAGCTGATAGAGTCCGGCATTGCGGAAATTGGCGATCCCGCCGCCGTCACGGAGGCGCTGATGGCAGATCCCGGCACCTTTGCCTGTGCGGCGGTGCTTGGGCTTTGGGTCATTTTCCTGATTCTCGTTGCGTTCATCGGACTGATCATTTTCATCGTCCAGATGGCGCAAAAGAGATTCGCTTTGCGTCGCCTGGAAGACGAGCCTGCCAAGGGTAAGATCCTCGCAGAGATCTTTACCAACCCTTATATGTGGATCCTTTTCATCATCCTCCTCGGCCAATTCATTATTTCCTATCTGCCGGCGATGCTGAAGTAGGACTTAGACAGATATTTTTATGAATTCGCGAAGATCTCAGCGCGGGGATTGTGCTGGGATCTTTCCGCGTCATGGCACAAGATAAATTGTGTTGACCTTATCGCCTACACACGATAAAATAATCATGAAACATCGTGTTAACAAGATATATTATATTTGAGGCGTAAATACGGCGCCTTATTATTGTGACCAATGAGGAAGATTTCATAAAAGATGATGAAAAGGGACGTCAGAAATGAAAGAATTCAAGGAATTAATCTCCGCAATTAAAAAATTTCATCTTCACAACAGGGGCTATGCCTTTGCCGCATATTTCTTTGGCTTGATCGACATCGCTTTCACAAGCATCATGTCGATGGCCATGAAATATCTTTTGGATGATGCCATCGAACCCAAGGACGGCAGTCTGCTGCTGAAGGTGATCCTGTTCATGCTCTTCGGAATCTTACTTGCGAAATGCAGTGACATTCTCCGCCGCTACCTGACCGCCGTATTCTCGTCAAGAACGGTGACGGATTCCCGCCGGCGCTGCTTTGAACACCTTCAGGAGCTATCCCTTCGGGATTTTTCTGACCTGCAGGTGGCTTATCTTATCGGGAGATTTGCAACGGACATGAGCGCCGTTCAGACCCTGACCAGCGTGACGATCCCCTCCATTGTGACAGGGATTGCGAAGACCGTCATCAGCTTTGTCCTTATCTTTGTTTTGGATTTCCGCCTTGCTCTGATCAGTGTTGGCGCCGTGCTCTTAAGCGCCGCGTTGCTTATTATTTTGGGAAGGAAATCCCGCGCTGCCATCCAGGCACTCAAGGATCAGGCAGGGGTTCTTACCAACGTGCTTATGGAGAATGTTTATAATCAGTCGTCCATCAAGGCATTCGACCTGCAGGAGCGCTCGCAGAAAAACTACGAACTCGAAAACAAAAAGAATGAAGAGCTGACACTTCGCTCCATGTTCATCAATGGCTGTCTGACGGTTGCCTCCGGCGGATTGATCGAGGTCTTCAGCATTCTGATCATCTGCCTTGGTGCCTTTTGGGTCTTCTCGGGCAGCATGACGGTCGGTACGCTTGTCTCCTTTAACAGCCTCTTTTCCTCGCTTTCTTCGGCGGTCTTTGCACTCATTGCAGTATTCCCGTCGCTAGTGGAGATCAAGGTCTGCATTCACAATTTGACGTTATTCTTTGCGAAAAAACCGGGGATCACAATGGAACAGAATGCAGTGACGGCCCCCGATCCTCTGATGGAGCTTTCCATGGATCACATCACCTTTGGCTACGACCCGGAAAAGCCAGTTCTGAAGGATGTTCTGCTAAAGGTTCCTGCTGGGAAATCCGTTGCCATTGTCGGTCCGAGCGGCAGCGGAAAGAGCACGATCGCAAGCCTTCTTATGCGCTTTTATGATCCTGATGAAGGAAGCGTCATGGCAGACGACAGGGATTATAAGCATCTGGATCTGCGTTCTCTTCATAAGGCGGTCGGCATTGTTCCGCAGGAGACCATTTTCTTTGATGATACTATCGCTAATAACCTTTGGGCTGCCAGACCGGACGCCACCTACGGGGAAATGGTCGAAGCCGTGAAGGCTGCGGATGCGGAGTTCGTTTTGAGCCTGCCCGGAGGGTTTTCTTGTCCGGTGAAGTATGGCGGGAGATCTTTATCCGGCGGACAAAGGCAGCGCCTGTCCCTCGCCAGGTCCCTTTTAAGGAACCCGAGATTTCTCATCGTCGACGAGGCAACCGCCTCTCTGGATCCGGCTGCGGAGCGTGCCGTGAATGACGCGATCATGCGACTTCCCCGTCGCGGCACCGCGATCGTCAACATCACGCACAGGCTTTCGGCCATCTCGGGTTATGATCACATATACGTCCTCTCCGAAGGGCGTATCGCCGAGAGCGGAACACATCATTCGCTCATGGCGCGCAAGGGAATCTATGCGCAGCTGTTCGAGAAGCAGAGCGGATTTATGGTTACGGATGACATGTCCAGCGCCACCATTACGCCGGAGAGACTATCGAAGATCGATCTTTTCAGCGAGTTCCCCAAGGATTCCCTGGCAGAGCTCTGTAATAGTTTCAGCTCGACGAATTATCCCGCCTCGAGTACGATCATTACTGAGGGAGACGAGGGTGACCTGTTCTATATCATTGTTCGCGGACGCGTAGAGATCCTAAAGAGGATCGATGATCAGGATATTCGCGTTAAGGTTCTTGAGGACGGTGACTTTTTCGGCGAGATTGCCCTGTTATCAAACGTTCCTCGTACTGCCACGGTGCGCACGGTGGATCCTTCGCTCCTGATCTCCCTGAAGCGGTCCCGCTTCCTGGAGCTCACCAGCTCGGTGCCCGGCATGCATGATAAGCTCGAAAAGACCATGGGCATCCGCCTCGGAGAGCTCACTGAGCTCAGCCGTCAGAATAAGAAACAGGAAAGCTTGAATGACATGAAGGAAAAGGAAGAACTCTAGGATTACGAAAAACAAACTGAGAATTGTTGAATGACGAGGACTGGAAATATGAAAGCTTATTGGATCAAAGGGAAGAAGCGTGCAAAAGGTTTAAGCCTGGTGACTGCATTGTGCCTGCTGTTATGCGGCTGTCAGAATATGATGAACCTGGCTGACGGGCAGGGCGCGATCACGACTGGGGACACGGAAGTGGTCAGCAGCACGGAAGGCGGGAAAGAAAGCGGCAACGGATCGGAGGGTAACGGCGGAGTTCCTTCGTTTGACAATGAGACGGTGTTTCGGGACATTGAGGATGCCACAGGTCTGGCCGGGATCCTGAATGAAATCGTGGCAAAGGGGCAGCTTTATCCCGTGAAGGCACAGGAGGTGCAGAAGAATTTCTCGATTTCAGCCAAAACAAAGAATGGCAGTTATGCGATCTACAAGGTGATCGTCGACGGCCAAAATGCGCTTCGGATCGGAAATAGCTTTTATTCCTATGATGAGCGGCTGGATCGGTTTGCACCCAAGGACGCGTTCACAGATGAGGTGGGCGGCCGTCTTTTGAGCCAGTCGATCCAGTGCGATGAACCGAAGGAGGACATGGATTACGTCATTCTGGCAGAAAAGCTTGTCTATTCCTTCCTTGACACGCTGAAGACGGAAGAGGGCAGATACCGGTTGGAAAAGTATACGCCGGATTATACCACGCTGGAAGCCAAGGGCTATGTCGGAAATGGAATCGAGTTCTGCGCTTCGGTATATTTTCAGACGGACATCGAGGATGACGCCTCGGCATTTTACAGCACGAGCGGCTATGATACGTTCTACCATTATTACTACGGTCCTAAGGTCTACGTGCGGTGTCATTATGAAGACGGTCGCTGCGAGGTGGTTGATTATGAGGAAGCCTTCTTGGCAGATCTCACAAGCGATCTGAACGGAATCAGCGCAGGTACCGGTCCTTATCCCACGTTTTGGGAGTTTTATGATGACGCGGAAAATATCGAGAAGCTGATGAAGGAGGTAAGCAATCAGCATGCCGCGGGAGCAACGGCGGCATCTCCCATTATGCTTGCGGACGGACAGATCGGATATGTCCATATTTACCCGCGTAACGGCGCTACTTGGGAGGTGGCGGGCAAATCCTACGGGGTATATGACAATTATTTCAGCACGGCGCAGGCGGATACCTATTCCTCGCCCATTGATTAC
This sequence comes from uncultured Lachnospiraceae bacterium, assembly GCA_947305245.1. GTDB lineage: Bacteria > Bacillota > Clostridia > Lachnospirales > Lachnospiraceae > Acetatifactor. Next base: position 73,183 of record CAMZDG010000011.1, read on the forward strand.
AAGGATGGCTTCGGTGCCTGCACGGAACAATATGGGGAGCACTTTGACCTCATCTGGGACGATTATAACGGGGATGGCAATCCGGAATATGCCATCAAGCAGGACGCTGAGGATGAGGATGAAAACGGCGCGCGGTATGAGGTGCGTTGCATGTCCAACGACATGACGCCGCGCAGCAGCCGCTTTGACTTTTATATGGCTGGCAGGCATGAAGAGTGCATTCACCTGCAGATGACGAAGACAGGAGTCGTTATTTGGAAACTGGAGGATGGCGTGATGACGCCGAACTGGAGCATTGACGATTATAGAATGTATTCCAGACGGTATTATCTGCCCGGAAATATGCGAGGATATACCGATGAGCAGGAGATCCAGTGCTTCTTTTGGAACAATACGGACAAAGCGGTTTCCACTGGCAGCAGTTACCATGTCGAGTGGCTTGACGGAACCGAATGGGTCAAGGTATCGGAGGAAAGAAAGATCGACAGCGTGATATGCCCGGCTTACAGGGACGTTACGCTCACCTTTGACATATCAGGCATCCAGCGCACAAGCGGCGAGTATCGGATTGTACTCAGAGGCGATGAGAATATTTACGGGGGCTTTTATATCCGGGGCAGCAGGGTCAGTGCCCGGATCCTGCAGGATGAGAACTCCGTTACTATTGTGAACGATGGCACGGCATCCCTTAGAATCTATGATCTTAGCTGGGTCAAGGATGGAGTGGTGGCAGACAAGATCGATAATAATGGGCAAAGAATCTTTGGCGTTATTCCCGCAGGCGAGCAGAAAAAGATCTTTCTTACGCCTCTGTCGACCTTTGACGGTATGTATTCCGTCAGGGCGGACGTTGGGGTAATCTTGGAAAGTGAGCCGGTGGAATACAGGTATGTCCGCTATTTTGGCGATGCGACAGTTTCCATGCGAGACGGACAGCTAGTGCTTACGGTGGACGTCAAAAATGACGTGACCGGCGACGCGAGTGTTGAGTGGTTTGACGGGACCGACTGGAAAGATACGCAGTACGAGAGAGAAGGACTGGAATTGAAGGCAGGAAAGTTGGAAATCGTCCTACCTAACAGCTTGGAGGAGGAAATTTATTCTGAAAGGTATGAGGCGTTCTATCAGTTATGGATGGAGGAGTATGCCAAAGCGGAAAGTGACGGAAGCCTGGACGATTTAAGCGAAGAGGAACTGGCGGAATATAAAAGGCTTGCCGGAATGAGCAAAGAGGAATTCTATTATTATTTCACGGGAGGGGTTCCTCTCGAAGATTTATTGACAGCTCCCTTAAGGATCAAGATCGCGGATGAATATATCTATGTCAACGTGCCGTAACCCATTATGGAGGAGACATCATATGCAAATTGGTAGTTCTAATCATGCGGAAGCGGTAAAGGAACAGTATAAGACATCAAGTGGATTGGATACCAGAATTTCATTTCATGAGAAGTATTCAACGAATCAGCTCGGATATACAAATTGGGTCGTCTCAAATTATGAGATTTTTGAGGGAATGAAGGTATTGGAAATTGGTTGTGGTACCGGAAGCCTTTGGATGGGACGCGATGACATGCTGAGTAAATTTGGGAAGCTGGTTCTAACGGATCTCTCTGAGGGAATGCTGGAAACGGCCAGGGAAAACATCGGAGACAAAGCAAACGTGGTGTTTCAGGTTGCGGATATCCAGGATTTGCCATTTGAGGACAATTCCTTTGACATGGTGATCGCCAATTCCATGCTTTACCATGTTCCGGATCTGCAAAAAGGCATAAGCGAAGTAAGAAGAGTGCTTAGGGACGACGGAGCGTTCTATTGCGCGACGCTCGGAGAGAATAACTTTGTGGAACGGCTTGCTGAATGGTTTGAGCTTGGCGGCGAGAGCTTCCAGCCGAACCATAATTTCACGATGCAAAATGGGGCGCGGAAATTGCAAACTGCCTTTTCAAACATCGAGGCAAGAATCTACGAGGACTCGCTTCACATTACGGATATTGATGATCTTTTGGATTACCTTGGCAGCTTAGCTTCGTTAAAAATGTTAAATGACGTTCCGCGTGAAAAACTGAAGGAAATCCTCCTGGGACATGCAGTAAATGGTGTGATAGACCTGCCTAAGGAGTACGGGATGTTTATTGCCAAGGGATGAAGAATCATAGGGGAGAATCGTATGGCATGTGCTGTATCCGGAAGATAATAAATTTAGTATATAGTAAGTGAGGTATTGATATGAATGATGAAATGGTTTTACAGGAGATGATCAGCACTCTTAATACGCAGGGAGAGATGGCGTTTCTAGGCGGCGCATCAGAAGAGCAGATTGTTGAATTTGAAAGGAATAATAATGTTGTTTTGCCTGCAAAGTATAAAGAGTGGTTACGGTTTTCCGACGGCGGGGAGTGTTTCCTTCCCGATGGCGTACAGTTTTACGGCGTTGCACACAAGCCTTTTATCAATGTGGATGATAATGACCGGCCGACGGAGGAATATATTGTCATCGGAGCATTGGCAACCGGAGATCCAATTCTTTGTGAGAGAACTGGGGAGAGGATATCAATTTATAATCTTGAGGCAGGTAGGATTGAAGAAGACGAAATTTACGAAGATTTCTTTGCTTTCTTGGATGGTCTTTATGAGCTGCTCGGGCTGGACGAGGAGGAAGGTTACTAATGAGGAGCGGGAAGCTGTTTGAAAATTTTTCCAGACCATTGGTGATAACGGACTATCATCTCTTTCTTTTTATGATCCAATTCGCTGTGATGCTTATATCGGTGCTGCTTTGTATCAAGCTGGTCCTTAATTTGGAGGAGGACAAGTTTAGTCAGGGAACAGGGGTAGAAAAGCACTTTATGAAGCTTCCGACTTTGGATTCTGATGAGGAGAGCGTCCTGACGGATCAGTTTATTGATCTGGAAAGAGGAGGCGTGTGGCTGACCGACAGACAGGAGGTCATATTTACGGGATATCTTCTGGGGACCTTCTTCGCGGGCATTATACTAGTGTTCGTGGGTGTCGGTCCGATTTATAACTGGGTCAGGCACATAATAGCCGTTATTACCTTGGGAATTGTACCCTATGTGATTTTTATCGTTTCGATCGGACTATGGCTGGTTGCAGTATGTTTCATTTTGTTTATCATGGGTATTTTGAATATGTTTTTTGCGCCATTTATTTTATTGCTGCATTTAACGCTGGGAATGATACAGATTGTGAGAAAGCGTGGTTAAATCGATAAAAAAGCCGAATACAGGAAAGAGTGAAATAGGGAAACAGACGGCAAAGATACCGCTCAGAAAGGTCAGTAGACGTTTCCGATATTGTATGCCATAGAGGCAAGGCAACAGGATGAACCACAAACCCCGTCCCTGGGGGGAAGGATGTCAGTCCAGCTGATCGCGGAAAAAGGGAAATTGGGTTTTAAAAGCAAGCGGAGCCTTGGTTTATAAGGCTCCGCGAGTGGAAGATAAGCAGATAACGGGAATCGAACCCGCCTCCTCAGCTTGGGAAGCTGATGTTCTACCAATGAACTATATCTGCAAATTATGTGGATCGAGTTGGTTGTAAACCTGCTTGATCTTTTTTTGCGCTTTTGTTCGGACAAGTGATAGTATAGCATATGTTTTCGGCCTTGACTAGCCCCAAATTAAAAATGTGGGGGGAAAATATAGAAATGCAACTGAAAATAAGGAAAAAATGATTAAAATTTTCATGTTTACTTCTAAAAATAAAGGTGCTATGATAGAAAAGGTTTATTGTGGCCAGGTGTGGTCATAAACATGAGTAGAACGGAAGGATTAAAGGGAATGAAGCGATTGATGTTAGGAAATCAGGCCTTTGCCCGTGGCCTTTACGAGGCAGGCTGCAGCGTGGTGTCGAGTTATCCCGGGACGCCGAGTACCGAGGTGACGGAAGAGGCTGCAAAGTATGATGAGATTTATTGTGAGTGGGCGCCCAATGAGAAGGTTGCCATGGAAGTGGCCTTTGGCGCATGCCTTGCCGGAAAGAGAAGTTTTTGCGGCATGAAGCACGTGGGACTCAACGTGGCGGCAGACCCGCTCTTTACTTGTTCCTATACCGGCGTGAATGCGGGAATGATCATCTGCGTGGCGGATGACCCCGGAATGCACTCTTCTCAGAATGAGCAGGATTCGAGGCACTATGCCATGGCGGCGAAGGTTCCGATGTTAGAGCCTGCTGATTCCGCTGAGGCGCGGGATTTCGTGAAGAAGGCATATGAGATCTCTGAGGAGTTTGATACGCCCGTCATTATGAAGATGTGCACGCGCGTGGCGCATTCTCAGAGCGTCGTGGAGGAGAAGGAGCGCGTCCTTCCCGAGAAGAAGCCTTACGTGAAGAATATTGCGAAGTATGTGATGATGCCGGGAAATGCGATCCGCCGTCATCCTTTCGTGGAGGAAAGAACCCGCAAGCTGATCGAGTTCGCGGAGACGACGGACCTGAACAGAGTGGAGATGGGTGACACCAAGTTGGGGATCATCACTTCCTCCACCAGTTATCAGTATGTAAAAGAGGTGTTTGGCGACAAGGCCTGCATCCTGAAGCTTGGCATGATCCATCCGCTTCCTGAGAAGCTGATCCTGGATTTCGCCGCGAAGGTGGACAAGCTTGTGATCGTGGAGGAGCTCGATCCCGTGATCGAGGAGCACTGCAAGGTGCTTGGCCTGACCGTGACGGGGAAGGACGTGCTTCCGCTGGAGGGAGAGTTCTCTCAGAATCTGATCGCGGAAAAGCTTGGCGTGGAGGTTCCTGCTTCCAGAAAGCTGGAGGAGAATCTTCCCGGAAGACCTCCCGTGATGTGCGCAGGATGCCCTCACAGAGGTTTGTTCTTTACGCTTGCAAAGAATAAGTGCACCGTGCTTGGTGATATCGGTTGTTATACGCTGGGCGCCGTTGCCCCCTTAAGCGCGATGGAGATGACGCTCTGCATGGGTGCTTCCATCAGCTCCATTCACGGATTCAACAAGGCGCTGGGCGAGGAGAGCGAAGGAAAGACCGTTGCAGTCATCGGCGATTCCACCTTTATGCACTCCGGCATGACCGGACTTGCGAACATTGCTTATAACCAGAGCAATTCCACCGTGATCATTCTGGATAATTCCATCACCGGCATGACGGGGCATCAGCAGAACCCGACCACCGGTTATAACATTAAGGGAGATCCCGCAGGAAAGATCGACCTGGAGGCACTCTGCAAGGCCATGGGCTTTGAGCGCGTGCGCGTGGTGGATCCTTATGATCTGGCGCAGTGTGATGCAGTTATCAAGGAAGAGCTCGCCGTAAAGGCACCTTCCGTGATCATATCAAGACGCCCCTGTGCGCTTCTGAAGTACGTAAAGCATGAGAAGCCGCTGAAGGTTGTCTGTGAGAAGTGCGTGGGCTGTAAGTCCTGCATGCGTCTTGGCTGTCCTGCCATCAGCATAAAGAATGGCAAGGCATGCATTGACACGACGCTCTGCGTGGGTTGCGGCGTATGTAAGCAGCTGTGCAAATTTGACGCACTGCAGAACAATTAAGGAGGGAGAGCCAAATGACGAAGAATATTATGATCGTGGGCGTTGGCGGACAGGGATCCCTTCTTGCCAGCAAGCTGTTGGGACATTTGTTATTGACGGAAGGGTATGACGTAAAGGTTTCCGAGGTGCACGGCATGAGCCAGAGAGGCGGCAGCGTCGTGACTTACGTGCGCTTTGGCGACAAGGTATATTCCCCCATTATCGACAAGGGGCAGGCTGACTTTATCGTATCCTTTGAGAAGCTGGAGGCAGCCAGATACTTAGAGTTCTTAAAGACGGACGGACGCATTGTGGTGAACACGCAGGAGATCGATCCCATGCCTGTCATTACGGGTGCGACGCAGTATCCCGCAGATCTCGTGGAGAAGATGGAGGCGGCCGGCGCGAAGGTGGATGCCATGGACTGTCTTTCTCTCGCGGAGCAGGCAGGTTCCTCCAAGGCGGTGAACATCGTGCTTATGGGCAGGCTGTCCCGCTATTTCGACGAGATTCCCGTGGAAAAGTGGCAGAAGGCCATTGAGGAGTGCGTTCCCGCGAAGTTCCTGGAGCTCAATCAAAAGGCATTTTTACTTGGCAGAGGCTAAGTGAAAATAGAGTACAACAAGTTAATCGCCGTGAGAAGAAAGTGCGGCACAGACAAAAAGGAGAACAAACCAATGGGAAATTATTTTCAGCCCGAAATTGAGACCATGCCCTTGGAGCAACTGAAGGTGCTCCAGAGCGAACGGTTGGTGGAACAGGTAAAGTACGTGTATGATCACGTAAAATTTTACCATGACAAGATGGATGAAGCAGGCGTGAAGCCTTGGGACATCCACGGAGTAGAGGATCTGCACAAGCTTCCCTTTATCAACAAGGATGACCTTCGTGATCAGTATCCTTACGGACTTCTCGGCGTGCCTCTTTCCGAGTGCGTGCGCATTCAGTCCACCAGCGGTACGACCGGTCGCCGCGTCGTTGCTTTTTATACCCAGGCAGACCTTGACGTTTGGGAGGAGTGCTGCGCGAGAGCCATCATGGCAGCAGGCGGCACGAAGGAGGACGTGGTTCACGTATGTTATGGCTATGGCCTGTTTACGGGTGGCCCCGGACTGAACGGCGGTTCCCATAAGGTTGGATGTCTGACGCTTCCGATGTCCTCCGGTAACACGGAGAGACAGCTCCAGTTCATGGAGGATCTTGGTTCCACGATCCTTTGCTGTACGCCTTCCTATGCTGCAAACCTCGGTGAGAGCATTGTGGCAAGAGGCTTAAAGGATAAGATCAAGCTGAAGGCCGGCATTTTTGGCGCTGAGCCTTGGACCGAGGAGATGCGTCATAATATCGAGGAGACGCTTGGCATTAAGGCGTATGACATTTATGGCCTGACTGAGATCTCCGGCCCCGGCGTATCCTTCGAATGTGAGGAGCAGAAGGGCATGCACGTGCAGGAGGATCATTTCATTCCTGAGATCATCAATCCTGAGACGGGCGAGGTGCTTCCTGAGGGCGAGGTTGGTGAGCTGGTATTCACCTGTATCACGAAGAAGGCGTTCCCGCTGCTTCGTTATCGCACGAGAGACCTTTGCTATCTGACCCGCGAGAAGTGCTCCTGCGGAAGAACCCACGTCCGCATGCATAAGCCCATGGGAAGAAGCGATGACATGATGGTTGTCAAGGGTGTCAACGTATGGCCTTCTCAGATCGAGGCAGTGCTGCTCAACCAGGGCTATCAGGCAAACTATCAGATCGTGGTTGACCGTATCGGAAACAATGATACCATCGAGGTTCAGGTAGAGCTGACGCCTGAGATGGTGGCAGATAACTCGAAGAGTGTTGCGGAGCGCGAGAAGAAGATCGTGGCAGGCTTAAAGTCCATGCTGGGCATTCTCGTTCAGGTGAAGGTTGTGGAGCCCATGACCATTCCCAGAAGCGAAGGCAAGGCAAAGAGAGTGGTAGACAAGAGAGATCTGTATCGTTAATGAGGATGATGACCTGTCGGGATCCTTTCCCGGCAGGTTTTTTTGTCTTTTTTTTCGATTCCGAGAAAGTTTTTCTATTCAAGAGGACGTTTTTATGGTAAAATAAGCAAGGGTGTCTACAATCTATACCAAGGGGAAGGTACAGGGGGTAACAAAAATGTTAAAGTATGAAGAGTGGTTGCAGTCTGTGGGGGATTTGCAGGATCAGATCAAGAATTTCTTTTTGAAGACGAAGTATCTGGATCAGGAGCAGGTTTATATTCCGGATCTCGTGCCGACTTCCGAGACCATGTACGTGCAGGAGCAGCTGGAGCGCTTCTGTCATGAATTGGAGGAGGCGTATTATCAGGTGAAGCGTCTGAATGCGCCCGTGGTTCTTGAGGGCAGGCTGCGCATGGGCGCCAATGGGCGGTATTGGCTGCAGAATGAGGAGCTGACCTGCGGGCGGAGCGTGGAGCTCCTTTATAATGACGGCAGGGGACTTGCCAATGTGGAATCCTGGCATGCGGGACGCATTGACCATAATGGTTCGCGTTATTATTTCACGGGAAATCGCAATCTTCAGCTGGAGGGCGTGACCGCGAGACTGAAACAGCACCTGTAGGAAGGGGACCGGCGGAGCGATCTGGTGCCGCCAGGGCTCAATTTGCCCTTGACTTTTGGGGCGAAGGTTAATAGAATGATTTAGGAATGTCGCCGGGACTGACGTTTCGGCATGTTCATAGAGTAAAATGATCGCCTCCGGAGGGAGAGAACGAGGGGATCATTAGCGCCTGGACCGTAATTGGTTGACGAGGGTTGGCAGTTATCGAAAGACTCGGCGGATGCTGCCACGGCCGCTTTCCCGCGCTATTATATGCATGGGAATGATCCGGCAGGTCGTGACGAAGAAAGCAAAAAGCGGAATAAAAACCGTAACAGAGGTTCTTCGGTTGCCGGAAAGAAAATAGGGATGAAACGAAAGTTTTAGACAAGGAGATTTTATGTATACGATTAATGACCTGTATGACTTGGATCATACGCTCGCAAAGGATTATCTTTCCCAGTTCACCTATCCCTGGGAGGCGCTCAAGGGGATCAAGGACATGATCCTGGCACTCGGCGCTACGCTCGGCGAGGATTACGAAGAGGTTTCCGAGCATGTTTGGGTACACAAGACCGCAACGGTGTTCCCTTCCGCATATCTTGGCGCGCCCTGCATCATCGGGCCTGAGACGGAAGTTAGACACGGCGCTTTCATCAGAGGTTCAGCCCTGGTTGGCGCTAATTGCGTGGTTGGTAACTCCGTGGAACTGAAGAACGTGATCCTGTTCGACCATGTGCAGACGCCTCATTATAATTACGTAGGCGACAGTATTCTCGGTTACTTCAGCCATATGGGCGCAGGTTCCATCACCTCCAACGTAAAGAGCGACAAGCAGCTTGTCGTTGTGCATAATGGCACGGAAAAGATGGAGACCGGTATTAAAAAATTCGGCGCAATGCTTGGTGATCACGTTGAGGTTGGCTGTAATGCAGTCTGCAACCCCGGCACCGTGATCGGCAGAAACAGCAACGTTTATCCCACGAGCTGCGTGAGAGGCGTTGTTCCCGCAAACTGCATTTATAAGAACAGCGGTGAGATCGTCGAGAAGAAGTAATCCGTCACGGCGCTAAAAGCCGAACGGTCCATAGGTAACACATAATTGAATAGAGCATAAATTGATTAGGGAGATATGATACAATGAGAGTAGTGATTCAGGATAATTACGAAAAAATGTGTAAGTGGGCAGCTAATTACATCGCTGCAAAGATCAATGGTCATAAGGAGGCTCGTCCTTTCGTTCTGGGCCTTCCCACCGGTTCTTCCCCCATTGGCGTTTACAAGGAGCTTGCCAGAATGAACAAGGCCGGCGAGGTTTCCTTCGCGAACGTTGTAACCTTCAACATGGATGAGTATTTAGGCCTCCCTCACGAGCATGACCAGAGCTACTGGTATTTCATGCATGACAACTTCTTCAACCATCTGGTTGACATGAAGCCCGAGAATATCAATATTCTCAATGGCATGACCGATGATCCTGAGGGTGAGTGCGCAAGATATGAAGAGAAGATCGCTTCCTACGGCGGGATCGACCTGTTCATGGGCGGTATCGGCGTGGACGGACACATTGCATTCAACGAGCCTTATACTTCCCTGGCTTCCCGCACGGGCGTAAGAGACCTTACCACCGACACCAGGATCGTGAACAGTCGTTTCTTCGGCAATGATCCCGAGAAGGTTCCCGCAAAGGCACTTTCCGTTGGCGTTGGCACCGTGACCGATTCCAAGGAGGTTCTGATCCTCATCAATGGTCATAACAAGGCAAGAGCACTCGCTGCAACCGTAGAGGGCGGCGTTTCCCAGAAGTGGACCTGCTCTGCACTGCAGATGCATAATGCAGCCATCCTTGCAGTGGACGAGGCAGCCTGCGGCGAGCTGACTGTTGACACTTACAAGTATTTCCTGGACATTGAGAGAAAGGAGAGACTGTAAGAATGGGTAAGTATTTTGGTACGGATGGCTTCCGCGGAGAGGCTAACAAAGATCTGACTTTCGATCATGCGGTGAAGATTGGCCGTTTCCTTGGCTGGTATTATGGAGCTAACCAGGGCAAGAAGGCAAAGATCGTGATCGGTAAGGACACGAGAAGATCCAGCTACATGTTCGAGTATGCACTGTGCACCGGCCTGATGGCAAGCGGCGCTGACGCATACATCATGCACGTGACCACGACGCCTTCCGTTGCTTATATCACCAGAGTGGACGATTTCGACTGCGGCATCATGATCTCTGCATCTCACAACCCTTACTATGACAACGGCATTAAGCTGCTGAATGGCAATGGCGAAAAGATGGACGAGGAGACCATTCTGAAGGTTGAGGATTACATTGACGGAAAGATCGAGATTCCCATTGCAGAGCGTAACGAGATCGGACGTACCGTGGACTATGTTTCCGGCAGAAATCGTTACATCGGATTCCTGATCTCCCTGTCTAAGTACAGCTTCAAGGATGTAAAGGTTGGTCTTGACGTTGCGAACGGCGCTGCATGGCAGATCGCACGCGGCGTGTTTGAGGCGCTTGGCGCGAAGGTCTACGTGATGAATGATCATCCGGACGGATATAACATTAACACCGACTGCGGAAGCACGCACATCGAGCATCTGCAGAAGTTCGTGGTTGAGAATGGCCTGGACGTTGGTTTCGCATATGACGGAGACGCTGACAGATGTCTTTGCGTGGATGAGAAGGGTAACGTCGTTACCGGCGACCACGTGCTTTACATCTATGGCCTGTACATGAAGGAGCGCGGAAAGCTTCTGAACAACAAGGTTGTTACCACGATCATGAGCAACTTTGGTCTGTACAAGGCTCTGGACAAGGTTGGCATCGAGTACGAGAAGACCAAGGTTGGCGACAAGTACGTTTATGAGAACATGGTACAGACCGGAAACCGTATCGGCGGCGAGCAGAGCGGTCATACCATCTTCCTGAAGTATGAGACGACCGGTGACGGCATTGTGACAAGCCTGAAGCTGATGGAAGTAATGCTTGCAAAGGAGAAACCCATGAGCGAGCTGGCAGCTCCCGTGGTGTTCTATCCGCAGGTGCTGAAGAACGTTCGCGTGAAGAGTAAGCCCGACGCGCAGAACGATCCTGACGTGCAGGCTGCAGTAAAGAAGGTTGCCGATGAGCTTGGCGACACCGGACGTATTCTGGTTCGCGAAAGCGGCACCGAGCCTGTGATCCGCGTGATGGTTGAGGCTGAGAGCGATGAGATCTGCGAGAAGTACGTAGACTCCGTGATCGCAGTCATCACTGCAAAAGGACATCTGGCATAATCGTAAATTACGTGAAGTGGTTTGCCCCGCAGGATTGCACCCTGCGGGGCTTTTTTGTAAATGTACTTTGACATTTTGGGAAAATTGTGTTAGTTTATTATGTATGGGTGCTTTAAAGCGTCATAGTTTAAAGCGGAAAAATGGTCTGACTTAGGAGGAATTGAAGATGCCGGTAACAGATTTATTGGAACGGAATCATAAGTTGTATGGGGATGAGGTTGCGCTGGTGGAGTTGAACCCCAGCATGCCTGATACGAGAAAGACAACTTGGAAGGAGTATGATCTGGTGCAGCCGACGAGTTCGACGCCGTACCGCAGGGAGATCACCTGGAGTATCTTTGACGAGAAGGCAAATCGCGTGGCGAACATGCTTCTGTCCCGCGGCATCCAGAAGGGCGACCGCGTGGCAATCCTGATGTTCAACTGCCTGGAGTGGCTTCCCATTTATTTTGGTATTTTGAAGACTGGCGCGATCGCGGTGCCTTTCAACTTCCGTTTTGCGGCAGATGAGATCCAGTACTGTGCGGATCTGGCTGAGGTTCACGTGCTGTTCTTTGGACCGGAATTCATTGGCCGTATTGAGTCCATCGAGGAAAAACTGAGCAAGGGCAGACTTCTGATCTACGTGGGTGACGGATGTCCTACCTTCGCAGAAAGCTACAGAGAACTCGTTGCTGACTGCTCCAGCCAGCCGCCCCTCGTACGCCTCGAGGAAGAAGACGATGCAGCCATTTATTTTTCATCTGGAACCACGGGTTTCCCTAAGGCCATTTTACATAATCACGAGAGCCTCACGCAGGCAGCGCAGATGGAGCAGAAGCACCATCTGACCGGCAGGGATGACGTATTCCTTTGCATTCCGCCGCTGTATCATACCGGTGCAAAATTCCACTGGATGGGAAGTCTTTGCGCGGGCAGTAAGGCCGTTTTGCTGAAGGGAACCACGCCTGAGATCATCCTGGATGCCGTTTCCAAGGAGCATTGCACGATCGTTTGGCTCCTGGTGCCTTGGGCACAGGACATCCTGGAGGCGCTGGACCGTGGTGACTTAAAGCTGTCCGATTATCATCTGGATCAGTGGAGACTGATGCATATCGGCGCGCAGCCTGTTCCGCCTTCCCTGATCAAGCATTGGAAGGAATATTTCCCGAATCACATGTATGACACGAACTATGGCCTTTCCGAGTCCACAGGCCCTGGCTGCGTGCATCTTGGCATTGAGAACATTCATAAGGTGGGTGCGATCGGCGTGCCCGGATATCGCTGGAAGTGTAAGATCGTAGATGAGAACGGCGAGACCGTGAAGCAGGGCGAGGTTGGCGAGCTTTGCGTGAAGGGCCCCGGCGTTATGACCTGTTATTATAATGATCCTAAGGCGACTGCGGAGACCTTAAAGGACGGCTGGCTCTATACCGGAGACATGGCAATGCAGGACGAGGACGGCTTTATCTTCCTGGTAGACAGAAAGAAGGACGTGATCGTCAGCGGCGGTGAGAACATTTATCCCGTACAGATCGAGAATTTCCTTGCGGCGTTCGACAAGGTGAGCGACGTGGCCGTGATCGGCCTGCCGGACAAGCGTCTTGGCGAGATCACCGGCGCGATCATTCAGATCAAGGAAGGCATGACCTGCACGGAGGAAGAGGTAGAAGAGTACTGCAAGGGGCTGCCTCGTTATAAGAGACCCAAGAAGATCATCTTCGCGGAGGTTCCCAGAAACGCGACCGGTAAGATCGAGAAGCCTGCGCTGCGCAAGAAATACGGCGCTGAATACCTTGTGGCACAGCAGAATGAGGTAGAAGCATAATTGTATAAAATGTTCAAACATTTTTGCCAAAAAGGGTATTGACTTTTGCCTGCGAACAAGATATAATACATTTTGTTCGCAGGAATGGCGGAATTGGCAGACGCGCACGGTTCAGGTCCGTGTGGTGGCAACACCATGAGGGTTCAAGTCCCTCTTTCTGCACGATTGATTAAGGCTTTTCATGGAGTACCATGGAGAGCCTTTTTTGTGCCTGACTTTATGAATTATTCATAATTGCCGCGAAACAATTACATATTTTTAATTTTTTAAACACAAAACGTACACAATCGATGAATATAATGAACTTAGATAGTTACTAGTTAACTATCTCCCCCCCTCATAAGAAAGTGGAAGAGCTACACGAAAGTGTGGCTCTTCCGCTTTTTTTGCATATGTTATCGTAAGGGAATTCTTTCCTTGAATGGAAGGCGTTCCTATGGTAAAGTGATAGGAGGGTAGTCCGTGTTTCTAAAGGAGATTTTGGAGGGGGCGGACGCTTGGTATCTGCGAGGGACGAAGGAGACGATGATCGCCGGGATCACGGCGGATTCGAGGTGTGTTACGCCCGGGATGGCGTTCTTCTGTCTTAAGGGGACGGCGCATGACGGAGCGGACCACGCGGGTGAGGCCACGGAGCGCGGCGCCTCGGCGTTGATCTTTGAGGCGGAAGGCGGGGAAGGCTTATGGAAGGAGCGCGGCCAAAGCTACGAGGCCTTTGAAGCTGGCTTGGGCGTCAGGGAAAGGAACATACTGGCCAGTGCGCCAGGCGGAGTCACGGTTGTCTGCGTGGAGGACGCCAGAAAGGCGTTCGCGCTGGCATGTGATGCCTGGTACGGTCACCCATCGAGGGAGCTTGTCACGATCGGTGTCACCGGGACCAAGGGAAAGACGACGACAACCTATCTGATCAAGTCTATTCTCGAGAATGCGGGGCGCAGGGTAGGGCTCATTGGGACCAATGAGGTGATCGTCGGGCTGCAGCATTATGAAGCGGGGAATACCACGCCGGATGCCCTTCAGTTGCAGGCATATCTGCGGCAGATGGCGGATGCGGGGGCTGATACCGTGGTGATGGAGGTTTCCTCTCAGGCCATCAAGCTAAAGAGAACGGACGGGATCCTGTTCGATTATGGGATTTTTACCAATCTTTCCCCGGATCACGTGGCGCCCGGAGAGCATCGTGATTTTCAGGAATATTTGGAGTGTAAGAGGGAATTATTTCGGCGGTGCCGGATCGGGATCGTCAACGGAGACGATCCTTACTTGGAACGGATCACGGAAGGGCATAGCTGCCTTCTGGAGACCTATGGGCTGGGCGAGGAATGCATGCTGCGTGCGGGGAATGTCTCGCGGATCCTGGATGGCGGAAAGCCGGGAGTGGAGTTCGCGGTAACGGGGCAGATGGAATTTGAGGCGCGCATTCCCATGCCGGGGACGTTCAGCGTATATAATGCGCTTGCCGCGATCAGCCTTTGCAGGCATTTTCACGTGCGGGAGTCCGACATTCAGCGTTCGCTCCTTGCGGCGAAGGTGAAGGGCAGGGTCGAGCTTGCCATGGCGAGGGACGGGTATGCGATTTATATCGATTATGCGCATAATCCCGCGGCGCTGGCGAGCCTTTTGGATACGCTTCGGGAATATCGTCCAAGGCGACTGATCTGCGTGTTTGGATGCGGCGGAGACCGCCCCGTCATGCGACGAAGGCTGATGGGAAGGATCAGCGGAGAAAAGGCTGACCTGACCATTGTCACGGATGACAATCCGCGGAGTGAGGACCCGGGGCTGATCCGGGAACAGGTCGTCTGGGGCGTGCGGGAGGCGGAGGGCGCCTTCGTGATCATACCCGGGCGGCGCGAGGCCATACGGTACGCACTTTCTGCGGCGAGGAGCGGGGATATGATCGTGCTCGCCGGAAAGGGACATGAAACTTATCAGGAGATCCAAGGCGTAAAGTATCCCTTGGATGAGAGAACCATATTACGGGAGTTAGAGAAAGAGACATGCAATACGCAGACGTCATAGTAAACATTGTGTGTGAAGAATTGGACCGATGCTTTCAGTACAGGGTTCCTGAGCATCTGGAGGGCGAACTGAAGGTGGGCATGGGCGTCATGATCCCCTTTGGCAAGTCGGACCGGCTGATCAAGGGGTACTGCGTCGCCCTCGGTGAGGAATGCAAGTTTGATCCCGCGAAGACGAAGGAGATCGCAAAGATCGTGCAGAATGACTCGGACGGTGACGGACGAAGCGTGGCGCTCGCCGCGTGGATCAGGGAGAACTATGGCTCTACCATGATCCAGGCCTTAAAGACGGTACTGCCCATGCGAAAGTCCGTGAAGCAGTTAGAGCATCAGGTGCTGGTGCGCACGGCGACGAAGGAAGAGCTGATCGCGATGCTTGGAGAGAGTCAGAGAAAGCATCAGGTGGCGAAGGCGCGGCTTTTGGAGGCGCTGATTGAGGAAGAGAGGATCCCAAAGGAATGGGTGACTGGGAAGCTGAGCGTCGCGTCAGCAACGATCCATTCCCTGGAGCGGGCGGGCGCGCTGAAGATCCAGAGCACGAATTCTTTCAGAGATCCCGTAAAGGTGCAGGCCGGCGAGGAACGAAAAAAGACGCTCAGCGAGGACCAGGAGAGGATCGTACGGCAGGTGCTCGCGGAGTATGACGAGGGAACGAAAGGGACGTATCTGATCCATGGCATTACGGGAAGCGGAAAGACGGAGGTCTATCTGAGACTGGTGGAAGGGATGGTGGCGCGCGGGAAGCAGGCCATCGTGCTCATCCCGGAGATCGCGCTGACCTATCAGACGCTGCTCCGGTTCTATCGGCGATTCGGAAATCGCGTCAGTGTCATGAATTCCACGCTCTCTGCGGGGGAGAAATATGATCAGTGTCAGCGGGCGAAGGCAGGCGAGATCGACGTGATCATTGGCCCTAGATCCGCATTGTTCACGCCGTTTCCGAATCTCGGCCTGATCATAATGGATGAGGAGCACGAGTCCAGTTATAAGAGTGAGGGCACGCCGAAATATCATGCGCGGGAGACGGCGGAAAAATTGGCTGAGCTTACCGGAGCAAGTCTGGTGCTGGGAAGTGCCACGCCTTCCGTGGAAGCTTATTATCGGGCAAAAGAGGGGAAGTATACCCTGTTTGAATTAAAGGATCGTCTGACGGGCGGGAGCCTGCCGCAGGTGGAGGTCGTGGACCTTCGCGAGGAGCTTAGGGCGGGAAATCGTTCGATCTTTAGCAGGAAATTGCAGGAGCTTCTGGCAGATCGCCTTTCGAAAGGCGAACAGAGCATGCTCTTTTTGAACCGTAGGGGCTATGCAGGCTTTGTGTCGTGCAGAAGCTGCGGCCTTGTCATCAAGTGTCCGCACTGCGACGTATCTCTGTCGGAGCATGGCGGAAAGCGTATGATCTGCCATTATTGCGGCTACACGGCGCCGAAGCCGACGCTTTGTCCCTCCTGTGGTTCCAAGTACGTACTCGGCTTCAAGGCCGGCACGGAGCAGATCGAAGAAAAGCTAAAGGAGCTGTTCCCGCAGGCGCGTACGCTGCGCATGGACCGCGACACGACGGGCACGAAGGACAGTTATGAGAAGATTTTGAGCGCATTCGCCAATCAGGAGGCGGACGTGCTGATCGGGACGCAGATGATCGTCAAGGGGCATGACTTCCCCAACGTGACGCTGGTTGGCGTTCTCGCGGCAGATCTTTCTCTGGGGGTCAATGATTATCGCGCGGGCGAGCGAACCTTCCAGCTATTGACACAGGCCGTTGGCAGGGCCGGCAGGGGGGACAAGCCAGGCTTTGCGGTGATCCAGACCTATCAGCCGGAGCATTATGCCGTCGTGCAGGCTGCAGCGCAGGATTATGAGAGTTTTTACCAAGAAGAAATTTTGTATCGCGAGCTTGGTGGGTATCCGCCGGCGTGTCATCTGCTCGCAGTGCAGGTGTTCTCTCAGGACGAGAAGGCGGGCGAACGGCTTGCGGCAACGCTTGCGGAGCGCGTTAAGGCGAGAATTTCGGAACGCGGGACGACCCTGCTTGGCCCGAGCCCCGCAACCATCGGAAGGATCAACGACGTTTATCGCCGCGTCATATACTTAAAGTCTAAGGATTACGCGAAGCTTGTGGCGCTCAAGGATGAACTGGAGCAATTCCTTGCGACGGCGCAAATAAACCGCGAAAACGTACAGTTTGATTTTGACCCGATGAACTTTTTATGATATAATAGAGCGCGTGAAAAACAAGCGACGCCGAAGGCGGCATTTGTTTTCACGCGCCCATTAACGAGAAAGCAAATTTGCGAAGCAAATTACGAGCTGCGAAGCAGCGCTTTCGAGTTACAATATTTCATTTTAGAATGGTTGCCTTGCCAGACAGCCATTCTTGTGTTGTTTATGTTTATGCAGAAAGGAACAAAGTCATGGCGATTCGTAACATCAGAGAAATGGGAGATCCCATCCTGGAAAAAACCTGCAAGGAAGTAAAGGAGATGACGCCCAGAGTCCGCGAGCTGATCGAGGACATGCTGGATACCATGTATGAGGCGAACGGCGTAGGCCTTGCGGCGCCGCAGGTCGGTATCTTAAAGCGCATTGTGGTCATTGACGTGACGGGAGAGGATCCGTACGTGCTGATCAATCCCAAGATCCTGGAAACCTCCGGCGAGCAGTGTGGTCCGGAAGGGTGCTTAAGCGTGCCCGGCAAGAGCGGCATTGTGACCAGGCCGAATTACGTGAAGGCACAGGCGCTGGACGTGAACATGCGTCCTTATGAAATTGAAGGAGAAGAGCTCCTGGCCCGCGCCATCTGTCATGAGTTGGATCACTTGGACGGACACCTTTACGTGGAGAAGGTAGAGGGCGAATTGCAGGACGTTGTGCCGCCCGCGGAAGCCGAGGAGGCATAGCTTGAAATGCGACTTCGCAGCGTAAGGCGCGGCGTGTACATAAGCCTAGACGAAAAGAGGGAATTGGATTGAAGATTGTATTTATGGGAACGCCGGAGTATGCGGCGGCATCCTTGGAGGCCGTGATCTTGTCCGGGAGGGAAGTGACTTTGGTGGTCACGCAGCCGGATAAGCCCAAGGGAAGAAGCGGAGAATTGATCCCTTCCCCCGTGAAGCAATGTGCCATAAAGCATGGCATTCCGGTTTTTCAGCCGGAGCGGATCAAGCGGGCCGAGGCAGTGGAACAATTAAAACAGTATGAGGCGGACCTGTTCGTCGTTGCGGCCTTTGGACAGATATTGTCACAGGAAATCCTGGACATGCCGAGGTTTGGAAGCATCAACGTGCATGCGTCGCTGCTCCCGAAGTATCGCGGCGCTTCTCCGATCCAGCGCGTGTTGCTTGACGGGGAAAAGAAAACAGGGATCACCATTATGCAGATGGATGCCGGGATTGACACCGGAGACATTTTGTATCAAAGAGAGCTCGAGATCGCGCCCGATGATAATTTTGAGACCCTGCATGATAAGCTGGCCGTCTTGGGCGGAGAAGCCTTGGCCGAGGCTTTGGATCTCCTGGAGGAAGGAAAGCTGGTCCGCGCGAAGCAGGATGACAGTCAGAGCTGTTATGCGCCCTTGATCACAAAGGAAATGGGAAGGCTGGATTTCACGAAGGATGCAGTCTCCCTGGATCGTCAGATCCGTGCCATGACGCCTTGGCCCAGCGCCTTTACGAAATGGAACGGAAAGCAGATGAAGATATGGAAGGCTTCTCCCGTGGGAGATTTCGGAAGGAATGCGGCGGCGGGAGAGGTGACGGAGGTCACGAAGGATTCCTTCAGCGTAGCCACCGGAGACGGGGAGCTTTGCGTGGAGGAGCTTCAGCTGGAAGGGAAAAAGCGCATGAGCAGTCATGATTTCCTTCTTGGCATCAAGTTAAAACCCGGTGACAGGCTGGGAGAATAGAAAGGGAGCTGCCGTGAGGCGGCAAGTGAAGGAGTATCGATGGAAAACGTGAGGGAGATCGTGCTGGATACGCTGCTTGCCCTGGAAAGGGACGAGGACGTATCTCACCGATTGATCGGAAACGTGTTGAATAAATATGATTATCTGGACGTCAAGGAAAAGCGCTTTCTCAAACGTGTGACGGAAGGAACGCTGGAACACCGGTTGGAGATCGATTATTATCTGGATCAATATTCCGGCACGCCCGTCCGAAAGATGAAGCCGCTGATCCGCTGCCTTATGCGCATGAGCGTCTACCAGATCCTTTATATGGATGCGGTTCCGGACAGCGCGGCGTGCAATGAGGCCTGCAAATTGGCGGAGCGCAGGAAGTTCCACAATTTGAAGGGCTTTGTCAATGCAGTGCTTCGAAGGATCTCCCGGGAGAAGGATGCACTTCCCCTGCCTGATCGGGAGAAGGACCTGCTATCTTATCTTTGCGTGAAATACTCCATGCCGGAGCTGATCACAAAGGAATGGCTCGCCTCGTATGGCATGCCTATGACGGAGCGGATCCTTTCGGGACTTTTGGAGATCCATCCGGTCTCCCTTCGCATTTCGGAGCTTTTATCCGAAGAGGAGGCAGAAAGGCTGAAAAAACGACTCGAGGAGAGCGGGGCGAAGATCGAGGAAAGCCCCTGTGATCCGAGAGTGCTCCTTGCGCGGGAGCTCGAGGGGGCGGAGAGCCTTCAGGACTTTCGGGAGGGCAGGCTTACCGTACAGGACGTGAGCAGCGTGCTGGCGGTCAAGGCGGCCGGGATCCGTGAGGGTGATCTCGTGATCGATGCCTGCGCGGCGCCGGGAGGAAAGAGCATTCTGGCTTCGGAACTCGTCGGTGAGACGGGAAAAGTCGTTTGCGGCGACGTATCGCAGGGAAAGACAGATAAGATTGAAGAAAACTTGGTTCGAATGAACCGAAATAACATAGAAATCCATGTCTGGGACGCAAGGAACCCCAGGGAAGAGTTGATCGGAAAAGCCGACGTGCTTCTTTTGGACGTTCCGTGCTCGGGACTTGGCGTGACCGGAAAGAAGCGTGACATCAAGTATCATGTGACGCAAGAAGGCTATGAAAGCCTGGAAAAGTTGCAAAAGGAGATCCTGACCGGGGCCTGGCGCTACGTAAGGCCGGGCGGCATCCTGCTCTACAGCACCTGCACCATTCGCGGCGGAGAGAATCGGGACGCGGTGAAATGGATCCTGGAACACCTTCCCTTTGAGCCGGTGCCACTTAAGGAGCTACCTGCGGCCGTCAGCGAGGGCGTTTTAGCGGAGAAGGCTGCATGGCAGGGGGAAAAGGGAGAGTGGGAGTGCAGCCTTGCACAGCTTTTGCCCGGCGTCTTGCCCGCGGATGGATTTTTCTTTGCAAAGTTTAGGAGAAAGACGGATGCCAACCTTGGAGAGGAATGAAAAGGAGAAGATCGATCTCAAATCCCTGACGCTTCCGGAGCTTCAGGAAGTGCTGACGGGCATGGGGGAGAAGGCATTTCGCGCGAAACAGCTCTATCAGTGGATGCACGAGAAGCTGGCGGGAACCTATGAGGAGATGTCTAATCTTCCGGTGTCTCTCAGGGAAAAGCTGCGGGAGAATTTCTGGTATTGCTCCCTGGAGATCGTGCAAGTACAGGAATCAAAGCTGGACGGAACGAGAAAGTATCTGTTTGCCCTTCGCGACGGTAACGTGGTGGAGAGCGTCTGGATGAAATATAAACATGGGAATAGCGTCTGTATCTCGTCCCAGGTGGGCTGTCGCATGGGATGCCGATTTTGTGCCTCCACCTTGGACGGGCTCGAGAGGAATCTCACGCCCTCGGAGATGCTGGAGCAGATTTATGCCATTACGAAGCATACCGGAGAGCGTGTGAGCAACGTGGTGGTGATGGGGACGGGCGAACCCTTGGATAATTATGATAATCTGCTCAGATTTTTGCATCTGCTCACGGATGAGAATGGTCTAAACGTCAGCCAACGCAACGTGACGGTGTCCACCTGCGGACTGGTGCCGCAGATGAAGCGGCTTGCCGAGGAGGGACTGCAGATCACGCTGGCGCTGAGCCTTCATGCCTCAAATGACGAAAAGAGAAGGAAACTCATGCCCATCGCCAATCGGTATTCCATCCAAGAACTGATGGAGGCAGTCGAGTACTATTTTCAGAAGACAGGCAGGCGGATCACCTTTGAATATAGCCTTGTGGGTAACGTAAATGACTCGGACGAGGATGCGGCGGAGCTCTCGAAACTGGCGGGGCGGACCTGCTGCCACGTCAATCTGATCCCGGTCAATCCCATCAAAGAGCGGGATTACGTTCAGTCTGAGGCGAAAAGAGTGCTTGCTTTTAAAAATAAACTTGAAAGAAATAAAATAAATGTTACAATTAGAAGGGAAATGGGCCGTGACATTGACGGTGCCTGCGGACAGCTAAGAAGAAAGCATCTTGGCGAGATGCATCAAAATGAGTCCGAGGCGTGACGAGAAGGAACCATTTCATTGGAAGGTACGGGAGGAACATAGGGGTGCTTAAGGCATTTTCCCTGACCGACGTCGGGAGGAAAAGACAACTGAATGAAGATTTCGTCTGCGCGAAGACGGAGCAGGTCGGAAAACTGCCGAATTTCTTTGTGGTCGCAGACGGAATGGGCGGACATAAGGCCGGCGACCGCGCCTCGAAGGAGACCGTGGAGCTCATGTTGGATTCGCTGAAGACGGATCCGAGCGAAAATGTGAAGGACAGCCTGGGGGATGCCCTGACGGCCGCAAACTTAAAGGTATGGCAGGATGCCAGCGGATCGGCTGAGCTGGAAGGCATGGGCACGACCGTGGTCGCTGCATCCATTCTTGAGAATAAGCTCTGCGCCATGAACGTGGGCGACAGCAGACTATACTTGATCACTGACGGAAAGATCCGTCAGATCACCGTGGATCATTCCCTTGTGGAAGAGATGGTGAGAAAGGGCGTACTTGCAAGAGAAAGAGCGCGCAACCATCCGAAGAAGAACATCATCACCCGGGCCGTAGGCGTTGGACCAGTGGTGGAGCCTGACTTTTTTGAGGTGGAATTGAAGGCGGGGGACAAAGTACTGATGTGCTCTGACGGCCTCAGCAACATGCTGGAGGACGGAGAGCTCCTTACGATCGTCGACAGCGTGGGAGACTTGGAGGAAAAGACCAAACTCCTGGTGGATGCTGCCAATGAGAAAGGCGGAAAGGACAATATTTCCGTGATCCTGATCGAAATCCTCGCAGAATAGTTTTTGGAGAAGAAGTATGGTTAAGATAGGTATGATGATCGGTAACCGATATGAGATCTTGGAAAAGATC
>CAMZDG010000012.1 GCA_947305245.1 uncultured Lachnospiraceae bacterium
AAGGCACACGGCAAGGGAATGTCCATCGAGGCTGAGGTTGGTTCCATCGGCGGCGAAGAGGACGGCGTGATCGGCATGGGCGAGTGCGCAGATCCCAAGGAGTGCAAGGCGATCGCAGACCTGGGCGTTGACTTCCTGGCAGCAGGCATCGGCAACATCCACGGCAAGTATCCTGCAAACTGGAAGGGCCTTTCCTTTGAGACCCTGGATGCAGTTCAGCAGCTCACCGGAGATCTTCCCCTGGTGCTTCACGGCGGTACCGGCATCCCTGCAGACATGATCAAGAAGGCGATTTCCCTTGGCGTTGCAAAGATCAACGTAAACACCGAGTGCCAGCTGGCATTTGCAGCTGCTACCCGTAAGTACGTTGAGGCTGGCAAGGATCTGGAAGGCAAGGGCTTCGATCCTCGTAAGCTTCTGGCTCCCGGCTTTGAGGCGATCAAGGCAACCGTAAAGGAAAAGATGGAGCTGTTCGGAAGCGTAGGCAAGGCCTGAGACTTGAAAAAGTCCTGAGCTTGAAATGCTTCATGACTTGGATCAGTGAAAACGAAAACGAACCCCGACGCGACAGGCGCCGGGGTTTTTGTTTCATCGTTTTTGAATTCGCGTAGCATTTTTCGATTTTTCCCTTTAAAAGGGAGGATGCCAAGGAACCTGGTTCCTTGGCACGTATTATGAAAAAGTTATTATCAAAGCAACTGTGGCATCCACAGGTAATGTGCTTTTCTATGGTTTTAGTATATAAGGCGTTCGTGAAGAAAAAACGTGTTTTAATTAAACGATTCTTAAATGATTTGTGAACAAATTATGAACGCAAGAAAGCACATTCAAATCCCTTGATAGTCCATTCCCCTTTTTGGGAAAGTACGTTATGATAAAAAACGAAAGCAAAAGCATAGTCATGCACCGGCCCGAAGATACGGCGCGGGCAGGAAACTTGGGGGTTTACGAATTTATGGCAATTCACGTGAATCAGTTGGGTTATTATCCTGAAGGAGAAAAAAGGGCGATCCTTCCCTTTGCGAGCAGACAGTTTTGGGTGATCAACGAAGCCGGAGAGGTTTGCTTTGAGGGGGAGACGAAGGAATATGGACTGGACTGTGCCTCCGGAGATGAGGTGACGGAGGCGGATTTTTCTGCCTTTGCCGTTCCGGGGAGATATCGCATCAAGGGCGCCAGGGCCGAGGAGCAATCGGATGAAAAGAGCGTTGCGGTGGAGTATTCCCCCTGGTTTGAGATCGGGGAGCAGGTATATGACAAGCTGCAAAGCGACTTGATGAAGGCGTATTATTATCTTCGCTGCGGCATGGACCTCGAGGAGAAGTATGCGGGGCCTTACGTGCACAAGGCCTGTCACCGCGGAAAGACGGTGGCTTGGGAAGATCATGACGTGGTGGTCGAAGCGACCGGCGGCTGGCATGACGCAGGGGATTATGGAAGATATGTCACGGCGGGTTCCTGCGCATTGGCGCATCTTTTATATGCCTATAAAATGTATCCGGAGGCGTTTGACGGGAAGACGTGGAACATTCCGGAGAGCGGCAACGGTGTTCCGGACCTATTGAATGAATGCCGGTATGAGCTGGAATGGTTCTTAAAAATGCAGCGGACGGACGGCGCCGTATGGCATAAGCTGACGACGGCGCAGCATGCGGCCTTTGTGATGCCGGAGGATGATCTGGAGCCGCTTTACGTCCTGCCGGTATCCTCCATGGCGACGGCAGACTTTTCGGCCGCCTGCGCCCTGGCCAGCGGGATTTACCGCGCTTATGACGAGGCGTTTGCGGACCGCATGGAAAAGGCGTCCAAGAAGGCCTATGCCTGGCTGAAGGCGCATCCGGACTTTCTGGGATTTCGCAATCCGGAAGGCTGCGGGACGGGAGAGTATGGCGAGTGGAGCGATTTTTCGAACCGCTTTTGGGCGGCCTGCGAGCTGTATTCCCTGACGGGAGAAAAGAAATATCATGATGACCTGACGGAGCTTTTGGAAAAGCCGTTCCCCCGCATGTCCCTTGGCTATTTTGAGGTGGGAGGCTTTGGCATTTTGGCATATCTTTTGTCGAAGCAGGGGAAATCGCAGGATCTGACGGCAAAGTTTTTTTCGGAAATCGTTCAGGACGCGGCGCAGCGCGTTCGCATTTCGGAGGAGAGCGGCTACGGCGTCTCCATGCTGTTTTGGGAATATACCTGGGGAAGCAACATGGGCGTGATGAGGCAGGGCATGATCTTTGCAATCGCAGATTATTTTGGGCTGGAAGAAAAGGTGAAGGCAGCGGCCAGAACGGCAGGGCTTCCAAAGCGATGGCTTTGGCCGGGACAAAAGGAGGAGCCCTATGAACCGGGACCTTGGCAGAACCGGTGCCTGTCCATGCGCGATCAAGCCGCGGTGCAGCTAGATTACCTTTTGGGATGCAATGCGCTGGGGATCAGCTACGTGACGGGAAATGGCGAGAATGCGTATAACGAGCCGCATCTTCGACCCGCGTTCGCGGACGGGATCGAGGCGTGCATGCCGGGCATGGTGAGCGGCGGACCCAACAGATATCGTCAGGACGCAAGGGCCAAGGAGGTGGTTCCCGAGGGAACGCCGGCCATGAAGAGTTATGCCGACGAAGTGGAGGCGTTTTCCTTGAATGAGATCACGATCTACTGGAATTCGCCTGCCGTGTTCACGCTGGCGTACCTCATGACGGGGCGGAAGTGACAAAGAAGGAATGGAAAAAGTCCTGAGAGGAAATAAAGAAAAGGCGAAGCTTACAGAAGCATCGCCTTTTTTAATTGCTTTTTGAGCGGGGTTGCCAGGGACAGGGCGAGGAGAAGCTTGACGGCGTCTCCCGGGATATAAGGGATCACGCCTGCCATAAGTGCGGCGGCGAAGGTCAGGTTTAGCTGATATCCCAGCCACAGCGTCCCAAACAAGTATAAAACCAACGTGCCAAGGACAAAGCCAAGAAGCTGCATTGGGAGGTTTTCCGGGAACTTCCTTAGGAAAAATCCGCAGATCAAAGCCAGGAAAAGATAGCCGATGATATAGCCGCCCGTGGGGCCGAGGAGCTTTCCGAAGCCTCCGCTGAAATTGGTGAAGACGGGAAGGCCAAAGCATCCAAGCAGGACATAGAGAAGAACGCTCAGGGTGCCCAGCTTTAGGTCCAGCACGTATAAAGCGAAATAAATGCCCATGGAGCACAGGGTGATGGGCACGGGACTAATGGGGATCTGGATCGCCCAGGGGCCCAAGATGCACAAAATGGCAGTCATAACTGCAGTGACTGCCATTTCTTTTACGGAAAGCAGGGGTTTTCGATTCTGTGATTGCATTTCAGTTTTCATGATTTCGTTTCGTTGTCTAACTCCCCTGTCATGTACTTGGCAACGATCTGCTGGATCCTCTCGCTGGGATTTAAGAGATCGCTGATGGAGCTGTCGTGGTTCAGAGTGTCGATGATGTAAGCAATGTACTTACTGAGGTCGCAGCTGATATACCACTCACGCTTTAACAGTTCCGGCGTCTGATAGATCAGGTTCGTGGTCAGGATCCGACTGATGATGCCGGCTTCATATGCCTTGTCGAACTTGTCCAGGCCATTGGTGAAGAGGCCGAAGGTGGAGAAGACGAAGATGTTTCTTGCCTTTCTCTCCTTTAATGCCGTGGCAACCTCCAGAACGGATTCGCCGGAGGAGATCATGTCATCGATGATGATCATGTCCTTGCCCTCCACGCTCGAGCCCAGGAATTCGTGAGCCACGATGGGATTTCTGCCGTTCTCGATCTTTGTGTAATCTCTTCTCTTATAGAACATACCCATGTCCAGGCCGAGGACGTTGGCGATGTAGATGGCACGCTTCATGCCGCCTTCATCCGGGCTGATGACCATCATGTGGTTCGAGTCGATCTGCAGGCCCTTTACGTTCTTTAAGAGTCCCTTGATGAACTGATAAGCGGGCTGCACCGTCTCGAAGCCGTGCAGGGGAATGGCGTTCTGTACTCTGGGGTCATGCGCGTCGAAGGTGATGATGTTGTCCACGCCCATGTGAACGAGCTCCTGCAGTGCCAATGCACAGTCGAGGGATTCTCTGGAGGTGCGCTTATGCTGACGGCTCTCATATAAGAAGGGCATGATCACCGTGATGCGTCTTGCCTTACCGCCGACGGCTGCAATGATCCTCTTTAAGTCCTGATAATGATCGTCGGGAGACATGTGATTCTCGCGACCACAGAGAGAATAGGTCATGGAATAGTTACATACGTCCACCAGAAGGTACAGGTCATCGCCGCGGACGGATTCCATGATCATGCCTTTGGCCTCACCGGAACCAAACCTGGGGATCTTGGCGTCGATCAGGTAGGAATCTCGCTGATAGCCGGCAAATGCAAGGGAATCCTTGTGCTCGCTCTCGCGCTCCTCCCTCCACTTTACCAGATACTGATTCACTTTTTCCCCAAGCGTGCGGCATCCCTCCAGGGCGATGATCCCCAGGGAGCCTACGGGAATGGTTTCCAGGTTTCTTTTTTCTTCACGACTGGGCATGAAAAAACCTCTCTTTCTTTCACTTAACGTCAGGTCTGTTACTGAAGTGCGTTAGGATCTGATCCCATTTAGCTTCTGGCACATGCGAACGTCAGGGCCCGACAGCTTGCAGAGCTGAAAGTTCTTGGAGACTCTGGAAAAAACGCGGTCAGAATAGCGATCCCGAAGTTCACTCAGATTCAAATTGGTAGAGATGATGGTGGATTTTCGGCGCATCTCCCGCTCGTTTAAGAGGGTGAAAAGCTGGGAGGTCACAAAGCTGCTGAGGACTTCCGTTCCCAAATCGTCCACGATCACCAAATCATAATTGTATAGTTCTTTACAGAAATTGTAAAGACTTTCTTTTGCGTTTCCGTCAAAGGAGTAGCGCGCCAAGGACTCAAAGAGACTGACCGCGCTGAAGTAGATCACGGAAAAGCCTTTTTCCAACAGGGAATTCGCGATACAGCCGGACAGAAAACTTTTCCCCGTGCCGACCGTTCCATAAAAAAGAAGATTTTTTCCTTCTCCGAAAGTTTCCACAAAATCCTCGGAGATCCGCACTGCGCCTCGAAGATGCTCTAAGTCTTCGCCCTGGCAATAGGCATAGGACAGATTGGAAAAACGATCGGATTCTGAGATTCCTTTCAGGTTGGATTGCTCATAGAGATAAGCCTGTTCCTGCGCCCGCAGACAGTGACATTTCTCCTGAATGCCACTTTCCAAGGTGACGTAGCCGGTGTCCTTACAGTCGGGACAATCATAGATGGGTTCCAAATAATCTTCGGGATATCCGGCGGACCGAAGAAGCGCTTTCTTTCGCAGGATGACTTTAGGGATGGGATTCTCCAGGGCGGCGGCCGCCTCGGGGGAGTCTCCCAGCAGAAGACGAAGGCGGCGGGAGCAATACGCACTCACTGCCGCATCTAATTCCTGAAATTCCGGGAGCTCCTTATAAACCTGCTCCCGTCTTTCTTCCATTTGAATTCGGTTTTGATCGCGGGTGATCTCATACTGACGCATGATCTCCCGATACTTTGAGGATGAAAGGGACATTTCTTTTCCTTTCCGGAACGCTAAGAAGATTAGTTACTGAGTAGCTGCTGTTCCAACGCATCAAAGTCATAATCGTTCTGAGAAAACTGATTGAACTTATTGGCGGTCGCCTTGGACTGCGGCTTTCTGGTGCGGCGCTGCTCATCCAGACGGGAAATGTCTTCCAATTGACTTACCTGCTTCTCGTGCCAGCTTTTCATGATCGTGTCGGCGTACTCAAAGCGATGGGAATCCACCGCGAGCACCGTGCGCTGGCATGCTTCCAGGATCACGTCCATGGAGAAGCAGTAGTCCTTAGTCCAGCGATTGATGTACTCCAGCTCTTTTCTGGTGGGAGAGCCATTCTTTCCCAGCTCATTCATGATCGCATAGGTGTTTCTGTCATATTTCCCGAGGGTTTCGAGCTTCGCCTGTTCCCAGGTGGTGATCCCCTTTTCAGCCCAGTTGATGGCAATCTTTTCAATATAACGGAAGTCCTTCTTGTCGCGGTCCACGCAGTACTGGAGCAGATGATCGATCAGGTCGTCCGTGAAATGAAGCTCATCCATGAAGAAGAGAATGGTCTTCATCTCGGAAGGATTCAAGGTCCTGCCAAAGTATTGCTGTGCGACAAACAATAATTCGGAGACGTTCTCGCGCTTTTTGAATTCCCTCAGCTGTTCCGCGGTATACGCGGGCTTGGTGAACATGGGAGCTTCGGGCTCCGGCGCTGCCTCCGGCAGGGCGACGCGCGCTTCCGGACGGAAAGGCGTCACGCTCTCGGAAGTGAGCAGAATGGGCCTGGTAAACTGAGGCCGCACGCTCTCCTCGGGCTCTTTGGAAAGGTCATGCAAACGGATCCCGGAAAGGTTCTTTCCGGAATCAAATTCCAAGGTAAGGATGCCTTGCTTCTCCCAATAGCGCAGGGAGCGCATGACGTCCTTCTCCGTATGATTAAATTTATCAGCGATGTCGGACACGCTGGTATCCAAGTTGGCGTTCAGCATGCGGATCAGGTAGAGATACACCTTCAGCTGAGCATCATTCGCGTCCTTCATGTATTTATCAATAAACAGATTGGAAACCACCGTAACGTCTGCGCTGTTTTCCTTATATAACGTAAGCCTGGCCATATCCCCACAACCCTCTGTCAGTGACTGTTTTCTTTCTGCCGTTCTTGTTCAAAGGGAACCCCTTGAGCAAGGAAAAGTATAGCATGAGCCGCAAAAAAAGGAAATGGTAAAAATGTCCGAAACGGGTTTCGCGCCTCGGATGGGCCAAAAACGTGGATAAAAACGGAAACGTGGATAAGTTTTGGCAGATGGTACGCAAAGCGGCTTAAAATATGGAATGGACGGCAATGCGGTCTGGAAAAGTTTTCCACGTCGAAAAAAGAAATATCCACAGATCCGACCAGTGAAAATTTTGTCGAGATCTGTGGATAACGTGGATTATTCTATTCTGACCAAGGATTCCCCGATTTTATAGACGTCTCCCGCCCCCATAGTTATCAACGTGTCATCCTTTGTGCAATTTTCTAAGAGAAATTTTTCGATTTTTTCAAACGAAGGGAAATAGTGGCATTCCCTGCCAAGCTTCCTGATCTCTTCCTGAAGCGTTTCCGAGGAGATGCCAAGATTGTCGGTCTCGCGGGCCGCATAAATGTCTGCAAGTACCACCTTGTCGGCCAGGGCGAGAGCCTTGGCGAAGTCCTTCATAAACGCCTTCGTGCGAGAATAGGTGTGAGGCTGGAAGACGCACCAGAGCGTGCCGGTCTTGATCGCATTGGCCGTGGTCAGCGTTGCCTCGATCTCCGTGGGGTGATGCGCATAATCGTCGATGACGCTCACGCCGTGAAAGCTTCCCTTATGCTCAAAGCGTCTCTCCGTGCCGCCATAGGACTTTAACGCTCTTTCGATCGCGTCATCGCCGATCCCGAGCAGGTCCGCCGCCGCGATGGCGGCCAGGGCATTTCCGACGTTGTGGATCCCGGGAACGCTCAACGTAAAGCGCCGATCCGGCTTAAGATTGCAGCAGGCCGTAAAGCTGGCAAAGCCATTTTCGTCAAACGAAACTTCCTTGGGATAATAATCCGCGCCAAAGGACGGCGCCAGGGCAAGATCTTCCATGCTGCGACACCCAAAGTAGGTCGTCACGGGGCAGGCAAGGTCTTTGGTGAGCTCCTGACAGTTTTCGATGGTCGCGTTCAGGATCAGGTTCCCGTCCGCCGGCAGGAGCTTTGCGAACTCGTGGAAGGAATTTCGAATGTCCGCGAGATCTTTGAAGAAGTCCAGGTGATCTGCCTCCACGTTCAGGATCACGCTAAGCTTCGGGAAGAAACTTAGGAAGGAGTTGGTATATTCGCACGCTTCCAGGACAAAATAATCCTTGCCGCCGATGCGCGTGTTGGACTGGATGCGGGGATAGATGCCGCCGATGCTCAAGGTGGGATCCGCGTCTGCCTCCAGCAGGATCTCGCTGATCATGGAAGTCGTGGTGGTCTTGCCGTGGGTGCCGCTGACGGCCACGGGCATCTGATAATTTTTCATGAGCTGGCCCAGGAGCTGTCCCCTGGTCAGCATGGGAATTCCCTTTTCCTCAAGCGCCACGTACTCCGGGTTGTCCGGCCGGATGGCCGCCGTCAGGACGGCGAGATCGATGTCGTCCGTGATATTTTCTTTTTTCTGTCCATAGAAAACCTGAATCCCTAATTGCTCCAAGTGCCTGCACAGGTCGCTGGGAGCGCGGTCAGACCCTGAGACGCGAAAGCCTGCGTCCGCAAGGATCTCGGCCAGGCCGCTCATGCTGACGCCGCCGATGCCGACAAAGTAGATGGAGACGGGATGCTGAAAATCAATCTGATACATGGTATCATTCCTTTCGAAAGTACGAATTCTACCTTATTATAATCTTTGCTTGGCAAAAAGACAAACAGAAATTCAAAAAGGAGTAAATCCCATTGGTAAACTTGTCGATAAAAACTGTGTGATATTTCAACAAACTGACACATATTTACAAAATATCCACTGGAATTGAAGTAAAAATAAAACAAATTCGTGAAAAAAGTTGAAAAAAGTAGAAAAAAATTGGCATTTCTTATTCACTTTCACAAAACTCTGTGCTATAATGGACAAAGAGTAGAATAAACATTTTATCCCCATTTGGCGGAATCTGCTCAATAGGCTGGAAGAGGTGATGACATGATCAAGAAAGAGATGATAGCCATGTTATTGGCTGGAGGACAGGGCAGCAGACTTGGCGTACTGACGTCAAAGGTTGCTAAGCCTGCCGTAGCATTTGGGGGGAAATATCGCATCATTGATTTTCCTTTGTCGAACTGTATCAATTCGGGCGTTGACACAGTGGGCGTGCTGACACAGTATCAGCCCCTGAGGTTGAACACCCACATCGGGATCGGTATTCCCTGGGACTTGGACCGAAACATCGGCGGAGTGACCGTACTGCCTCCTTATGAGAAGAGTACGAACAGTGAATGGTATACCGGTACCGCGAACGCGATCTACCAGAACCTGGAGTACATGGAAAGCTTCAATCCGGAATATGTTTTGATCCTTTCCGGTGACCATATTTATAAGATGGATTATGAAGTGATGCTGGAGTTCCACAAGGCCAACAACGCGGAAGTGACCATCGCCGTGATGCCTGTTCCCTGGGAGGAGGCAAGCCGTTTCGGCATCATGATCACGGATGACCAGAAGCGGATCACGGATTTTGAAGAGAAGCCCGCGAACCCCAGAAGTAATCTGGCGAGCATGGGCATCTACATCTTTAACTGGAAAACCCTGAAGGAAGCGCTCGTGAAGAATGCGGATCAGCCGGCACTGGATTTCGGTAAGCACGTGATCCCGTATTGTCATGAGAATGGCTCTCCCCTGTATGCTTATGAATTCACGGGCTATTGGAAGGACGTTGGAACCTTGAGCTCCTACTGGGAGGCCAACATGGAGCTGATCGACATCGTTCCGGAGTTCAATCTGTATGAGGAGTATTGGAAGATCTACACCAAGAGTGAGATCCAGCCGCCTCAGTACCTGTCTCCGAACAGCAAGGTGGAGAGAAGCATCATCGGTGAGGGAACCGAAGTTTACGGTGAGGTATATAATTCCGTGATCGGCTGCGGCGTAGTCATCGGCGCCGGCACGGTGGTCCGCGATTCCATCATCATGAACCATACGAAGATCGGTGAGAACTGTGAGCTGCATAAGGCCATTATCGCGGAGAACGCACAGATCGGAAATGGCGTGAAGCTCGGCATCGGCGACGAAGCGCCCAATGAGACGGCGCCCCACATTTATAATCAGGGCATCGTGACCATTGGAGAAAAGAGTGAGATCCCCGATGGCATTACCGTGGGCAAGAACTCCGTCATCTTTGGCGTTACCACGGCTGCTGATTATGAAAATTCCTATCTTGCAAGCGGCAAAACTTTGATTAAGGCAGGTGAAGAATAGTGAGAGCAATAGGTATTATTTTAGCAGGCGGTAACAATCGCAGAATGAGAGAGCTGTCCCAGAAGCGTGCCATTTGTGCAATGCCCGTGGCGGGGAGCTACAGAAGCATCGACTTTACGCTTAGCAACATGTCCAACTCCCATATCCAGAAGGTGGCTGTGCTCACCCAATATAACGCAAGAAGCCTGAACGAGCACCTCAATTCCTCCAAGTGGTGGGATTTCGGTCGTAAGCAGGGCGGCCTCGAGGTGAGAACCCCCGTGGTCACCGCATCGAACAGCAACTGGTATCGCGGCACCGCAGATGCCATCTACCAGAACATTAATTTCTTAAAGAATAGTCATGAGCCCTATGTCGTGATCGCTTCCGGCGACTGCGTGTATAAGATGGATTTCGGCAAGGTGCTGGAATTCCACATTGACAAGAAGGCTGACATTACCGTGGTGTGCAAGGAGATGGATCCCGCCGTGAGCGTGGAGCGCTACGGAACCGTTCGCTTAAGCGATGAGCAGGTCATCGAGGAATTCGAGGAGAAGCCCATCCAGGCGAGAAGCCACGTGATCTCCTGCGGCATCTACGTGATCCGCAGACGTCTTCTGATCGAGCTCATCGAGAAGTGCGCAGAGGAAGGAAATTATGACTTTGTTCGCGACATCCTGGTGCGTTACAAGGGCGTGAAGAGGATCGTTGGCTACATGATGACGGATTACTGGCGCAACATTGCCTCCGTGGATGACTACTTTAACACCAACATGGAATTCTTAAAGCCGGAAGTGAGAGATTACTTCTTTAAGCAGTATCCCGACATTTACTCCAAGGTGGACGACCTTCCGCCCGCGAAGTACAACATGGGCGCCAACGTGAGGAACAGCTTAGTTACCAGCGGCTGTATCATCAACGGCGTGGTTGAGAATTCCGTGATCTTTAAGAAGAGCTATATCGGAAACAATTGCGTGATCAAGAATTCCATTATTTTGAATGACGTGTACATCGGCGATAACTCCTATATTGAGAACTGTATCGTGGAGAGCCACGGCACCATCAAGGCGGATTCCAGATACGTCGGCGAGAACGGGATCGAGATCGTTTTGGAGAAAAACGAGAGATACGTGATCTGACCGTGACCTAGGGAGAATCGTATATTACGACAAGGAGGGAATGAACATGCAGATAACAGACGTACGAGTTCGTAAATTGTCAAAGGAAGGAAAGATGAAGGCCATTGTTTCCATCACCATCGACAATGTCTTTGTAGTGCATGACATTAAGGTGATCGAGGGCGAGAAGGGCCTGTTTATCGCCATGCCCAGCAAGAAAGCAACGGACGGCGAATATCGAGACATTGCACACCCCATTAATTCCGCAACCAGAGACAGCATCCAGAAGATCATCATGGAGAAGTACGAGCAGGCGCTGCTTGAGCCGGATACGGATGAAACCGTTTAATGCGCGAAGACAAAACGATGGATCGCCTTGGAACGAGCGAGCCAGGAAATGAAACAATTCGGCCGGTCGTTTTCGGATGAGACCGGCGAGATCGCAAGATCATAAAAGTGAATAAAGAGACACTTTACAAGAGGAGATGGCGAAAGCTTTCTCCTCTTGCTTTTTCTCTGGAAACATTGGTATAATGAATAAGGCTTTTTATAAGCGATCACGGCAAAAAACTGGCGGCCTGACCGCCAGGGGGAAAAGATTTCGGGGGAACATGCATGAAGCACAAGAGACTGAACAGGGATGGCTGGGGATTTCAGTACTACCCATATTACCAGATGCGAATTGACTGTGAATGCTTTCATGGATTGGCTTGTCTGATCAGATTTACGGACGGGGAAGCGAATTATTGGGCGACGCCAAAGGCAGGAAGGATCCAGGTTACGGGCGAAGGAATGACCTGGCTGGAACTGATCCCGGATCACGAAAAGAGAGTCATCACGATCAAGTATTTTCCGGATGGTACGCACGATGAGGAGAGGACTAACTATCCGAAGAGCTTTTGCACCAAGTATCGCCCCTCGATCTGGTATGTCGACGTCATCGAAGGGATGGAATATGACGAGGACGGCATTGCCGTTTTCATCGATAAGTACCTTGACGTGATCTTTACTCCGGAGGGCGACGTCAAGATCGACGACCGCAGCGAGCTCGATCAGGCACATGACGCGGGCGAGTTGTCGGATGAGCAATATGCGGACGCCCTGGCGGAATGCGATCGCATCTTAAAGGAGCTGTGCTCGGACATTGCAAAAACCAATGCCTGGTGCGGGAAAGTGAGAGAGATCGTGGAAGAAAGAATTGCCGCAGGCGAAGGCATCAAAAAGAGCCGCGAGGTCCTGGCGCTTGAAAAAAGAGGGTATCCTACAAGACAAAAGGCGCAGGAACTCGTGCGCGAGGCGGAGGAGCGAAATCCGGGCCCTTGGGGCGATCACAGCCGCACGGCGGCGCACTGCGCGGAGCAGATCGCGGCGCGCTCCGGCATGGACGCAGAGAAAGCCTATGTGCTCGGCCTTTTACATGACATTGGCAGACGCTTTGGGAAAAGGCACCTTGGGCATGTTTCGGACGGGTATTCCTACATGACGTCCCTGGGATATCCTGACGCGGCCAGGATCTGTCTGACGCATTCCTTCAACCAGAAAAAGCTGGAAGCGTACGTCGGGAATTTTGACACCACGGAGGAGGAGACCAATCTGATCAGGACAAAGCTTCAGGAGACGGAGCTGGATGATTATGACAGGCTGATCCAGCTGTGCGATTCCATCAGCGGTGCGGAGGGCGTCATGGACATCATCGATCGGATGAGCGACGTAAAGCGCCGCTACGGCGACTATGATCAGGAAAAATGGGACGCGAACCTGGCGCTGAAGGACTATTTTGAAAAAAAGATGGGCATGGATCTGTATGAAGCAGTGGATAAAGAGCATTTTAGGCCGAGCGCGAAGTAAGCAGGCAGGAGAGAAAGGCCTGGGCATGCAAGGGTATGGGAAGGCAGGCGCCGGAAAAACCCCTTGGCCGGGAGAAGAAAAGGAAATCGGGAGCGGGAAAATGTATATTATCGCAGGGCTGGGGAACCCCGGCAGAGAATATGAGAATACGAGGCACAACGTGGGCTGGCTCGTGCTTGACCGCCTTGCGGCGGAAGGCGGGATCGACATCCTCGAAAAAAAGCACAAGGCCCTTGTCGGAAAAGGCGTGATCGACGGACAAAAGGTCCTTCTCGCAAAGCCTCTGACCTATATGAACTTAAGCGGCGAAAGCGTGCGCGAGCTCGTGGATTATTATAAGATCGACGTGGCCACGGAGCTGATCATCATCTCGGATGACATAGCGCTCACGCCCGGCCAGCTTCGCGTCCGCAAAAAGGGCAGTGCAGGCGGTCACAATGGCCTGAAAAACATCATCCAAAACCTTGGGAGCGATGAATTCATCCGTCTTCGCATGGGCGTTGGCGACAAGCCGACCGCCTACGATCTCAAGGACTTTGTGCTCGGACACCTTACCGGAGACGAGAAAAAGCTCATGGATGAGGCCGCAAAGCGCGGCTCTGACTGCATCCGCATGATCATGGCACAGGGCCCCGACGCCGCCATGAATGCGTTTAATGCGAAGAAGGAAAAGGAAAAGCCCTCAACCGAAGATAAGAAAGCGCAGTCGGACGAGGCAGCGCAACCAAATAAGGAATCAATAACGTAAGTACCAAGTGGAGGATTCGAATGCAGGCAATGCTGGCGCCGCTTAGGGAATTGGCGGAGTATGATCAGATCCGGGAGAGGATGCGCAAAGGGACGGGCCCGGTGGCCCTGACGGGATGCGTGCAATCCCAAAAACTGCATATGATCTATGGACTTGGCGATGGCTGGAGAGTGAAGGTCATCGCTACTTATAGTGACTTAAAAGCGAAAGAACTCTACGAAGAGTATAAGTTTTATGACAAGAACGTCGTTTTATATCCCGCGAAGGACCTGATCTTCTTCCAGGCGGACATCCATGGAAATCAGCTGGTGCGAGAGCGCATCAAAACGCTCCGCAGGCTCATGGAGAGGACGAGCGTGACCATCGTCACCACCTATGCGGCGCTGATGGCGCCTCAGGCCATGCTGGATCCGGACGGCGACGTCATAAAGATCGGGCGTGGCAGCGTCGTCGAAGAAAAGGCCCTGACAAGACGCCTTGTGGACATGGGCTATGAACGGGCCTATCAGGTGGAGGTGCCTGGCCAGTTTTCCGTGCGCGGCGGCATCATTGACGTGTATGACCTGACGGAGGAGAATCCGTACCGCATTGAGCTTTGGGGGGATGAAGTGGATTCCATCCGAAGCTTTGACGTGCTCAGCCAGCGCTCCGTGGAAAAGCTTGAGAGCGTCAGCATCTATCCGGCCACGGAATTTGTGCTGACAAAGGAGCGGATCGACCGCGGCCTGGCCCTGTTGGAAAAGGAGGCCGCAGAGCAGGAGGCGATCTTCCGCGCGGCGTTCCAAACGGAGGAGGCGCACCGCGTTAAGACGCTGGCCAAGGAATTCGCGGACCGACTGGAGCTTCGCGGCGCCGTTAATTTAGAGAGCTACCTGCATTATTTTTATGAGGACACGGTGACCCTGCCGGAGATGATCGAGCGGTATGCGGGCGAAGGGAAGACCGCGCAGGCCGTCTATTTTCTGGAGGAGCCCCTGCGCATTCGCGAGCAGGCGCAGGCCGTGGAACTGGAGTTTCGCGAGAGTATGACGCAGCGCGCCCAGATGGGATACGTGCTGCCGAGCCAGATGAAGCTGCTCTTCTCCGGAGAGGAAGTGGCGGCGCGCCTTCCGCAGGGCCGCATGGTAACCCTGTCCGCCATGGACAACAAGGGTGGATATTTCCCTCCTGCCTTAAAATGTGACATAGACGTCAGGAACGTGGCTCCGTATAACGGGAGCTTTGAAATGCTGGTTAAGGACCTGAAGGCTTATAAGAAAAAGGGCTATCGGGTTATTCTTCTGTCCGGTTCGAGGACGCGTGCGGCGCGCCTTGCCCAGGATCTCTGGGATCAGGAGCTGACCGCCATCTACAGCGACAACCCGCAGCGCGAGGCGCAGCCCGGCGAGGTCCTGACTCTTTACGGACACGTGGAGAGGGGCTTCGAATATCCTATGCTGAAGTATGTCGTGCTGGCGGAGACAGACATATTCGGCGCGGAAAAGAAAAAGAAGAAAAAGAGGAAGCTCTACCAGGGGCAGAAGATCAGTAACTTTGATGACCTGAAGGTGGGCGACTACGTCGTACATGAGAGCTATGGACTTGGCATCTACCAGGGCATAGAAAAAATTTCCTCCGAGGGCGTCTCGAAGGATTATGTCAAGATCGAGTACCGCGACGGCGGGCACCTTTATATTCCCGCCACGGGGCTGCACGTGATCCAAAAGTACGCCTCCGCGGAGGGCGCAAAGGTTCCCAAGCTCAATAAGCTCGGGGGCAAGGAATGGACCAAGACGAAGGAAAAGGTCCGCGGCGCCGTGCAGGAGGTGGCAAAGGACCTTGTGGAGCTGT
Source organism: uncultured Lachnospiraceae bacterium (assembly GCA_947305245.1). Taxonomy (GTDB): domain Bacteria; phylum Bacillota; class Clostridia; order Lachnospirales; family Lachnospiraceae; genus Acetatifactor. Next base: position 15,539 of record CAMZDG010000012.1, read on the forward strand.
ATGCCACCCGGCAGCAGGCACAGGGCTTTGCCTACGGAAGGGATACCGTATGGCAGAAGGAATTCGAGGAGATGTTCCCCTTCGAGGAGACGGAGGATCAGCTGGCCGCCATCGCCGACACCAAGGCGGACATGGAAAGCCGAAAGATCATGGACCGTCTGATCTGTGGCGACGTGGGCTACGGAAAGACGGAGATCGCCATCCGCGCGGCATTCAAGGCCGTGCAGGAGGGCAAGCAGGTGGCCTATCTTGTCCCGACGACCATCCTTGCGCAGCAGCATTATAACACCTTCGTGCAGCGCATGAAGGACTTCCCCGTGCGTGTCGAGCTCCTGTCCAGATTCCGCACGCCGGGCGAACAGAAAAAGACCATCACGGACTTAAAGAAAGGCCTTGTGGACATTGTGATCGGAACCCACAGGCTCCTTTCCAATGACGTGCAATATAAGGATTTAGGGCTCCTTGTCATCGACGAGGAACAGCGCTTTGGCGTGGCCCACAAGGAAAAGATCAAGAAGCTGAAGGAGAACGTGGACGTGCTGACGCTCACGGCGACGCCCATCCCGAGAACCCTCCACATGAGCCTGGTGGGGATCCGCGACATGAGCGTGCTCGAGGAAGCGCCGGAGGATCGCCTGCCCATCCAGACCTTCGTGTGCGAATATAACGAAGAACTCGTGAGGGAGGCCATTTCCAGGGAGCTTGCCCGGGGCGGTCAGGTTTATTATGTGTATAACAAGGTGCACGGCATCGCGGAGATCACGGGACGCCTGCAGCAGATGCTCCCGGAGGCGAGCATCGCCTTTGCACACGGCCAGATGAAGGAGACGGAGCTCGAGCGCATCATGTATGACTTTGTCTCCGGGGAGATCGACGTGCTGGTGAGCACCACCATCATCGAGACGGGCCTGGACATTCCGAACGTAAACACTATGATCATTCATGAGCCGGAGCGCCTTGGACTGTCCCAGATGTACCAGCTGCGCGGGCGCGTCGGCCGTTCCAGCCGCACGGCATATGCGTTCCTCATGTACCGAAGGGACCGCATGCTCAGCGAGGTGGCTGAAAAGCGGCTCGCCGCCATCCGCGAGTTCACCGACTTAGGAAGCGGATTCAAGATCGCCATGCGAGACTTAGAGATCCGCGGCGCCGGAAATCTTCTTGGCACCACCCAGCACGGCCACATGGAGGCGGTGGGCTATGAACTTTACTGCAAGATGCTAAACGACGCCGTGCGAAAGCTAAAAGGAGAGCCCACGCGGGAGTCCGAGGGGGATTTTGCGACCCAGGTGGACCTGGAGGTGGATGCCTTCATCCCGCCGGAATACATCGTCAACGAGGAGCAAAAGCTCGACATTTATAAGCGCATCGCCGGGATTGAAAACGAGAAGGAGCAGGGAGACATGCGGGATGAACTGCTCGACCGCTTCGGGGAGATCCCCTTAAGCGCGGACAATCTTCTTCGCATCGCCCTGATCCGTGAGAACGCGCATAAGCTCTTCCTCACGGAAGTGAAGGGCAGGCCCGGCCAGGTGACCTTCACCTTCCGGCCTGACGCCATGATCGATCCGGCCGGCATTCCAAGGCTCCTTGCCAAGTATCCCAAGGAGCTGACCTTCGCAGCCTACGGGAATCCTTGCATGACGCTGAAATATCAGCGCACGGGCCTTGTGGAGACGGACGAGGAGCTACTGATCGACCGCACGGAGGAGCTGCTGGCAGCGATGGCGGAAATGCTAATGGCATAATAGAGAACGAACAAAGTGAACTCATACGAAAAGCGAGGGAATGAAATGATACTTTACGGGATTAGCTTTTGGGTGGATTTTTTGAACTACTACTTTGTTTACAAGTGGATCTTTCGCGTTCCCTTCCAAAAGAAGAAGGGGCTTAGCATTGGCGTGGCGTGCGTAGCCTTCGTGCTTGCCGTGGGGTTAAGCCTTGGAAAGATCCTGAAATATGAAGGATACGCCATTGCCCTTTGCTCCCTGGCTGTTTTCGTTGCGATCGCGAAGGAGAAGCGCATTCGCGTCGCAGCGCTCTTTCCCATTGCATTTTTTATCTCCGGCGTCATCAATATTCTTGGAAGTTATCTTCTGTCATTTGCTTTGCAAATGTCGTACGCGGAATTTATGGATTCTGGTTTTTGGAAGATTGCAATGAATTTATGTTTTCCCATTCTTTTTTCCATTTTACTGATTTTTATCCCAAAGCTTCGCGCGGGAGGCGAGATGATCCGCTTTAGCCTGCCGCAATACCTGACGGCCTTGTTGGGAGCCGGGTGTCTGTTCGTCATCATTGCCGTTTCCCAGGGAGTGATGAAGGGAAAAACGGAATTCTCGGATTGGACCAGACCGCTATCCATTTGCCTGGTGGTGGTTGGCATTCTTTTCGCGATCCTGATCTTTTGGCAGATGAGTAATGAGAAACGCGCGTTACAGTATAAGTTGGAAAATGAGCATTATCAGGTCTATCTGGAAAAGCAGGAGGCTCACGTCAGGGAAATCGTTGAAAGCGATCAAAAGATCCGCAGATTTCGTCATGACATCAATGCACATCTTACGGCCTTGGAGCAGTGCATTCAGTCTGGAGATCTGAAGCAGCTGAGCCAGTATATAAATCGTATGCGTGAGGAGACGCGAAGGTTTGAAGTGCAAAAATACACGGGAATCGGCGCCGTGGATGCCGTCATCAGCGAATGGCATCAAAAAGCCTTGGAGGCAAATGCGAAGTGGAACTGGGAGGGAGGTTTTTTATCGCAGACGGAAATGGAAATCTTTGATCTTTGCGTGATCTTTTCCAATCTGCTGAGCAATGCCGTGGAAGCCGTAAGGCAGGTGGAGGAAGGCAGGGAAAAGGTGATCTCAGTCAACTGCGGCTCTTTTCAGGGAAGGGTTTGCATCCGCATTACCAATTCCTGTAAGCTGGATACGGAAAATCTCAGCCAGTTTGTTACCACGAAAGAAGATGCCAAGAACCACGGCTTTGGCATGTTCAACATCCAAAGCATCGTTGACAAGGTGGATGGTGAATTTCATAAAAGTGTGGAGCAGGGGATCTTCCAAGTGGAGGTAATTCTGTAAGAACCTGTCGTTCATCAAGAAAACGTGTAGTTCGTCAAAGATGGATTGTTTTTTCCCCGGTTCTTTCCCATAATGGAATTAGGCCAAGAAAAAAAGGGAGGTGAAGCGGGATGAATGGCAAAAACGTGCGGTTGACGGACGGCGACTGGTGGGAGTGGTTATGGAATCTGCTGAATGGGGGAAAGTCATAAGAAAAACGAGCAGAGAAGGTTTCATTTGATAAGAACGTAAAAGGGCGGTCACTTTCATGAGTGGGCGTTCTTTTTTTGAAAAAATAAAGGAAAAATCCTAAAAATGCTTTTGTTTTTTTGTCATTTCCTGTACAATAGATTATAGATTTCTGATGGGGAGGACAACATGTTAACAATTGGGATTTGTGATGATGAAGCATCCTACCGTGAGCTCATAAGATCGTTCTGCAGTCAGTACTTAAACACTTGCAAACAAGAGCATCAGTTTGTTGAGTTCTCTTCGGGAGAGGAAGTGCTGTCCTATCAGGGAGATAAGATCCATTTGCTGTTTCTGGACATTGAAATGTCGGGAATGGACGGGCTGGAGGTCATGGAGAAGGTGCGCGGGAACGATCTGATCTGGCGGATCGCGTTTGTGACCAGTCATAAAGAATTGAAATGGGATACCATTGACTTAAAGACCCTGGCCTTTTTGGAGAAGCCCGCGGACAAGATCGGCGTGGAGACCTGTCTGAGAACAGTGATCCGCGAAAACAGGGAAAACATAGACATTTCCTTTAAGACCATCACCGGAGAGTGCTTTATGAAGCTGGATGAGATCATTTTCATCCGCGCGCAGGGAAATTACGTGAACATACGCTCCAAGGAGAGCGAGCTGATGGGATATGACAGCATAAAGACAATGGAGGAGCAGATTAAGGGAACCACCATGTTGCGTGCGCATAAATCCTATCTTGCAAATCTCCAGTACGTAAGAAAGATCAATCGGGACGAGTTACAGATGACGAACGGACTGCAGGTTCCGCTGGGAAGAAAGTATTATCAATCCGTGAAGGAAGCCTATCATGCCTTCCTCAAAAACGTTGCCCTTGACAGAAGCAAAAGAGCCTGATCGAGGGAAAAGATCTGAAGGGAAAAGCCATCAAAAGATAACCGGAAAAAGCTCATTTTAGAGCCTACGGTTATCTTTTTTTATTGATTTTGTGTCGTTCATCCAAAAAAAGTGTCGTTCAACATTGAACAGTTGAAAATTGAATTTGGGGGCTTGATAATGAGATTGTAAGCAAGAGATGCAAAGGAAAGGAAAGAGAAAAATGAAAGAATTACCTTTCAAATTTCCGCCAATGGGAACCTATCAGGGAATGGCATTTGTCATGGGGATCCTGCTGGCAGATCCGACGAAGGATAAGGTGAGATGGAATCATTACGTGAATTTGCAGTGCGTAAAGACGGAGCGCCTGACGAACGCAAAGTTAACCTTCACGGATGCCCTGTGGGAGGAATACCGACTGGAAGGTCTCGCGGAGATGAGCCTGTACGACGTGGCCAACTTTAATGCCGAAACGCTGGAGCGATTCCTCTGTGAGCGGATTGATCAAGGAAATTATCTCTTGCTGTATGACATCGACGAATACTACCTTTCCTATACGGAAGCATTTGAAAAGGAACATTACAATCATGACACTTACGTGTATGGCTACTCGGAAAAGGACTTTTTGGTTTTTGCCTACAGAAAGGAACATTTAGCTTCCTTTCCCGTTCCAAAGCAGGAGATCATAAACTCCCTGCTAAGCAATCAGGCCTACAAGAATCTAAACTTCCGAAGAGATTTTTGTACCTTCCGGCCGAGCGTCAACCGATCCGTCAGACTGGATCGGAAAAAGATCCGCAGGGAGATCCAAAATTATCTGGAACGGCGTACCTTAGGGAAGGCGGAAGAAAACAGAGCCTATGGACTGGCGGTATATGACGTGTTGCTGGAAGGCCTGGATCGCTTAAGCGCGAGCGGAAGCCTAAATCACTTAGACCTGCGGCCGTTTCGCTGCCTGATGGAGCATAAGCGCATCGCCCGGGACAGGGCTGCCGTTCTTATCAAGGCGCAGGATCCGCTGATCCTTCGGGCTGGATCCATGGTGGAGCAGGCAGAGATCATTTTTCGGTTGATGATGAAGTATAATCTGACTTTTGACAAAAACGCCTTAAGGAAGGCAAGGGCAAGGATCGAGCAGCTAAGAAAGGAGGACGAGGCATGGTGTAAAGAGTATCTGGAGCAGATGTAAGACGGGGAGTCGTTCACGTGCTCTGGTCGGTTAAAAAAGTGTTATATAATAAGCCCCCCCAAAAAAATATAGACAGAAAACAAAACTATAATTCAAAACATATTGGGAGGAAAAATTTTATGAAGAATATCGAGTATAAGAAGCCTTCATTCTTTAAGCTGGGTGACGTTGCGGAGCTGACCAAGGGCTCTGGTTCCAAGAATACTGAAACGATCGAGGTTGGTGCTTGCTGCATCATTCATGGTTCCTATTCCGTAACCATTCCTTTTAACTAAATCGAAAAAAACAATTTGATCTGATAGGGGAGCAGGCTTATTATATAATACTTTTTTAGTCGATCAGAGAGACTTTGTATGAGAAAGGAAAGATTGCATGAAATACTTTATCAATTCAAAAGTGAAGGTGGCACAGGCTGACAATGATACCTATGTCATGTTAGACGGACAATATTATGTGTTAAACGAGATCGCAAGGTTGACCCTGCAGTGCTTCGCAAAGGGAGCCACGCCGCAGGAGGCCGTGGAAGAAATGGTCAGGGAGTTTGAGGGTGAGGCCGATCCTGATCAGGTTAGGGCGGATTGTGAAGAATTGATGGGATATTTACTGGAAAGCCAGATGATCATCGAGGAGAAGGCATAAAGGAGACTTAAATGAGCATGCAGGTAGACGGAGCATACATCGAGATTACTTCAAAATGCAATATGAAATGTAAACAATGCTATAACGATTCTGAGCAGAGAAATAACAAATTCGTGACGAGGGAAGAGTATGTAAGGACCATGAAAGCTCTCGTGGAGCATGGGTGTAAAATCATCGTGATCAGCGGCGGAGAACCGCTCCTTCATCCTGACCTGACTTGGATGTTGGAGAGTGCGCATGAGCTTGGCGTAGAGGAGATCAGGGTTGTCACAAACGGTATGCTTTTTCTGCCTGAATTCGCGGCAAAAATGAAGGAACTTGGCGCGACGCTTTTGATCAGCATGGATGGTCCCACGGCGGAGACATACGGCATTCTTCGTGACGGACGAAACTTTCGGAGAGTGAAAGAAAACGTCGAGCGGTATGCGAAGGAATGCATCGTGGAGTTTAACCTGATCATGTGCAAGGGGAATGCGGAAACCTTAGTTGCCATGGCAGATTTTGCGGATCAAAACGGGATTAGGACGATCAATCTGCTGAATCTCCAGTGCATCGGACGTGCGACGGATTTTTATGATGAGGTGGCACTGGACGGCGCTGAGATGGAAAAATTCCGAAACGCGATCGTGGAGATCGTGAACAAGTATCCCGGACTGAGCGTGAAGGGGAGCGTGAACCCGTTCGAGGGCGTTCACTGCAGGCATCTTCTTCGCGACAGGGGAATGGCACACTATTTAAGGATAGACAGTCACGGAGATTTTTTTCCTTGCGACAGCTCCAAGTGTCCTATCGGAAAGATGACGGAAGAGGATCCTTCTGGAGTTTTCGAGAAGATGGCGAGCTGCGCTTCCCGCGAAGTTAGGAAAAAAAGCGTGGAGCTATATGGCCAATGCAAAAATTGTGAAGCAAGGAGCGTTTGTTCCAAGGGGTGCCCGCTGATGTTCGAAGATCAGGAACAGATGAAGGCATACTGCGAAGATTTTCGCAGAATTTATCATAAATCTAGAAAGGCGATGGAGACCATTGCAGCGGTGAGCATGGGATGAAATACTATTACGCGTTTGGCATTGTGATCGGATGTAATCTTGAACTTCCGCTTCCGGAATATCCAGGAGAGGAAAAGGATTGTCTGGAAATCCGGCTGCTGGAAAAGAGCGTCGAGGTTCCGGATGGATTTGTTTTGAGAAATAGTTTCCTCATCGAAGGGAATGGCGACGATGACATGGGATCCTACTATGAGAGGGGCGACGAAAAATGGGTTCGCTATCAGGCGGTCTGTGATTTCTGGATCCGTCCCCTGGAGCAAAAAATGGATTGCTATTATCGGGTGCCTGAGAATCTGGAGCTGGCGGAGATCTATCTGCTCTCTGACTGCATCAGTGCCTACTTGCGTCACGTAAAACAATATGTGTTCCATGCGGCTGCCGTAAGACTTGGAAATAAAAGCTATGTCTTCAGCGCGGAAAAGGGCGGCGGGAAAAGCACTCTGCTTGCCTCACTGGTAAATAGCGGCGGCGACGTCATTTCGGATGATCTTGTTCCTCTTTTTCTTGCAGAGCAGGGAGTGATGCTTCGCAGCAGTTTTCCCAGCGTGAAACTGAATTCAGGGCAGTTTCCCCTGGCGACTGACTGGATCAGCGATGCAAGGCCCGTGCTGAAGGGATCTCTCAAGAAAAGCTGCACGTTAAAGTCGGAGCGCTATGCCGAGGGAGATTTCCCGTTGGATGCATTTTTTGTCATCCACCCTGTGACGGCGGATGAGCCCATTCAGGTTAGAAAGCTGAATGCGGCAGAAGGATTTGTGGCGCTTTTGCAGTGCATCTTCAGCGGAACGACAGCTTCGAACAGTGAGATCATTGCATATCAAAAAGTCATTCGCCGCATCTTAAAAGAGAACTTGGCATTTCAGTTGGACATTCCGAGAGATTTGGAGCAGTTGCCAAACGTGATCGACGTCCTAAAGCATTTCGATAACGGGAAAGAGGAGAGCAAAAATGGGTGAGATCTACATATGGGCTGATAAGCAGGGGCAAAAGAGGGATTATGATCATATCAGGGACATCCTGTTGGAACAGGATGCCGCCTTTATGGAATACGACAAAAAGAAGATCAGTTATCTGCGAGAGGAGAATGGCTTTGGCCTTCTGATTTCGGCACTGGAGGCAGACATTCGGCAAGGGAACCTGGACGTCTACGTGGACGGACATATAGAGAATCTGCCGGAGCTGCGAAAGGAGCTGCAGCTGAGCCCGTCAAGCAGCACGGAAGCAGTTGTGAGGACCGCGTATGAGAGATGGGAAGAGGAATTTCCAAGCCGTCTAAAGGGAGATTACGCCATTGTTCTAAGAGATAAAAGCAAAGAGCAGTTCATTTGTGCGCGGGCTCCCTTTGGTGTGAAGGCAATGTATTACTATCTGGATGAGTCCGCCTGCGTGTTTGCAACGAGCCAGCAAAAGGTTCTTGCCTTAAAGCTTCTTCCAGTGAAGTTTAACTGGGAATATGTGGCGGAGTATTTTGCAAATCACGAGACGTCTGTCGTGAAAGAAACGCCCTACTGTAACTGGCGCGTGGTACTGCCCGGGGAAAGCCTGATCATCAGGAAAAATGACGCAAGAAGGATCGCTTTGTGGCAGCCGAGAGTACTAAAGCATACACTGGGAGAGCGCGAGACAATCGAGAGATTTCGGGATCTTTTTGTCGATTCCGTGAAGAGGAAAATCTGCGACAATGTCTTTCCGGATTATAACTTCTTTTTGAGCGGCGGACTGGATTCCTCCTCCATCGCCTGCGCATTTCTTCACATACCTGATTTTGATCCCAAGAGGCTTCACATATATCACGATTGCCATAAAGAGGAAATTGATGAGTATGAGATGTTAAAGCGCGGGATAGACGACGAAGCCATTCTGGCACAAAAGATCTGTGAGAGGCTTGGTACGCCGCTTCACTTAAGAAATGGCAGCCAAAAAAATAATCTTCTGAAGGATTTTGAACCGTTGCAGGATTTCGCGGATCCAGATATTAACATTCTGTATGGGCATTCAAAGTGGACGGGAGAGAAAATACCGAACTACCCATTCATCACGGGATTTGGCGGAGATCAGGTGGCAGGCAGGGTCGTAAACATTGATCGCAATCATCAGATCAACCAGTCCCAGTATGACATGCACATGTATGAGATCTATGAAGAGTGTCTGAAGCCTGAATTTGTGACACGCTATAGTCTTCGGGACCGCGTGAACGGGAAAGAGGGATTGGGAAACTACAAGACGGAATCGCAAAACATTCAGTGGAAGACCATCTTTCAGAATGGTCAGGGCGTGGGAAGACAGCAAGGGTATCGATTTGAAATAGTTTCGCCCTTTCATGACATTGACCTGGTGGAGTATTGCGTAAACTTACCAGACAAGTATTTTAACAGGAAGGGTGTAGGAAAGTATATCCTCAGGAAGGCGTTCGAAAAGGATCTCCCGCCGGAAATCTTTATCCGCAAGGGAAAGGGAACGCACGTCCATACGGCCTATGAAGGCATAAAGGATAACTGGGGAAGCATAGAAAAGAGATATGATCACCTAAAGCTGGCAGAATACGGGATCGTGGACAAAGAGAAGTTCATCGGCATGATGCAAAGATTCCGGTATGGCACGGAGTATCACTCTCTTCACGTCATGAAGCTGTTGGCACTGGAATTATGGCTTGAGAGCAAGCAGAGCGTTTTCGAAGGAGTAATGGGATGAGGATAATTACAAAACTTGCTTTGAAAAGAATCAACAAGAAATTGAATCAGCAGGGAATGGAATATGCGGACCGTTTCCTCGAAAAATGTAACAAAAGAAGACGCCACGTCCGCACGGCGACACAGGAAGAAGTGGAATTGATGAAGGCCCTGGCATGGAAGATCAATGACGTGGCAGCCACGCTGAGACTCACCTCGCCGTGCATCTGCAGATCCCTTTGGTGTTATAAGCAGCTCGCGGGGAAATATGGCGTAGAGATGATCATCGGTGTGAAAGGATATCCGTTTGAAGCGCACGCGTGGATCGAGTATAATAAAGAGGTGATCAATGACACGGAAGAACACGCTCGCGGATATATTGTTTTTGAGGGCGTTTCGGCGAAGGATTTGATCACCGCCCAGGCATAAAACAGGAGGAGAATAAAGGTGGAGAGGGAGTTTAACTATAATGTTGCGGAGCACGAACTGACGCTGCTTGGCGAAGAAGAGGCGGAGTTTAGTAAAAAGGCGGAGGATGGCGGCATTTTATATTTATTCGCAGACCGCAGCTTTCAGTCTTTGGATTTCACGGCCTGCATCATGTGGAACGTGATCAGTCAACATCATTCCTTTCAAAAGGCAAAAGAGGAGATCCTCAAGGTTTTTTGCGCGGGGGACGACCAGGATGTTTCCGGTGACGTCAGTGATTTCTTTGATTTCCTGACGGAAACGGGTGCCATCCAAGTGATTTAAGCTTTTCCATCATAAAGAATTGGGAGTGACGGTCCATGGCAATCAAAGAACAATTGAAAAAATATGGCCAGATCAAAAAGAACTGGAAAACAATTTTATCCTTCTTTTTCAAGTATAACGACAAAGCAGTGATCGCTCTGTTTGTTGTGAGCGGCGTGAGCGCCCTGACAGGCGTGGCGTTCACCTATCTGCTGAGTCAATTCGTTAATGAGGCGGGATCCCTGCTTACGGGAGAGCAGGGAACGGCTCTTTGGCTGCTTGGAGGCATTTTGGGGCTTGCCGTCATGGCATATTTAGCGATGACCCTTCGAAGTGCACTCACTAGAAAAGTGATCGCGGATAGTACGGAGCGCATTCAGGGAGAGGCCATTACGTTCGCCTGCTCGGATGATTACCTGCATTTTATCTCCAAGGAGCAAAAGGATAAGCATCTCTTTCTGATGAATGTTTCCAACAGTACGAATCGGGCGATCTTAAATGGCGTTACGGGTTTTATCAGCGGTTTTTTCACCATTCTTGGAGGCATTGGCATCTTATTCTCCGTCAGCGGCTGGGCATCCCTCGTGATGACGGTCCTGATGATCATTTCCTGCCTCTACGTGGAAAACAACAACGGCCGAAAGCTCATGGAACTGTTCGGGAATACCATCATGGAGAGCCGGAAGCTGAATTATTTCACGGAATTGTTGACGGGAAACGGATATGCCTGTGAAAAGTCCTTGTTTGGATACTCGGAGCAGATGCACGAGCGCATGAAGCAGGTCAATGACGAGATCGTCTCTCAAAAGGAAAAGACGACAAAGCGGATCTCCCGAAATACCATGCTGTTTCGCCTGTTCTATTCGTTTACCTATTTTATCTTTGTGCTATGCGTGTTCCTGAGCGGGAACATTCACGACGCCGGTACCATTTTCCTGGCGTTTAGCATGACAAAAAGCATTGTGCAGGCAGCGACGGCAGTCGGAAAGAGTCTTTCGAACACTTATATTCAGGCAGGGTATATTGAAAAGTTCAACGATTATCTGGCAAAGGGCACGACCAGTCAGGCTTCGCACGTTTCGAAGACGGAGGCGGCTTTGCCGCAGCCTAGTCAGGATGACGTCATCGCCGTTCGGAATCTGACGTTCCGGTATTATGAGAACGCGCCAGTGCTCCAGGATGTCTCCTTTACCATCCACAAGGGAGAGACGGTGGCCATCGTGGGAGAAAACGGCGCAGGAAAAACAACCCTGGCGAACATCTTGCTCGGACTATTGTATTCTGGCGGAAGCGTGCTGGTAAATGGCGTGGATCCGTATGAAGATCTGATGGCACAAAAGAAGGAAAGCGGGATCGTTTCCGTGATGCAGAATTTTGGCCGGTACAACGGCATCAGCTTAAAGGATAACATAACTTTTGGGGAGCCGCTTTCAGAGGAACTGCAAAAGAAGGTTGAGGCCATCTTTGGAGAGAATAAGGACCAGACGCCAGAGAGCATCATGGGAAATGAATTCGGAGGAATCGGTGCATCTGGCGGACAGTGGCAGAAACTGGCACTTCTCAGAGGACAAAGAAAGCAAGGGATCGTGTTGTTGGATGAACCTACGGCATCCCTGGATCCTCGTTCGGAGGCCACGATCCTGCGGGAATTCATGACGGAAAGTGCCGGAGAGAACACCAAGCTGATCATCACGCACAGGCTTGGCTGCACGAAATACGCGGACAGGATTCTTGTCCTGGATCACGGTACCATTGCAGAGAACGGCAGCTTCGACGAATTGATGGCAAGGAAGGGAAAGTATCACGAGATGTATACGGCGCAGGCCGAGCTATATCAGATTTCATAGACAAGGAAAACGGGAAAGGAATCAAGGGCCATGAAAAAGAGCAAAGAAAAGAATGGACAGCCCAGCATGCGGATTCTTCCGAGAATCATAAAGCTATTGTTCCGGCACGTGCCTGCGTGGTCACTGGCTATCGTTCTCATTATGGTGCTACAGGGCGTGCTTCCGGTGTTGAACCTTTATTTGATCGGCCGGTTTGCCGGGATCTTGGTTGAAAACCAGTTTATGCTGACGCGGGAAGCAGTGACCTATGCCATTTTGGTGGCGATCACTTTCTGCTTTGACGCCATGTGCGCGGAATGTAACAACCTGATCAGAGTGCAGGCCTCTTATCGAATGGAATATCGCCTGCGCAAAGAAATCATAGATCAAGTTGAAAAATTGGACATAAGATATAAGGAGCAAAACGAGTATCAGACCATTGTCAGCAGGGCAAATCAGGCGGTAACGCCCATGGAATTGTTTAACTTCCTGGACATGATAAGCACCGTTACTTCAGCGCTGATCACCATGGCTGGCGTGATCGCATTGCTGCTTCGCGTGAATTTCGTCATTCCGGCCTTTCAGCTTCTGGTGCTTGTCTTCTGCGCCTGGATCATGAAGAAAACGGCGCAAATGATGAATCGCGTATTCGAGAAGACAAATCTGGAGGAGAGAAAAACTTCTGCCATTTCTTCGTGGTTCATTACGGATCACAATAATGCAGAGATGAGGATCTTTCGGTCCACTCAGTGGTTTTTTGCCCTGTGGAAGGATCTGTTTCGAAAAGTGAACCGAAAAAAGAATCAGGGAATTACCAAGATCGAAGCGTTGCAGGGACTGTCACAGATATTAATGTCGATCCTTCCGGTGCTTTCTCTCGTCATCTATCTGCTCATGAGGGGAACGGTAAGCCTGGATCTGGCAGAGGACGTGATCAATATCTTCAACTCCTGTAATACGATGGCGACAAGCGTACTCATGTTGATCACGGTGGCCGGACTGCTTTCGGGGCGAATGGTTAATTTCGCAAATTTCTTCCGGTTGTTTGACATTCAAGCGGAACCTGCAAGACAAGAGGGGGAGGCGTGTTCCAAGGCAACGATCCTGCTTCGGGATTGTACGTTCAGGTATGATGAAAAAGACGCATCCTCTAAGGCGGCGGTGGATCACGTAAACTTAAGACTGGACAGCGGTAAGGTTTATGCCATCGTGGGAGAGAACGGAAGCGGTAAGTCAACGCTGGCGAAATTGCTTCTTCAGCTCTATCATCCGCAGGAGGGAACGATGGAAGCATATAATGAGGCCGGAAAGAAGGTGACGCTTCGTGCCACTACCGTGATGCAGGATTTTGCAAGATATGATCTTTCGCTAAAGGATAACATTCTCCTTGGTGATTTCAAGGCCAAAGAGGATGTGGATGCTTATCGGGCGGCCATGGAAGACGCATCCTGCCTGCAAGTGGCAGAAAAGATCGGAGAAGACACCGTATTGGGGAATCGGTTTGGTACCGTGAATCCTTCCGGAGGAGAATGGCAGCGACTGGCCGTCGCAAGAGGCTTTTTTAGAAAGAACTGTCCGCTGGTCGTATTCGATGAACCGGACGCGAGCCTAGATGCGCTGGCAGAAGCAAATATTATCAAGAACATGGCATCGAATTGTCGGAATGGCATTTGCGTGTTCATTACGCACCGTCTTGCTTCCGTAAAATACGCGGATCAGATTCTGGTCATGAAGGACGGACGGCTGGCGGAGCAGGGAACCCATCAGGAACTGACGGCAAAGGACGGCATCTACAAGGAGATGTTTTCAGCGCAGATCGGCTGGTATCAATAAGCGGTGCAAAAGAAGGAGAGGAGCCAGGAAATGCAAGAGGATTTCTTATATCAGATGGTCAGCAGGGAAAGGCACAGACAGGTTGCGGAAGTACTCTCTGAGGTGAAAGTCCCTTACGCCATTATCAAGGGAGAAGCGTTATCCTATCATGCCTATGGGAAATTTGGCAAGAGGAGATCGTCTGACGTCGACATTCTAGTGTCCAGAAAAAATCGTGACGTGATCAGGGACGCATTTCTAAGGCACGGCTTTTCCATGAAAGGGAAAACGCGTGCGGAGATCGTACAGGCAAATCTCTATACGCATCAGATGATCCCACTGACCAAACCGTCAAAATACGAGGAGATGGCCGTCGACGTGAATTTCGACATTTTCTGGGGGGAATACCAGGGAGTAAGGGTTGACGTGGACAGATTCCTAGAGCATACCGTGCCGATGAAGATTTATGGATATGAATTTCAGGTGCTCCCTCATGAAAAGGCCATGGTGCAGCTGATCCTACACCACTACAAGGAAATGAATTCCATTTTCCATCTTATGACGCATGACAGCTTTAACGTAAAAATGCTGGATGACGTTTATTACTACGTAAAATCCTGGAAGAACGTGTTCACGCCGGAAGCGATCTGGCGCGTCATGCAAGTATATGGGATTGCGAAGTATGCTTATTATGTATTCTATTATGTGGCAAAGGTGCATCCGGACGGGGAGATCCTAAAGATCAGGGACGCATTGTATTCGGAGGAGGCGGAAAAGCTGCTGAATCGATACGGCCTGGAGGAGGAAGAGTACGGAGAGTGGGAGGTCGGGTTTGAAGAACGGCTGAAAAGTGAGGATCTGTCGCAGTTTTTGAAACATAAACTCAGCAAGAAAAGCATGGAAAAACTAAATCAAAATGTTGCCATATTTCTTTCTTGAGCAAAGGAGGGAGGAAAAAAGATGATTGAAAAGAAAGTGACTACTGAGGATGGAAAGGTGATCAAGGAAACAAGAAGAGGGATCAACTCGGGAGATGTTGTCAAGGGCGGGGTTACGTTTGGCAGTTGTCTGGCAATGATCCTTTCTTACGTCAAGTGGAATTCCATTCTTTGGGCGATCCTGCACGGGATCTTAAGCTGGGCATACGTGATTTATTTTGCGATCAAATATGGTTTACAGTGATCGCACGGAGTGTGAGGTAAAATGAGAATTCACCATGTGGGAGTCGTGACGTCCAACATGGACAGAAGCATAACGATATACGAAAAGCTGGGATACCGCAAAGCAGTGGACGTGATTGATCCGTTTCAGAATAACCGGATCGTGATGATGGATCGCGGAGAGGGTGTCATGATCGAGTTGATCTGGCCCGCGAATGAACAGTCCACGGTGCGGAACTTCTCGGATGGCTATCATCATTTATGTTATGAGATGGAACCGGGGGAGGATGTCGGTCAGGGTTTTAAACGGTTGCGCATTGGGAAGATATTCACCGAACCGATTACGGCTCCGGCGTTCGATGGTCGTAAAGTCGTGTTTGCCTGTTTATTGGATGGATCATTTATTGAATTCATATTGTGCGAGGAAGGAGAAAAGAAAAATGAAGTCCGTAACGATGGGAGAAGTCATTGAAGTACTGAATGCAGCGGGAGAGTTATCCTTAACGGAGGAGCAAAAGGAGACGGACATTACCGAGCTTGGCATCGATTCCATTGCGTTTATAAAGGTGGTTGTCGCATTGGAGGAGCAATTCGATTGTGAGATTCCGGATTCGAAGCTGATCCTCTCGGACATGAATACGCTTCAGAAGATTTATGAGACGATGGATGCGTTGTATGAGGAGACGATGGGAAGAGACAACCTGTCGGCCTGAGAATGGGACGGAGAGTGGCGAGCATGTATGAATTAGCATTTATTTCCAATATCCATTTTGAACCATATCTGTGCGCCGCGCTGATGCATGCTTTTTCCAAGACAAGAAAAGATCTGGAAGTCAAAGTGATCCAATATGAAAATCTGATCGAGCGGAAGGCGGAATTGGAAGGGGCGGACATGATTGTCGTTTGCCTGAATTTTTCAGACTGGTATCCCAATGCGCAGATCGATCTGGCACAGAGGAGGATTTCACGGCAGGAGATCAAGGAGGCCGCATTAGTCAGATGCGAGATCCTGCGCAGAGAGCTCAATAACGTAAAGGTGCAGATCCTTTGGTTTGGATTCGAAGACGATGAATATCCCAGCGCGGCCGTATGCGGACAATCCCCCGTCATGGAAGGGCTGGTGGATGAGATCAATCAGGCACTGCTTTGGCAATTGAAGGATGTTACGTTCCTTGACTTTAAGAAGCTGATCGCGCAGGTGGGGATCGGGAATGCTTACAGCCTAAAGGGAAGACTTCGCTGGAATGCCCCTTATTCCAAACAGTTGGCCGGTCTTCTCGCAGATGAGATTTACAAACAATATCTGATCGCGCGCGGAAGGACGCCAAAGTGTTTAGTGCTGGACTGCGATAACGTTCTTTGGGGTGGCGTTCTGGCGGATGATGGAATTGAAGGCATTTGGCTGGGGAGCGACGGATTGGGACGGCAGTTTCAGGAATTCCAGCGTTTTGTGAAGTTTTTATGGCTACACGGAGTAATCCTTGCAATCTGTAGCAAAAACAATCAAGAGGACATTCTGCGCGTTTTCCGGGAGCACGGAGGAATGCTCCTAAAAGAGGGAGACGTGGCCTGTTTTCAATGTAACTGGGAGCCCAAGGCGGGAAACATTCTTGCCATCTCAGAGAGATTAAACATTGGATTGGCAGACATGGTATTTGTGGATGATTCGGTATTTGAAGTGGAAGCGGTAAAGGCGCAGCTTCCGGAAGTAAGGACGGTCCTTTATCAGAAGGAAACCATTTATGATTCCTTGGGCTGCTTTCATTTAAGGACCTCTGTTGACCAGCATGAAAACCTGCTTCGCACGAAAACCTATCAGAGCAATGAAAAGCGGGCAATCCTGCGCGAGCAGACGGGATCGTTTGAAGAATACCTTGAGTCTCTGGACATGAAGCTGGACATTCATGAAACCTTGGATTCGGAAGTGGCCAGAGTGGCGGAATTGACGCAAAGGACCAATAAATGTACGAATGGCACGAGATATTCGAAGGAAGAAATCCTTGGGAAAAAGGCGTTGACGGATTATTCTTTCTATACGGTTTGTCTCTCAGACAGGTTTTCCGATCTGGGGATTGTAGGCATCCTCGGGATGTGTGACAAAGAGATCGATCTATTCTCTCTTTCCTGTCGCGCGTTGGGCAGGAAGGTGGAAGAAAGGCTGATAGAGTTTGCAGTGAACAAAAAGGCGAAGAGGATCCAGTTTGTCAAAACGCCGAAAAATGAATGGATGCATCCCTTGTTGGAAAAGTGGGGAGTGCAGATTACGGAAAGCGCATAAAAAAGGCTGGAAAGTTACCTTTCCAGCCTAAGTCCCCGATAACGGTTGACCATCGCCCAGAGTTCCTGGGGGCGCACCATGGCGAGATTGCCGGGAATGGAGCCAGTTGCGCCTCCTTGCGCGCAGGCCGAAAAGCCTTGCTTTTCGAGCCTGTCATACAGGGCATTCACGCATTTTGGCAGGGGATCCCTGCCGTTAAAGCATTGTTCCTCCAGGGTACGGAGCAGCGCTCCTAAGAGATTGGTCTGCTCATTGTCCACGACCTGCTCCACAAAGCGCAGCTCCACGGATTCATGGCCGAGGGAGACCGCGTCCGTGCCGTTTCCGCGCACCTTAACCTTTCGGCTTTCCGTCACTTCCCTGTTGGGGAAGGGGAGCCGCCTGTCAGGAGAAATCTTTAGTGGATCAGGCAATTCCAGTTTTTCAGAAGTCGCTTCGGCGGCTTCTTTTGCTTTGCGGGTAATGTCGATCGGCTCATACTCGCGCATCTGCAGAACCGTATCGGAAATCTCGAAAAAGGCACCGGAGCTTCCTGCCACCAGAATGGTGGAGATGCCAAGCTCCTCGTAGAGCTGGCGCATTCTTAACAGGAACGGGATAATGGGCTCCTCGCCGGGGTGGATGACCTTTTGCATCAGGGCGTCGCGCACCATGAAGTTGGTCGCACTGGTGTCCTCATCGATCAGCAGGGTCTTGCTGCCGGAGAGAATGGCCTCCACGGTGCAGGCCGCCTGTGAGGTGCTTCCGCTGGCGTCCTCCGTGGAAAAGCATTTGGTGTCGCGCTTGCTTGGAAGGTCACGGATGAAGGCACTGATGTCTAATTGTTTTACACTTCTGCCGTCCTCGCTTCGAAGCTTCATGGCGGTGTCTTCCGTGATCACGTATTCGCGTCCGTCCCCGGGCACGTGATCATAGACACCGCGCTCTAAGGCCTTGAGGAGCGTGGACTTTCCGTGATATCCGCCGCCGACGATGAGGGTGATGCCCTTTTTCACGCCAAGGCCCGTGAGGGTGCGGCCGCCGGGAAGATTTAGCGTAACGGCATCTTCGACCGGGCTTTGGAACGCGACGGCGCCCTGCATGGGTCTGTCGTCCACGCCGCTCTTTCTGGGCAGGATGGCGCCGTTTGCCACAAAGGCGACAAGACCTCTGTCGGAAAGCTGTTCGCGGATGGCCTTCTGGTCATCGGAAAGAGCGATCCACTTCTGTAAGGTCGCCTTGTCGATCGCGGCGAAGCGAAGCGTCTTTGCGGCGCAGGCAGGCACATATTCAAAGAGCATTTTCTTTAATTCCTGTGCCAGGGTGGTTCGCCCTGCGGCAGGAAAGCCGGCTGAAAAGCGAAGGATCAGGGAGCCGTCCGCAGGTGAGATCGTCAGGGCGGAGCGCTCTAAAACCTCCTGCCCGCAGGAGCTGACGGAGAGCGTGCCGGATTTCCCAGAGCCACCTGCCTTATGGCTGTAGCGGCCAAGCTCCTTATAAAAACCGCGGAGCAGATAGTCCTGCAGCATGACGCGGCGATGCGGCTCGGCATAATAATCCTTTGGAAAGCCATGCTGACCTGCCGCCATATGAATGCTTAGGGAGGAAGGCGCCGCAAACGGATCCCCCTGTACGTGGTCGATGGAGAGCACGTAGCCTTGGAAGGTATAGCGTCCCTTTAAGCTTTTATAAACGGGATAGGGTTTATGATCGTTCTCCCGAAGGAGCTGTTCTAATCTTCTCATGGGATATCTCCTTATCATACAGAAATATTTCTGCCTCATTATAGCATAAGACGGGAGGAAATACACGGGAAGTTTTGCCGCATTATGGATATTTCTCCTGAAATCAAGTATAATAACCTCGGTAAAGCATGGCGGTCTGTCTTGACGGGGGCGTGAAATACAATCCATGTCATGGTTTGGACGGGAAATGATAACTGAAATTTGAAATGATTATTTGGACATAAAACTTTTGGACATAAAACTTTTGGATGTTAAATTTTGGGCGAGACGTAAGATGGGGCGAGATTTGTCGTGTATATCATAAAGGAGGGGCGATTCCATGGAGGACGAAAAGATCGTACGATTATATTGGGACAGAAATGAACAGGCCATCGAAGAATCTTCAAAGAAATACGGCTCCTATTGCACGGCCATCGCCCGCCATATCCTAGAGACGCCGGGTGACGTGGAGGAATGCGTGAACGACACTTGGCTGCATGCATGGAATGCCATGCCGCCACATAAGCCCGTTAGACTTTCTGCATTTCTTGGAAAGATCACGCGAAATCTGTCCTTTGACCGATATAAGAGTCTGCACCGGGAAAAACGTGGCGGGAGCGCCGTGGAGCTTGTGCTGGACGAGCTGGAGGAGTGCGTCTCCGGAAAGGACAGCGTGGAGGGAAATTATCAGGAGAAGGAGCTGAAGGAAGAGATCGGCCGATTTCTGAAATCCCTTTCCGAGGAGGCACGGGTGCAGTTCCTGCTTCGGTATTGGTATGCGGAGTCCGTGACGGAGATCGCGAGGCGGTTCCAAAAGAGCGAAAATCAGATTTCCGTGAATCTGTCCCGCATTCGGAAAAAGTTAAAGACCTACCTGGAAGAAAGGGGGTATTCGCTGTGAAGAAAGAAGAGTTATTTGAAATATTGGGAGACCTTGACGAAGAGGAGATCGCGAAAGCCGGCAGTTACGACCAAAGCAAGGGATCTGCCGCCGAAGGATCTGGTTGGAAAGAATCAGCTGCCAAAGGATCTGGCACCAAGGGTTCTGACGGGGAAGGATCTGGCACTCAAGAAGTGCGGGAAGGCCGCAGACGAGCACTAAGCCGCAGCTGGGCGATATTTGGCGCTGTGGCAGCCGTGCTGGCCCTGGCTCTTTTCGTAAAGCTGCTTTGGCCGAAGGAGCCGGGCGGTGATGACAGGGAAGGAATAGAAGTTGCCGGCATGAAAGCCTCCGAGAGCCCGGAGGTCAGGAGCAGTGAAGGCATCAGCGCCACGCAGGGCGGCGAGGGCAATGAAAGCATCGGATCGGGCGAAGATCCTGGGCAGGAGGAGACGGATCCGGACGGCGATGCATGGGAGCTTGCCTCGAAGTGGATGGGCTGGACGGAGGAAGATGCGGCCTGGCTGAAGAAGGTAAAGGTCGTTAACGTCAGTCTCCCGGAGCCCTTGACGGAAAAAGAATATATCTATGGTCTGGAGTATCTTACGGAGGAGCATGCCTATTTTGCAACCTGCCGCACGGAGGCAAGTCAGCTGAAAGGTTCCATGCAGGGTTTCTACGAAAGCGTGACGAAGTCCCTGCTGGCGGAGGGAGAAGGCAACGCGATCTGTTCACCGCTCAACATATATCTGGCGCTTTCCGTGCTGGCAGAGACGACGGATGGGAATTCCAGGAAGGAAATCTTGGACTTTCTCGGCGCGGACTCCATTGAGACACTTCGAAAGAGCGCAGGAAATCTGTGGAACAGTAATTATATGGATTCCAGGGTCGTGACAAGCATTTTGGCGAATTCAATCTGGCTCAATGAGGCGGAATCCTTCCGATGGGACACCTTGGAGAGGCTTGCTAAGGAATATTACGTATCTTCCTTTGTCGGGCAACCCGGGTCAGAAGAGATGGATCAGGGCCTGCAGTCATGGACCAACAAGGCAACGGGAGGACTTCTGGAAGAATATGTGCGGGACATCCACCTGACGCCCTCGACGGTATTTGACCTGATCTCCACGCTGTATTATCATGCCACCTGGGGAGAAGGGTTTGACGAAGAAAAGACGACGGAAGAGACCTTCCACGGAACGAAGGGGGACACCTCAGTCGAAATGATGCACAAGTCAAAAATGGCGGAGGTGTATACCTCCGAGAAGGTTACGGCAATCCGCATGCCCTTGTATGGCGGGGGATGGACCTATTTTTATCTGCCTGCCGAGGGGATTGACGTGGCGTCGCTTGCAGGGGATCCGGAGCTTCTTGCCATTGAGCGCCTGTATGAGAATCAGGAAGGGTGGAGCAGACCGCTTGTCCGTCTGTCACTCCCCAGATTTCAGGTCAAGCAAAAGACGGACCTGCTCCCTTTGCTTGCAAGCTGGGGGATCAAGGACATATTGGATGGCTCGGCTTCTGATTTTTCGCCCGTCATGGAGGATCCGGAGGATCAGATCAGCCTGGGGAAAGCGGAGCATGCTGCCACTTTCATGATCGATGAGAATGGCGTCACCGGGGCTGCCTATGTCGAGCTGCGCGCGCAGAGAAGCGCGCAAAGGGCGGAGGATGAGATTGATCTCGCCTTTGATCGGCCGTTCCTTTTCGCAGTTTATTCGGAGGACGGATCCATCCTGTTTGAGGGGATTGTCAGAGATATTGAGTGATGAGGAAAGGATCCCGGGACGATCCTGAAAAGAAAAACCGCTTTGGGCCTGCGTTGGACAGGCCGAAAGCGGTTTCTTTATGCTTCAGAAGTGATATGGCGGCGGATTATCTTCTGCCGTACTTTTCGGGTTCGGGATAGGTTACGCCGAAGGTCTCGACGGTAACGCTCTCCATCACCTGATCCTCCATGGGACGATCGCGGTAGTCAGTGGCGGTCTCAGCGATCGCATCTACCACGTCCATGCCTTCCGTTACCTTGCCGAAGGCAGCATATTCGCCGTCAAGATGAGGGCTGGTCTTATGCATTACAAAGAACTGGCTGCCTGCGGAGTTGGGCATCATGGAACGTGCCATGGAAAGAACGCCGGGGGTGTGCTTTAAGTCATTCTTGAAGCCATTGTGGGAGAATTCGCCCTTGATGGAATAGCCAGGGCCGCCCATGCCGGTGCCGTCGGGGCAACCGCCCTGAATCATAAAGCCACGGATTACGCGGTGAAAGATCAGGCCGTTATAGAAGCCCTTGTTTACCAGGCTGATAAAGTTGTTGACGGTGTTGGGTGCGATCTCGGGATAGAGCTCAGCCTTGAACACGGAGCCGTCCTTCATAGTAAAGGTTACGATGGGATTTGACATTGGATTCCTCTCTTTCTTCCAAAGGGACGAAGTATTTGTCCCATTTGAGTTTGTTCTGATTTGTTTTGCTTTTCCGTCGCAAAACAGTTATACTTATTCTAGCTTAAATCTTCAATTCCGTAAAGAGGAAAGGATGGAGAAATGTTTTATTTGAAGAACGTCTTTCTGGAATTGACGCAGGAAGGGCTTATCAGGGAGTTTGGGGAAAACTTTGCAAAAGAGGAGCAAATCCCCGGCGAACCCTTGGGAGAATGGGCTGCAAGGCTTCGAGAAAAGGGCATTCAATTGCTGACGCAACGGTCCGAGCGGGCGACTCTCTGGATCACGGATGATGCAGAATGTGCCAAAGCGAAGGCGCTAAGGGGCGAACCTGTCCTTGGAGTTTTGCGGGATGATCTTGAGCAAAGCTTCGAAGGCGTCAGATACCTCGTCAGTGACCTTGCGGAAGTGGAGCCGGAGTATTTGGAGAAGGTTTATCGAAGGCAGGCAGGGATTCCCTGGGACATCCTCGAGACAAAGCGATGCATCCTCAGGGAGACATCCTTACGGGATAGAGACGCGTTATATCGGATCTATGATGAGCCATCCGTCACCGACCATCTGGAGAAGCTTCCGGGTGATCCGGATGGGTTTGCCGCATGGCTGGAGGATTATGCAAAGCATGTGTATGCCCTGCTGGAATATGGCGTTTGGACCATTTGCCTCAAGCGAAATGATGCTATGGGAGACGCGCCTTTTGAGCACCTGGGGCAATGCGATGCGGGAAACAACTTGGAAGACCTCGTGATCGGACGCGCGGGACTGGGCGTTCGGGAAGGATGCTCTCAGCCTGAGCTTGGGTTCGTGATCGGAAAGCCTTGGCAGGGGCAGGGATTGGCCTTGGAGGTTTGCGAGGCGATCCTGACCTATGCAAGGAAGCTTGGAATTTCGGAGGTGATCGCTTTCGCGGAGCCGGAAAACATTGCTTCCGTGGGACTGCTTCGCCGGCTTGGATTTGAGGAAACGGGCGAGGTAAACCTTGACGGGAAGCACTGCCTTGCATTTCGTATCGTTTTCGAATACAATGGATGAGAAATCTTGTAAAACCGTCGAGAATTCATCATCACGGACTGTATGGAGTACTAAAATGGCTGGAACAATCATGCATCTTGTGATCGCGGATCGGCTTTTAGAGACGCTGCAGGTGAAGAATCCCGGGTATTTCTACTGCGGGAATCTTGCGCCGGACGCGATCATGAATCGAAAGAATTACGTGCGGGAGATGAAGAGGCATACGCATTTTAAGGACGGGATCCGTCTGCATGAGCTTCGCATCCCTGAGAATTTTGAAGTCTACCTGGAGAGGCTGAATGCGTTTTATGACAGGCTCGTGGCGCCTCCGGATCCACATCATGAGATTTATTTCGGATATTTGACGCACATGCTGGTGGATGAACTGTACCTTTTGAAATTTCGGGACGGATTCGTGGATCAGCTGATCGCGGCGGGGAAAGAGCCGACCGACGAGGAGTTCTTCCGATTCTTCACGAAGGACGTTTACCTGGTGGATCTGGAATTGGTGCGAACCTACGCATTCCATTATCCCATGCCGGACACCTTACGGATCCAGGAGGAGTATGAGATCCCCGGCCTGATCACTTCGCAGGAGCTTCAAGACAGCAAGGAATTCATTATCAACATGAATTTCAAGCAGAAGGAATGCGTGCCAAAGCCCAAGGACGAACTCGGCAGCTTTTATTTTCCTGAGGTGTCTAACCAATACACGAAGGAACTCAAGGTCATGACCATGCAGCAAAACCTTGATTTTATTGAGCTTTGCGTGAGCGAATTGCCAAGGATGCTGAGGGAAAGATATGGAATTTAAGAACTGGCAGGCATAAGAATCATAAAGCAAAATACCCGCTCTCATCTGAGGGCGGGTATTTTTATGGTGGTTTCTTTTCCGTTTAAGGTACCTGTGAAGGCATAGGTGGGTTGCAGAAAACCTTTGGAATCGACGGCGTAGGTGAGCTCGCAGTCCGTGATCACTAGATCGATCGCTTTGGAGCGGAATTCCTCGTCGCATTGGAAGTCGCCTTTTTCTATTTTTTCATAGGCTTCCTTTTCGCTCAGTATGTATTCCTGCTTGGAAAGAGCTGCTTGGTAGCCCGAACTGGCGACAAGGTTTTCGCCTTCTGAAGGGAATTCCAACGTGGAAGTCACGGTGAGGTACTTCTTATTCGGGCGATCCAGCGGCTCGTCCGGATGAACGCCCAACGGCATGGACTGATATTTCACAAACAAGATCAGGAATGCGAGGGCCGTAAGAAGCAAAGGAAGCTGCGCGGCGAGGACTCTTTTGGGGCTGCGGGGAAGTTCCTGCGGGAATTTCTTCCACAGCTTTTTCATGGCTTTCTTTCGCAGTTCGTCCCAAAGGAGGAAAAAGCCATAACCGATCAGTGCGCCCACCGTATTTCCAAGAAGATCGTCCGGCTCAAACATGCCGCGGCGCGAGAGGAGCTGCACACACTCGATCATGAGGGAAAAGCCAAAGCCGGCAAGCAGGATCCAAAGGCCGCGCTGCAGTCTTTTCCATCCAAGCGGAAGGAGAAATCCCAAGGGCATAAACATGCAAAAATTCAGGATGATGTTGCGCCAGGAGCTCTCTGAACCAGTGATCCAGGCCTCTTGATAGGAATAAAACAAGGGGTAGGCGCGCTCCGGCATTTCACTTGGAAAGCGCATAAATATGGTCGCGCACAGGACAACGAAGCAGTAGCAGGCAAAGACGCACCACCAAAGGATGCGACGCCAGGGAAGGTGCATTGGCCCGCCTTTTTTCTTGCGCCAGACGGCGCGGTAAAAGATCAGCAAGGCGGACAGAACAAGTATTATCAGGACAATGCCCACGCTGGCGAAGGTCATCGCCAGCGAGAGCAAGGTGTGAAGCTGCATGAAAAAACCTCCTGTGATTCTTAGTAGATCGGGTCGTAAAACTCAGGATAAACGGCATAGTCGTCATATCCTTTGTAGGATTCGTAATATCCCGTTTTCGCATAGTTTTCAATGGCTTTCAGGAGATCGGCCGGAAGCTTGCCGTATTGGATATAGCAGTTGATTCTTCCTTCATAGCTGCTAAACTCAGCCGTTCCAATGGGAATATAATCCAGCGTAAGTCCCTCGTCATAATACCCCCAGATCAGGTAGGGCTCTAATTCCTTGAGGAAATCTAAATCCGTGAGGGTGAAGTTCCAGTGCATGTAAGAGGGATGGTCCGCGTAATAAATTCTGGAAGCGCTGGTGGGCGCGGAAAGCGCGGAGCCGTTTGGATCAAAGCCGTAGTAACAATATAAAGCATCATGCATTGTCTCATTTTCGAGCAGGCCAAGGTCGCCGTAGAGATTCAGGCTAATGATCTCATTCAGGTCGGGATCCCATTGCTTATTCGGGAACCAGCTGTTCACGAGAGCGATCGTGTGCTGATACCAATAGGGGATATCATATTGAAAAGATCTGGTCCCGCCGTTCCACTCGTACCGAAAGCTCAAAGAGAACAGGCGGCTTTTCGCGAGCAGGTCGGAGAGATTTAAGTGTTCCTCGAAATCCTGATGGATGGCGTTCATGAGCATGTCGATCTTCTCGGGATCTCTGATGAAAGAATCCGTCGTGAGGGAACCGCTCAGGGTCACCATCTTAGGCGAGCCAAACTTAAGACTCTTTAAGGGGTAGAAGGTTTCCGTATATTCCTTTGTTTCCACGAGGGGCTCCAGGAGGGCAAGATACTCGTCGCTGATCTTATAGGAGCGATAGTAGGAGCCCAATTTGGTAGAAACCTTTACGGTTAAGCGATGGAAGCGGCCGGATTTCATGCCTTCACTTGCGATGCATGCCTTCAGGAAGTCATAGATCTGGCCGGCATCCCGGCTGACAAGACCTTCCGAAGGGCCGTCCCAGTCGGACTTAGTTTCAAAGCCGTCCTTTGTCAGCACCACGTGGCAGTCGGGGTCATTCAGACCGTTGACATACAGGGAAAGACCGGTAATGCTTTCTTTCTTCGGAAGACGCTTGTCGAACCCCGTAAGGTCGAAGAACATGCCAAAGATGATGACCATGGTGGTGACGAGCACCAAAACATATTGGAGCTTATGAGAGATGACCTCCTTAAAGTTGATGTGATAGATCACGTTCAGGACGCAGAAGGTCAGGGCCGTTCCGAACAGAACACCAAAGGCGGTCCAGCCGATGCGGGTGATGGCGCGGGTCGTCTCATGGAAGATCAGGCCCATAAAGATGCCGCCGAGCACGGAGATGCAAAAGCGGAAAGGAATCCGTGCAAACTTGGCTTCCAAGCCGCGCTCCGAAAGCTCGCTCCTGCGCTTCTGATAAAGGAAGAAGGCCAAAGCGAGGTTGACAAGCATCAAAAGGATGCCGCCCCAAAGGTGCCAGGGCATGGTGGGGATCGCAGAGGAATCCTTCGACCAATTGTAGATCAGGAGAACTGGCGTGGTCAGAGGGGACAGGGCATACAGAGGATGAAAATATTGCATGTGATCCGGATGGTATGCAGTAGAATAGAACACGTTCTGAAGCACCATCACGGCCACTGTCATAAAGAAAACGAGCAGGCCGAGGGTCAAGCTTTCCAAGATGGCGTTGAGCACGTTTCCTGAGAGCATGACGCCAACGAGGCATACATGGTAGACGATCAGGAAGCAAAGGCTCAGCCGGAGCAAGGTCAGCAGGACGGTTACAAAGATCGTGCCAAGGTAGGCCCCTCCCATATAGACGGCGAGTTCCACAAAGACCAGCAGGCTGCCGACGAAGGCCGGAACGAACCAGATCAGAAAACCTTCCAGCCAGTAAGCCGTAAAGAGCTTTCCCCTGGTGACAGGGGCGCTGTGATACAGGTCCACCATCTGCTTGTGGTAGAGATAGCGGAAGCCCAGGATGGCGACGATCGCCGCGCCAATGCAGGCAATGATTGCCATCAGGATCGTGTGATAAGTGCACAGATAATGCTTGCAAACATTCAGGTGCTCTAAGCGCAGCTCCTGCAGTGCCATCAGGAATTCGCCTTGCCGATTAAAGACTTGATCGCCGATGATCTTATAATAGGCGTTGCGTTTTCCATATTCCTCAGAGAAGGCGAAGAGGCAGGCAACGGGACCGGCCAAAAAGGACCCGAGGATGGAAAGCGCCAGCATCCAGGTCTTGTGATGCAGATCCTCGCGCATCAGTCCGAGCAGGGAGATGGATTTTTTATTCGTAGAGCTTTGTGAAGTCATAGCCTTTTACCTCCATTTCGCTGATAAAGATCTCTTCCAAAGTGAGCGGCAACAGTTCCCAGAAGACGGGTTGCAGTTCATGCTGCAGCATGGACACGTCGCTGCTCTTTCCGCGCAGGGTGAGCGTGATCAGCATGCCGGACTGTTCCTTTTTCAGGATGGGGAATTGCTCCGCGATCCGATCGAGTTGCTCCGGGGACTGTAATACGCATTGCAGCTTAAAGATGCCAAGCTTCATGGAATCCAGATCCTGGGAGAAGAGGATGCCGCCCTTGTGAAGGAGGCCTACGTGGTCGCAGACGTCCTCGAGCTCTCTTAAGTTGTGGGAAGCGATGATCGGCGTCAAGCCGCGGTCCGCCATCTCCTTGATGAATAGGCTCTTGATGGCCTGACGCATTACGGGGTCCAGTCCGTCAAAGGTCTCGTCGCAAAGCAGGTACTTTGTTCCCGCGCATACGCCAAGCATGACGGAGAGCTGCTTTTTCATGCCCTTGGAGAAGGTGTTGATCTTTCTCTTGGGGTCGAGGCTCAGGGTCTCCATAAGCTTTAAGAACCGCTCCTTGTCAAAGGAAGGGTACATGGTCTGACAGTAGCGTACCATGTCCATGGGCGTGCCGTTCGCAAAGAAAAACTGGTCATCGGAAATGTAGAAGACCTTTGCCTTGGCTGCGGGATTTTCATAAACCTTCTCGCCATCGATCAGTACCTCGCCCTCTTCGGGGGAGAACACGCCGCAGATGGTTCGCATCATCGTGCTCTTTCCTGCGCCGTTGGTACCGATCAGGCCGAATACCTGGCCTTCCTCGATGGTGGCGGTGACGCCGTTCAGCGCCGTGATCTCGTCAAATCGTTTTGTGACCTTCTTTATCTCAATCATGTCGTTCCTCCTCCTGCGATGCTGTTTCATTTGGCAGAGCCTTTGTTTCCGCCGTGGGCGAGGGGCCGCTTTCATAGCATTTCCTTGCCATGGCAAGTACCTTCTCCAGGGGAAGCCCAGCGGTCTTTGCCTTCTGCAGGGAGCCCTCCAGCTCCGCCGCCGCGGCCTTTTGATAGCCCTTCTGCCATTCGTGGACGTCCGTCACGTAGTTCCCGCGTCCGACCACCGTGTAGATATAGCCGTCCTGCTCTAGCTGAGCATAAGCGCGCTGTATGGTGTTCGGATTGATGGAAAGCTCCATGGCGAGGGTGCGCACGGAAGGGAGCTTTGCGTTGGATTCCAGCGCACCGCAGATGATGAGCTGGGCCAGCTTTTCCGTGACCTGCTCGTAGAGCGGTCGCTTGTCTCGATAGTCTATAACGATCATAATGCCTCTCAATCTGCCGCGATTTGCGACTGTTCAAAAAAATGAGTGTATTAACTCGCTTAGTACACTCATAATACAGCCGATGGGAAAGATTGTCAAGAGGGGAAATGAAAAAAGAAAAAGAGGCAGCAAAAGAAGGGAGAAAAAAAGGAAAGAGGGCATCAAAAAGAGAAGTCAAAAAGGAAAGAGGGCATCAAAAAAGGCAGACATGCCTGGCATGCCTGCCGCCGCGGGGCGCGGTTTCATAGCAATGATCACGGGTTTTCTGCAAAATGCGGAACTGCGAAAGTCATCACAGGATTTCAGCAAATACGTTGAACAGAGAAAGCCCTGAGTAGAGATGTAAAAGCAGAAGGAACCAGCTGATGATCAGGTAAGCCGTGTGCGCCTTTCCACTCTTTTCCTGAAGCGAGGTGAGCATCAGACGGTAGACGGCGACGGCGTAGAAAACCGTCATGCCGGCCATCATGCACCAGGAGAAGTTCCCCGCATCCTTTCGGGAGCCGGATTCGGCGAGGATGGAGAATTCCAACACGCCGAAGGCATAGCCTAAAACGGAGAGACGACCCTCTGCGGATTTATAAAAATATCCGAGGTTGGTCAGCAGCATCCAGATCGGGAAGAGCATGCCAAGCAGAACCGAGGTGGGAACGTCCCAGGTATAAAAATGCCAAACTTCAAAAGGCTTTGTGAACACGACGGAAGTCCCTTGCTCCGTCCCCCAGAAGAAGAGAGCCACGTATTCCGTCAGAATATAGGCACAGGCCGGAAGGGACGCGAGGGCAAGCTTCCAGGCACTGCTCCAAATGGCCTTGAGTTTCTTCCTTTGCTCTACTTGCTGGTGTGCTGCCTTTTTCTTCGAGGCTTCCTTCGACACGCTGCCCTTCAGGTACACCTCCTTCAGCGCGCCGAGCAGATCGATCAGGATCAGGAGTACGCCTGCGGGAAGCAGCATATAGAGGAAGGTCGGCTTTGCCAATACGGAGAGGAGCGCCGAAATGCTAAACCAGAGATACGGATGCTTTCGAAAGAAGGCGGGACTCTCTCCGCGATAGGAGCGAATGACATCGATGCCGGCCATCATGGCAAGCATTCCAAAGCCCTTGGAGGTAATGTGCGTGGGATTATGCAAGGGGTTTGGCGTAAAGGAACCAAGGTACGGATTTGAAAACCATTCCATGATCAAGGGGCCAACAAAGGAAAGGACGGCGCCAAGGAGCGAAGCATAGGCCAGCCGCCGTTGGCCAGTATGGCACTTGAGCATATGGTAAAGGAATGCAGTCATCACTGCGAAGGCAAAGAGCCCAAATAAGGCAAAGGAAAGGGATGCCGCATCCCAAAGCGGGAGTCCCATGCGGGATTCAAAGGCTTTCGTGACCAAGTGCCAAAGCATGTGCGGCACCTTGAGCCAGGTCTTGAAAAACTCTGTCGGATTGAGGTAGAAATTCTGCGCAAACTCCGCATGCGCCTTCATGTCCTGCAGGCCGTCCATCAGACAATATGCATGCGCAACCTTATAATAGATCACGAAAACGAGCACGGCCATGGCGCCGCAGCAAAGCGGTGCCGCAGGAGCCTTCTCGCTGTTTTCCACGTATCGTTCCCGCGAGGGATCCTTTGCATTTTCACTTAGATAATTCGTCAGGGCTTTCCATAGCTTATTCATGTGATCGATGTTCCTTATCCTTATCTATGATGGCGAGTCATTCTTCTTGCATTTCGAGATAGTACAGGGCAACCCTGCAGGTATTGTAGCATGGATTGGTGCTCGTGAAAAGCGTTTCTATGAAATTTGCCTTGCAGACGGCCTTATTTCCAAAGGTCGCCCCAGACAGTGTCGCACAGGTTCGTGCAATAGGAAAGGGAAAAATTGGGATCCTGCTTTTGGATTGCGTTTTCCTCCGCCAGCGCGTCAGTATAATCAGAGAGAGGCCACACGGTGACGCCGTCCTGACCGCTTGTCAGGTGACAGACGAGGGCGGTAACGCCGTAGTCGGAGATCACGACTTCACCCTCCTCATTTCGCTCCAGGGTGATCTGCGCCATGCCGCCGACCATGCGATTTGCCACGCCGTCGCCGGAGGAGGAAGTCCAGTTGACGAAATTCCCCAGAGAGTAGTAGACCAGCATGGAATGTCCCGTCTCGTCATCCACAAGGAGCTCCACGGGTTCGATCACGTGCGGATGCGTTCCCAGAACCAGGTCCACGCCATTTTCGAAAAAGAGCTTCGTCCATTTTTCCTGCGAGGAATCAGCCGTGAGCCGATATTCCGTGCCCCAGTGAGGGCAGACTACGGTAAAGTCCGCGTGACTCTCCGCATAAGCGATGTCCGAGAGAACCTTGGACTTATTACCCAGCAGATCGACCGCATAGGGCATGTCCGCCGGAAGCGCAATGCCATTCGTTCCATAGGTATAATTCAGAAAGGCGATCCGCATGCCATCCTTTTCATAAATATAAATGGGATCGTCAGGCTCGTCGTGGAGTCCCAGGATCTGGATCTCCGGATGGTTTTCCTCCCAATAGGTCAGACAGTTGACCACCCCCGCCTTTCCCTTGTCCATCGCATGATTTGTGGCGTGACAGATGACATCGAACCCAGCCTCCACGAGGTCATCGCCCACCTCATACGGCGCGTTAAACGCAGGATATCCGCTGATCCCAAGCTCCGTTCCGCCCAGGATCACCTCCTGATTGACCAAGGCAAGGTCTGCCTCGCTGATCAGCTCCGAAGTGTTCGCGAAAATGGCATCATAGCTGTAGGAACCATCCTCTCGCTTGGCGCTTTTCTCCACGGGCGTATGCAACAGAATGTCGCCCACCATAAGAAGCGTCACCTGTTCCCTGGCCGGCGTCTCCCCGCCATCCTCCGTCCCTTCCGTGCTGCCGTCCCCCTCAGAACCGTCTGCTCCCTTCTCACTGCCATCCCATCTAGAATCATTGGAACCTTCCTCCCCCTCGTTGGAGGAAGTAACGCTTTCCGTAGAGGAACTTATCTCTGTCACCTTCGAGGAAATCAAATCCGCCCCGCTACTGGCATCGTCTACAATTGCCTCCGAAATTGTAGACGCATCAAAATCCGGCTGAGGAGCCTTCCCACAGCCGGCCACACAAACCCATATTCCTACCAAGAATATCAATCTAAAAGTCTCACTAAGCCATTTCTTATTCATATTCCCAAAATCCTTACTCACTTCATATCAATTCATCTTTTCCTAATCCCAAATTACCGCATTTCCTTCCCTTTTGCTATCACTCATTATGATAGGCTTTGGGAGTCTCGAAGGGGCGCTTACCTGAGATGTTTCAGGCCCGTGTGCCAAGCGTCGGTACTTAGGTGATGCCCATGGAAGGGCATTTATGCACTTCCGTGGGCAGCGCCTTAGTACCGCTACGCTGCACTCGGAGCGCGAGCGTGCCTGAAACGCTCAGGTAAGCGCCCCGAGTCCTTCCATAACCCAACCTTACGACGCAAAATCCTCAGGAAATGCATACCACTCGAATTCCTCTATTGGCATGGGCTTTGAGAAGTAATAGCCCTGGAACAGCTTGCATCCCATCTCGGTGAGGATCTGATACTGGGAAGGGGTCTCCACGCCTTCCGTGAGGGAACCAATGCCAAGCGCCTCAGACAGCTGGATGATGCTGCGCACGATCGTCTTTGCCTTGTATTCATTCTGAGACTTTGTCAGGAAGTTCATGTCGATCTTCAGGAAGTCCACGGGCATGTCCTTGAGCATGTTCAGGGAAGAATACCCGCTTCCAAAGTCATCCATCTCTACGATAAAGCCGGCACGCTTTAAGTCATGGAAGATCTCCATTCTCTTTTCCACGTCCGTCATCATCACGGTCTCCGTGATCTCAAGACGCAGTCTCGCCGGCGCGACGTGATATTCCGTGACTAACGCCTTTAGCTGCGCGGGCACGTCCATGAAGTAGAAATCCCGGGGCGAAATGTTGACGGAGAGGAAGAGCGATTTGTCCTTCCAGCGAGAGAGCATTTCGCAGGCCTGGCGCCAAATATATTGATCGATCTCACTGATCATGCCGTTCTTTTCAAAGACGGGAATAAAGGAGCCGGGCGGCAGGAAGCCATGCTCTGGATGGTTCCAGCGGACTAGACACTCGGCGCCGACAACATTGCCCTGGCCGTCCACGATGGGCTGGAGATAGGGCAGGAGCTGCCTTGTGGAAATGGCATCGCGAAGCTGGGAGGAGATCTTCTGATCCCAGAGAACCTTATTTCGCATGGCATCATCATAGTAAGCAATGTGCTTTTGGTAATCATCCTTGATGGAGGACAGTGCCAGATGGGCACGGTCAAACATGACGGAGACGTCCATGTTCTTTTCCGCCACCACGTAGATGCCCAAATGGATCAGCACGTGATGGGAAATGTTCTCCTTCTTCACTTCAAAGCTTGCAAGCGCCTGCTCAATGCGGTGCGGATCAAATTCATCCACGGGGAGACAGACGCCAAAGGTATCTCCGGCCAGGCGCCCGCAGACGGTATTCTCGGAAAGCCCGGTCTGGATCCAGTCGGCGATGCACTGGATGGCATAGTCACCGAAGGCGTTGCCGAAGACGTCATTAACGATCTTGAAATTCTTTACGTCCACGAACACGATCATGTAAGGCACGTCCTGCTTGATCGCAAGAAGCTCGCGGATCTTTTGGTATAAATATTCCTTTGTAAAAAGTCCCGTCAGGGAATCATGCGTCGTGTCATAGAGCTCCTGCTGGAAATGAAGCTGTTCTTCAGTATTGTCACGAATGCTGAGGAAGGAACCGGCGATCCTGCCGCTGTCATCCTTGACGACGTGCTTTTCCAGATTATAATATTTCGCATCATTTCCGGCGCCGATGATCTGCTTGGAGGACCATTCCTTCCCCTCTTTTTCATATGTGCCAAACAGTGCCGTGAGCTTCGCGTTCACTTGATCCAGCTCTTTCTCGGTGGCACCGGCGAGCGCAAGGCCGGGGGCGTTCGCCCAGATACAGCGCCCGGACCCGTCATAGAAATATAAGGCTTCAGGCATGTCGGACGCGATGTTTGCAAGCATTCGGTCCAAGAGCCGCAGCGGTCTGTAATATAGGGAGAAGTAGAAGATCAACAATCCAAAGCATCCGAAGCCCACCATGGAGCGATCCACCGGCGTTCTGGAGAAGATAAAGAAGGTCTGCCAGAGAGAGAAGCCGGACAAGGTGATGAGGATCACGGAATAGCGTTCGGAATTGATGCGGGATGCGCGGATGGTCTTGACGGCGAAGATCACGAGAACAGCAACCAAAATGCCATAATCGATCACGCGATGGATCGTCTGCCCCAGATAGGGAACCAGACGATAATACGGTGCGCCCTCCACCATCAGTGGCTCCGTGGAGAAGGCCTGCCCAAAGAAGGGATTGAAGGCATATTGCAGCGCGTCGGCACAAAGGAGGCCGTAAACAACGTTCCGAAGCTTTTTACTCGGCCACGAGAACACGCAATAATCAAAGGTAAAGCGGAGCAGGGAATAGACCACGAAGTCCATTCCGAGGAAATAGAAATAATAACCGATCGTTGCGGATAATTCCGACGTGGAAGAAATGATGATCAGATGACCGGTCACGGGAAGGAGCAAAGAACCCGTCAAAAAGGCCACGGAAGTCCCTATCGCCTTGCGCGAACGCTTTGCGATCACGGCGCAGACGCCCAAGGCAATGATCAGCAGTATGAAAATGATCGCATAAGTACTTCTCATTTACACCCTCCTGCCGAGTCAAAGGATCAATCTCCGTGGCTTTGATTGAGTAATATTATAACAGATTTTCGAGAATAGTACAAGGAAATTCAGAGGTTTGGCGTATTTGACAGAGCTTCGTTTGCTTGCTATAATTCGAATTAACGTAAGAAATGCGAGGGCGATCATGGAAAAGAAGAAGAGCTGGATCCTGTGGGGTTTGGCATGGCTGGTAAACATCAAAATGATCTTTATGGATTATTGCGCGGATTCCGGATATGTCTTCGCAATGGCTCAAAGAATGCTGGACGGGGATGGAATGTTTCGGGAAATGTGGGAGCCGCATCAGACTTCCGCGTTCGCTTTGGCCTTCCTGATGCGGATCTATGAGTGGATCGTTCCCTCCCGGACGGGGCTCGTGATCGGAATTCATTTTATGATGGCAGTGGTGTTTTTTGCCATTTCGCTCTTTCTCGCGAAGAACCTGAGCCGCTTTGTTGAGGAAGGCCTTGCGCAGCTCGCAGGAGTTTTGTTCTTTGTGATGCGTCCAAAGATGGTGCAGGTGTTAGATTATTCAAATTTGAGCACCATATTCACAGTGTTTCTTTTTCTCTTTTTGATCCGCTATTTTCTCGGAGGCAAAAAAGCGGCTGACCTGTTACTTGCCGCCGCTTCGCTCTGCCTTGCCGTGTTGGCCTATCCTTCCTGTCTGATCCTGTATGTTCCTTGCGTGATCGTTTTGTTTCTCTATTCTGAGAAGAAGTGGCGCGACTTTTTTACCTTCTCGGCATGCTGCGCGGCGGCGGGAGCTGCTTACGTGGGATTTTTTGCATGGCTGCGCGGACCGGCGACTTTTTTAGAGACCTTGCTGCAGATCTGGCGGGCGGACTCGCATTCCCAGCAAAGGACATATGTGGGATATGCTTATTTTGAGGAGCTGGTCATAGGCCTGATCGCGGCGGGTGCCTGCTTCCTGATCGCTGCCGCGGTATTGAGCCTTCTTGGCAGGAGCGGAAGAAAGAAACCTGACCTGATGACTTGGGGGAGCGCCGCGATGGCGGCAGGTCTTTGCCTGACAAGGATCTTGCTCCCGCAACTTTCGGAAAAGCCGAACCTGGCCATTTGGGCATTGGGGAACGTTGCCGTGTTCCTGGCCGTTTTGGCAGGACTTTTTGGGATACGGAAGTTGAATGCGCAGGAGAAAATGGTCTATGTGACAGGCATGCTCCTGGCGGCAGGCACGTTCGTTGCGGTGGCGCTTTTGACGAATCTGCCTCTGATCACGATCTTGGGATACCTTTATCTGGCGGTGATAGTTTCTTTCCTTCCGATCCGAAGGCTGGCAGCCGGGAAAGAAGAGTCCGACGGCGAACTTGGCGCCACCGCTAAGGTGAAAGCGTACGTGCCGCTGTTTTGCGTGGTCGCGGTGTTATTGTTTAGCCAGGCATACTTAAACTTAACTCAGGCGCAGAATTACGTTAGAAAGGGCCCGCTCTTTGGCGTGGTCACGACCTTGGAGAAGTGCAATCGGGTGAAATATGGCATTGCGGAATGGGAGGCGAAGGTCAGTGAAAAGGATCGGGTGCTGATCATTCAGGAATTTGGCTTGGATCCGATCGATTATCTTTCCGTGAAAGCTGGCATTGCGACACATTCCACCATCAGCACGCCAACCTATTCTGAAAAAATGCAGGAGTATTGGCAGATCTATCCGAAAAAGGAGCCTACCGTGATGGCGGTGCCTTGCTGGAACGGACAGGAAAATGGCGCCATGCCTTCCTGGCTGCGAGAAAAGCTGGACCAGGAATATGAATTGCATGACGCCGGTACCTATTGGAACTTCTATTTTAAGAAATGATCTAGATCACTTTCCATAAAAGATCTGGGCGATGGGACTGTCCTGCGAGAGGATGACAGTCTTGTTGCCGCCCTTCATGGAGAGCTTGAGCGCATCGAGGCTTCTCACAAAGGAGTAGAATTCAGCGCGTCCCTCGTCCGCATATGCTTCGGACAGGATCCGCATGTATTCTGCTTCGCCCTCTGCGATCAGGATCTCCGCTTCTTTTTCTGCCTCTGAGAGCATCACGGTCACTTCCTTGTCGGTAGAGTTCATGATCTTCTTTGCCTCGGAGCTGCCCTCTGCGGTATACTGCGCGGCAATGTTATTACGCTCAGAGATCATGCGCTCATAAACGGCTGCCTTGTTATCATCGGGCAAGTCGAGCTGCTTGATCTGGAAGTCCAACAGGGTGATGCCATACTGGTCTAAGGAGTTGCCGATACTGGCAATGATGGCGGCAGACAGTGCGCCGTCACGGCCGGAGATCACGTCGTCCTGACTGGTCGCGGAGATCACGTTCTTCGTGGAGTTATAAACCGTGATGTCCAGACGGCTTTCGGCATTGCCGATGGAACAGTTCAGGGTCTGGGCGAATTTCAGGGGATCGGTAATCTTCCAAAGCACGTAGCTGTCACAGATCATGGTCTTCTTGTCACTGGTGATGACGTCGGAAGGGGACAGATCATAAAGGAGCGTCTGCTTCGGCAGGGTATCCACCGTCTGGATCAGAGGAATGCGGTAGGAAATGCCGGCTTCCTTGACAATGTGGTCGATCTTGCCGAACTGTCGCACCAAGCTGTATTGATTTTCATTTGTTATGACAAAGCAGGAGGAGCCGATCATCAGGCAGATGACTGCGAGTATGGCGATGATGACTTTTTTTGCTGTTTTCATGGATTCTCACTTTCCGCCGGCGCTGCCGGCTTTTTTAATAAATAACTACTTGGAAGGCTGCTCGTTCGCTTATTCCGCGGAGCCTGTGCCCACGGAGAGCTCGCCTACAAAGGATTCGAGCGGAAGGACGGTCTGCGTCTCGCCGCCGTCGCTTTGAATGATCACCTTAAGGCCGGGGAGAACGTCCTCCATGGTCTCATAGAACATACGCTCGCGGGTCAGAAGGGGATTTTTTACGTACTCTTCATAGGTTGCGTTGAATCTTGCCACCTGCGCGGTCGCCTCATTGATACGCTCGGTCTTCTTTGCCTCAGCTTCCTTGATGATGCCGTCGGCGCGAGCCTGCGCGGAAGGGATCTGCTCATTGCGGTATTTGTTGGCGTTGTTCAGGGCAGTCTCTTTCCCCTGCTTTGCAGTCTCCACGGCCTTGAAGGCCTCCATGATGGTAGCGGTAGGGGGCTCGGAATCCTGGATGGTGATGTTGACCAGCTGAATGCCAATGTTCTGCTTCTCCAAGTCGGCAATGATCCTCTCCTTGATGGAGGACTGGATCTCGCCCTTTCCGGTAGTCAGTACGGCGTCCACGGGATAGCCGCTGATGACGGTACGGATGCAGCTCTTGCTGGCGTTCTTCAGAACCTCCACGGGATTCTTGGAGGCGTACAGCGCTTTCACGGGATCACTGTAACGGAACTCCACGAAGAAATCCACGTTCACGAAATTATAATCGGAGGTGATCATCAGGGATTCGCTCTCGTTGGGAAGATTGGTGTTCATGTCATAGCCGATGGAGAAGCCTTGAATGGTGGTGTTGACCTTGCGGATCTGCTGTACAAAGGGGATCTTGAAGTGCAGGCCGGGGTCAGTGACTGCCTGCGCCTTACCAAAGGTGACAAGGACGCCCTGCTCCTGCTCGCCGATCTTATAGGCAGAGTTAAATGCCACGATCAGCAGGAAAATGATCAGGGCGATCACACCCAGAAGTTTGAGGCCTGACGCGGTTCCGGATCCGCCGGGTCGCGATGCGCCTCCGCCCTGAAAGACGGATTTGTTATTGCCCATGGTTTCAAAACCATTGGCACGATTTCTTGCGGAATCACTCATATTGTTGCTCCTTTCGATTCGCATGAATAAATGATCAGAATCTTAGCTTATCATATCGAAAAGGCGGGAAAGACGCAAGGGGAGAATTCGCACGATACCAAATCGTAACGTGCGAGGGAAAATGGGGCGGGTCGATTTCAGAAAAAAGAAGTTCATTTCCCAAGAAACGGATTGTTTCCTTTGGCGGGAGATGATAAAATAAAAAAAGAATGCTGAACAGGCCCGTACCGCGAAACGCGCGGACGGGAGCAGCTGGAAAGGGGATCACGGCATTGGCTGAGGAAGGCAAGAAGACAGAGCTTTTGAAAAAGCAGATGATGGAATATTTCGCGGGAAAGGAAAGCGCGGCGGAGAACGTGCTGATCTGCCTGTTGGCAGGCGGACACGTGCTCCTGGAGGACGTGCCCGGCGTGGGAAAGACAACGCTTGCCAGAACGCTTGCCAACTCCATGGAGTGTGATTTCGGACGGATCCAGTTCACGCCGGACACGCTTCCCGGAGACGTGGTGGGCACCACGGTCTATAACATGAAGACCGGCGAATTCACGTACCGCGAGGGCGCGGTCATGCACCAGATCCTTCTGGCGGACGAGATCAACCGCACATCCCCCAAGACGCAGTCGAGCCTTCTTGAGGCCATGGCGGAAGGGCAAGTGACAGTGGATGGCAAGGAATATCCCCTGCCCAAGCCCTTTATGGTCATCGCGACCCAAAATCCCGTGGAATTCCTTGGAACCTATCCTCTGCCCGAGGCGCAGATGGATCGCTTTATGATGCGCCTTTCGCTGGGGTATCCGGAGGAATCGGAGGAGCTTCGCCTCGCCAAGAACTTCCTGGCCGGAAAGACCGTGGGAGAGATCCAGGGTGTCTGCACTTCGCAGGACGTGCTTGCGATGAAGGAAGCAGTGGAAAAGGTGCAGGTGAGCGACGGCGTGATCAAGTATATCCAGGACATTATCGCGCTGACTCGCAACGAGAAGAGCTTTGTGCTCGGCGCCAGTCCCAGGGCGATGCTGAACCTCATCCGCGCCTCCCAGGCGAAGGCCTTCCTTTTGGATCGCGACTTCGTAAAGCCGGATGACATAAAGGCCGTTGCCATCAACGTGCTCCACCACCGCATCAGTCTCACCCCGGAGGCCAAGATCCGCAAAGAAGACATGGACCGCCTCCTAAAGGAGCTGATCCTCAAGGCGAAAGTCCCCATGTAAGGTAATGTTGTAGATTTACATAAACTGGGATCACCCATGCGTGATCCCGTCCCTTGGAGAAGTTATGAAACGTAACCGCATTATATTTGCCATATTGTGGATCACGTCCCTAGTGGGGATCAGCTTTTTTGGCGGTCCCGTCAGCTATGGCTTTTTTGCCGCGCTCACGTTTCTTCCCCTGGTCTCGCTTGCGTACCTTGGCTTCGTGTTCTTTTTCTTCCGGATCTATCAGGAATTGGACGGAAAGCGCTTGGTCGCCAACCATACCGTGCCTTTTTATTTTACTTTGATCAATGAATATCACTTTGGATTCTGCGGCATCCGCGTTCGCTTTTTCTCCTCTTTCTCCACCATCAGCGGTCTGGACGACGGAGTGGAATATGAGCTCTTGCCGGGGACCGGCATTACGAAGCAGACCAACCTGGTCTGCAAGTATCGCGGAGAGTATGAGGTGGGCATTAAGAGCGTGGAGATCCAAGATTACTTTCGGCTGCTCCACCTTTCCTATCACAACAAGGAGACGCTTCGCGTGATCGTGAAGCCGAATCTCGTAAAGCTAAGCAACTTAAAGTGCATGGATCTTTCCCAGACCATGGCCAGGGAGACCATGGTGAATCCGACGGAAGCAGACGTGCTGGTGCGGGAGTATGAGCCTGGGGACGACGTCCGTCAGATGAACTGGAAGGCCAGTGCCAGAAGCGGAAGGCTCCTGATCCGGAAACGGGTGGGAGAGGAAAAGGAGGGTGTTTACATCCTTCTTGGAACCAACAGATGCAGCAGCGAGCAGAAGGAATATCTGCCCGTGGAAAATAAGATGCTGGAGGTGACGCTTGCGCTTGCAATGTTCTTTGCGGAAAAGAGCATTCAGACGAACCTCTGCTATGAGGCCGGAGGGATCGTGGAGAGGGGCGTCTCCAATTTGGAACAATTTGATGCTTTTTATGAGAACGTCTGCGGCATTTCCTTCCAAGAGGACGTGACGGAGCAAGACTTCCTTGCACAGGCGGCGATGCGGCCGGAGATCTTCCGGTGCAAGACCATGTTCCTCGTGCTGCATGAATGGACGGAAGCTGCGCTTCAGATGCTGCACTTGCTCAGAGAGAATAACGTGTTTGCCATCACTTGTCTGATCCGTGATGAGATTCCGGAGGATCTGCCCGGAGCAAAAATGCCTGGCATGGAGCTGGTGCGGATCGGTACGGAGGATGATCTGACGGAGGTGGCGCTATGATCGCGGTTTTGTATGATCTGCTCTACGTCATTTCCACAACCTTCCTGGCCGTGAACGTGGGACTGCCCTACTTTGGAGGCCCCGAGAAGCCGTTTCGGGCCTATTTTATGGCACTGGTGGTGGCCGGCATCCTGATGACGCTAAAGCATTGGGAGAATCGCTTAAAATTCTTGCTTCCGGGGATTTTCCTGGTGCTGACGGGCGGTAAGTTCCTGCTGCAGAGTTCGGAAGAGAGGATGGATTATTTTTGGGAGAATGAGTGGGTCCTTTGGGTGACGCTGACGGCCGCTTTGTGCTTCCTGGCAGGCGTACTCATGGCCAGATTCCGGTGGGTCCGCAGGGTCACGGCGCTGCTTTTGGTCGTCGGGCTGGTACTGTTTTTGACGGTCCTGCCCTGGCCGGGGAAGCTGACGGTGGGCATGGCGATCCTGCTTCTTGTGATGATCCTTGCGGATGAGATCCAGCTTCGCTGGGAGAAGAGCGGATACGTGGAGGCAAAGGGGCATCTGGTCTCCATCGCGCCTTTCCTCCTTGCATTAAGCCTGTTGGTGCTTTGCTTTCCGGCGCCGGAGAATCCTTATGACTGGAATTTCGCCTATAAGATCTGGCAGCAGGCGAGTAACCTTGTCAAAGCGACTTCCAGATGGTTCCACGGCAGTGATGAGGATTATGCCGGGACCATTGGCTTTTCGGATGAAAATCATTTTTGGGGGAACCTGAGGAAGCGCGATAAGACCGTGATGACCATAAACAGCAACAAGGATTCCGGCCCCGTCATTTACCTGACAGGAAAGATCGCGGACACCTTTGACGGGCGGAATTGGACGGTGCGCAACCAGGAGGAGACCAGGGATCGCATGGTGGATACTCTGGAGACCTTGTGCGCCGTGAACCAATATGATCCGGAATATGTCAGAAACTATGTCTGGCGCGTGGAAGTCAAGGTGACCTTTGATGAATTCAACACGAAGTATTTCTTCTCGCCCCTAAAGTCCATTTTGGGTGAGAATGGAACGGGCAAGGTCAACTTCACGCAGGAGGGCGGCGACCTTGTCGCGCCGGAAAAGCTCGGCTACGGAACGGAATATACGCTTGCTTTCTATCGGATGAATCAGTCTCACGTCGGATTCCAGACCTTCCTCCTCGAGGCCAAGGGCCCGGAGCCTGACAGCTGGACGTCGGTCCGCAACCAGTATGAGCCGGATTATTTCTCCGTGGACGGCGCGCCTAACATGGAGGAGAAGTATCGCGGCACCTCCTATGAGGATTATCTCAGCTACCGGGAGAGGATCCAGACTTATTATCTGGGGGAGACGCCTGTTTCAGAGGAATTGCAGGAATATCTGGAGAAGCTCTATGACGGTGCGGAGACGGATCTCGAGAAGCTTTCCCGCATCGAGAACCTTCTCTCCTCCTTCCAATATACGGAGCGGCCGGGAGAGCTGCCGGCTTACGTCGAGACGCCTTCGGATTTCCTGGAGTATTTCCTGCTTCATAAGCAGGAGGGATATTGCAGTTATTTCGCCACGACGTTTGTGCTTCTTGCGAGGAATCTGGGCATTCCCGCAAGATTTGTGCAGGGCTTTTACGTGCCCAAGGAGGACTATCAGACGGTGGAGGTGAAATCCTCCATGGCGCATGCCTGGCCGGAGGTCTATCTGGACGGCATTGGATGGATCCCATATGAGCCTACGCCGGGAAAGAAGTATGTCAGTGCCTGGGCCTTTAAGGTAAAGGTTGACGGTTCCGGCCCGGGCGCCGTGACAGATCATAATGAGGCAAAGGACGAGGTGGATCCGGAGCTCCTTCAGACCCAGGAGGAGGAAAAAGAGAGCCTTCGGATCAAGTGGCGCGTG
The DNA here is from genome assembly GCA_947305245.1 of uncultured Lachnospiraceae bacterium. Taxonomy (GTDB): domain Bacteria; phylum Bacillota; class Clostridia; order Lachnospirales; family Lachnospiraceae; genus Acetatifactor. The sequence continues at coordinate 58,443 of CAMZDG010000012.1, forward strand.
ATCCTGATCCCGCTTGGACTTGTCCTCTTCTTCCTGATCGCCTTCCTTCTCATCGACCGTGCCATGATCATTTCCTGGTATCGCAAGCTTTCGGATGAGGGGAAATTTAAGGTGACCTTCCAAAAGAACCTAAGGATCTTAGGCCTGCTGGGATTTGCGATGGAGCAGGGCGAGACGCTGGAGGAGTTTTATGACAGGATGTCGAAGGAGATTTCGGAAAGAAGCCTTTCCTTCCTGAAGGACCGCGAGCTATCCTCATATGCGGGCATGGTTCCCACGGAGAAGATGCGCCGTAATGCCGAGCACTGTCAGGATGATCTGATGAAGCTCTTAAAGGAAGCCAAGGGGAAGTGGTATTTCTGGTATCAGTATCAGATCTTCCGCATGGCGGCCGGGAAAAAGCCTTAACGCGCAGGGAGGGAGTGATGCATCATGCGGTATTATTTGGCTGATTGCCATTTCTTCCACGGGAACTTAAACGACAGGATGGACTGCCGGGGGTTTTCCAGTGAGGAAGAAATGAATGAATATATGATCGAAAAATGGAACGCCAAGGTCCGAAAGAGGGACGAGGTGGTCATCTTAGGGGATTTTTCCTTAGGGAACGTGGAGGAGACCACGGCGCTCCTTGGAAGGCTACAGGGAAGGCTGCATCTGATCCTTGGAAACCATGATCACGTCATGGAGCATAAGAGAATGGATCTTTCGAGGTTTGAGTGGGTGAAGCGCTACGCGGAAATGTCGGACAATGGGAGGAAGGTCGTGCTCTGCCATTATCCCATTTTCTGTTATAACGGGCAGTACCGTCTGGACCGAAACGGGAAGCCCACCACCTATATGCTCTACGGGCACGTGCATGACACCATGGATCAGCGGCTTATGGAGCAATTCGCAGCCATCACGGAAAGCACGCAGACGAAAAATGCGGCGGGGGAGGTGCTTCGGATCCCCTGCCAGATGATCAATTGCTTTTGCAAATATTCTGATTATACGCCGCTTTCTTTGGACGAATGGATCGAGATTGACAGGAAGAGAAAGGAAAGTCTGCGAAATCCTACTTGACAAATGGGGGCCATCCCCATATACTTTGAGTGATTGACGTAGGCTGAAATGAACATTAACGAAACACGGAGAATAGAATATCACTATTAGGAGGTTACTAAAATGTTAGAGAAGATCAAGCAGGTGATTGCAGAGCAGCTGGACGTGAACGAGGACGAGATCACGGAAGATACCAATCTTCAGGATGACCTTGGCGCAGATTCCCTGGACATCGTGGAGCTGATCATGGCATTCGAGTCCGAGTATGACATCGAGCTTCCCACGGAAGAGCTGGAGAACATCGCTACCGTGAAGGACATTATGGATCTGATGAGAAAGATGGGCGTAGACGCTTAAAAAAGGCGAGAACGAGTAAGTCGCGGAAGATATCCGCGACTTATTTTTTTGCCCAAATGGTCATGAGGAAGCGGCCCGGGACATAGGATGGGGTAGAAAAGGTGGCCGGGCGGTACGCATGTTAAATAAGATTTGGGCTTTTATGATACTGGGAGGGATCATCTGCGGCGTTCTCACCGGGAAGATGGAGGAGATCTCCGGCGCTGCCATCGAGAGCGCGGGGGATGCCATCACCCTGTGCATTACCATGGCCGGCGCCACGGCGCTCTGGACGGGACTGATGGAGATCGCGAGAAAGTCCGGGCTGGTGGAGCGAATGACAAAGGGCATCGCTCCTTTTTTACGCTTTCTCTTTCCGAGGATCCCCGAGGGGCATCCCGCCATGGAGCATATCAGCACCAACGTGATCGCGAACGTTCTGGGACTTGGCTGGGCCTGCACGCCGGCCGGGCTTAAGGCCATGGAAGCCCTGGCGGACCTCGAGCGGGAGCGGGGAAATCTGGAGGGGATCGCATCGCCTGAGATGTGTACCTTCCTGATCTTTAACATTTCCTCCCTGCAGTTGATCCCAGTCAACATGATCGCCTACCGGAGCCAATATGGCAGTGCGAACCCTGCGGGGATCATCGCGCCGGCGCTCCTTGCCACGCTGACGAGCACCCTGGCCGCGATTGCGTTTTGTAAGCTTATGGACCGTGGCCATCATACGGGAAGCATGGACGGTAAGCCTGGAAGCATGGACGGTAAGCCGGGAACCATGGACGCTAAGTCTGGAAGCAAAGGCGGTAAGCCGGGAAACATGGACGATAAGCCTGGAAGCATGGATGGTAAGCCGGGAAGCAAAGGAGGTAAGATGGGAATTGCAGACGGTAAGGCGGGGAGGGAAAGTATATGACATATGTGTCAAATTTTATCATACCTGCCGTACTCTTTCTCGTGGTGGCCCACGGGCTCCTGGCAAAGGTAAAGATTTACGAAAGCTTTCTCAAGGGAGCAAGCGACGGATTAAAGATCACCGTGGAGATCATGCCCACCCTGATCGGCCTGATGGTGGGCGTTGGGATCCTTCGCGCCTCCGGCTTTTTTGCATTGCTGGAGCAGGCGCTGGCGCCGGTGGCGGCGCTCTTTGGCTTCCCGGCACAGATCCTGACGCTCCTTGCCGTAAAGCTTTTTTCTTCCTCCGCGGCCACCGGGCTGGTGCTGGACGTCTTTGCCACCTATGGTCCGGATTCCTATCCGGGACTCATCACGAGCATTGTCATGAGCTGTACGGAAACCGTCTTTTATACCATGAGCGTCTATTTTCTCGCGGCGAAGGTCACAAAAACCCGCTACACGTTGGCGGGAGCACTCCTGTCAACCGTAGCGGGCACCATGATGGGCATTTTCCTTGCAAGGCTTGCGTAGGTCATACGCCTTAGCCTGCACAGATGGATAATTTGTCAGGTTTCTTTTCGGCGGGTTATTTGTTCGGTCTCATGTAGATGGTCTGCTGACCGCCCTGCGTGTAGAGATTTCGGTACTCCGTGGGCGAGCAGCCCTTGTTTCGCTTAAAGGTTCTGTTAAAAGAGGACAGGCTGGAGAACCCTGCCTGGATCGAGACATCCGTCACGGGGAACTTGGGAACCAGAAGCATTTGCTCCGCCGCGCGGATCCGCTTTTCCGTCAGATACTCATAAAAGGTATGGTTCGTGTATTCCTTAAAGAGACGGGTGAAATAAAACTTTGAAAACCCTGCGATCTGAGCGGCCTGCTCCAGCGTGACGTTCTCGGAATAATGCTCATCAATATAATCCAGCACCATGGTAAGCTGGCTGACGACAGAGCTGTTCTTGACGGGATTGCTGGCCTGGGTCGGAACGGTTCCAATGTTCTTCTCGCCGAGCTTGGCAAAGAAGCTCAGGATGCAGGCGTAGAGATTCATCTCCTTTGTAATGCTCTGCCCCCAGTAATGCTCTGCGAGAAGCAGGATCAGCTTTGCCTCCGCCGCATAATACTCCGGATCGTCATCGTAGGTGATGCGCATGGGCTGCGACAAAAGGGACTGAATGTAGTTATAGCCCGGAAGCTGGGAGAGGAGATTCAGCTCAAAAATGTAGATCAGGCGGGAGCCCTGCTGCGGGGCTTCCAGGGAATGGATCGTTCCCGCAGGAATGATAAAGATGTCTCCGGGCTCTAAGACATAGGTCTCGGAGAGAATGTTCGCCACGTAATTCCCCTCCAGCGGCATGATGATCTCCAGCGCCGTGTGCCAATGGCTGGAAAAATTCGCCGACTGAACGTTATACCAAAAGCGCATGGAGGAGCTCTTCACGGTTTGCACGTGCTCATGCGTCCCTTCCAGGATACGGTCGCCGTTTGGCACCATGTCTGGCTGGACAAGGTATTTTTGCCGCTGCTCGGGAGCAATGTAATATAGTTCGGGTGGATTCATTTGTACTCCTTATTGGCACGCTGGGTGCTCGCATCGAAAAAGCCCGCAAAGATGGCACTTTTGCAGGATCCTTTGTTTCGGAAAGCAATATCTGCTTTGCATTTATTGCTTTTCGCGTTCATCGTAGCACAATGTGCAAAGCAATGCAAGGTTTTCTGACGAAAAATTGCTTTTTTCACAGAAAATTCACAATTGTTTTACGCAACATTTGCATGGGCTGGAGCTTTGGAGAGGAGAAAACTGTTCATGATTTGTCATTTCTTGTCAATTTTAGACTTTCTTCCGATGGGCTGAGATTCGTCCGTCTTGTCATCCTTCAGCTGCTTTCCGGGGAGACGAAAGTTGTCAGCCAGATCCTCTTTTAACTTGTTTTCCAAGGAGACGAAATCTGCGGGTCCCCAGGTCAGGAAAAACTCATGAAAGCGCAGGTCGTCATAGGACTCGGCCCAGAGCTGCCTCGCCTCCTCCTTTAGCTTAAGAAGCTCGAGATATCCGAGGTAATACTTCATATAATTACAGGGGGCCGCGCAGATATATGCATACAGGGGGGCCAGATCAGCGTCCTGCTTTGCGCCGAAGGCCGCGAGCACGTCGGTAAGGTCTTTGATCTCGGCACCGTCATAATGGATCATGAGGTCGAACAGGGCGCAGAGGCACAGGCGCAGGCTCCGCTCATGCTTGGCGATCTGGACGCAGACGGCGTCAGCGGCGCGCCCCTGACTGATAAGTAGCTTTGATGCGTCATCATAAGCATACTGCTCCACGTAAAGGGCCCAGCCCTCCAGGTAGCCACCGCAGCCCGTCAGCTGTCGCAGGCGGTTATTCGGAAGGGAGAGAAGATTCGCCGCCGAATAGGCATTCTGATAAAGGTGTCCGGGATAGCCCTCGTGCGCCAGCGTGACGTAAAGCTCAAGACCTGAGGGCGTGGCCGCCGGATTGACATAGATCACGTTGTCCGTCACCTCGTCCAGGGGAGACGTCAGATAAAACGCGGGGGCGCAGAAGCTCTGCAGACCGGGGGAGACGGACTTGACGGTGACGGAGCACTGCTCCGGAAGGTCGGGATAGATGCCCTTCATTCTCGCTTCCAGGTCTGAAAGAATGACACTTGCGTCAGAAAAACCCAGATCTTCATAAGAGCCAGTCTTTAAGGAAGCAAGGCAGCCGGGGTATGAAGCGGTCAGCTGCCTTATGGCCTCGGTCTCTTGAACCAGTGTCCGCTCCAGGAGTGAGCGCACTTCTTCCGGCGTCTTGGAGGAACCGGTGACGCTGGCGAGAAGAAGCCGATAATATTCTCTGCCCTGGGGCAGGGACGAAAGGGCCACGGGATTCTTTGGCGCCGTGCGGGAAAGCTTTATGAGACCGGCCTTCAGTTCTTGAAAGGCCGGGAGGACGATCCCTGCGAGAATGGCATTATTTCTGGAAAGAAACGCCTGCTTCTCCTCAGGAGAGAGACTGGCGGCGCCGGAAAGGCCGTCCAGCCGTTCCTGAAAACTCGTCTGGAAAAGACTTTGTCCCTGCTCTAGCTGTGATAAAGTGACAATCGTGTCACATTCTTCGGCCGCCTGGAGAAGGCTTTCCGCAGACGGCGATAACCCTGCCTCGCACTTTTCCGTTTCATATTGAAGCAAAGAGGAGAAATACTCCCCGGTCTGTGAGAGGAGCATTAGATATTCCTCCACGTCCTTCGCCTCGCGAAACGCATATTCACTGAGGAGAATGGGCAATTCTCCCTGCATGCCCTGCACGGGAGAGAGGGGGTCGCCGTAGTAAGGGAAGTCCGCCAGCGCGATGGAAAGCAAAAGCTCCCGCTTCAGACAGTCGCAGGCATACTGATCCTCCTCGGACAGGCTCTCAGTCGGCAGCGCTTGAAATTCCGCCCAAAGCGCCATAAACCCGTCCGAAGCGCGCAGCTCACTCCCAGGTTCATAGATCGGAAGCGTCACCAGATACTCCTTGATGCCAAACCGCTCCGGATGCGCCAGACTATAATGCAACCCGATCGTATTCGCCGTCATCTCCCGCACGAACAACCTCTGACAAAACTCCCCAAACCCATCCTCCTTCTTCCGTAGCGAGAACAACAAACAAAGAAATAACGTGACGGCCGCAAGCAAACCACAACAAACCAAAAGCTGCCAGGCCGACATTCGTCCCTTCTTCATACCCACACCTCACACCTTAACACCCTCTTACAATTACTATATGTCCTGCCCTCATAAGCGTTCCTTCTGCCAACCATGCGGATAACTCGAGGGGGTGGGGGTTATGGTCATGCTCAGGCATGTGTGCCAAGCGTCGGTACTTAGGGGACGTTTGCGGTCAAAGCGTCACTCGTGACGATTTGACCAGCGGACCCTTAGTACCGCTACGCTGCACTCATAGCGCGAGCGTGCCTGAGCATGACCATAACCCCGTCACCCCCGAGTCCTCCCCCACACTTTGTAAAAGGTTTTACTAGACAAGGATTGACACTTTATAAGCCCTCGTTTATACTGAAAACATAGGACTTTTGCCAAAAACATAAGAATTGTTGGAATAGGGCCGCAAGGCAGAAAAAAGCCGCAGGGCAGAAAAACCGCCGCAAGGCAGAAAAGAGAGGAAGACAGGTATGGAAACTGCAAAGAATGCGATTCTTTCAGGAAAGGCGATCCTCGGGATCGAGTTTGGATCTACCAGAATCAAGGCAGTGCTCGTGGATGAGACCCATCAGCCCATTGCCATGGGCGTTCATGATTGGGAGAACAGGTTCGAGGATGAAATCTGGACCTACAGCATGGATGACATTACGACGGGCCTGCAGGACTGCTATGCGTCCCTGGTGAAGGACGTAAAGGAGAAGTATGGCGTGGCACTGACGAAGCTCGGCGCGATCGGCTTTTCCGGCATGATGCACGGCTACATGCCTTTTGACAAGGATGGAAATCTTCTTGTTTCCTTCCGTACCTGGAGAAATACGATGACGGGACAGGCAGTCAAGGAGCTCTCTCCCCTGTTCGCGTTCAACGTGCCTCAGAGATGGAGCATCGCTCATCTCTATCAGGCGATCCTGAATCAGGAGAAGCACGTGAAGGACATCGCGTTCTTTACCACCCTGGCCGGTTTCATTCACTGGAAGCTGACCGGGCAGAAGGTGATGGGCATCGGCGAAGCCTCCGGCATGTTCCCCATCGATTCCGAGATCATGGACTACGACCAGAGAATGCTGGATCAGTTTGATTCCCTGGTGAAGAACTGGGGCTACAAGTGGACGATCCGCGCGATCCTGCCCAAGGTGCTCCGCGCAGGCGAGAATGCCGGCACGCTGACCGAAGAGGGCGCAAAGTTCCTCGACCCCACCGGGACGCTGGAAGCAGGCTGCCCGATGTGTCCTCCCGAGGGAGACGCAGGCACCGGCATGGTGGCAACCAATGCAGTAAAGGTTCGCACCGGTAACGTATCCGCAGGTACCTCCATCTTCTCCATGGTGGTGTTGGAGAAGGCTTTGTCCAAGTATTATGAGGAGATCGACATGGTGACCACGCCCGACGGTTATCCCGTGGCAATGGTGCACTGCAATAACTGTACCTCCGATCTGAACGCGTGGGTGAACCTCTTTAAGGAGTTCTCTGAGCAGTTCGGCATGAAAATAGACATGAATGATCTTTACGGAACCTTGTACCGCAAGGCTCTGGAGGCTGACAAGGACTGCGGCGGCCTGATGGCATATAACTACTTCTCCGGTGAGCCCGTGACGGGCTTAAACGACGGCGGTCGTCCGATGTTCCTTCGCACGCCCGACGCAAAGTTCACGCTGGCAAACTTTATGAGAAGCCATCTGTACAGTGCCCTGGCTGCACTGAAGGTGGGCAACGACATTCTGCTCAAGCAGGAGCAGATCACGGTGGACAGCCTGATGGGTCACGGCGGACTTTTCAAGACGCCTGTGGTGGGACAGTCCATGCTGGCGGCAGCGCTGAACGCGCCCGTGACCGTAATGGATACCGCAAGCGAAGGCGGCCCTTGGGGCATGGCGATCCTTGCCTGCTACATGATGGAGAAGGAGGAGGGAGAAGGCCTTGCCGACTACCTCGAGAAGAAGATCTTCGCGGGACAGACCGGCACCACGATCACGCCCGATCCGGCTGACGTGGCTGGCTTTGATGCCTTCCTTGAGAAGTACGTGAATACGATCCCCGCGCAGAAGGCTGCGGTTGAGGGACTGAAATAAAGGAGAGATTTTGAAATGTTAGAGGAATTAAAGCAGTTAGTGTATGAGGCAAACATGGATCTGCCGCGGTATGGCCTTGTGACCTTTACCTGGGGCAACGTGAGCGCGATTGACCGTGAGACGGGGTATTTCGTGATCAAGCCCAGCGGCGTTCCCTATGAGAAGCTAAAGCCGGAAGACATGGTCGTGATGGACTTAAACGGCAATAAGATCGAGGGCAGATATAATCCCTCCTCCGACACGCCCACCCATCAGGAGCTGTACAAGGCATTTCCTGAGATCGGCGGCGTGGTGCACACGCATTCGTCCTATGCGACGAGCTGGGCACAGGCCGGAAGAAGCATTCCCTGCTATGGCACGACGCATGCGGATTACATTTATGGCGAGGTGCCCTGTGTCAGATGTCTGACCAAGGAAGAGATCGAGGACGCTTACGAGACCAACACGGGACTTCTGATCGTGAGCGAGTTCCGGCGCATGGGCAAGGATCCCATGGCGGTTCCCGCAGTGCTCTGCAAAAATCACGGACCCTTCGCCTGGGGGAAGGATGCCAAGGAAGCCGTACATAATGCAGTCGTTCTCGAGGAGGTTGCGAAGATGGCATACCGCGCGGAGACCATCAATCCCCGCATCCAGCCTGCGCCGCAGGAGCTGCAGGACAAGCATTACTACAGAAAGCACGGCGCGAATGCTTATTATGGGCAGAAAGAGCAGTAAATTTGGCTAGACACGCTGTCCAAATTATGGTATTTTAAAAGTTAGGCAAACTATAAATATATGGCCGTCGAAAAACGGCAGAATGGAGGAAACCATGAACAATTTAGAGCTGCAGAAGACAGCGAACGAAGTTCGTAAGGGGATCGTGACCGCAGTTCACGCTGCAAAGGCAGGACACCCCGGCGGATCTCTGTCCGCAGCAGACGTGTTCACCTATCTTTATTTTGAGGAGATGAACATTGATCCCAAGAATCCTGATCAGGAGGACAGGGATCGTTTCGTACTTTCCAAGGGCCACACCGCTCCTGGTCTGTATTCCGCATTGGCTAACAGAGGGTACTTCCCCGTAGAGGATCTTACCACTCTTAGAAAATTAGGTTCCTACCTGCAGGGACATCCCTGCATCCACATTCCTGGCGTGGACATGTCCTCCGGTTCCCTTGGACAGGGCATCTCCGCAGCAGTCGGCATGGCACTCGGCGCAAAGCTGGGAGGCAAGGATTTCCGCGTATATACGCTCCTTGGCGACGGCGAGATCCAGGAAGGTCAGGTTTGGGAGGCAGCTATGTTCGCAGGCTTCCGCAAGCTGGACAACCTCGTAGTGATCGTTGACAACAACGGCCTGCAGATCGACGGACCCATTGACAAGGTTTGCTCTCCTTATCCCATCGATGAGAAGTTCAAGGCCTTCAATTTCCACGTGATCAACTGCAATGCGCATGATTTCGACGAGCTTCGCGCAGCCTTCAAGGAGGCAAGAGAGACCAAGGGCATGCCTACCGCCATCGTTGTGCACAGCATCAAGGGTAAGGGCGTTTCCTTCATGGAGAATCAGTGCGGCTGGCACGGCAAGGCTCCGAACGACGAGGAGTATGCAATCGCCATGGCTGATCTTGAGAAGATCGGCGCTAGTCTCAACTAAGGTGGAAAGGTAGGTATAGAGAAAATGGCAGACGTAAAGAAGATCGCTACCCGTGAGAGCTACGGTAACGCGTTAAAAGATTTGGCTGAAGAGTTCCCCAATCTGGTAGTGCTGGATGCAGACCTTGCTGAGGCTACCAAGACTGGAATTTTTAGAAAAGCATATCCCGATCGTCACATTGACTGTGGTATCGCTGAGTGTAACATGATGGGCGTGGCAGCAGGTCTCTCCCTGGTTGGAAAGATCCCCTTCGTAAGCTCCTTCGCAATGTTTGCGGCAGGCCGTGCTTATGAGCAGGTTCGCAACTCCGTTGGATATCCTCACCTGAACGTGAAGATCGGTGCGACCCATGCGGGCATCACCGTTGGTGAGGACGGCGCAACCCATCAGTGTAACGAGGACATCGCCCTGATGAGAACCATTCCCGGCATGGTAGTTATGGTTCCCTCCGATGACGTTGAGGCAAAGGCAGCCGTTCGCGCGGCTCTGGAGTATGAAGGCCCCGTGTATATCCGTTTCGGCCGTGCTGCAGTTCCCGTGATCAACGACAAGCCTGATTATAAGTTTGAGATCGGCAAGGGCACCGTGGTTCGCCCCGGTAAGGACGTGACCATCGTTGCAACCGGTATCTGCGTGGATTCCGCACTCGGCGCAGCAGAGAAGCTCGCTGCAGACGGCATTGACGCGGAAGTCATCAACATTTGCACCATCAAGCCTCTGGATGAGGAGATCATTATTAACAGCGCAAAGAAGACCGGCAAGGTTGTGACCGTGGAAGAGCATTCCGTGATCGGCGGCCTTGGCAGCGCAGTTTGCGATTGCCTCTCTGAGAAGCTTCCTACGCCCGTGAAGAAGATCGGCATGCAGGACGTATTCGGCGAGTCCGGCTCCGCAGGCGCATTGGTTGCTAAGTATGGTCTGGATGCGGACGGCGTATATGCTTCCGTAAAGGCTTTTGTGTAAGAGGATGAGATGAAAAACTATTTATCGCCATCGATCCTCGCAGCGGATTTCTGGAACCTGGGCGAACAGGTTCGGGCCGTGGAACGGGGAGGCGCCTCCTATCTTCACGTGGACGTGATGGACGGCGTGTTTGTGCCCTCCATTTCCTTTGGAATGCCAATTTTGGAGGCGTTAAAAAGAAAAACAACGCTCCTTTTGGATGTTCATCTGATGATCGTGGAGCCAGAGCGCTATATTGAAACCGTGGCGAGCATGGGAGCGGATCTGATCACGTTCCACTTAGAGGCCACAAAGGATCCTCTGGCCGTGATCGAGAAGATCCGAAGCCTTGGCAAGAAGGTGGGGCTCACCATTAAACCGGCGACTCCCATCTCGGCATTGGAGCCTTATCTGAACTTGGTGGACATGGTGCTGATCATGACCGTGGAGCCGGGCTTTGGAGGACAGTCTCTGATGCCGGACTGCGTGGAGAAGGTGAGAGACCTTCGAAAGCACGTACAGGAGCTCGGCATGGAGCTTGACATTGAGGTGGACGGAGGCGTGAAGGCGAGCAACCTGGAGATGATCCTTCAGGCGGGCGCGAACGTGATCGTTGCCGGATCGGCCATCTTCGGAGGAAATCCGGAGGAACGGACCAGACTCTTTGTTGAAAAAATGCAAATGGAAGACTAAACTATCAGGGAAAGGAGGGCAATCCCCTCCTTTCTTTCCATCCCCTCTTTGGGGGAGACGGGGATGGCGGAAGGAGTTCTTGACATGGGGGAAAAGTTTCAGGCGTTTCGTAAAAAGTGCCAATCTATCACGGTACGTCTCCCGCTGACGTTTGTGTTCAGCGGTCTCTTTGTCATGGTCATTATTCTTCCCTTTACGTATTTTTGGTTCCAAAACAGAATGCTCAAGGACTATTCCCGCATGGCAAATGCCATCACCAGCCTGATGTCACAGGTGGTGGACGGAAATCTGGTCCAGACCTATTTGGAAGAGGGCATCGATGCGGACGAGTATCAGGCGCTCCGCAAGCAGCTCTTTGAGATCAAGGAAAATTATCCGGACGTGCTGTATGCTCACGTGATCCGCTTTGAAGAAGAGGGTGCACGCGTGATCTTTAATCTTCAGGATACGGGGAAGATGGCCATTGGCGCGCCCGGCCAAGTGATGGAATTGCAAGATCCCTATCGGGAGTATTTGGACAAGTTGGTTCGCGGGATGCAAGTGTCCGTCGTGACGGGTAAGACCGAGGATGGGCGCATGTTCGCATATTTTGAGCCCGTGCGGGATGATCTCGGAAAGGTTCAGTGTCACGTCTGCGTGGCGTTCTCCATGGAAGAATTATATCAGCAGGATTTCTCCTACCTGATCGGCGTGCTCTTTGTCGTCGGCATCGGCGTGACGCTGGTTTTGGTGCTCGACGTCAACATGGTCCGCAGGAGTGTGATCCGTCCTCTCAAGCAGATGTCTGACTGTGCGAGAAGCTTTACCTACGACACGGAGAGCGACCGCTTCCGGAACGTACAGGCCATGGAAGAGCTGAACATTCAGACCCATGACGAGATCCAGGAGCTCTATTATGAATTTATGTCGGTGATGAAGGAAAGCCTTTATTACATGACGAATTTGAGCAGGGCAAAGAACAGCATCCAGGCGCAGGAGGAGAAGCTCGACCAGATCAGCGAGACGGCTTATAAGGATGCGCTGACCCGCGTCGGAAATCAGGCTTCGTTCAATAAGCTGACGGACACGCTCAACCGAGACATTGCGGAGAAGAAGGCGAAATTCGCCATTGTCATGGTGGACCTGAATAATCTGAAATATGTCAACGACACCTATGGACATAAATATGGGGACAGCTATATCAAGGGCTGCTGTAACATTATCTGCGGCGTTTATAAGAGGTCTCCCGTGTTCCGCGTGGGCGGAGATGAGTTCGTGGTGGTGCTTCGGAATGAGGATTACATCAGCCGACTCCTTCGCATGACGCAGATCACGGAGGCATTTATGGCGTCCTACGGACAGGAGAGCGCACAGCCCTGGGAGAAGTATTCCGCCTCCGTCGGCATGTCGGAATATACGGATGCGGACACGAACGTCGATCAGGTCGTAAAGCGTGCAGATGCCGCCATGTATGAAAATAAGCAGAAATTCAAAAAGAAATATGGAAGCTACAGGTGATCCCCTGCTGGCGACTTTGAATAGAATTGGGAGGAAGCTTCCATGTTGTTTCATTCGCTTCAATTTCTGATCTTTTTTATCATCACGCTCCTGGGATACTTTTTCCTGCCAAAGAAGGTGCGTTATCTTTGGCTTCTTGTGGCGAGTTATTACTTTTACGCGTCCTGGAACGTGAAGTACCTTGCACTTTTATTTTCGTCTACGCTCGTCAGCTACCTCGCGGGGGTATTCCTGCAAAAATGGCAGGAGAGGGAGAAGGCGCGCAGGTGGATCTTGGCGCTTGCCATCTTCTTAAATCTAAGTCTTTTATGTTACTTCAAATACTTTGGATTTCTCGCACAGACATTGCAAAAGATGCTTTCCCTCCTCGGACGGGGAGAACTGATCTCCCTGCCGGACATCCTGCTTCCCATGGGAATTTCCTTCTATCTGTTCCAATCCATGGGCTATGCGGTCGACGTATACCGGGGGACGGTTCCTGCCGAGAAAAACTTCTTTCGCTATGCTCTTTTCTTATCTTTCTTTCCTCAGCTGGTGGCTGGCCCCATCGAGCGCGCGGAAAGGCTTCTTCCCCAGCTTCGCAACATGGAAGAGATCAACGTTTGGGACTCTAAGAGGATTCAAAAGGGTGCCCTGATCATGCTGTACGGCTATTTCATGAAAATGATCATCGCGGACCGGGCGGCTGTGATCGTCGATACGGTATTCGATCCGATCACTTACGTAAATTACCTGGGACTGACGACCTGGGTGGCCGCCATTTTATTTTCCATCCAGATCTACTGCGACTTCGCGGGATATACCTATATTGCGATCGGCGCGGCGAAGGTGATGGGCTTCGATCTGATACAAAACTTCCATGCGCCCTATCTGTCGAGATCCATTAAGGAATTCTGGGACAGATGGCATATTTCCCTCTCCAAGTGGTTTCGGGATTATCTTTATTTTCCCTTGGGCGGGAGCAGAAAGGGAAAGCTTCGGAAATTTATTAACATTATGATCGTCTTTCTCCTGAGCGGACTTTGGCACGGCGCCGGGTGGCATTTCGTGTTCTGGGGCGGCATGCACGGCGCGCTGAGGATCCTGGAGGAGTGGCTTTCTCCGGCGTGCAATAAATACTTGGGAAAATGGTTTCAGGACAGCTTCGCCGTCCGTTTCCTGAGGCGGATCGTCACCTTCCTGCTTGTCACCATGGCGTGGGTTGCCTTCCGCGCTTCCAGCATCCGCCAGACCTTTGACCTTTGGAAGAGCATGCTGGGAACCTTCAATCCCTGGGTGCTCTTTGACCAGAGCCTTTATGGACTCGGGCTGGACGAAAAGGAAGTTCGGGTGCTCCTTATCGGCATTGCGTTTATGATCTTGGTCGACCTGTCCCTGCAGTGGAAGAAGAACCTTGCGGATGCCATCTTAAGGCAGCCGATCTGGTTTCGCTGGCTGGTCCTCTACGTGGGGATCGCGGTCATTTTGATCTTTGGCGTATATGGCGCGCAGTATGACGCGGCGGACTTTATTTATTTTCAGTTTTAGCATTCTGTGGATCTTAAGTGGGTGGAACAATGAGAAAGAAAGTCGTGCGAAATGCACTTTTATTCCTTCTTTTTATGGCGCTCCTTGGCCTGGAGCTTATATGGATCGACCGCCTCTTTCTTCTGAAAGAGACCGGCGGCGTGCAACTCCACTTTTCGCAGCTTCGGCGAAACAGCGTTGACACAGTCTTTATCGGGAACAGTCATCAGTATTGCAGCATCGATCCGGATCTTCTTTATGACGAATTCGGAATTAATACCTATATGCTGGCGACCAGCGGACAGACCCTTCCGATGTCGTATTATGCGGCAATGGAGGCGATCGCTTATCAGCATCCCAAGCGGATCATCTTCGAGGTATGCTACGCCGCGAACGGCCTGATCACCATCAACAATGAGATGTCGCATTATTTCTTTGACGGCATGCCGCTTTGCAAGGCGAAAAAGCTCGCGATCGACGAACTGATCGAGAAGGAGGATCAAATTTATTTTTATCTTCCCTTGGGGTTATATCACGGCAGGTGGAAGGAACTGCGGCAGGTGGATTTCTTAAATGACGAGGTGTCGAAACGAGGCGGCCAAAAGGCCGATAACATGGTGAGCATCCATGACATTGCCGTGCTGGCGGATCCATCGGAGAAGGAGGAGCTGCCGGAGCACATGGAGGAATGGCTAGAGAAGATCGCGACCCTTTGTCAGGAGAATCAAGTGGAACTGATCCTTTACGTTGCCCCGTACATTGTCAGTGACGGCGAGGATGCGGAAAACATTGAGAGCACAAAGCGCGTGCAAAGAATCTTCAACACCGTGGGAGACATTGCTTCCAGGAATGGTCTGGAATATCATAACCTTTTTTATGAGCTGGACGAGATCGGCTTCGATCAGGAAACGGACTGGGCGGACACCCAGCATTTGAATCAAAACGGACAGGCCAAGCTGACCAGGTACATGGCGCAGAAGGGTTATATCCGATGATCACGTTGGACAAATAAAAGAAGGAGGGTTCTCATGGCTAGCTTTCAAATTCGCTATTATTCCAATTGTCTCAGAAGATGCGTGAGCTTTCTTGCGTATCTTCCAAATGATCCGAGGGGCGACGTGCCTCCGATGGAGGAAAAGTATGCTAATCGCGGCATGAAGACGCTGTTTTTGCTGCATGGCTATACGGGAGATGCCTGGAACTGGGTGCCTGAGGAACTGGCCATGAAATATAACTTTGCCATTATCGTGCCTTCCGGGGAAAATGCCTTCTGGATCGACGGGCTTGCCACGGGGCATCAGTTTGGAACCTTCCTGGGCGTGGAGCTAGTGGATTATGTCAGGAAGACCTTCGGGCTGGCAATGCGCAAGGAAGACACCTTCATCATGGGATTTTCCATGGGCGGCTTTGGCGCGCTCCGCACGGCTCTGAAATATCCGGAAACCTTCGGCAAGGCGGCTGCCTGGTCCTCGGCGCTGATCGTGCATGAGGTGGCGAAGATGACGCCTGGATATGACAATGGTGTCGCTAATTATGATTATTACAGGGAGTGCTTTGGCGAGCCGTCAAAGGTGCTTGAGAGCGAGAATAACCCGGAAACCTTGGTAAAGCAGCTGAAGGCGGAGGGGAAGGAGCTTCCCGAGATCATTATGGCCTGCGGCACGGAGGATTTCCTGATCGGTCCCAACCGCGCGATGCACCAGTTCCTTACGGAGCAGGGCGTTGCACATACCTATTGGGAGGACGCGGGCGTTCATGACATGGTGTTTTGGGGGAAGTGCGTGGAGAAGTTTGTGCCGGTCATGTTTGGATGACGATGCGCTTTGATATCTGAGAAGGCTTGGAAATATCAGGCAGACGGAGGGAAAAAGATGGAGCTTGCAAATGAAATGGAAGAGATGGGCCGCATGCCCATGATCGGGGATCCGGCGCCGCAGTTTCGCGCCATGACCACGATGGGAAAGGTGAATTTCCCGGATGATTATAAGGGGAGCTGGGTGATCCTGTTCTCGCATCCCGCAGATTTCACGCCGGTTTGCACGACGGAATTCATTGGGTTTACAAAGATGGCGGGAGAGTTCGCGGCGTTAAATACAAAGCTGATCGGGCTTTCCATTGATTCCCTGCATTCGCACCTTGCATGGGCAAAGAGCATTGAGGGGATCGACTTAGACGGGACCGGAGCCGTGAAGCTCGCGTTCCCGATCATTGCGGACATTAGCATGAACGTGGCGAAGAAGTATGGCATGCTGCAGACCGTGGCGAAGACGCAGACGGTGCGCGCCGTGTTCGTCATCGATCCGGAGGGGATCATCCGCGCGATTTTATATTATCCGATGAGCACGGGAAGAAATCTTCCCGAGATCAAGAGGATCGTGGAATCCCTGCAGCTGCATGACGCGCAGCACGTGAGCACGCCTGCCGACTGGCAGCCGGGAGAGGACGCGGTATTGGGCGCGCCCCTGACCCTGGAGGAGGCGGAAGCGAGAATGGCGGATGAAAGCGTCAGAAGTCTGGACTGGTATCTGGCGTTCAAAAAGCCGGAATAAAAGGAAATGATGATCAGATAAAAGCGGCAATTCCCCTGCGAGGAATTTGCCTGAAAAAGAAAGAAGGGACCAGACATGGGATTCGGTTATATGGAAGGAACCTGCGGGAAGTGCGGAGAAAAGACGAGGGAGCCGGGAAATGCGTTCGCGTATGGCAGTCCCATCCGCTTTTGCCCGAAATGCAAACAGGAGTACCTGGATCGGAGATGGCGCGAGGTAGCCGTTCAGGGCTTTGATCCAAAGAGCACGAGCGTTGCATACTATGCGAAGGCATTTTTGATCCTGTTTGCCATCACGGCATTAAGCGGCGGATGGCTGTATTATACCATGCATTTCAAGGGATACTATTACACGATGGTGGTCGCGATCGTGATCGTCTGCGCGATCGCCTGCGTGGCGTGCCTTGGACTGATGGTATGGATCGCGCTTGGCTTTGCGGCGAAGAGTAACGCGAAATATCTCGCGGAGTCGGAGCGCCGGATGAGGAATCCGGAATATGTGAAGAAACTGCAGGCCTGCGGCTATGTGATCCCTGCGAAATACCTGGCAGAGACCCTGGGAACGCCGCAGGAATAGATATTTAGCGCAAAATGCTTGACTTTTCGCGGCATTATGTGCTATTGTTAGAAAACAAATAAAAATGGAATGGAAAAGGCAATGACGAAGAGAGTACTCTAAGGGAAGTCTTCCAGAGAACGTTTCCAGTCTCCGCCGAAAGGAGGAGGCATGGCTGAGAGAAACGAGACGGGGATTAGGGGAACATGGCTTCACGAGCTGCGCACCGAGCCAATCTGGTTAGGCTGCGACGGGAACCGCCCGTTACGGCGGTAAGGGTTATCAGAATTTGCCATGCGACGTGCGGCGATTCATCCATGACCCTGTGAGGCTTATGCCGCGAGGCATGGGCGAAGAGAAGTGGTACAGCGTTTATGGCGCCTTCTTGCGTATGAACATTCATGCGTGGGGAGGCGCTGACCTATTTTAAAAGATAGGAGGAAGGAATCATGATGAACAAGGGTAAGTATTATTTGACGACGGCCATCGCCTATACGTCCGGCAAGCCCCACATCGGCAACTGCTACGAGATCATTCTGGCAGACGCCATTGTGCGGTATAAGAGGGCGGATGGGTTTGACGTGCGCTTCCAGACGGGAAGCGACGAGCACGGGCAGAAGATCGAGACCCGCGCGATCGAGGAGGGCATGAGCCCCAAGGAGTTTGTGGATATGACCGCAGGCACCATCAAGGGCCTTTGGGATATGATGGGGACCAGCTATGACCGCTTTATCCGCACGACGGATGCGGATCATGAGCGTCAGATCCAGAAAATCTTTAAGAAGCTCTATGATCAGGGCGATATTTATAAGAGTGCTTATGAGGGCAAATATTGTACCGAGTGTGAGGCATTCTATACCGAGACGCAGCTGAAGGACGGCAAGTGCCCCGTCTGCGGCGGCGCAGTGCACGAGGAGAAGGAGGAGGCTTACTTTTTCAAGATGAAGAAGTATGCTGATCGCCTGATCGAGCACATTAACACGCATCCTGAGTTCATTCAGCCCGTGTCCAGAAAGAACGAGATGATGAACAACTTCCTGCTTCCGGGACTGCAGGATCTTTGCGTGTCCAGAACCTCCTTTAAGTGGGGCATTCCCGTGGATTTCGATGAGAAGCACGTGGTTTACGTTTGGCTGGACGCGCTGAGCAACTATATCACTGGCATCGGCTATGACGCGGACGGTGAAAGCGGTGACCTTTATAAGAAATATTGGCCTGCGGACCTGCATCTGATCGGAAAGGACATCATCCGCTTCCATACGATCTACTGGCCCATCTTCCTGATGGCGCTGGGCGAGCCTCTGCCGAAGCAGATCTTCGGTCATCCCTGGCTCCTTCAGGGCGGCGAGAAAATGAGTAAGTCCAAGGGCAACGTGATCTACGTGGATGACCTGATCAACATCTTTGGACTGGATGCGGTGCGCTACTTCGTATTGCACGAGATGCCGTATGAAAATGACGGAACGATCACTTGGGAGCTGATGACGGAGCGCGTGAATTCCGATCTGGCGAACACCCTCGGAAATCTGGTCAATCGTACCGTTGCAATGAGCAATAAGTACTTTGGCGGCACCGTTGCCGACAAGGGCGCGGCCGTGCCTGAGATCGATGATGACCTGAAGGCAGTCGTGACGGGTGCTTATGCGAAGGTGGAGAAGTGCATGGAGACGCTCCACGTGGCGGATGCGCTGACGGAGATCTTTGCCGTGTTCAAGCGTCTGAATAAGTATATTGATGAGACGGAGCCCTGGGTACTTGCCAAGGATCCCGCAAAGCAGGACCGCCTTGCAACTGTTTTATACAACCTCTGCGAGGGCATCCTCATCGGTGCGTCCCTGCTGGCACCCTTCCTGCCTGAGACGGGCGAGAAGATCGCTAAGCAGCTGGGTACTACCTTGCGTGACTTCGATCAGTTGGGCAGCTTTGGACTGCGTAAAGAGGGCAAGGTGACGGATCAGCCTGAGATCCTGTTCGCAAGACTGGACAAGGAGGAAATTCTGAAGAAGGCGGACGAAGTACAGGCGCGTCAGCGTCAGGAATTCGTCGATCATCAGAAGAAAGCGTTCGCAAATCTCGTAAACGCCGGCAGAATGACGCAGGAGGAAGCGGACGAAAAGCTGGCTGAGCTGACCGGAACGAAGGCGGCGCAGGCTCCCGAGCAGGCGCCAGTGGAGGTGGAGGCAAAGCCCGAGATCACTTATGATGATTTCGCAAAGCTTCAGTTCCAGGTGGGTGAGATCCTTGCCTGCGAGGCAGTCAAGGGCTCGAAGAAGCTCCTTTGCAGTCAGGTCAAGATCGGAAATCAGGTGAAGCAGATCCTCTCCGGCATCCGTGGGACCTATTCTCCCGAGGAGATGGTGGGTAAGAAGGTGATGGTCCTTGTGAACCTTGCACCCAGAAAGATGGCAGGTCTTGAGAGCCAGGGAATGCTCCTTTGCGCGGAGGACGCGGAAGGAAAGCTTGCGCTGATGAAGCCGGAAAGCGACATGCCCGCAGGCGCTGAAATTTGCTAATTTATGATCAAAAATTGAAAAGCTCCGCGTGAAAACGGCAAAGATCATGGCCGGGATCCCGCGGAGCTCTTAATTTCCCTGTTTTTTGGCCGTCTATCCTCTTAAATTTTTGTAAAGTCATTTCTTTTTTCTGCGCGATAAGGTATAATAATCCTATATTGGGGCACTGTGGTTTGGGGTTGTAGGAAAGACGGGGTTACGCTATGAGGAAAGAAGAATTCACGATCGATTCCAGAGACGGCATCCATAAGCTGTATGCAGTGAAGTATTTGCCCGAGGGAGAGCCAAAGGCCATTGTCCAGATCATACACGGCATGTCCGAGTATATGGGCAGGTATGAAGGCTTTGCAAAATTTCTGACGGATCGGGGCTTCCTTGTGACGGGCGAGGACCATTTGGGCCATGGCCTGTCCGTGCCTGAGGGGGAAACCTATGGGTACTTTTGTCCCATGGATCCGGCAACGGTCCTGGTGCGCGACGTGCACAGGCTGAAAAAGACCGTGCAGGGACAGTATCCGGGCATTCCGATCTTTATTCTGGGACACAGCATGGGCTCCTATATCCTGAGAAATTACGTGTGCCGATATGGCACCGGCATTCAGGGGGCCATCGTCATGGGAACGGGAACGCGGGCGAAGGTCGGCGTGACGTTTATCCGCTGCCTGTCAAAATGCATTGAGATGATCTATGGCGATAAGCACGTCAGCCCTCTCGTGGAGCGGCTTGTGATGGGAGATTATAATAAGCGCGTGCCGAATCCCCGCACGCCGAGCGACTGGCTCTCCAAGGACGAAGAGACGGTCAATCAGTATCGCGTGGATCCGCTCTGCGGATTCCCGTTTACCATCAATGGATACCGCTGCATGTTTGAAATGGCGAATCGTCTGTTTGACAAAAAGAATCTCTCCCGCATGCCAAAGGACCTGCCAATACTCATGGTCTCGGGGGACGAGGATCCGGTGGGCGCCTATGGAAAAGGAGTGGAGCAGGTACGACTTTCCATGACGGGCGTCGGCATGGAGAACGTGGAGATGAAGCTGTATCCCGGAGACCGGCATGAGATCCTGAATGAGCTGGATCGTGAGCAGGTGATGGAGGACATTGCCGGCTGGCTGGAAAAGACGATGGGATAAAAGACATGGCTCCTGCATTTGGGAGGTGGCGGCATGGATTTCACCATCAGATGGGCTTCCCTTGAGGATTGGGATGAGGCGATGGATATGGTCTGGAAGACCTTCCTTAAGTTTGACGCGCCGGACTGCACGCCGGAGGGTCAGGCAAGCTTTCGCGCGTTCATCACGGACGCAAATCTCAGACGGGCCTTTGAAGAAGGCAGATATCAGATGCTGACGGCGCGGGACGAGGGTCGGATCGTGGGCGTCGGAAGTCTGCGCGACCGAAATCACCTGTCCCTGCTCTTTGTGGAGGAGTCGCATCATCATCAAGGCATCGGACGGGCCATGGTGGAGTTTTTGTGCGAGTATCTGGCAAGGGAAGTGGGGCTTAGGCAGCTGACCCTGCTGGCGTCACCCTATGCGGTGGAGTTTTATAAAAAGCTTGGCTTTGCGCAGGTAAGGCCCGGCTCGAGGCCTGCCGGCGTGCCGGTGGTCCTGATGGAAAAAGATTTTTGACGGAAAGGGAAAATGAAATGAAGTTGTTTAATCCTGACAGCGCCCTGATGCAAGGGCTGAACAAGCTGGCTGACCTGATGATCCTGGATCTGATCGCACTGATCTGCTGCATTCCGATCATCACCGTCGGCGCATCCATGACCGCCCTGTATTACATGGCGCTGAAGATCGTGCGTAATGAAGAAGTTTATATCCTAAAGGGATTTTTGAAATCCTTTAAGCAGAATTTCAGGCAGGCGACGGTGATCTGGCTGATCCAGGTCGTGGTCATGTTCGTTCTGTTCATGGATTATTACATTGTCTACAGAGTGCCGGAGTCCAATCCGTCCATCCTTTTGCAGGTTCTGTTTATGGCAACCTCACTCCTGGCGCTGGCAGTGTTCACGTTCATTTATCCCGTGCTCTCCAAATTTGACAATTCCATTCCCAGAACCTTCCGAAATGCCTTCATCATGGCGATCATGCAGCTGCCGAAGGTACTCCTGATGGTGATCTTCTGGGCACTTCCCATTCTGCTGGCGGTCTTCGTGTTCCAGCTTTTCCCGCTGGTGGTGCTGTTCGGATTGTCCCTTCCCGCGTATGGCAGCGCGTTCCTGTATAATAAGTTCTTCCAGCGCATGGAGGATAAGACGCTGGAGGCGCAGAGGGCGGCAGGGATCCTTCCCGAGGAGCCGGGAAACGAAGACGAGCATATCTTTAGTGATTCCTTAGATCCGGCGCTGGCGGATAAGAAGGAAATACAGAAATAACCAAAGAGAAAGCAATATACGTTTTAAATAAAAAGCGTAAAAATTGATTGTGCAAATTGCCGAGCTTCAAAGGAAAAGCTAGCAATTCTTACAATCAGAGCGAAAATCTTTGGTGAAATCGGTCATGGTCAAAGACAAGGCCTTTCTGTTATACTTATCCTTAGCTTGTTGGGTCTAAATTAATCAAAAATGAATGGCAAAGGCGAGATGAAAGGAGTTATTCACAATGGCAAGTTTATCACTGAAAAACATCTGCAAAGTGTATCCCAACGGATTTGAGGCTGTTAAGAACTTCAACCTTGAGATCGCAGATCAGGAATTCATTATTTTCGTAGGACCTTCCGGATGCGGTAAGTCCACCACCCTTCGTATGATCGCAGGTCTGGAGGATATTTCCTCTGGTGAGCTGAAGATCGGCGACAGAGTTGTAAACGACGTAGAGCCTAAGGACAGAGATATCGCAATGGTATTCCAGAACTACGCTCTGTATCCTCACATGTCCGTATACGACAACATGGCATTCGGTCTGAAGCTGAGAAAAGTTCCCAAGGATCAGATCGACAAGATGGTTAAGGAAGCTGCTAAGATCCTTGACCTGACTCCCCTCCTGGATCGTAAGCCCAAGGCTCTGTCCGGTGGTCAGAGACAGCGTGTGGCAATGGGTCGTGCAATCGTTCGTAACCCTAAGGTATTCCTTATGGACGAGCCTCTGTCCAACCTGGATGCAAAGCTTCGTGTACAGATGAGAATCGAGATCGCTAAGCTGCATCAGAGACTGGGCACCACCATCATCTACGTTACCCATGACCAGACCGAGGCTATGACCCTTGGTACCAGAATCGTAGTTATGAAGGATGGCGTTATCCAGCAGGTAGATACCCCTCAGAATCTGTACGACAAGCCTCAGAACCTGTTCGTAGCAGGATTCATGGGATCCCCTCAGATGAACTTCCTGACCGCTACCGTAGCCGTAGAAGGCGACGTTGCTAACCTTGAGATCGCTGGAAAGAGCATTCCTCTTCCTCCCGCTAAGTCCAAGAAGCTGATCGAGGGCGGTTATGATGGAAAGCAGGTTATCTTCGGTATCCGTCCTGAGGATGTTTATGATTCCGAGATGTTCATCGAGAATTCTCCTCACAGCACCTTCGAGTCCACCATCAAGGTGTACGAGCTGCTTGGTGCAGAAGTATTCCTGTACTTCGATCTGGATGAGTTCCCTATGACTGCAAGAGTTGATTCTCGTACCAATTCCAGACCTGGCGATTCCGTTAAGTTCGCTCTGGATGTTGAGAAGATCCACGTATTCGACAGAGATACTGAGAAGATCATCACCAACTAGTATGAATCTATCAGGGGTGCTGGAAACAGCACCCCTTTTAAATTTTTGAGAGGTAGTTTATGATTTCAAATCAGATCATTCAGACCAGTATTGATGAATTGAAAGCCATCACGAAAGTGGACCTGTGCGTTTATGACCTGAATGGAACCTGGGTGGCCGGTTCCGTGGAGACGACGGACCTGACGCAGGGCCTGATCCGTGATTTTGCTTATTCTCCCGCAGACAGTCAGGTGATCGGAACGCATCACCTGCTGAAGATCTATGATGAGGGAGATCTCCTCTACGTGCTCGTGGCGAAGGGGTATTCCGATGACGTTTACATGGTGGGAAAGATCGCGGTCTGTCAGATCCAGAACCTCGTGATCGCATATAAGGAGAAGATCGACAGGAACGGCTTTTTCCAGAACCTGATCCTCGACAACATGCTTCTGGTCGATATTTATAATCGTGCGAAGAAGCTTCGGATCGAGGTGAGCGCCGCGCGCGTGATCTATCTGATCGAAGCGGGCGGGGAGAAGGATGGCATGGTCATGGAGCTTCTTCGGGGGATGTTCAGTCCTCAGACGGGAGATTATGTGACGGCCGTGGATGAGAACAGCGTCATCCTGATCAAGAGCGTGGATGCCGAGGCGACCGGGCAGGAGCTGGAAGCGATCGCGGACACGATCGTGGACATGGTCAGCACGGAGATCATGGTGAAGGTGAGGGTTTCCCTGGGCACGAAGGTCTATGAACTCAAGGACATTTCGAAGTCGTACAAGGAAGCGAAGATGGCCATGGACGTCGGCAAGATCTTTTATGCGGAGAAGTCCGTTGCGGCATATCATTCCCTCGGCATCGGGCGCCTGATCTATCAGCTTCCCGTGAATCTCTGTAAGATCTTTATCGAGGAGATTTTCGGCGACAACGTGCCCACGGAGCTGGATGATGAAACGCTCAACACGCTGAATAAATTCTTTGAAAATAACCTGAACGTTTCCGAGACCGCAAGGCAGCTGTACGTGCACAGAAATACCTTGGTATACCGCATTGAGCGCATTCAGGAGAGCACCGGACTGAATCTTCGGACCTTTGATGACGCCCTGACCTTTAAGATCGCGCTGATGGTGGCGAATTACATGAAATATCTGGATGGAACGGAATGACAACGTCTATTTTGGACATCCCCTGCATAGAATGTTGCAGGGGGTGTTTTTTTATGCTATTTGATCAGAAAATCAAATATCTCGATTATATGGAAGCGGGCGTCAGGGTGCGCGGCGCGGGATTCTTACGATTAGAGTGCTGGGGGAAGACCTGTAATCTGATCCTGCAGGTGTCAGGACTCTTTGAGGGGGCGAAGGGGAGCTTTCCCGTGATGCTTGGGGGGATGGGCCGAAGGATAAAGCTTGGCGAGCTTTCCGTGAAAAATGGAAGGGCCAGGCTGGAGCTTCGCGGGCTGGATTGTGATAACCTGGGGCGAACGGCGAGTACGGAAGAAGGGACGGGCCGAGAGGCGTATTTGGAGAACGGGGAAGCCCCCGGGCTGCCCGTAGCGGAGCTGGAAAAGGTGTGGATCCCCTTGGAAGAGGGACGGGAATTGGTCGCCGTCCTGCGCGAGGAGAGAGATGTGCAGGACGCAGCAACGGTGAGAGGCGAAGAAGAGACAAAGGAGGCGAAGGAGCAGGAACCGGAAGAACCAAAGAGGACGGGAGGGCAGGAAGTTATGGAACAGGAGGCTGGGAACAGGAACCTGGAGGAAGCGGAGATAAAGAAAACGAAAGGGCAGGACGTAAGAGGGCAGGAGTCAGAAGAGCGAGAGTCAAAAGGACGAGAGGCACAAGGGCGGGAGATGGATCCCCGCGGGGTGCGGGAGCTGGCGGATGCGGGGCGCCAGGCGAGCCTAAAGCCTGGGAAATGGGAGCAGTTAGGCGCCATATATCCCTCCATCACGCCATTTGGCGACGCAAGAAGCTACCTGCAGATCAGCCCTGGAGACTTTGTGATCCTAAAGGACCGTTCCTACCGCATGGTCAACAACAGTTTTCTTTTGCACGGGTATTTCACGTATAAGCATTTGATCTTGCACAGACAGGACCGAAGAGGCGAGATGGTTTATTACGTGGGAGTGCCGGGGAAATATTATGACAGGGAAAAGGAGGTCGCCATCCTCTTTGGATTTGAGAGCTTTGAAGGGGCTGCGGAGCCCGCAAGAGAGGGAGATTTCGGCTATTACATGATGCGAGTGGAGCTGTAGGGCATGACCGCCCGGAGCTGCAGGGCTGATCGCCTGGAACCGTAGGGCATGATCGCCTGGAACTGTAGGACATGAACGATGGAAAACTATCAGGCAGGAAGCTTAAAGTCCCTCCCCGGTAAAGGGCGGGATGAAGCTTTCCTTCGCGGTTTCGCCTTCCTGTAAAAAGCCCTGTGTAATGCCGATCAGCTCGGCGAATTCCAGCAACCTGTCATATTCCTCCTGGGTCACCTTGCGATCTATGTCCTGGAATTCCGGGCGGTCTGACAGCTGGGGCATGGGCGTATATTGGTTCATGATGCTGACGAAAACATGGTCGCCGAAGGTGTCGTGGATCCAGCGAAGCACGCGCTTCGACTCGCCGACCTGACCGGGAAGCAGCAGATGGCGAATGATCATGCCGCGGCGCATGAGTCCGGTGCCCTCGTCAAAGACGGGATCCCCCACCTGACGGTACATTTCCTGCAAGGCAAGGGAGGCCTTCTCAAAATAATCGGGACAGTTGGAGAATCGGGCAGCGGGAGCTGCGGAGCGGTATTTCATGTCGGGCAGGTATATATCGATGATACCATCCAACATGCGGAGCGTCTCCACCTCCTCATAGCCGCCGGTATTATAGACAATAGGCAGGGTAAGCCCCTGCTTTTTTGCCGCAAGAAGGGCTTCGCGGATCTGTGGCACATAGTGCGTCGGCGTGACCAGATTGATATTGTTGGCGCCTTTTTCCTGAAGCTCCAGAAAGATTTGAGAGAGTCTTTCCAGGCTGATGACCTGCCCTTGATTTCCGAGGGCGATCTCGCGGTTCTGACAGTAGATGCAACGAAGATTGCAGCCGGAAAAGAAGACCGTGCCGGAGCCTTCCTTGCCCGAGATGCAGGGCTCTTCCCAAAAGTGCAGCGCAGCCCTTGCGGCAGTGATCTCTGCCGTTTGACCGCAGTATCCCACGCCGCCGGCCATACGGTTCGCGGAGCAGTGACGGGGACATATGTTGCAGGAGGCGAGTACCTCGCTTTGGGAAGTCTTCATAAAACACCTCATAAGGCAGCAAATTAGAAACCGCGCATTGCCTGGCCGCACTGCAACTCCACCCGGTGACCTCACGGCACATGGAAGATTCCGCTTAGTGCTGCTTTGTTCCCAACCTGACACGGTTCGCAGATTTCCATTGCGCAAGACCGAATTTCACCATTGCAGGCAAA
>CAMZDG010000013.1 GCA_947305245.1 uncultured Lachnospiraceae bacterium
GTGTGGGGCGGCGACAAGTTGCCTTTTGACAAAGCATGGATCGAAATCGGAAAAAGCTCGGCAGCTGCGGGTTTATCGAGTAGAAACTTTTGTAAAAAGAGAGTTTTTTTGGAATTATATTAAGTAACCAATTGACTCGGCCCTTGGGGCAGGGTTTATACTTTAGCAACAAAGCCTGCTAATAAAAGTCAAGTATAAATTAGTTTTTTGCGGGAGGAGAAACCTATGCGGGTACTGTGCTGGCTGATAAAGAAAAATCGGGGGTGGGTCACTTTGGCGCTTCTGGCGGCGATCCTTTCCAATGGTTCGCAGATTGTCTACATGTTCTTTGTCGGGGAGCTGGTGAATCAGATCGAAGTGAGAAGCAAGATAGAGCTTTCGTTTTTCCTTCTGATGGGAGTTTTCCTTTTCGCTAATGCGGTGACGCAGTTTCTCTATCAGCTGGCGGGACGCTATTGCACGGAGAGGGCGGCGCATACGCTGCGGATGGGATTTCTTCGGGCAAAGTTGCAAAGCTCCGTGCGCGAGGCGGAAGAAGACAGCGTGGCGCACGCCATGTCCGTGGTGCAAAATGAGCTGAGTAGCGCAAACCAGTATCTGAGTAGTACGCTGTTTGAAATGGCGGGTATGTCCGTCAGCGGGATGATAGTCTTTGCTTTTTTACTCTTTGTGAACGCAAAACTCACCATGGTTCTTTTGCTGCCAACGGTTCTCACACTTATCTACGTGGTGCTGTCGGGGAAGAAGCTTTCGAAGATCGTGACGGCGACCCTGGAGGAGAAGAATAACTTAAATCGCATTGCTTACAGCTGCGTTGACAGTTTTCCCATGATCAAGATCTTTGATGCCAAACGCTTTTTGCTGGACCGATTCGAACAGGTCTTGGAGAAATGGGG
Organism: uncultured Lachnospiraceae bacterium; assembly: GCA_947305245.1. Classification (GTDB taxonomy): domain Bacteria; phylum Bacillota; class Clostridia; order Lachnospirales; family Lachnospiraceae; genus Acetatifactor. The sequence goes on from CAMZDG010000013.1 coordinate 897, forward strand.
GATCGCAGAGGTGAAAAAGGACCGAATGTTTGCAATCTTTAATTCCCTGTCCGGCGTGCTTTCGAGGCTTCCGCTCCTTTTGCTGCTACTAGCGGGAAGTTACATGGTGCTCACGGGGGAGATCCTTCTGGGTACGCTGATCATGTTCCTAAACCTGCAAAAGAGTGTCACGCAGTTTGTCATGAATCTGCCGTCTTGGATCGCGGGATTTAAGACCTTTACGGTAAACCTGTCAAGGATCGACGTGGCATAACAAAAGGCAATCGGCACGCATAAATCTAAAAAAAGTGCATGAAACAACGGCAATCCGTTGAAGGAGAGATAATCATGAGCATGATAGAGTTGGATCAAGTAAGTTTTTCCTATGGAGGGCGTCAGGTTGTAAACCAGGTGACGCTGGTCGTTCCTAAGGGAAAGCATGTCGGGATCGTGGGGGAGAGCGGGTGCGGAAAAAGTACGCTGCTTAAGCTTCTTTCAGGGCTGTACGTGCCCACGGAAGGGACGATCAAGGTGGCCGGGGAGACGGAGAGCGCAAGGATCAGTAAGGCTGTTTCCATCGTCATGCAGACGCCTCAGCTCCTACCCATGACCATACTCGAGAATATTACTTTGGGACGGGAGTATTCCAAGGAGTGGATCGATCATGTCGTAAGTCTGTCGTGCCTGGATCAGTGGATCGCTTCGCTTGAGGATGGGCTTGACACCTATCTTGGGGATCGCGCCAATGAGCTGTCCGGCGGGCAGGCGCAGAGGATCGCGATCGCGCGGGCAGTCTGCAAGAATTCGGAGGTCATTCTCCTGGATGAGCCGACTTCCGCGCTGGATCATGAGACGGAAAAGTCTGTGCTGGAGGCGCTAAGGAGGGCCGCGGAGGGGAAGACGGTGATCCACGTAACGCATCAGAGGAGCCATTTGGAAGCGTATGACAGTGTTTACCAGATGAGAGAGGGAAAACTGTATGAATAAACGAGTATTTGCCAAATGAGAGAGGGAAAACTGTATGAATAAACGAGTATGTACCAGATGAGAGAGGGAAAACTGTATGGATAAACGAGTATTTACCAGATGAAAGAGGGGAAGCTGTATGGATAAACGAGTTTGGAGAATGCTGCGGGAGATCGGGGCGGCGAAGGTGATGCTTATCATCTTGCTGCTTCGGGCACCCTTTGACCTTTTGAACGCGATCCTGACGGCCAACATGCTGGAGCGCTTTGTCAGGATCGCAGAGCTTGGAGAGAAGGAAAAGCTCCTTGGCACTTTTCTGACCTTTTTGCTATTATCCGCATTGCTCTTTGCTTATAACATGACGGTTTGGATGACGATCTCCGTGAACGGGACCGTTGCAATGCATCAGAAATTTCGGCGGAAAATGCTTGGGGTCATTCTGTCCAAGGAGTATGGCGAGATCGAAAAGAGATCCAATGGAGACTGGATCACGAGGCTTGGCGCGGATATAGACAGAACCTGTGATTACTTGGTCGCTCCGGTGAATTTCATGCACCTTTTCATCGCGGCGGTGAGCTTTCTCGGCAGCAGCCTGATCCTGATCAGGATGAACGCACCGCTATTTGCGATCGCCATGGCAGTCATGATCCCGTTTTTCCTGCTTGGTACCATCGTCATGACCCGAAACGTGCCAAAATATAAGAAAAGAGCCATGGGAAAGCTGGCCGAGTATACCAACTGGGTGGAGCCCGTGATTGCGAGCCAGGTGACGATCCGGGTCTATGAGGGAGAGGAATTCGTCCTAAAGAAGGTGGAAGAGGTCAGCCGGGATATCCTGCGCGAGAACATGAAGGCGCACCTAAGGATCTCGGGGAGCTCCCTTTGCAATATCTTCTCTGGAAACCTGGGCTACCTATTGCTTCTCTTTGTGGGAAATAGTATGATGGGAGAAGAAATACAAGACTTCGCAATGCTGTCAAAGATCACGCAGTATCGCGGCGAAATGATGCGCGACGTCCGTGTCGCAAGCAGCTGTCTTGGCAACATGCGAACGAATCTTGCCGGCGTATCACGGGTGAGCGAGGTACTCGAAGAGAGAGGGTGACCAAAATGAATCAAGACGGGGAGTTTCAGTTACTCAAGATCGGAGAATTGGCGGCCTTGGCGGGGATTTCCGTGAAGGCTTTGCGGGTGTATGAAAAGAAAAACATCATCAAACCAGTCCGGGTGGATGAGGGAAGTGGATACCGTTATTATTCTGCAGGGCAGCTGGAGCAGGTGGAATCTCTGATGGAATTGCAGGACATGGGATTTTCGCTCGTGGAGATCGAGCAGATCTTGTCCGGAGAACGCTCGAAGGAGGAGATCCTGACACTTTTCGAAGAGAAGGAGCGTTCGCTTCAGGAGATCCTTTGGAAAACGCAGGCCAAGCTGGAGGAGCTTAGCTCCATCAAGGATCGGATGGAAAACGGACAGGACGTGCAGCGCATCCAGGAGATGACGGATGAGGAGAGGGCCTGGTATCTCGCAAAGCTCGTGAGGGTCAACGATCATAACGTAAGGCAGGCGCTCAGCGAAGCCATCTGGGTGTGATCCGGGATGCAAAGAAGAAAGCATGTGATCCGGGATGCAAAATAGAAAGCACTTGACAGATCAAAAAGCGTGATCTTATAATGACTATATTCGCAAGTAACTATTTTTTCGAGGTATTTTATGTTAAGTGTGGTGAAATAACCATTGCAAATTTCATATTGCATGGGTGACTAAGTTAATGGCAATGCCATTAGCTTAAGTTTATTACGCTTAATATCGTGGATATGATCATTGTTACTTGCGCAGCTTCGGAACGCTCGCGGGATTTTTTTACTACCTTTGACTTCGCGGCGTTTCACAGGGATGAAAATAGGCAGGGCCATGATATCTTTGCAGATATTATGGTCTATTTTTTTTACAAGGAGTAAGGTATAATGGACATAGAAAAGCAACTGGAATTCGATCGGATCAAGGAGATCTGGTCGGAACTGACATACACGGACAAAGCCGTGGAAATGATTCAAAATACAAAGATTATCTTAGATGAGCCGGAGCTTTTAAAGATGCTCCGGGATACGACAAACAGCAGGGAACTCGTGGAGAAGCTTGGAAATCCGCCCCTGCAGAGCGTGACGGAGATGAAGGAGATCCTCACCGTTGCGCAAAGAGGCGACTGTCTGACCCCGTATCAGCTCGAGCGCGTGGAGAAGGTTTTGGTGATGACGGAGCGGCTTAGGGACTACCTCTCTCGTGGGAAGCAGTTTCATAATCCGCTGGCCTATTATGACGAGAATCTGGATCCGCAAAAGGACCTTCGGGAGGAGATCGGCAGGCAGATCCGCTATGAGGCAGTGGATGATCACGCGTCGAAGGCGCTCTATGAGATCCGCTTTCAGATCGTGCGCCTGGAAGAGGGCATGAAACAGAAGGCGGAGCAGGTGATCCGCGGCAATAAGGAGTGCATGGCGGACACCTATTATACGCTGCGAAACGGGAGGGTTTGCGTGCCCGTAAAGCGAGAGTATAAGTTTCGGATCCCCGGGAGCGTCATTGACAAGTCTTCCACGGGAAGCACTTTATTCATTGAGCCGGTCGGGGTGGCAAAGCTCTTTGAGGAGCTGGAGCTCCTTCGCATCGACGAAGAAAATGAGGTGCGCAGGATCCTGTATACTTTGACGGCCATGGTCTCTGACGCGATCCCCTTTATGGAGGAGAACCTGCGGATGATCGAGAAGCTGGATTTCCTGTTTTCGAAGGGAAAGCTAAGCCTTACGCTGGATGCTTCGGAGCCGCGGATCAATACCAGCCGGCGGATCGTGATGAAGGACGCGAGACATCCCTTGATGGATAAGAGCATTAGCGTGCCCCTGCAGTTCGCGATGGGGGAGTCGGAGAGAGGCATTGTCATCACGGGGCCCAACACGGGAGGAAAGACCGTGGCCATCAAGACGGTGATGCTGAACTGCTACATGGCCCAGTGCGGCCTGCACGTCACCTGCAGGGAGGCGGATCTTTGCATGAATGGCAATTACCTCTGCGATATTGGCGACGGGCAGAACCTTTCCGAGAATCTGTCCACCTTTTCCGCTCATATCAAGAACGTGCTGGAGATCTTAAAGCAGGTTCGTCCGGACAGCTTTGTCATCATGGATGAGCTGGGTTCGGGAACAGATCCTGCGGAGGGCATGGGGATCGCCATTGCCATTCTCGAGGAGCTTCGGAAGAGCGGCGCGAACTTCCTGGTGACCACGCATTATCCCGAGATCAAGGAGTACGCGGAAAAGACAGAGCAAGTGATCAACGCGAGGATGACCTTCGACAAGGAGACGCTGATGCCCACCTATCAGATGATGATCGGTGAGGCGGGAGAAAGCTGTGCGTTTTATATCGCCGATCGTCTGGGAATGCCGGAGAGCATGCTGAAGGTTGCGGTGGAAGCGGCCTATGGAAAGGATGCGGTGAAGGAGTACCATTTCCATCATGCCGAGGCGGAAAAGAAGACGGGCGGACCGAGGATCACGAAGCAGAAGAAATCGCATCTGGACAAGACGCTTGGCACAAAATTTAAAGTAGGTGACAGCGTTATGGTCTACCCGGATCAGAAGATCGGCATTGTCTGTGAGGAGGTCAACGACAAGGGCGTGCTCCGGGTGCAGATCGCAGATCGAAAGATCTGGATCAATCATAAGCGCGTAAAGCTTCACGTAAAGGCGGAGGAGCTGTATCCGGAGGACTATGACATGTCCATCGTCTTTGACAGCGTGGAGCAGCGGAAAATGCGACACGACATGAGTCGTAAATATGTGGAGGAAACCCTGGAATACGAAGAGTGATCCTCTGCGGGAAGACAAAGCGAGGAGGAGATGGCAAATGACAATTTATGACAAGCTGAAAGCATATGGCGATCCGGAGTTTCGGGAGTTTCAAAGTAAGCTCGTCCCGAACATTCCCGTGGAGAATATGATCGGGATCCGGACCCCTGACATGCGCGCGATCGCGAAGGAGCTTTTTGGGACAAAGGAAGGGGAGGCTTTTTTGAAAAGCCTTCCCCACAAGTACTATGAAGAGAACATCATCCACTTTTTCATGATCGCGCTGATCAAGGATTTTGACGAGTGCATCGCGGAGACGGATCGCTTCTTGCCCTATGTGGACTGCTGGCCGGTCAGCGATCAGGCAAGCCCCAAGGCCTTTAAGAAGAATCACGAAAAGCTTCTTCCCCACGTCAGGCGGTGGATCGATTCGGAGCATGTCTATACGGCGAGATTTGGCATCCGCATGCTGATGAACGAGTATCTCGGCGAGGATTTTAAGGAAGAATATCTTTCCTGGGTCGCTGCCAAGGAGGGGGAGGATTATTATCTGAAGATGATGGTGGCGTGGTACTTTGCAACCGCGCTGGCAAAGCAATATGACGCGAGCGTGAAGTATATCGAGCAGGGAAAGCTGGAAACCTGGACACATAACAAGGCGATCCAGAAGGCGCTCGAGAGCTTTCGCGTCACGGAGGAACATAAGGCGTGGCTGCGGAGGCTTAAGAGATCGTAGGAGTGGAACGAGTATGAAAAGAAGAATTTTTTGTTGCGTCCTCTGCTTTCTCATGGTGTTTCTTACGGGCTGCGGGGCAGGGGGCGTCAAGGTAAAACTTCCGGCGCAGGAAGAGGTGACTTCGAAGACCCTTCAGGATGTCTTTGGAGAGCATGGCATGAAGGTCGGAACCTGTATTTCGCCTTACATGATCAGTCAGGCGAACACGGAGAAGCTGATCCTGGCGCAGTTTAACAGCATCACCATGGAAAACAACATGAAGCCGGATTATGTCTTAAATCAGGAGAGGAGTCAGGCGGAAGGGCATCTTGTGGTAGAATATCAAGGGGACACGCTGAAGATCCTGCAGTGGGCGAAGACGCATCATCTTGCCATGCGCGGGCACACCATGATCTGGTACAGTCAGACGCCGGAATGGATCTTCCATGAGGGTTTCAACACCCAGGGCGCTTACGTGGACCGCGATGAAATGCTCCTTCGGATGGAGGATCTGATCCGCGGAACCTTTGAGGAATTGGAACGGCTGGGATATCTTGACCTGTTCTACGCCTTCGACGTGGTGAATGAAGCGTGGATGGAGGACGGAAGCCTGCGCCCGACGCTCTGGTCCGAGATCATCGGAGAGGACTATCTCTGGTATGCTTTTTACTATGCAGATCAGTATGCACCGGAATCCATTGATCTCTATTACAATGATTATAATGCGGTATATAAGGCGGCCGCGCTGGTGAAAATGGCGCAGTCCCTCGTGGATGAGGGCGGCAGGAGCCTGATCGACGGCATTGGACTGCAGGCGCATCTGTTCACGGCGGATGACCTGACGAAGTACTTTGCCGCAGTGGATCAGTTGGCGGAAACGGGGCTTAAGCTGGAGCTGACGGAGATCGACGTGGGGCTTGGCAAGTATCAGTCTGCACAGTACCCGTCAGACACGAACCTTCGAACGCAGGGGAGATTTTTCTATGAATTGATCGGCGGACTGTTCGAGAGGGCGGACGCCGGGAGGATCAACATGGATGCGATCACCTTCTGGGGCTTTTCAGACGGCCTTTCCTGGAGAAAGGAATATAGCCCGCAGCTGTATGATGAAGAGCTGAACCCGAAATATGCGCTGTACGGCGCGATGCAGATCAAGGAGTATGCGGGTTATTAACGGGCCTGGGCAGACCGAAAACGAAGGATTTCCGCATTTCATCGAAAAAGCACTGCGCGGAGAAAGCAGGTTGCGCGTGCGGGCGGGTTGGATTATAATGATTAAGGGTCATATTATTTGATTGGAGTCCGAGGGCATGCGTGGAAGAAACAGTAGAAAAAAACAATTTAAGTCGATCAAAAAGAATCACTGGGGCATTTCACTTGCGATTTACGCATTCATTTTAGGATTTATTGCGGCAGGATATCTGGTTGTGATCATGTTCGCGGCCGAGTTGATCGTGAACGCAAAGGTCAAGGCGGCATCCGAGAGGGCAATGCGTCTGGCACTTTACTATGAGAGGTTTGACGAGGAAGAACGCAAGGCGAACGAAGAACTGGATGGAGCGGTCTATTATGTCTTAGACTCTTCGGGCAATGAGAAAGCTACGAACGGAGAGAATACTTCCATTCAGGGCGCGACGAGACTGAGCGATGATACGTTGTCTGTCTGGTATGACATCTACCTGGATGAGGATCATGGATGGCTCTATAAGGAAAAGGATGGCCATTATACTCCCAATTCACGAAAAATCGGGGAAAATATCCTGAAGGGCTTTTTTGAAAATAATAACACGGTTGAGGTCAAAATAAAAACCCAAAAGGAGGGCGAGGAAGAAATTGACCTGTCCGAAATCATGGCTGCGGCAAATGAGACGGAAGGCTGCTATTTTCCCTTATGGTTTTCCGTACCGATCTTTGAGGGGCAAGAGATCTTTGTTTGCAAGAGCGGCCTGGATTTCCCCTACCAGGAGACAATATGGGTGTTGGGATCTTCTGTTATCATACTTTTCTTGCTGGCGCTCATTATGATCCTTCTGATCATTAACCTGATCCGAAGCGGCGCACGCCAAAAGAGGATCATTGACACCTACATGACGGATCCCGTGACGAAATGCCATAACCTGTCATGGTTTTTGCTAAGGCAAGAGCCTTTATTGCGTTCCGGCAGGTATAAGCGCCTAAATTTCGCAGTGATCGAGGTCGTGTTCGTGAACTATCGCAATTTCTGCACCTGTCATTCCCTTGAGGAAGGGGAGAAGATGCTTCGAAAGGTCGGCGAAGTGATCACGAAGCAGTTGGAAAAGCGGGAATGCTGTGCTCACGTGGCGACTGCCAGCTTCGCCCTGCTCCTGAAGTATGAAAATGAAGATCAGCTGCTAAAGCGGCTGAAAGAAATGACCGGGATCCTGGAGACCATAGATCCCGCACATAAATTTGCATTCCATTTCGGCATACGACTTCTGGAGGCGCAAAAGAAGAGCAATGGCAGAGCGGCGCGCAGAAGGAATTTAAACCTCGAGAAGGAGTTTAACAATGCCTGCATGGCACGGGCAACGCTTTCTGACAGTGATGATTCCCGCATTGCATTCTTTGACCATCAGCTGGTAGAGGAGAAAAAGTGGATCGATGCCGTAACGGAGAGGCAAGAGAAAGCGGTTCAAAAGGAAGAGTTTGAGGTTTATTATCAGCCGAAATATGATCCTAAGACAGGGAAGCTCCGCGGCGCGGAGGCGCTGATCCGCTGGAACAGTCCGGACCTTGGATTTATCTCACCGGGAAGGTTTATTCCAATCTTTGAGAAGAACGGTTTCATCACGGAGATCGACCATTATATGCTAAGGCACGTGGCAGCGGATCAGAAGAGATGGCTGGATGAGGGGCTTGACTGCGTTCCGATTTCCGTGAACGTATCACGCGCGCACTTTATCGAAAGTGACCTGGCAGAGCAGATCAAGGACATGGTGGATACGGCCGGTACGCCTCGCAATCTCATTGAGATCGAGCTCACGGAGAGCGCGTTCTTTGATGACAAGAATGCCATGATCCAAACCATTCAGAGGCTGAAAGAATATGGATTTAAGGTTTCCATGGATGACTTTGGCGCGGGCTATTCTTCTTTGAATTCCTTGAAGGACATGCCTTTGGACGTGCTTAAGTTGGATGCGGATTTCTTCCGCGGAGAGTCGGAGGGAGGGCGCGGTGAGATCGTCGTGTCCGAGGCCATTCGGCTTGCGAAGTGCCTGAACATGCATACCGTTGCGGAAGGCGTGGAGGATAAGGGACAGGTGGAATTCCTGGCGAAACAGGGCTGTGACATGATCCAGGGCTTCTATTTTGCAAAGCCCATGCCCAAGCACCAATATGAAGACCGTCTCAAGACAGGTATCTTTGAAAGCGACCAAGATGACGCCGAGAAGGCAAGCGCGGAAGAGACCAACACGGAAGAGGAAAGTAAGACTTCCGAAGAAGGTATGTCGGCAGAAAACATGGCCGTGCAGGCAGGGAATGAGGCGGAAGGCACTGCGGCAGCAGAAACAGCAGGAGCGACAGAGGAAAGCGAAGTAGTAGTGGCAGAGGCACGTGAGTATAAGGGAGAAGTTGCGAAAGCTCCAGAGCCTGTGGAAGAGGCGGACTTGGAAGAAGCGAGTGCTGAGGCGGAAAGCGCGGAAGAAGAGAAAGATGAGTGAGCAGAAAAAGGAAAAGGCCTTACGGAATAAGACGATAGACTTCCCTTTGGACAGCGATGAGGGCCGCAAGTACGCAGCGCAGTGCCTAAGGCCTAAGAAGGGGGCGCTGACGGAGAAAACCATTCTGGATCGGGTGATCCTCGGCGACAGCTTCCAGGTGATGGATCAAATGCCGAAGGGCTTCGCAGATCTTCTGATCGTGGACCCGCCGTATAATCTGGCGAAGGATTATCACGGAAATCAGTTTCAGCCAAAGAGCTTCGCGCAGTACCGGGAATATACGGAGCAGTGGCTTGAGAAAGCATTGCCGCTCCTAAAGCCCACGGCGAGCATCTATGTATGCTGCGACTGGAAGAGCAGTCTGATCATCGGGGAAGTGCTTCATGAGCGCATACGGGTGCAAAACCGCATCACCTGGCAGCGCGAGAAGGGGCGCGGCGCGAAGGCGAACTGGAAGAATGGCATGGAGGATATCTGGTTCGGAACCCTGGGAAGCAAGTATACCTTTAACTTAAATGACGTCATGATCCGCAGAAAGGTGATCGCGCCTTATAAGGTGGACGGCGTTCCGAAGGATTGGGAGGAGACGGAGGAAGGGAATTTTAGAAATACCTGCCCTTCGAATTTTTGGGATGACATTTCCATTCCGTATTGGTCCATGCCGGAGAATACGGCGCATCCCACGCAGAAGCCGGAGAAGCTGATCGCCAAGCTGATCTTGGCGAGCTCGGATCAGGGAGACGTCGTGCTGGATCCCTTTGGCGGGTCAGGGACGACGGCGGTTACCGCAAAGAAATTGGGGCGCCACTTTGTGACCATTGAGCAGAACGAGTTATACTGCGCGTGGGCGCAAAAACGTCTGGAAATGGCCAAGGAGGACCCATCCATTCAGGGGTATCAGGGCGGCGTTTTCTGGGAGAGGAATTCTTGGTCACAGCAAAAGAAGGGTCATTAGGGAGGAGAAAACATGGTCATCGAAACGAACAGGGAATTGACGGCTGAGGAAGCCAAAGAGATCACGAGCGTGATGGTTCACGCTAGGCAGCTGCTTCGGAAACCAGACAAGAAGGTACCAGGCATCTTTCGTTTTTGCTATATGGGTGCGGCCTTTTGCGCTCTCGCCGTTTTGTTCTTTACTTACTTTTTGATCCGGGGGGACAGGGATGCCCTCACTTTGACCGGCATCATGATTTCCGTCATTGCGATCGTTTTTCTGGTAGTGTTCTACCTGGGGGTCAATAAAACCTATCGCACGCTGCTTTCGCATGGCAGCGAGCACGTGATCGTCACCTTGGATGAAAAGGGGATCGATTATGAGGTGGTAGGAAACAGAAGATTCCAGTCTTCCTGGGAGAACATCGCATTTCTTCGGGTGTTGGATCAGATGATCTATCTGATGCCAAAAGACATTACGGGCATGCTGTTTAGCTTTGAAAAAAAGCATCTGGAAGAACTGAAAAACTTCCTGAAAGAGAATCAGATCGATCTTCGGATCATAGAATAAAAAGAAGGCGGGAAACAAGTGCTGAGACTTGCTTTCCCGCCCTTTTTGCGTTCCGATCAGAAGCAGGAGAGAACATCGCTGCCTTCCCTTGCGAAGGCGAGGAATTCATGGATCTGTGCGTGGCAGGAAATGGTCTTGCCGCCACAGATCTTTTCTTTTGTCAGGACATTCACCCAGGTCCCTTCCGGAAGATAAACTTCCCTCTCCGTGCAGCCCTGCTCATAAATGGGCGCGAAGAGGAGTTCGCCGCCGAAGAAGTATTGGTCTTCAATCTGGTAACAGGTTTCGTCCGAAGGGTATTCCCAAAACATGGGGCGCATGATGGGCGCGCCTGTCGCAGAGGCCTCGTCCATATATTTGCAGATATAATCCTTCAGCTGATCTCTGGTCTCGATGAGGTTCTTTAGGATGGGATAATTCTTCTCGCCAAAACGCCAGATCTCATTGGCACCGCCACTGGGCTCGATAATGCCGGGGTTTTTAAATTCATAATCGGACTGCCGGATGCGAACGCCGTGGAGACGCATCACGGGGCAGAACAGTCCGAACTGGAACCAGCGCACAATGAGTTCGCGGAAATAGGGGCTCTCGATGTCGCCGGAATGGAAGCCGCCGATGTCGGAATTCCACCAGGGAATCCCGCACATACCCATGGAGAGGCCGCTCTTAATGCTCATCTTCAGCGCTTCAAAGGTGGAGGGGATGTCTCCGTTCCATACGACTGCGCCGAACTTCTGGCTTCCGGGATAGGCTGCCCTGGTCAGGGAAACAGGCTGCTCGCCCTCCGCTGTCAGACCGTCATAAAAAAGCTTGGAATAGTAATAGGGGTAGAGCTGCGCCACCTGCGCGCCATTGCCGAGATAGTATTTTAGGTGGGAGGGCTGCTGAGGATGCACCTCGGGCTCCGCCTCGTCCAGCCAGAAGGTCCGAATACCGTACTTGTAATAATTCTCTTTTACCTTGCTCCAGACAAAGCTTCTGGTCTCAGGGTTCATGGCATCGATGAAGGTCTGCTGCCCATAGAAATCAAAGGTGCCAAACTGCCCATTCTCCGTGCGGACGAGCATGTTTCCCTCGCTCATTTCATAATAGTTCTCACTCTTCGGGTTGATGGTGGGCCAGATGGATACCACCAGCTCAATGCCCATCTCTTTTAACTCGTCCACCATGGCCTTGGGATCGGGCCAATACTTCGGATCAAATTTCCATTCGCCCTGCTCCGTCCAGTGGAAGAAGTCGATCACGATGGCATCGATGGGGATGCCGCGCTTTTTGTACTCCCTTGCAACGGAGAGGAGCTCCTCCTGACTTTCATAGCGGAGCTTACACTGCCAGAAGCCTGCTGCCCAGCGGGGGAACTTTGGCGCGTAGCCCGTGAGGTCGCAGTACAGCTTCATGACGTCTGCGGGCGTCTCCCCGGCGTAAATAAAGTAGTCAGCCTGATAAGCACTGTCCGCCACGAACATGGTGTGATTCCGCGTGGTCTCGCACCTTCCGGGCGAGGGATTATTCCAAAAGATGCCATAACCCAGGGAAGAAAGCAGGACGGGAAGGGTGGACTTTGTGTTGTAATGGATGATCTGACAGGTGCTCCCCTTGCGGTCGAAGAGGTCCACGAGTTCCTGGCCCATGCCATAAAAATGCTCGCCCTCATTCGCGTCAAAGATCACCTGGATCCGATAGTGGTCTCCTTCCACGTGCTGGAACTTATTGGTATAATCTCCCTCACATTTCTCGTGCAGGATGGGCTTTCCGTTGCGATAATAGGTGAGCATGCCGCCGAACCATGGACGCCTTGTGTCGAAGGTGGCGCTCACGGCGCCGTTCTGAATGGTGGCAACCTTCTCATCCCCCGTGACAACGCAGGCATCCTCCGTGACGGGTGGCTGCACGGTCCAGTTTTCCTCCAGCACCGACGCATTTCGCGTGATGCGCGTGCGCAGACAATTTGCGCCATAGGGTTCTATGACGGTGAGTTCGTCTTTTCTTTGATAGATCAGCTGTTTCTCTTTGATGATGAGTTTTCCCATAGACACCTCCCAATGTAGGATTCCTTGCGCTTATGTTACAAGCCATTTTTGCCACTTGATCTAATGACATAATATTGCAAAATCAGCGAAAAAACTTGACGATTGTCATGAATTTATTGTACTATTTTGCCATGAAGACGAAAAGCGATGCTCTGCAAAAACGAAATAGGAATCTGGAAAAAGTCAGTCACGAGACGGCGGCAAGGCCCTTTTCCATCCATCATACGTTCGTGGATGGCGACAATACCAATGCCTTGTATCTTCACTGTCATCCGGAGGCGGAGTTTTTCTGCCTTGCGGAGGGAGAGATCCAATTCTTCGTGGAGGATCAGGTCATCACGCTCCGCCCGGGAGATGCGATCTTTGTGCCGCCTGACGTAACACACCATGCGGACAAGGCGCCGGGGATCAGCTGCAGCTATGATGCCTTGGTCTTTTCCTTGGATTGGCTTTCCGGATATTTGGGCGGCGAGGGGAATCTGTACGTCAATCTTCTCCTAAAAAGCCGCACGGATGCCGTCACGGTTTATCGCAGGGAAAGCGCGGAGGACGGAGAGACCTTACTGCGCCTGTCTCACTTTAAGGAGTATCTGGATCGTCCCATTCAGAGCTATGAGATGAAGCTTCTCGGCGAGCTCATGATCAGTCTGCAGGAAATATTTAATGCAGTTTCGGCGAGAATGCGTTATAATGAAAAGGCCGACGCGGCAAGGGAAGGCGTGCAAAAGGGGATCGATTATCTCATGCGGCATTATGATGACGGAGTCACTCTGGCGGAACTTGTGGAGCACTCCGGTTACAGCGAGAGCCACTTTTGCCATCGCTTTAAGGCGGTCACGGGGTATGCGCCGTTTGCTTACCTCAATCGCATTCGGGTGATCAAGGCCGCGGAGCGCCTGATCATATCGGAGGATAAGATCACGAAGATCGCCGCGGACTGCGGCTTTGACAATATCAGCTATTTCAATCGCGTTTTTCGCAGGCAGATGGGCGTTTCCCCGAGGGAGTACCGCGCCGGCGGAAGACAGGGACGAAAGGAAATACAGTGAGCTTTCACATGGACGAGGAGAAGACAATCGAGAGGCTGATCTTTCACGTGGACGTAAACAGTGCGTACCTTTCCTGGGAATCCGTAAAGCGGCTCTCCGAGGGCGGGGAGGATCTGCGCCTGATCCCGTCGGCCGTAGGTGGTGATCCGGCAAAGCGGACGGGGATCATCCTTGCAAAGTCCATTCCTGCGAAAAAGTACGGCGTGACCACGGGGGAACCCGTCTCCATGGCGCTGCAGAAATGCCCGGGACTGGTGCTCGTGCGACCGAGCTTTGGACTCTATGAGAGGAATTCCAAAGCCTTTATGTCGATCTGCAGAAAGTATGCGCCGGTAATGCAAAAGTTCTCCGTGGATGAGTGCTTTCTCGACATGACGGGGACTTCGCTGATCTACCCTGATCCGATCGCGCTGGCGCATCAGATCAAGGATGAGATCCGGGATACCCTGGGCTTTACCGTGAACATAGGGATCGGTTCCAACAGGCTCCTGGCAAAGATGGCCAGCGATTTCGAAAAGCCTGACAAGGTGCACACGCTCTTTACGCATGAAATTCAGGAAAAGATGTGGCCGCTGCCCGTAGGAGACCTTCTCTTTGTCGGAAAGATGTCGACGGCAAGGCTTCAGGAGGCCGGGATCATGACCATCGGCGCGCTGGCAACCGCGCCCGTCGGGAAGATCCAAGGCATTCTCGGTGAGAAGGGCGGCCTTGCGGCATGGGAATCCGCCAACGGGATTGACGATTCGCCCGTGTCGGAGGAGAGGGAGGATGCCAAGGGATACAGTGTCTCCACGACTCTCGAGGAGGACGTGACAAGCCTTGAGAAGGCAAAGCACGTGTTGCTTGCCCTGGCGGACAGCGTGGCAAGACGCATGCGCGCAGACGGAGCAAAGACGAATTGTGTCGCCGTGGACATCCGGCTGAGTAAGCTGAAAAATTCCAGCGGAAACACGCCGTCTTCGCGGTTTACGAATAAATCCAGGCAAAGAAAGCTTGACGCGCCGACGGACGTGACGGATGAGATTTATGAGACGGCCGTTACCCTGTTTCAGGAGCTTTGGCGCGGAGAACCCCTGCGGCTTTTGGGGATCGCGCTTTCGGACGTGACCAGGGAAGAATATGAACAGGTATCGCTTTTTCAGGATGAGAAACATGAGCGGGCCAGGAAGCTTGATGCCGCCATGGACAAGATCCGCGGAAGATTTGGCTCCGACGCGGTCTTTCGCGGAGGCGCCGCCGACGCAGGCCGAATTGGACAGAAATTTAAGACAAGGGCAGAGGACGAGCAGGAATAAAGGGCCGGAAGAAAACGGAAAATATGGATGGAAAGAATGAAGGTTTGAGGAAATGACGAGGAGAGTACGAAAAACGGTAATTGCAATGATCTTGGGAATGGCGCTTTGCGTGGCAGGCGGAGTTCCTATGCGGGCTCAGGCTGCGGAAGGGGGCGGGCTCCTGATCGCGACAAGGCAGGAGAACGTGACGCAGATCACAGACATGGCGGGACTTCGGGCCATGGAGCAGGACCCGACGGGAAGCTATCAGCTGGCCGCGGACATTGACGCTTCGGGCGAGACATGGTTTCCCTTTTCGTTTCACGGAACGCTGGACGGGAACGGATATTCCATCCTGAACTTAAGCATTCAGGATGCCGGAGAGGCGATCCGCGAGACCTATGACGGGAACATGAAGGTGTATGACACTTATTTCGCGGCGCTCTTTGATGAGCTGAGCGGCGGGAGCGTCAATAGCCTCAATCTGGTCAACCTTCGGATCGACGTAACGACGGATCAGCCCTGCTTTGTGGGCGGGATCGCGGGATATATGGAGAATGCGACGATTGAGAACTGCAGCGTGCAGGGAATCTTGCAGCTGCATGCGCATGATCGGATGTTCGGCGTGGGAGGCATCATCGGGTATGGCTGCGGCGAGATCCGGGATTGCAGTGCGGACGTAACGCTGGTCTGTGTGGATACGGATGCGTCCACGAAGGATGAGCAGTTCATGGGCGGCGTCTGTGCGGCGGGATATCCGGACATGCACGGCTGCAAGATAAAGATCGCGGGCTTTGATTCGGATCACGGCTACGTGCATGACGGCGGTTTGGTCGGCATGTACATGTTCTATCCCAAGGGGACGAAATATAAGGGATCCATCACGGACAATTATGTCTCCGGAAAGATCACCTTCTTTGAGGACAACAAGAATCGCCGCGCCTATTGCAATGGGTTCATCGGCGAGATCATGAACTGGGATTTCGAAAACGGCAGGAACAAGAATGACTTCACCAGGGATGAGGTATTCAAATATGACGTGGACCTGATGCCGCATGCCTGCGAGAATCCCGTGATGCGGGAGGACGTGACGGATGCGGGATGTGAGTTCGGGTATACCACTTACGTCTGCGAGACCTGCGGATATACGGAGACGGACCATTATACGCTGAAGGAACATGACTATGCGTGGACGGTCGAAAAGGAAGCCACCTTGGAGGAAGAAGGACTGCGAAGCGGCGTATGCGTTGGCTGCGGCGCGATGACGCAGGAAGTGATCCCAAAGCTGACGCCGGAACCGACGGAGGAGCCCGCTCCGGCAGAGGAAAACCTGGAAGCAAAGCAGGCGAATGAAACTGGTACGGACGAGCAAGGCGCAGGAGATCCTGAGACGATAGAGTATGAGGAAGGAGCGTTCATCACGAACCCCGTGATCGTACTTCTGATCAGCGTGGGATTCGTGGCCGGGGCATGTCTGATCCTTTGGATCATTCGCAAAGGGAGCAAAAAGGAGGAAGAAAGGGAATGAGCAGTTTCAATCGTTCGGACAGGGAGAGAAACGCATGCAGGCTTTGGGGAAAGCTCGCGTATCAGGGATATGACTGGTGGTGGCACTCCTTTACGGGAGTGAATCGCAGGACGGGGGAGGAGAAATCCTTTTTCGTGGAATACTTTCTGTGTAATCCGGCGCTGGGACAGAAGGAGCCGATCTTCGGACAGCTTCCGGAAAGCCTTGAAAATGAATGGTGGCCGTCCTACCTTATGGTGAAGGCAGGCTGCTGGGGAGAGAACGCGAAGCAGATGCACAGGTTTTTCGCCTGGGAGGACGTCAGCATCTATGGCAGGGAGGCATATCGCCTCTGGGCGGGAGATTGCAGGGCGTCGGAGACTTTCCTCCGCGGGAGTGTGAGCGTGACGGAGGAAGACGCTAAGCAGCATCCGGAATGGCTCTGTCAGGCGGGCGAAATGAAATGGGATCTGAAGGTGGATAAGAAAGTGGCCTTCAACGTGGGATACGGCGCAGGGAAGCTCATGCGCGATCTCAATGCGTTTGAAATGTATTGGCACGCGGAAGGCATGAAGACACTGTTCGATGGCGAAGTGATCCTGGACGGAGAAGCCTATGACGTGAAGCCGGAAAACTGCTATGGATATGCGGACAAGAACTGGGGCTCGAATTTCACGACGCCGTGGATCTGGCTTTCCTCGAATGACGTAGTGCGAAAGCGTGACGGAAAGCGCCTTAGAAACACGGTCTTTGACATTGGCGGCGGAAAGCCTAAGGTGTTCGGGATCGGGCTGGACCGGATCCTTCTTGGGGCGCTTTATCTGGAAGGAAAGCCCATCGAATTCAATTTCTCCAAGCCTTGGACTGGAGCACACACTAAATTTAACTGTAAAGAGACGGAAGATGAAGTCATATGGCACGTGGAGCAGGAGAATTGGGATTATGTGATGCAGACCAACGTGCATTGTAAGAAAAAGGACATGCTATTTGTAAACTATGAGGCGCCGGACGGCAGCAGGGTTCATAAGAAGCTTTGGAACGGCGGAACTGGGTATGGCTGGTTTAAACTCTATCGAAAAGCCGGCGGTGAGCGGCAGCTCATCGATGAGTATCGGATCGGTCACGTAGGCTGCGAATACGGCGAATGACGGGAGGAAGGTGACCACTGGGGGAATGGCAAGATTGGGGGACGTGCTTGGGGGCACGTACGTCATCAGGGGAACTCTTGGCGCAGGCGGGACTTCGAACGTTTATCTGGCAGACCACCTGGAGAGCGGCGAGCACTATGCGATCAAGGAGATTCCCGTGGAAAAGGCGGAGCGCGCCGGCATGCTGGCGGAGCTTCGGCTGAAAGAGAAATTATATCATCCTGCCTTGCCGCATCTTTGGACGGCGTGGGAGGAACGAGGTAATATTTATCTGGTGATGGATTACGTGGAGGGAGTCGGCTTGGACGCTTTGATCAGGGAGCGCGGCGCCATTGGAGAGAAGAAGGCCGTGGAATGGACGATGCAGCTATGCAAGGCGCTGACCTATCTTCACGGGTTTCATCCTCCCGTGATCTATCGGGACATGAAACCGGCCAACGTGATCCTGCAGGCAGACGGAAAGATCAAGCTGGTAGACTTTGGCGCCATCTGCCAGAAAAAGGCGGGAAAGACGAAAGCATTGGCGCTCGGGACGCCGGGATATGCCGCTCCGGAGCAGTATGGATCACGCCCAAGGAGTGACGTCAGAACGGACGTCTATGGGCTTGGCGTGACGCTGTATCACATGTTGACGGGGCATGATCCTGGGAGGCCGCCGCACTTGATCTGCAGGATCAGGGAGTGGGATCCGGGGCTTTCTCCGCGTCTGGAGCGGATTGTCATGAAATGTACGGCGAAGCACCCGTGGCGGCGTTATCAGAGCTGCGCTGCGCTTTTGAAAGCATTGGAAACCTATGAGGAGAGAAAAAAATGATCTCTCTTTCGTGACTTTTTTCTGAGTTTATGTTATGTTATTCATAGTTCATCAAGGCGAAGTTATGTAGGAAATGGAAGTGTTTTAGTTGAGAAAGGAAGGATGTTCGCATGGCTTTGAACAATCATGAAGTAGAGTCTCCCAAGTTAAAGATCACGGCAACCGATGACAGCAATCTTTGGGATAAGGATTGGAACATTACGCTGAGGAAAGAGGACAAGGTCATTGGAACCATCTCCTTTGCGGGAGAGAAGGCGCTGGGGACCATTCCCATTCAGATTAAGATCGATGAGGCATATCAGGGTCGGGGATATGGCCGCGAGGCCCTCACCATGATGGTGGATTGGGCGTTCCGCTTTAAGAACATATATGAGATCAAGGCTGTGACGGACCGTGAGAATGACAAGGCAGTGAAGGCGCTCAAGAAGGCGGGGTTTGTCTATCGTGAGGCCGAGGGAAGGATGGAAACCTATTCCATTACCAAGGCGAAGACGGCGTGGACGGGCCTGTATCTTTTCCTTGGCGTTGTCGTGGGACTGATCTTTGGCATCGTGTTCTCCCACGTGATCATCAGCATCATTGTCGGCGTGCTGATCGGCGTATCCATCGGACTTTCCATGGATATGGCGAGCAACAAGGAACGGGCGCAGGTAACTGGTCAAAATCTGAAATAGAGATCGCGAGAAAGTCATGAGTGAACGAAAAGAATTATTTACCAGAACGGAGCTTCTTTTGGGGGAAGAGGCGATGGCGAAATTATGGAGGAGCCGCGTGGCAATATTCGGCATCGGCGGCGTCGGCGGTCATGCCGCGGAAGCCTTGGTGCGCTCCGGCATTGGCGAGGTCGACGTGATCGATAATGACGTCGTGGCTTTGTCCAATCTGAACAGGCAGCTGATCGCAACGCATTCCTCCGTGGGAAGGAAAAAGACGGCGGTCATGCGCGAGAGGCTGTTAGATATCAATCCGGAGCTGACCGTGCATGCGTGGGACTGCTTTTTCGTCCCGGAGAAGCAAAATCTCTTTCCGTTTTCGGAATATGATTATATCATCGACGCAGTCGATACCGTGGCCGCAAAGATCGGATTGGTCATGGCGGCCAGGGAGGCAGGCGTTCCCATCATCAGCAGCATGGGCGCGGGCAACAAGCTGAACCCGACGATGTTTGAGGTGGCTGACATTTATGATACCACGGTTTGCCCTCTGGCGAAGGTGATGCGAAGGGAACTGAAAAAGCGGGGCGTGGAGAGACTCAAGTGCGTCTATTCCAAGGAACAGCCCTTGCCGGGAAGGGCCATGACGGAGGAGGAACTGGCAGCGTCACCGTCTGCGAGACGCAGCACGCCAGGTTCCGTGGCGTTTGTCCCGTCCGTTGTCGGACTCATCCTTGCCAGTGAAGTGATCAAGGATCTGAGCGGGATCCAAAATGGATGACATTAAGGAGGAAAACTGATGGCAATTTTTCTGAGAATGTTTTTGATCTTTACCATGCTTACGATCGCTCCCATGCAGAAGTACATGCTGAAATCGCGGGAAGCCAGGGCGCTTCAGGAGCAAAGGGCGCGGGAGATCGAGGCACAGATCGCGCAGGGACAGGTGACTAAGGAGCAGCAAAAGCTTCCGGAATATAGTGTCGATTTTTATAATAAGGAGCGTCCAGAGATCACTTGCGTCTGCTTAAAGGATGAAGGCGAAAACGCGGATCTTGGAAAGGCTTCGCTGAGAGACGAATATAAGAACGATTATTATGCAAGCGGCGTCGTCGGACTGGTGGGTGCCCCCATCCGCGTGCAATATGACGCGGAGGCAAGACCGCGGATCACGTTTTATTATAACGAGTCGGAGCTTCGCGGCATTCCGGAGCGGAATCTGATCCTCCTTCATGAAACCGAGGACGGATCCTTTGACGAGGTGGCCGGAGGAGTGCTTGACCAGGAGGAAAACAGTCTCTCCGTGCCCATCGACGAGCCAGGCATCTATCTGCTTGCAGATCGCTATCAGTGGTATAGCGTCTGGGGCATTGACGTGTCCGAATATGCCTATGAGGTTGATCCGACGCAGTATCCCTCCGATTGGGAAAGAGAAAGCTACGTTGGTTCCATCATGGATCTGGCGGATAAACAGTGGGCCATGGAAAATGCTCCCGTATTTCACGTTTCCACGCCGGAGCAGCTGGCAAGCGTTGTCTATTATAACAATGCCATTTTAGGTAATGCCTCGCAGCTGTATTACCTGGAGGTCTATCTTGAGGGCGACATTGATCTTGCGGGATATGCATGGGTGCCCATGGGCTGGAGCGGCGTAGGCTACAACTGCTTTAACGGACTGATCGACGGGCAGGGACACGTGATCCGGAACATGACGATCGACGGCGCTAATCTCTCACACAGTGCGTTTATCGGTTATTCCACCGGCGTAGAGGTGAGAAACATTACGTTTGAAAACGCGTATGTATCAGGCGGATCTTACACTGGCATTGTGGGCGGCGAGATCTATATGTCGGATGAATGGGAGAATGTCCACGTATCCGGCGTTTTGGATGGGAACAATTCAGGCAGAAAGGGAGAAGTCGGAAGCATCATCGGCAGAGAGGCATATCTGCACTTTAAGGATTGCACGGCGGACGTGGTTTACCGAAACAGGGACGGAAGCGAAGAGCGCCTGGAGTATTTCTCACACAGACAGGAAGTGATCGCAAATACGCCTGCCACGGAGGATTTCCAGCTGACGATAGAGGAAGACGGGAGCGTGACCCGCACGACTTCGGAGGACTATTTCCAAAACCTGTGCTGGCATCTGGAAGTGGACGGAGTTCAGCTTCTTCAAAGATTCGCTGAGAACGAGACAAATTATGATCCTTACTGGGTCTTTAGCGATTATCTGAATGGGAAGCATGAGTGCCTGATGTGGCTGGAAGCCTTTACCGGCGAGACTTACACGAGAGTAAGCAATGTCATAGAATATAAGAGATAACCGAAAGCAAGAGATAAGCAAAAGAGAATAAGCCGAAGGGGATCACTGTTTCCGGCGATCCCCTTCCGTGCGATAATAGGCCGCCTTGTTCTTTGAAAGATCCCTGGTGGCCTTTTTAAATACTTCACTGCAGGAATGATCCTGTTCCGAATCCAAGGAGGCAACGCCCCTTGTGAAGGACAGGGTCATTTCATATGTCTTTTCTTTTTCATTAAAGCGTCTCAGCTCATTCTCCAACGTTTCAAAGTCTTCCCTGAAATCCTCCGGAAGCATGTTTTCCATGAGGAGCACGAACTCGTCGCTTCCGATCCGGAAAATAAACTCGGGATCAAAGACGCGAAGAAGGAGCGTCGCGGTATCAGTGATCATCTGATCACCAATGGTCAGACCATATTCATCATTGGCAAATCGAAGGCTGTTTACGTCAAACAGCACAAGGGTGAAAGCGGCGGATCCTTCCTTGATCTTATGATCCATCTCGCGCACCAGATCAAGATAGGCGCGCTTATTTCCAACGCCCGTCAGGGAATCCGTAAAGTCCTGCTCGCGCACGTAGGAAACATACTGCTTCACGTGCTGACGTGCCTGACGGATCTTGTCGCCGAGGGCGTCAAAGGAACTGGAGGAAGAAACATTCGAATTCGGGATCTGTGCCTGCCAGTGAGCACGGTCTGACTTGAATTCCTCGGGGGAAGCCATCTCGCGGTTGAGGGATTCCACTTCCTCGGAGAGGGAGGACAGTTCGGAGGACAGGGCGTTGATCTTTCTTCGGAAACGATTGGTGATCAAAAGAATGATAAAGGACGCAGCCAAAAGGGAAAGCACGCTGATGATCAGAATGCTCGCCGTGTTCATGGCGATCTGGTCTTCAAACCACTGGGAATCATAGTCTACGCCGACGATCCCCGCCACGTTTCCCTCGGAGTCGAACACGGGAGTGAAGGCGCTGTAAAAGCTTCCCCAGCGGTCGGAAATGGGACGGCTGTCCACTGCGGCAACGCCCTGACTCGCCTGATACAATGCGTCTGAATAGACGATGGGTTCGCCGAATTTTCCCGGATCAATGGGATCGGAATCGACAACGAAAACAAAGTTCTTGCCGTTTAACTGCTTTACGGTATAGATGTATGCCATGTCCATGTTCTCATGGAACATGGTCAGCGTCTTCATGACGGTTTGGTAATTCTCCGTATTGTCTTCCTCATCCACGGCAGTGATGGACTTTAACAGATCGCCGTCGAGGAAGGCGGCCGCCGTGTTGGAGGCGTCCAGCATGCGGCTTCGGATCAGAACAGTCATGGCCAGCTTTGACTGCATGGTGAGGACAATGCCAAGGAGGATGCTCACCGTGAGTAAAAACGTACAGGCAATCAACAGATATTTGGTTGTATACGACATTTTTTTCTTGGTTTTACTCATGCGCGCTCCTACTTAGACATACTTTTCCATGATTCCAATTTATTATAAAAGAGGAACCTGCAAAAAGTCAAAAATTGTAACAGAATTGTTTCAATTTCGGCGCACGTAAATTTGTTTGACCGTGTTTTTCGGATTTGATATACTGAAACTATAGGGGGATGACGAAAGTGGATGCGATCGTGATCGATGACAGGATCAGTTACATAGAAGCGACGGAGGACCCTCTTTCCGCTGACATTGGCATCATACATTGTAACGGCGTCATATGGCTGTATGACGTGGGAAGCGACGAAAGACGCATTGCCTCACTGCAGGGAGAATACAATGTCGTGCTGTCTCATTTCCATCAGGATCACGCCGGAAACTTTGGGAAGATCGGCATTAGAACGCTGTATGTGTCGAAGGAGACCTACGCGCATCTGCGACAGGGGACGATCGTGAGCACTGACCTGTATGAAGGTGACCTTCACGTCTTTCCCATCCCGTCCAGTCACGCCAAGGGCTGCCTTGGCCTTGAGGTGGGCGGGAAGTACGCATTCGTCGGAGACGCCCTGTATGGCAGGGAGAAAAACGGAAGGTATGTTTACAACGCACAGCTCCTGAAGGAAGAGATCGAAGTGTTAAGGAAGCTGCAAGCTCCCCTGCTACTGGTCAGCCATTGTAAGGGCCTGATCCGCAGGAAGGACGAGGTCATTGCGGAGCTGAATGAGATCTATCAAGGGCGAGTGAAGGGCGAGCCGCTGATCGAGATAAAGCCGCAGTGGAGGGACTGAGCAGAAACCTGAAACGACATGAAAGAGCGCGGAGAATGATAAGAAAGCGCGGAGAACTATCGGAAAGAGGCTAGAACATGAAAAGATGGATCACTATTATATTGACGATATATCTTGTGCTTTCGATGAGCGCCTGCGGGGGCGAGACCAAAGGGCAAGGCACGGACGAGAGCGGGACAAAGACTTCCGCAAAGGAAACAGGCAGCGCTGCGGTAAGCCAGTCCGCCGAAGAAGTTAAGACGGAGGAAGTGAACGATACTGCGCAGGAGAATGCGCAGGACGGCACGCTGAAATTTGACACGGTGGACATTCATGGCGATCGGGTGACCGATGAAGTGATGAAGGGCGCGAAGCTTGTCCTGATCAATCTCTGGGAGCCTTGGTGCGGTCCCTGCGTCAGGGAGATGCCGGATCTTGAGAAAATCTATGAGAAGTACAAAGATCAGGGACTTTTGATCCTTGGGGTCTATGCGACGTTTGACATGGATGAAGACGCGAAGGACGTCATTGCATCCGTAGGTACGACCTATCCCATTCTCAAGGCAGATCAAAGCCTGCTTGCCCTGGAACAGGATTACGTGCCGGCGACTTTTCTGTTTGACGGCGAGGGAAGGATTATGAGCAGCGAGCCCATCGCAGGGTCCCGGTCCTATGAGGTTTGGGAAGAAATCGTGTTATATTATCTGCCGGAATAAGGGGAGACGCCATGAAGAAAAAAATAGGAACCGTGCTATGCCTGCTCTTTGCGATCCTGCTTCTTGCCCTTGGCATCAGCAAGGATCAGCCGCAGTCAGTGCTGACAAAAGCTTCCAAAGTGTGTCTGGAGTGTATCGGAATTGGATAAGAAAAAACGAATCATCATACAATCGATCGCGGCGCTTGCCCAAAATGCCAATTTCAAGGGGTTTTTTACGGGGAAGATCTATGATGGCAAGGCGAAGAGCGTTTGCGTTCCGGGGCTGAACTGTTATTCCTGTCCCGGCGCCGTCGGAGCTTGTCCCATCGGTTCGCTTCAAAATGCGCTTTCGGGCTATCGATTTAAGCTGCCATACTATGTGGTCGGCCTGCTCCTGTTCTTTGGCGTTCTCGTCGGAAGGCTGATCTGCGGGTTCCTTTGCCCCTTTGGCCTATTGCAGGATCTGCTGCATCACGTCCCCTTTCCCGTGAAGCTGAAACGGTTTCGGGCGGACAAGTGGCTGAGGATTGTGAAGTACGTTGTTCTGGTGGCCCTTGTGATCGTGCTTCCGATCTGCGTAAAGCTGACGCCCTTTTTCTGCAAGTATCTTTGCCCGTCAGGAACGGTTTCGGGGCTTTTGCTTGCGCTCGGTGATAGAGGGCTGTTCCAGGCATTTGGAGGCCTGTTCGCCTGGAAGGCATGCATTCTGGGAATCATTGTTCTTGCCAGCGTTGTGATCGCGCGGCCTTTCTGCAAATATCTTTGTCCGCTGGGAGCCATTTACGGACCGCTAAACAAAGTTTCGATCTATCATCTGGAATGTGACCCTTCCAAATGCATCTCCTGCGGGAAATGCAGCAGTGTATGCGACATGTGCGTGGATCCTTCGAAGGATCCTAACAGTGCAGAGTGCATTCGCTGCCTAAGATGCGTTCACGAATGCCCTGCGAAGGCATTGAGCCCCAGGGACGGGGTTAGCGGTTCATTTCGCAAATTCTTTTTGAAAAGAAAAGCCGGGGAAGAGAAGAACCTGGGATAAGCATATGTCCGAGTATATTACGGTAAATGATTATTTAAAACAAAAATATGGCGAGAAAGTCTATAAGGTGTCGATCAATGGCGGGTTCACCTGTCCGAACAGGGACGGAACGCTGGACACCAGGGGATGTATCTTTTGTTCCGGACTTGGCTCGGGCGACTTCGCGCCGGAAGCTTCTATGTCCGTTAAGGAGCAGATCGAAGCAGGCATCAGGCGCGTCCAGGCAAAGAATCCCACCAAGTTCATCGCCTATTTCCAGGCCTTTACCAATACCTACGCGCCTGTTTATAAACTGGAGAGGCTTTTTACTGAGGCCATGGAGCATCCTAAGATCGTAGGTCTTTCCATTGCCACGAGACCCGATTGCCTGCCAGAGGACGTACTGAAACTCCTCGGCGAATTGAATCAGAAAAAGCCCGTTTGGGTGGAGCTTGGCCTGCAGACGATCCATGAAAAGACCGCGGAGTATATTCGCCGCGGATATGCGTTAAACCGATATGATGACGCCGTAAAGAAGCTTAGAAGCATGGGGCTTGAGGTGATCACGCACGTGATCCTGGGACTCCCCGGTGAGACGCGGGATGACATGAAAAAGACAGTGGAGTACGTGGCCAGGAGCGGCGTGGCAGGCATCAAGCTTCAGCTGTTACACGTCATCAAAGGGACGGATCTGGAGAAGGATTATGAGGCGGGCCTCTTTGAATGCATGACCATGGAGGAGTACGTTACCTTGGTCAAGGAATGCATTGACCTTTTGCCGAAGGATATGATCATTCATCGCATGACCGGCGACGGAGATAAGAAAACCTTGGTTGCCCCTTTATGGAGCACGGATAAAAAACGCGTGTTGAACGCGCTTCACACGGCATTGGACAAGCCGTAAGCCATCAGGAAAGACTCAAAAAAGATATGGAAAAGGCAAAGGCGAAGACGAAAACCAAAAAAGAAGTGACAAAGGAGACGGGGGGCCTTCGCTGTAAAGGAGCGTTATGAAAAACAGGAAATTTAGATCATACTGGTGCCTGACCGTGATCGGCACGGTGATCCTTTCGTTCTATCCACTATACATGGGCGTAAGGGTGATCGGCGACATGATACAGGATGGCACGGTGTTAAAGGAAAACTATCCCAAATACATCATACCGTACACGCCGATCGCGTATGCCATTATCCTCGGCGTTCTCCTGATGCCGCTGTTTGTAAAGCTGATGAAGGACTTTGCGATCCTCGGCGGTTCGGCGTTGTCAGTTGCGGCATTCTTTGGGTTTGAACTGCTGTTTGAAAAAAAGGTAGTGGTCAGCTCAACCGAAACCGTGGCGAAGCTTGCGGACTGGCAGATGTTTCTTTGCAGATATGTTCCGCCGGAGGAGTATGTCTTTGATACGGAAGAGGTCATCCGCACGGAGACAGCCGTGGACATTCTGATCGGCGAGTATAACCCTGCGTTCAAGCTGCATTTTTACTTGATCTCCGTGGTACTGATCCTTGCGATCCTAAATAGTATTTATGGCTTTGCGCAGATGATCAGGACTGGTGACGGAAGCAGAAAAAAGGCCTTGATCCTGCAATCCATTTCCGTGGCGTTGTTCCTCGGACTTTGCATTCTGGCATGCTTTACCGCCTTCTGGAGAGGCGGCGAGATCCAGGTTTCACCGCTTTCCGCGTCCCTCATGATGATCTTCTTTATTATGCTCGGAGTAACGGTAGGCATTTTCGTTGGGTCACTGCTCTTGAAAAAGCAAAAGGCGGTCGCCCTGTATGTGCCGACGGCAATCTCGCTTATGACAACGTTCGTCATGTATCTGGGAGAGATGATCCTGCTCCATGCCCATCTGTACCGCTTCGGCAAAGGATTTTTCTTTAGCGGCCTGCCAGGGATCGTTCTTGCGCCTGTTGACGTTTTGGTGATCTTAATGGCCGGAGGTATCACCTATTTATTGATGCGCTTCGTGATAAGCAGGAAGTCTTAGACGTGCAAAGACTGGATTCGTGGAAAAATGCGACAGGAAAACTTTATGATGGGGCAGTAGAAGATACGGGGGTCAGAATATGAATAAAGAATGGGCAGACAAGAATAAAAAGATGCAGGCACTGATCGGCAGGGAGGCGACTTTCGCCGAGGGGATAGATGTTCTGATGGACTTAAGGAACGATCTGTTCACGCAGATTTCGTATATTGTCAATTCTTATCCGGCGGAGGCTTATTACCAGATGCCCTTTGCCGGAGCAGACGGCTATCACAGCAAGACTCTGGCTTATTCCATGTGGCATATTTTCAGGATCGAGGATATCGTGGCACATACCCTTATCAAGGGTGATGCGCAAATTCTGTTTACGGGTGAATGGCAGAAAAAGATCGGCAGTTCCATCATCACTACCGGCAATGAGTTGGAAGGTGAGGAAATCGCGGAGTTTTCGAAAAAACTGGACATAATGGCCCTGCTTGAGTATTGCAAGGCGGTGATGGATTCGACCAATAAATTACTGCGCGAACTTTCCTATAAGGACTTAAAGCGCTGCTTTTCCGAAGTGGACAAAAACAGGGTTTTGGACAGTAAATGCGTCAGCACGGACGAAAAGGCCTTCTGGCTGGTTGATTATTGGTGCGAGAAGGACATCCGCGGACTGATCAAAATGCCGTTTTCCAGACACTGGATCATGCACATAGAGGCAATGTGCCGGATCAAGAATAAATTGTGCCAGATGGCGCGAAAAGGCGCGGATCCCATCGCGCGCTGCGGCTTGTCATGTAATCATTGCTTTTTAAAGGATTGGTGCGGCGGTTGCAGAACTGCTTATAATACATGTTCTGATGCATGCCGTTATCCCGGGAAAGTATGCCCGAATACTGCGTGCTGTATGGGAAAGGGCATCGACGGCTGTTATGAGTGCGACTCCATAAAAGAATGCAGGAAAGGTTTCTATGAATATGATGACGTGAACGCCATAAAAGCAATGGCTCTGTTCATTCGAAAGTATGGGAAAAAGGAACTGCTGAAAACGATGGATAAACTTCATAAGGAGCATGATTTCGAGAAGATCCAGGAAATCCTCGGGAATGATCTGGAGGAAGGATTCGGAATTTTGGAGAAAGCGAGAGAAAAATGTAATAGGAGAATTTTATGATTAAAGAACTTTTCGTGTGCCACGGCAGGATATGGACCAAGTGAAAGAAAGGAAGTAAGAATATGAAATATCAATACAAAGATATGCCTGAAAGTTTGAAGGGAACATACGGTGATTATTCCAAGAATTTTGGCTTCTCATGGAAGGAATTCGTGGCGACTGTTCCGTCTCCGCTTTTTCTTGTTACCACATACAAATCCAATGGTATGCCAAATGCCTGCATGCAGTCCTGGGCAACCTTTACAAGTGCCGATCGTGGTAATGGATTCTATGCTATTCTTGCCAGCGTGAATAAAAACGGACACCTGTATCAGAGCGTGAACGAGACAAAAGAAGCGGTTATCAATTTCATGTCTGAAGAGTATCATGCGGCCTGTATGGCGACGATCAAAAACAATCAGTTTGAAGCAGATGAGATTACGGCTTCGGGTATGTCTGTTGAAAAGGCATCATGGGTTAACGCGCCTATGGTTCAGGAATGCTTTATGAACCTTGAATGCAGGTACGCCTGGGAAAAGGAAATCGTACCGGGTGATGATCACGTTATGCTCTGCCTTGAGGTAGTCGGTATTCATATTGATGAAGATCATATGGCCGATCGAACCGGAGAAAACGGAATTCTTTACAACATCCACTATCAGATGAATCCGGAAAAAGTAACAAAGACAGGTCATGATTATGCTGCAGTTCTTAAGAAAAGAATAGACGTTATGGAGTATTAACACAGTTATGGCTGATGAAAAATCATGCAGTGCGATCGTATATACATATGAAAAGGGTGTCAGGAAATATGTGATAATCCGGGGGACGGGAATTTATAAGGATACCGATTCTGTGATTATAATACATGGGGGATGCTGAGAGAAGATTATGCGCAACTTTAAGTTGCGAAGCTGACATAAATAGCACTTGCTGGTTGGTGGAGTTGTTCGCACAGACTTGTTATGCTGTATTTGCGACGCGGCGCAAAGGTAACGTGAAAACAACAGCATATAAGGATCATAAGGAGAAGCGATATGAGTTTTGGAAAGAACCTTCAGTATTTACGCCAACTTAGTAAGAACATGACACAGGAAGCTTTGGCAGAAAGGCTGGGCGTAAGCCGCCAGACGATCTCAAAATGGGAGATGGACGCGGCAAACCCCGAAATGGATAAGGCACTTGAAATATGCAAGGTGTTTCACTGCAGCTTGGACAATCTGTTCCGGGAAGAAATGGATAAGCGGAGCGATGCCTATTCCAACCTCCGGCTGGAGGAGGTTGGCGGATTTCGTTACGTGGAGCATACGGTGATCAGCAATGAGCCGGAAAGTGACGCCATTGGGAAGATGTATCAGTGTGCGAAGGAAAATGGAATTGAAAATCCGAGGGTGATCGGATGGGATTTTCCGAATCTTTCGCAGGAACAGGTGAACGTGTTTCACATGCATGGTTATACGGCTGCCTTGATACTGCCGGACGGGGTGAATCCCAATGGGTTTGAGATCAAGGAACAACCCACGCATAAATACGTGGCGATCCATATCGACAGACCCTTTGACAATCCTTTCGTCACCATTCCGGGGGCGTATCACACGCTTAATGATTACATGAGAACCAACGGCCTGGTGCAGGCGGGGAATGAAGTGATCCCTTGCTTTGAAACGGATGGCGAGGGCATGGACGTCTATATTGCCTGCAAGTAGAGGGAAGAGCCATGAGTTTACAATTTCAAAAAGCAAGCACTTCCGATGCCTTGACCTTAAATGGCATGTCAAAGAGAGCATTTGACAGTGACGTAAATCTAGGAGGTCCGTCTTCCGGCGGGCCTCCCGGATATATGTCGGTTCCGTTCCATACGAAAATGGCAAGGCAGGGCCATCTGTATAAATTGACGGAAGATGGTCTGATCGTCGGCGGAGCCATTCTGTTTTTGAAGGGAAACGAGCTAAACGTCGGCAGGATCTTTATCTCGCCGGAGCACTTCCGCAAGGGCTACGGGACCTTTATGATGCAGGAGATTGAGAAGCTGTTTCCAGAAGCAAAAGAGTTTACCCTTGATACGCCCGTATGGAACGTAAGGACGAATTCTTTTTATGCAAAACTGGGATATACGGAAATAAAACGCAATAAGGATTTTGTGTTTTATACAAAGCATATCTGATTTGGTCGCTGGGGACGGGGTTAGTGGTTCATTTACATAATCTTTTCACAGTGGTCACGGATATATCCATAAATCGTGATATTTGTTTTGTCGTTAGCCCTTTATGTCGTAGTTGCCGGACATAATCATTACGCTGAGTTTTCTGCAGAGTATCCACGTCAGAGGTTGATGAAAGATTAGTTACTGATTTGAAAATCGATAAGGCGTATTCATCGGTTAAATAATGTGACGTATCACGATGATCATTTATAAACAATTCATGATCAGAAGATATTTGTTCCGTAGCAAAATAGTGATGCAAAGACTCTTTAGAACCGCATATGTCATTGGCAAAAGATATGTCGACCACAGGGTTTTTGGCGCCATAATATGCGTTAAAACTACTCCATCGATATTCAGAAGGGTAGCGACAAATGTTAGCCTTGACGGGATTGTTATGAATATATAGCAATACGGATAGAAAGGCTTTGTCGTTCTCGATGGGCACACTGAAGAAACGATCTTGAAAAAGATGACCGCTCCGAGAATACTTATTGTTATACCACCTGACAAATCTGGTTCCGAGGCTTTGGAAGAAGCTGGCTAAATAATCAGGTGAAGAATGGATTAAGAGGTGTACGTGGTTATCCATCAGGCAATATGCATATATCTGGCTATCATATTTCTTGACACAATCTGATAAAATAAATAGGAATTTTTGGTAATCGGAATCTTCTTCAAAGATAATATGCTGATTAACAGAACGAAGTATGATATATGCCAGATGAACTCACGCTTCTGGGTTTTCTTGGCATAATTACTCCTAGATTGAACATTAGATTTAAGAACACTATAATTATAATTGGATGATAAAAGGATTGCAAGGGAAAAGATATGAAATATGAAAATGGACCACAAACCCCGTCCCCTAGGACCATTCGCTCGGATGCAGTTCCGTCACCAAGATGATAGCTGAGTTACAGAAAAAGGATCTGAGAGATCTAAAGCCGATCGTGATCTATTACAATATGGGCAAAGGATTTCAGCTGCGATAGGTATTTCTTAGCGCGGCCAGGTCAAGAGGAACACTGTACGCCATCTTATGCGATGCCTATTCCTATGATGATCGGAACAAAAGCATTTGGGATCGCAATTGGAAGGAAACGGATGCTTTCTTTTACGCAAGCACCTTTCAATGGCTGGCCAGATAATAAAAGAGCCCCATATCACTCATGCAACTTATAGTCCTTGTCTTCCTCGATAAGCTCGATCATGCGTTCAGCAATATTAGGATCAAACTGTGTCCCTTCATTCTTCCGAAGTTCGTTGAGAACTACGTCCTGCGGCAGATAATCACGGTAGCTGCGGTTGCTCGTCATGGCATCATAGCTATCGGCCACGGCAATGATCCTTGCAAAATACGGAATGTCCTCTCCGGACTTCCCGTCCGGATACCCTTTCCCGTCATACCTCTCATGATGCCAGTGCGCTCCGATGGAAAGATCCGGCCTGCTCTTGATCTCGTCCAGTATGCCAAAGCCGACGCCCGGATGCGTTTTGATCACGGCATATTCCTCATCCGTCAGCTTTGACTTACTATTAATGATTTCATTCGGTACGCCTATTTTTCCGATGTCATGCAACAGTCCCATATAATAAACGTTTTCGCAATCTTCTTCGGAAAGTCCAAGCTTCTCCGCCAGCATTTTTGAATACTTGGCCACGCGCACGGAGTGGCCTCTGGTATACTCGTCCTTGGCATCGATGGTGTGCGCCAGCGCCTCCATGACTTCAACGGAAAGGGTTTTCACCTTCTCATTTGCCTTAACCGCCGCATTCGTCTCATGAATGTTTTTTACGATAACGTAAAAAGCCCAAATGAAGATGTAGATGATCAGCGTAGAAAGAAAAAATAGCATAATGATAGGCAATATGTTTTCATGATACTCAACAAGTACCACGCCGGCCAAGACGCTATAAATTATAATGAACAGGATCGGCGGAATGCTGAAAATCTTCCAATTAACCTTCACTTTCACCTGTGCCAATTCCGAAAACGGTTTTACGTCCAGTTTATAAAACAGCCACAAGGCTACAAATGCCATAACCGTGCAGACAATGCTGACAATGTTTTCATGTTCCAGATTTGACGTTATTTCTGAAGCTCCGGAATCTCTATAATCGGCTACAAAATTAATTGCTCCAAACATCAAAAAGAGGAAAAGAACGGAAGAATAATTCTTAACTCGCAACCATTTTCCACATAGCCGTGCCATGATAAAAATATGGAGAAGATAGATCGGCCCTGCCAACACAAAAGGAAGATATAGCAAAACATGGAACCAACCCTTTAACGGACCCCACAGATAAACAATGGCATCCGGAAGCCAAAAACTGCTCATCAAGGCTATCAAAAGTCCAACCATTGAATTTGCCAAGATCGAAAGTAAAAACAGTACGATCCTATTCTTCTTTCCGTCCCAAAAACATTTTGATAACGCCCAGAACAACATCAAAGAGCTATAAAAACAATATAGCGCCTGCGTTATTGAATTAATCAATTCCAGTTTTTCTGCCATGGCTCCTCCATTATCTTTTCCATCTCTTGGATGAACTCACCGTACTATATGCTACCATAGATAGCTGCCATTTGCAATGGAAATCCCCTTTGGACTTCTGCCGGAGGTTATAACGGAATAACGGATCTTTATTGAGTCTGCGGGCATCGGGAGAAAGCCTGATATTTCGCAGGCTTTTTCATTTACAGAAAAAAGCTAAACGGATATAATAAACATGAGGCATACTGGTTGATGATGTGGATAATCGGGAGTTTCTGTGTAAGCTGGTTGAGAGCATGTGGGAAGAACTGCCGGAAAAGAAAAAGAAGAAATAGAATCAGTGAATTGATTGCGGTCAGTGTAAGAAAGCTTGTGGAAGCTTGCCTGCAAAAGCTGAAAAGTGACATGAAGCCGGGTTTTAAGGTTAAGATCACCCTTGATTCAGCGATAGGGAAGGAACCATTTTATAAAAAGTTTGGCTTCAAGGTACACCCTAATGAAGATGCGGGACCAGGAATGGATCAGAGGATTATAAAAGAGTAACTGAACATATTTGCGACAATACGTGAATCAAATACAATCATGTTATAAATGCATTTGGCATGGAATGGAAGTTAGAATGTCGATTCTTGATAAACTGTTTTCCTTTCGAAGTGGTTCTCAAAAAGAAGAATCAAGTGAATATTCAGCGAATTTCATGAATGATGATGAAGATGGTCATGCAGTGATCGATGGCGCACTTACTAGCACTGTACCTGAAAATGAGCGGGAAGACCTAATTGCAAAGATAGCGGAAGGTTCCGTGACCATTCCGTCGAGATATATAAAATATCGATATCCAATAGAAATATGGGAAACATTAGATTCCGAAGATGTTGAGAAAGCGCAGGAGGAATGGTCCTATCTATCAGGCCTGATCACGGAGAATCATTACCGCTTTGAGGAATATTTGCTCAAAGGTAAAGCGGCGACGGAATTGTATATGGGATATGTGGAACTGCATTACGATGGAGGTTATCCCGACAGGGATATATTACTTACACTTGGCAAGAACATTGACAAGAGGCTAGAGACTCAGCGTTATAAAAATTCAGAAGCTGCATTGGAAGCGTTGAAAACAACGGTATATGATGAGCTGGGGCATACTGTGATAAAAGTAAGAAATGTTTATATGGAGGTTTACAAAATGTGAGTTTTGGATGCTTCTACTGTATCATTTGGAGTATATGAGGGGAGTAATATTGAAATCCCAATTTGCAGTAGTAAGTACAGTAGTAAGGATAACTTTGTGCACATAAGGTAACGAAAAATCGGGGGGGCGAGCTGCTTTTTGCCATGCAAAACGGGAGTTGTAGGGTTGCACCAGCCCTACGACTCGATGTTTGACGGGATTAATCCTTTTATTATTGCTTGTTGGAAGGGCCTTAGCGATGAAAGCATCGAAAACCGCGAAAAGCTATAAAATCGGGGTTTGTTTCTGCGGTGCCCATTCGCATGCAGCTACGCCGCATTGCTCATGACGCGCTAGCGCGCTATGTGTCTGTCTGCATAAATGCGCTTGTGTGAGCAAGCTCCCACCGCGCATTATGCGACATCCACGCACCGCTTGTAGAAACGCGCAACTTCCGTTTTGTCGGGATGATGTTAGAATAGCAAGCATTAATAGATGCCACCACAATATGGAAAGAAACAGGTAAAGTTGACATGGCTTATAGTGGAGTAATCTGCGCCGAAATCCCTCTCAAACGAATTTGGATGCTAAGTGATGACGGAGAATAAGGCTTTTCCTTGCAGACATTAGTTGATGGGAATATACTATAGGTATACTGGAATTTCATTTTGCTTGTTCCGATAATCGAAGATTATGAGGAGGGGCGAAGATGAGGCGAAAAAGAATAATTGCATACTTTATGCTTGCTGTGGCGATTCTCGTCGCGGCATGCGCATCGAAAGATGATCAACCAGAGAGTAAGACGGAATCGGAGACTGTCATCACAAGCGAGAATGCGCCGAGCAGTGATTCAAGTGGGGAGAAAAGCGTGGAACCTGCGGAACAAAATGTTGAATTCAAGGCAATTTACGTTCGCACGAACGGATATCATGACGGAGAAAAATACCCGAGGGCAAGCTGGATCACCACGCCTGATGAAATTCAAAAGTATTATGAAGCGAATAAGGACAAGTATTACCTGGAAAGCATAGGGCACCCTTATTCCGATCAAACGGTCGGCGGGTTTACGGAAGCCGTCAAGGATTATGACGAAGCGTTCTTTCGTGATCATGACCTGATCTTCGTGGTTTTGGAAGAGGGAAGCGGATCCATAAGACATGAAGTTACCGCAGTTAAGGCATTGCGCCAGAATGATGGCAGACAATCCCTGCAGACAGAAATAACGAGACTCATTCCGGAAGTGGGAACCGATGACATGGCCGAGTGGCACGTCATCCTAGAGATTCCCAAGGAGTTTGGAAAGGGCGCTTACGATCTGGAAGAGCCTATCATGAAAGACAAAAACACATGGGATCCAACTGCGACGGAAGTTGAGATTCCGACGGCTGACACCGCATCGGTTGTCGGACCTTACGGGCAGATTTCAGTTTACATACCGGCGAGTTGGACGGCCGAGGCCATCCCCGTGGGTTCCGAGGTGCTTGCCAATGGCTTGTACGGACTTGCCTTATGGCCAAGGAACGCAAGCGATGGACAGATTCAGATCATCTATACTGACATGTTTGGCGTGTGCGGAACGGGACTGGCAACCGAAGAACGCAAACTGGCAGGTGACGTGGCGGGCATTGGTACTTATGACAATCACGATCATTGGGACTTCATTACGTTTGGAAGCGGAAAGGCGAACTTGGTTGCAATGCATACGGACTGCTCATCCTGGACGGACAATGACTGGAATGATGCAATGGACATTCTTGACACGATGAAGTTTGATGAGACCGTCAGGGAAGGCGGCGTCGGACAGTACGTTCCCGAATCCGAGAATGATGAAATTGCCGTGATCATGGAAGTAACGAACGTAACGGCCACTGGCCTTACGGTTCATTTCAGGCAATACGACGAAAGGGAGACTGGCACGCTCATATATGGCGAGCAATACTGGCTGGAGCGCCAGGAAGGTGACGAATGGATCCAAGTTCCAACGATCATAGATGCATACGCCTTCAATGCCATTGGCTACATTATTCCGAAAACCGACGAGTCCACCTTGGAAACGGAATGGGAGTGGCTGTACGGGAAGCTTAGCTCAGGAACTTACAGAATTACAAAAACGGTAGATCAACACAAGAATTATGGTGACGGAGTATACGCTACGTATCAGCTGACGGCGCAGTTTGTCATTGGATGAGAGTAAAGGCGATAGGACAACATGAACATACAGATTTTCGGCACTAAGAAGTGCAAGGTTATGGCAGTCGCTCATCCTTCAAAAATGGAAGGATATATTTGCGTGGCTTCCGGTGGAAACACTGGTGTTCGAGAACCAGGAGAAGTATTATAAAGCATTACAGAGCGCCAATAATGCCGGTGAATCAACGGTATTCATTGAGTTTATGCTCGGCATGATTAGAGACGCGTTAAATGAAATTAGTATGACACAGAACAAGACGAATGTCGTAAAAAACGTCGTAATAAATGTCGTAACAAATGAAGAGAAAATTCTTTCTCTTTTGCGTCAGGACGGTAAGCTTTCCGCGGATATGTTGGCAAAATCTATCGGAATCACGCAAAGACAAGTGCAGCGCATCTTGTCGAAATTGAAAGAAGACGGCAAATTAATACGGCATGGGGCCAATAAAAACGGTAATTGGGAAGTAATCGAGTAAAAAAGATTGATAATAAATGACTGCAGTACGTCATGGGACATTCTGATATCGGTATAACTCTCAATACTTATACGCATTTGGGATTTGATGATGCAAAGGAAGAAATGAATCGGATCTCGGAGTCAAGAGCTACCAATATGGAGTCTAATCCTATTAGGAGCTTTAAAAACTATAAGGTGCAGTCATCGAATGAATAATGCTTCAAAAAGGTCGAGATGCAAGTGGGTTCCATTTGCATCCCGATTTACATCTTTTGAGGGGAAAGTTATGGCAAAATAAGTCGGGGCCATGCCAAAATAAAAATTGGCAAAACACCAATAAATACGGGGTTTTAGAGATGATTAAGGTTTTGTTTATTTGCCACGGCAACATTTGTCGGTCGCCGATCGCGGAGTTTATGCTGAAGGATATGGTGGAGAAGCGGGGGCTTAAGGATCAGTTTGAGATCGCGTCGGCGGCGACGAGCACGGAGGAGATCTGGGGCGGGCGCGGGAATCCGGTATATCCGCCGGCGCAGGCAGTGCTACGGGAG
Source organism: uncultured Lachnospiraceae bacterium (assembly GCA_947305245.1). Classification (GTDB taxonomy): domain Bacteria; phylum Bacillota; class Clostridia; order Lachnospirales; family Lachnospiraceae; genus Acetatifactor. Next base: position 38,466 of record CAMZDG010000013.1, read on the forward strand.
CATGGGATCGGAAAGACGGCGTACACGAACTTTAGTAATAAGCGGGCGCAGCAGGTGACGCGATCGGACTATGAGCATTATGATTATCTGCTCTGCGCGGATGCGGCGAACATTCGAAACACGACTTGGATCACTGGCGCGGATCGTGAGGGAAAGATCAAGCTTCTTTTGGATTTTACGGATCGGCCGGGGAGGTCGATCGCGGACCCGTGGTATACGGATCGTTTTGATGAGACGTATCGCGACGTGGCGGAGGGCTGCACGGCGTTCCTGGCCGAGCTTGAGCGGCAGGGGCTGATTGATGAGAATACTTGACGAAACGATTGCCAAATGATTTAATTACATTTGGCAATTAGTATTTTGGAAGGATGCAAAAAAGTGAACGAGAAAACGAATTTTACGCAGGGGCAGATCATTTTGCCGCTCATGCGTTTTGCCTTGCCTGTCATGTTTGCCATGTTTTTGCAGGCGATGTATGGCGCGGTGGACCTGTTTGTGGTCGGCAAGTTTGCTACGCCTGAGGACGTGTCGGCGGTGTCGACGGGCTCCATGATCATGATGACGCTCGCAAACATCATGACAAGCATGGCGATGGGAACAACGATCTACTTTGGCCAGCAGATCGGCATGGGAAAGACGAAAAAGGGCGGTGAGATCATTGGCGCAAGTATCGCCTTGTTTGCGATGCTGGGCCTTTTGATGTCAGTCCTGATCCCGCTGTTTTCAGTGGGGATCGCGGATGTTATGCAGGCGCCGGCGGACGCATTTGACAAGACGGTGACCTATGTGCGGATCTGCGGCGGCGGGATGATCGCGATCGTGGCGTACAACCTGATCGGTGCGATCTTCCGGGGCATGGGAGATTCCAAAACGCCGCTGATGGCGGTTGGGATCGCGTGTGTCGTAAACATTGTCGCGGATATGGTTTTGATCGCGGGCTTTGGGCTTGGCGCAGCGGGCGCGGCGATCGCGACGGTTGGTGCCCAGGTGATCAGCGTGATCAGTTCGGTTTTGATCGTTTCGAAAAGAAAGCTTGGGTTTGAGTTTCATCGCAATATGATTCGCTTCAACAAGGAGATCATTGGGCATGTGGTAGGACTTGGCATTCCGATCGCGCTGCAGGATTTCCTTGTCGGGATTTCGTTTCTGGTGATCCAGGCAATCGTGAACACGCTTGGCGTGACGGCGTCGGCGGGCGTTGGCGTCGCCGAGAAGGTTTGCGGATTCATCATGCTTGTGCCTGCGGCGTTTATGCAGTCAATCTCCGCGTTTGTCGCGCAGAACATCGGCGCGGGAAAGATGGACCGTGCGTACAAGGCGCTTCGCGGTGCGATCGCCGTGTCGTTTTGCTTCGGCCTTACAATGTTTTTGTTTGGATTTTTCCGCGGGTCGATCCTTACGGGGCTGTTCGCGAAGGATGAGGCAGTCATTCTGGCGGGCGCGGAATATTTGAAATCCTATGCGATCGATTGTCTGTTCACTTGCTTTTTGTTTTGCTTTATCGGGTTTTACAATGGCTGTGGCAACACGAGCTTTGTCATGGCGCAGGGTATCATTGGTGCGTTTCTGGTAAGGATCCCGGTCTGCTTTTTGATGAGTAGGTGGGAGCCGGTGACGCTGTTCCATATCGGACTTGCAACGCCTTGCTCTACGGTGATGCAGATCCTGTTATGCTTTGGATTTTTGTTTTGGATATCTCGCAGGACTACTTCGAAAAATGAACCACAAACCCCGTCCCCGGGGTTCAAAAGGTTGGGAGGAGAAGAGGATGAAAAAGATCGGAATCTTGGAAGATGATGAGGCGATGGGGAAGGAGCTTTCGTATTATCTGGAGTCCAACGGGTATGAAGCCAGGTGGATCGAGCCTGCGGAGTATGCCGGGAAGAAGCCGGAGGAGCTGGTTAAGCTTCTTTTGGAGGAAAAGTTGCATTTGCTTCTTTTGGACATTGGGCTTCCGGGCGTGAATGGTCTGCATGTCTGCAAGGAGTTTCGGAGCGCTTCGGACTGTCCCGTGATCATGATCACGAGCAAGAATGATGAGTTGACGGAGCTGATGGCGATCAACAACGGCGCGGATGATTTCGTTGCGAAGCCTTTCAATCCGCAGATTCTGATCGCGCATATGGAATCGGTGCTCAAGCGTGTCTATAAAGCCGCCGCCAATTCCGATGAAATGCACGTCGTGCAGGAGATCGAGCAGGACGGCGCGGTGCGCAGACAGGAGTTTACGCTGGAGCTTTCGAAGGGGCGCGTAGTGGCAGGGACTGCGACGGCGGAGCTTTCGAAGAATGAGCTGCAGATCCTGAAGATCCTCGTAAAGAACCAGGGCAACATCGTTTCTCGAGATGATATTATGAACGAGCTTTGGGACAATTGCATGTTTGTGGATGACAACACGTTGACCGTGAACATGACGCGCCTGAAGGGCAAGCTGGAGGACATCGGGATTTCGGGCGCGATCGTGACGAAGCGTGGCATGGGGTATCAGCTGCAGTAAGAGGAATAATAAATGACATATTTCACTTGGCTAAAGGAGCATGGGATCTGGACGGCAATGTACCTTTTCCTGCTCTGTACCATAGAACTTTTTTTGATCACCGTGGTGGGCGGCGGCTTCCTCATGGGGTATGTTTTTGTTGCCTTGACAGGTGCATTTTTGTGCGGGACTTACGTGGAGTTTCGGCGCACGAAGGTATATTTTGAAGAACTCGAGGGAGCCATGGAAATCCTGAAGGAAAAGTATCTGTTCTATGAGATGATCGAGCGTCAGGATGCACAGGAGGAAAAGGCGGTCAAGGAGTTGTTTTATCAGATCGAGACAAGCACGATCACGGAGCTGGAGGGTCTGAAGCGGGATTCAGAGGAATATCGTGAGTTCGTTGAGACTTGGGTGCATGAGATCAAGATCCCCATCGCGGTGATCAGGATGATCCTTGCAAATCATAAGGAAGCGGACAACGGGATCTCTAGCGAAGTGGAGCGCATGGAAAAGTATGTGGAGCAGGCGCTGTTTTACGCAAGGAGCTCCGTTGTTTCGAAGGATTATCTGGTGAGCAAGGTGAGCCTTCAAAAGATGGTGGAACAGACAGTGCTCGCGCACAAGCGGCAGCTGCGCGAGCTCAATGCGAGGCTAAATCTCCATGATCTTGAGCGGGAGGTTTACAGTGACGGCAAGTGGCTACAGTTCATGCTGGGGCAGGTTTTGGACAACAGCATGAAATACGCGAAGGGCAAGGATGCGGACGGCTGCGGTCTGAGCCTGGAGGTCTTTGCGACCGAGACGCCCAATGCGATCCAGCTTCATGTGAAGGATAATGGCATTGGGATCAAGGCAAATGAAGTGGACCGGGTGTTCGACAAGGGCTTTACGGGGCAAAACGGCAGGAGCGGTGCAAAGTCCACGGGCATCGGGCTATACCTTTGCAAGAAGCTTTGCGACAAGCTGGAGCACGGGATCACATTGACTTCGAAGGAGGGCGAGGGCACGGAGGTGATCTTCATCTTCCCGCGGTCGAGTATGATGGAGGCAGCGGAACAAGCTTAAACCGCACGCAGGCAAAACCTATAAGGCAGGGATAAGCCGCGAGGGTGAGCGAGAGCATTAATCTTACGGAATTGTAAGGTTGCGGTAAGGAAGAAAAATGGCAGTTTTGATGCATTGGCGATAGAATCAACTCAGAAAGCCGAAAACGTGCTGAGAAATTTAGTATGAGAGGATGACTTTTATATGGCAAAGGTATTGGAAGTATCAAATCTGCAAAAATATTATGGTTCGAAGGGGAATCTCACGAAGGCACTGGACGACGTGAGCTTTTCCGTGGAGAACGGCGAATTCGTCGGGATCATGGGCGCGAGCGGAAGCGGAAAGACGACGCTCTTAAACTGCGTTTCGACGATCGACAAGGTGAGCGCAGGCAAGATCCTGTTAGACGGAAAGGACATCACGCATCTGGTCGGTGAATCGCTGAACGCGTTCCGCAGGGACGAGCTCGGCTTTATCTTCCAGGAGTTTAATCTGCTGGATACCATGACGGCCTTCGAGAATATCGCGTTGGCGCTTTCCATTCAAAAGGTGCCTGCGCAGACGATCCGCGAAAAGGTGGAGGAAATTGCCGCAAAGCTTGGGATCACGGAGGTTCTTGACAAGTATCCCTATCAGATGTCCGGCGGTCAGAAGCAGCGCGTGGCCTGCGCGAGGGCAGTGGTGACAAACCCTAAGCTGATCCTTGCGGATGAGCCGACGGGTGCGTTGGACTCGAAGAGTTCCCGCATGCTGCTTGAGAGTCTGATGACCTTAAATCGTGAGCTCGGTTCCACGATCATGATGGTGACGCATGACGCGCTCAGCGCAAGCTATGCTTCTCGCATCCTGTTCATCAAGGACGGTAAGCTCTTCACGGAGCTTCGTCGCGAGGAGGGCGAGGATCGCAAGGCGTTCTACGGCCGCATCGTCCAGGTTCAGTCTCTGCTTGGCGGAGACGCGGAGGAGCTTGCCGAATGAATACCTGGAAATTAGCCTTCACCAACATGAAAAAAAGCGTCAGCGATTACGTGGTGTATTTCATCACCCTGATCTTTGGCGTTGCGATCTTTTACATTTTCAATGCGATCGGAGATCAGGCGCTGGTAAACGACCTCTCTAGCTCCGGCTATGAGATCGTCCAGACAATGATCTCGCTCCTTACGGGCGCGTCCATTGGCGTTGCGCTGGTACTGGGGTTCCTCATCGTATATGCCAACAATTTCCTGATCCGCAGGAGGAAGAAGGAGTTCGGCATTTATCTGCTGCTCGGCATGGGAAAAAAGCAGGTTTCGAAGATCCTGTTTTGCGAGACGCTGATCGCGGGACTGATCTCCTTAGGGGTAGGCCTGGCGCTCGGAACGCTTGGCTCGCAGTTTTTATCCTTCCTGGTCGGGAACTTTTTCGACGCGGACTTAAGCCATTATCAGTTCCGTTTCTCGCTGATGGCATCGATCAAGACCGTGATCGCCTTTGTGGTCATGAACCTTGTGGTTTTGATGTTCCACGCGGCGACGATCACGAAGTATCAGCTGGTGGACCTGCTTTCCGCAGGGAAAAAGCCGGAGACCAACATTGTAAGCGGCTCCGTGCTCAATCTGATTCTTTTTGTACTCTCCGCGATCGCGCTTGGATATGCCTATTATCGTGTTGCCTTTTGCGCAGATCAGATCTACATGAAAGAGATGTTCCGTCTGATCCTGATCGGCATCGTGGCGAACATGGTACTGTTCCGTTCGCTTGCCGGGTTTCTCATGGAGGTCATCCGGCGCTGCAAGGGCTTTTATTTCAAGAACCTCAATGCCTTTGTCCTTCGGCAGTTTTGCGCGGGGCTTCGCAGTTCTTCCATCACGATGGGGATCATTTGTCTGATGTTGTTCGCGACCATCCTTTCGTTCGTGATCGGCTTTTCTCTTGCAAAGCAGTTCCAGGGAAATGCCAGGGAGATGACGCCCGTGGACTTTTCCATCAGACGTGATGACGGCATGACTGTGTCGGATTATTTCGCTCAGGTGGGGCATCCCATGAGTGAATTCGCGAAAGAAGGCTTCGTGGAGGTTCCGGTCTATGCCCACCAAGGGCTGATGTTCGAGGAGACGGTCGGCGGATTTATCGCAGACTTAAAGGAGCAATTCCCGCGCGCGATCTTCTGGGGATATCCCGCGGAGATCATGGCGCTTTCAGATTTTAATGCGTTGATGAGGGTTTATGGACAGCCAGAATTGCAACTTGCCGGGGATACTTATGCGGTTGCCTGCACCTTTGACGTGTTCCGCGAATCCCGCGACCAGGCCCTTCTCGAGGGCTGTGAGATTCCCGTGGGTGACACTGTGCTGAAGCCGGGACTGACGAGTTGTCTGAATGAATATCTCATGATGGCCGGGATCAGTCTTGACACGGGCACCATCATTATTCCGGATGCGGTAGCGAGGAAGGGCGTGGAAGAAGGGATCCTCGCGGTGAAAGACTATATCGCGGCCGGTGATTATAAGGCAATTTCGAAGAGTGAAAAAAGGGCGATCGACGACATGGTCAATGACGTGACCGTCGGCGGTGATAAGTCGAACTACATTGGCAACATTGGGCAGCAGCACATGATGGCGGGCACGAAGATCGCCGTCCGTGAGTCCAACAATGGCCTGGCCATGATGGTGACCTTCCTTGTAACCTACGTGGGCGTCGTGTTCCTGCTTTCGAGCGCCGCGATCCTTTCCCTGAAGGCCTTGTCGGAGTCGATCGATTCGCAGGGCCGATATGATATCTTGAAAAAGCTTGGATGCGGCGGGAAGATGCTGCGCCGCGCCCTGTATGCGCAGATCGGGATCTTTTTCCTGCTTCCCATGTTGATCGCAGGGATCCATTCCGCTTTTGGCGTCAGCTTCGCAAAGTATTCGCTGAAATCCCTGCTTTCGATCGAGGCGGGCCATGGCATCCTGGTGACCTGCATTGTGCTGGCGGTTCTTTACGGAGGATATCTTTTCGCAGCGATCCGCAGCAGTGAGAAAATTGTGAGACTTTAATTTGATTTCTGGAAAAGTAAAGCCGCGGGCCGCAAAAAGGGCTCGCGGTTTTTGGCTTTCCGGGTTGGATTTTTTCCTTGCATATTATGCGGAAATACTATATAATCTGACTGTTCGCAAATGATCAAAATGCGGACGATTGTTTACGATTTCGGATAACTAGGAGGACGATCATGATCGAATTACTGCAGGGCGGCGCATATCTTGTAGGCGGCACCGAGGTCATCAGGGATGACGCGGATGCAGTCGCAGCCATCAAGGCAAAGACCGGAAAGGAGATCTCGAAGGCTGAGGCGGCGAAGAATACCATCGCCTATGGTATTTTGGAAAGCCACAATACTTCCGGCAACATGGAGAAGCTTAAGATCCGTTTTGACAAGCTGACCAGCCATGACATCACTTTCGTTGGCATTATTCAGACGGCCAGGGCTTCAGGACTTCAGAAGTTCCCCATGCCTTACGTGCTGACCAACTGTCACAATTCCCTTTGTGCGGTGGGCGGTACCATCAATGAGGATGACCACATGTTTGGTCTTTCCTGCGCGAAGAAATATGGCGGTGTTTACGTTCCCCCTCATCAGGCAGTCATTCATCAGTTTGCAAGAGAGATGCTTGCCGGCGGCGGACGTATGATCCTCGGAAGTGATTCCCATACCCGTTACGGTGCACTCGGCACCATGGCCATGGGCGAGGGTGGTCCCGAGCTGGTAAAGCAGCTTTTGAATCAGACCTATGACATTAACATGCCCGGCGTTGTCGGCGTGTATCTGACCGGTGCACCCGTAAAGGGCGTTGGACCTCAGGACGTGGCGCTTGCGATCATCGGCGCCGTGTTCAAGAACGGCTACGTGAAGAATAAGGTGATGGAGTTTGTGGGCCCCGGCGTTGCAAGCCTTTCCGCAGATTTCCGTATCGGCATCGACGTCATGACGACGGAGACGACCTGTCTGTCCTCGATTTGGAAGACGGATGATCAGATCAAGGAATTCTATGACATTCACGGCCGCAGCGAGGATTATAAGGAACTCAATCCCGGCGAGGTGGCATATTATGACGGCATGATCATGATCGATCTTTCGACGATCCGTCCCATGATCGCAATGCCGTTCCATCCCAGCAATACCTATACCATCGAGGAGCTGAACGCAAACCTCATGGACATTCTCGATGAGACCGAAAAGAGAGCACTGGTAAGCCTTGACGGCGCAGTGGAGTATCATCTGAAGGATAAGGTGAAGAACGGCAAGTTCATCGTAGATCAGGGTATCATCGCAGGCTGTGCGGGCGGCGGCTTCGAGAATATATGCGCGGCAGCAGACATCTTAAAGGGTCAGTATATTGGCGCGGATGAGTTCACTTTGAGCGTATATCCTGCTTCCATGCCGGTTTACATGGAGCTGATCAGAAACGGCTGCGCCGCAACGATCCTTGAGACGGGCGCCGTGATGAAGACGGCCTTCTGCGGACCTTGCTTTGGCGCTGGCGACACGCCTGCAAACAATGCATTCTCCATCCGTCACTCCACCAGAAACTTCCCGAACAGAGAGGGAAGCAAGCTTCAGAACGGTCAGATCTCTTCCGTGGCCCTCATGGATGCAAGATCCATCGCGGCAACGGCTGCAAACAAGGGCGTGCTGACGCCTGCGACCGATTTCGACGGTGAGTTCGGCAAGTATAAATATCATTTCGATTCCAAGATTTACGCGAACCGCGTATTTGATTCCAAGGGCGTGGCAGATCCGAACGCGGAGATCCACTTTGGTCCGAACATCAAGGACTGGCCTGCAATGGGCGCGCTGCCTGAGAACCTGGTGCTCCGCGTTGTCAGCGAGATCCATGATCCCGTGACGACGACCGACGAGCTGATCCCTTCGGGCGAGACCTCTTCCTATCGTTCCAATCCTTTGGGACTGGCTGAGTTCACCCTGAGCCGTAAGGATCCCGCTTACGTGGGCCTTGCAAAGGACATCCAGAAGGCTGAGAAGGCAAGAATGGCCGGCGAGCATCCCTGCCAGGCACATCCCGACGTAAAGCCCGTGATGAATGCCGTAAAGACGCAGTTTGCTGACGCAAGCCATGAGAACACCGGCTTTGGTTCCACGATCTTTGCCGTGAAGCCTGGCGATGGTTCCGCAAGAGAGCAGGCCGCTTCCTGCCAAAAGGTGCTTGGCGGCTGGGCAAACATTGCGAACGAATATGCGACGAAGAGATATCGTTCCAACCTGATCAACTGGGGCATGCTGCCCTTCCTGATCGCAGAGGGCGAGCTTCCCTTCAAGAACCTGGATTACCTCTTCATCCCCGGCATCAAGAAGGCCGTGGAGGAGAAGGCAGAGGTGATCAAGGCATATAAGGTGGATGCGGAAGGCGGCGCACTTGGCGAGGCATTTGACCTGCGTCTTGGCGAGCTCACAGACGAGGAACGCCAGATCATCTTAAAGGGCTGCCTTATCAATTATAATCGCGTGTAAGTCGTGAGCAAACAGGCCGCGCTGCGTTGCGAGGCGTTTGCGGAAAGGAAAGAACATGCTGTTTAATGCAAAGATAGAAAATCCAATGTTGATCGGTGCCATTGAAATCATGAAAAGGGACGAGGAGCAGGATCCGAAGAAGCGCGAGGCGGTTCTGGAGGAGATCCTAAAGGCGACCTTCCTGTGCCCTGCCACCGTTTCTCAGCCGCCTCTGGAGGGAGAGGACGGCAAGCCGTATCTTCCGGACGATTGCGAGGTACAGCAGAAGATGGTGAAGGACAAAACGGGACGCCCGCTTCTTTTGGCATTTACCAGCCAAGAGGAGATGGATAAGTGGCTTGGACAGCGCGCGATCCGTGATTTCGTGTATGGCTTTGGTATGAGCTTTACGGAGTATGCGGACCTGATGCTGCAAAAGCTTCCGGACGGCTCGAGAGGACCTGCGCAGGGATTCGTGATCGATCCGTATGGCTGTGATCTCGTGGTGGACCGTGACATGGTTGCGAACATCATGCTGCGACTTTTGCAAAGATCAAAATAAAGAAAGAAGCATTTCAAAACCCAAGGTGACGAGCCTTGGGTTTTTTGTATAAAACCTTTTTTTGCGGCAATACTAGATGGCAAAGAGTTATCACAGCATGCCAAAAAGAAAGGAAGACTAAGATGAAAAAGGATCGTCGTAATAATCAGGAAAGAAAAGAGCGGTTCATTATGGTGACGACTTCGGCGCTGGTGCTGACGGCGCTTGTCGTGACGGGAGCCTATGTCAGAAATCATAACCGGGATTCTCAGGATCAGGGCTATACCCTTGATTTCACGGCGCTGGAAGATCGCGCGGATGAAAAACTAAAGGAGATCGCGCTGAATTCGAATCATGACAGAAATGTTGCACTGCAGGACGGAGAAAAAAGCGGGGAAGGGCCATTAGAGGCCGGATCGGATGAGATCAAGATCCCCGGGCTGACGGAAGGAAAGAACGGGAAGCCTTCCGGCGTGGACCAGAGCAGCAGTAAGGGAATGAGCGACGGCGCAGAGAGCGCGTCAATTGGAAAGAACAAAGCGGACGCGGAGACCGCAAAGGGCGGGAAGAATGCGTCGGATGGAAAGAAGGAAGGGACAAGTTCAGGTAACAAGGCTGCGGATGGAAAGAAGGAGCAGGCAAGCGGAAACAATGGGACGGGCGGAAATGGGAGTCTTACGCCTGCGGGCAATCTGCTGGCGGGGGAGACGTTTCCCGAGGATACGCCTCTGATCATTCAGGAGACGGCGGCCAGTTCCGTGATCACCTCAGAGCTTCACTTTGCCCAGAGCATGGTAAAGCCGGTGAGCGGCGAGGCGCTGATCGATTATAACATGGAGCACGGCGTTTATTTCGCCACCTTGGATCAGTATAAATGCAATCCGGCCGTGATCTACGGCGCGCAGCAGGGGGAGACCGTGGCGGCCTGTGCGGACGGCAGGGTCATCAATTTGCATGATGACGCAGTGCTGGGGCACGTGCTCGTGCTGGATCTTGGGGACGGTTACCAGGCGATCTATGGGCAGGTGGAGAATGTCGAGGTACCGATCGGCGGCACCATTCTCGCGGGCTCAAAGCTGGCGACGGTGGCGGCGCCCACAAAGTATTACAGCGTGGAGGGAAGCAATCTGTATTTTCAGATCACGAAAAATGGAGAGAGCATCGATCCGAAGCAGTTTATGCAATAGTCTTAAAACAGTTTATGGAATCATCGCAAAGGAGTTTCTGCAATCGTGCAAAGAGAATCATGGCATGAAAAGACAGTGTGCCGCATAGGATGTACAAAGCATGTAAATGGTTGGAGCAATGAGCGGACAGAGCGAGCAAATGGTTGGAGCAATGAGCGGACAGAGCGAGCAAATGGTTGGTGCGATGAGCGGACAGAGCGTGCATATGACTGGAGCGATGAGCGGGAAAAAAGAAAGGGCGTATGAGAAGAGACTGGGAAAGCGGGAGAGAAGGCAAAGGATGCGCATGACGGAGGTGTTCCTTGCGGGGATCCTGGCACTGGGAGTGCTCCTTTCGGGCTGTAATTACGAGGAGAGCGCGAAGGTGAGGGACCTGGACGCCGTGATCGTTTCGGAGGAGGCCTTGCCAAGGGAGCTAAAGGAGATCATCGACGGGAAGAAGGAGGAGGCATTTCAGCTGACCTATACGGACCGGGACTATCTCTATATCTGCATTGGTTATGGAAAACGGGAGACGGGCGGATATTCCATCGCGCTCAATGACCTGTATCTCACGGAGACGGAGGTGGTCGTGGATACCACGTTGCTTGGTCCGGAGTCCTCTGATCAGGCAAAGAAAACGGCCACTTATCCGTTTATCGTCATTAGGACGGAAACGTCTGAGCAGCCGGTGGTATTTCGGTGATAAGCAATTGGTGCTTCGGTGATAAGCTTTCGTATTTCGGTGACGAGCCTTAGGACTGTTTCTTGGAGCCATAGAGCTTGTCGGCATATTTTTCTTTCAGTTCAAAATAATCATCGGAAATGATCTTTTGGAAGTAAGCGCCCACGTTCTTTCGGTCTTCCTTGTCTAAGTCTTTCAGGTAGACGGGCTTTCCGTAACTGACAACGACGGTGGCGGGCTTGATCTTCGGGAAATGATCTTCAAAGATGGCGGCGGTGTTCACGAGGGTGATCGGAACCACGGGGACGCCGCTTTTTTCTGCGATCTTAAAGCTTCCGTCATGGAAGGGAAGGAAGGTGTCGGGCTCATGGTTTCTGGTGCCCTCCGGGAAGATGCAGATGGAGATGCCGTGCTTTGCCTTGTCGATGGCGGTCAGGATGGTCTTGATGCCCTCCTTTACGTTCTCGCGGTCCAGGAACAGGCAGTGCAGATTTTGCATCCAGCGGCGAAGCAGGATCCAGTTCCACATTTCCTTCTTTGCGATATAGCCCGTGGGACGCGGCACGCGCACGTAAGTCAGAAGGATGTCGAAATAGCTTCTATGGTTTGCCACGTAGACGACTGCAGTGTCCGTAGGGACATTTTCCTCGCCCTCCACGATCACTTTCACGCCGGCATAAAACAGGCAGGCTTGGAAGCCGCATTTCACCATAAACAGGCTCGAGCGGTCCTTCCAATCGGGTTTAAACTTTCCGATGATCCATTCCACGAGGAGCATGGGAATGTTAATGATGCAAAACAGTATCACGCAGAGACAAACTAAAATAAAACGGATCATGAGTCAACCTCCACTTTGTCTTCCTTGAAAGTATAGCACGTGCGTCCTGAAATGTATAGCAAACTTTGGAAAAACGTGCTAGAATGGAAACGTGACCTAAGGGCACCTTGGCAGGAACAATGGATTCTTGGCTGACGCAGGGAAATGGAGGTTTGAAACAATGCTTTGGATTCAAAATGGATATGTGATCGACCCGAGATCGGGAATGGAAGGAAAGAAGGACATTCTCATCGAGGATGGAATGATCATTAAGATAGGAGAATGCGGCGCATTCGCGCAGGATGCGGAAGCGAAAGCAGCGCGTGGCGATGAAACGGCGCAGGGGATCGATGCCGATGACAGGGAAAAAGTGCAGGTGATCGATGCCGAGGGGTTGATCGTGGCGCCGGGGCTGGTGGACGTGCACGTGCATTTTCGTGAGCCGGGCTTCACCTATAAGGAGGACATCCAAAGCGGTGCGAAGGCTGCGGCAAAGGGCGGCTTTACGACGGTTGTTTTGATGGCGAATACGAAGCCTGCTAATGACAATGTGGAGACCCTTTCCGAGGTTTTGGAGAAGGGCAGGCAGACGGGCATTCACTTGCTCTCCTGTGTCAACGTGACCAAGGGCATGAAGGGGCAGGAGCTCGTTCCCATGGAGGAGCTCGCGCAGGCAGGCGCCGTGGGCTTTACGGACGACGGCGTGCCCATTCTTTCGGAGGAGCTTGTTCGCGAGGCCATGCAGCACGCACAAGCCATCGGGATGCCGGTGAGCTTTCATGAAGAGGATCCGAAATATATTGAAAATAATGGCATCAATCGTGGGAAGGCCAGCGAATATTATGGGATCGGCGGGTCCTCCAGAGAGGCTGAGATCTCGCTCTCCGCGCGTGACATTGAGATCGCGAAGGAGACTGGCGCGGACATAGACATTCAGCATATCAGCACGAAGGAGGCCGTGGAGCTGGTCAGAGAGGCAAGACAGGCGGGCTTTTCCAACATACACGCAGAGGCAACGCCCCATCATTTCACGCTGACGGAAGAGGCTGCCATCAAGTATGGAACGAATGCGAAGATGAATCCGCCGCTGCGGGAAGAGGCGGACCGGCTGGCGATCATAAAGGGTCTTCAGGACGGCACGATCGAGATGATCGCGACGGACCACGCGCCGCATTCCGCGGAAGAAAAGGCGCGGCCCATCACGCAGGCGCCCAGCGGGATCATAGGCTTGGAGACTTCGCTGGCGCTGGGCATTACGGAGCTGGTGGACAAGGGCTTCCTTTCCATGACGGAGCTTTTGGAGCGCATGAGCACAGGGCCCGCGAGAGTATATCATTTAGATGCGGGATACCTTGCGGAGGGCGGCCCTGCGGACCTGATCCTGATCGATCAGGACGCGGAGATGATCCCCGGGAATTATGCGTCGAAGGCCAGCAACACGCCGTTTACGGGATGGAAGCTTAAGGGCAGGGTCAAGGCGACCATCTGCGGCGGTGCCGTAGTATATGAGGACCAGGCATAAGACTTCGGCGGCGCCGTCATATATGAGGAGATGGAGCAGAATGAAGAAGGAAGGGTATTATTCAAGCGGCAGCTTTGCCGCGAAGGCGCACGTGACAAAAAAGACGCTGCGGTATTATGATGAACATGGATTCTTAAAGCCTTCATTCGTCAATGAGAACGGCGCCAGATTCTATACGGAACAGGACTTTCAAAAGATGCAGCAGATCCTGATGCTAAAGTATCTGGGGTTTTCGCTGGAGGACATCCGCGAGATGACCATGAAGGAGGCAAGGGAGGAATCTCTCGTCCCGATGCTACAGTTTCAGATGGAGCTTTTGGACGAGCGCATGGAGCAGATGAAGCTGGTGCGGGAGAGCCTTCGGGACACCACGAAGCTTTTGCAAAAAGGAGAGGCCGTGGACTGGGGCGAGCTGATGGAGCGGACCTCCGTTTCGGGCCTGGAGCAGAGCCTGCGGCAGCAGTATCTGAATAGTTCCAACATCGGTGCGAGGATCAGCTTACATACGAAATATGCAGCAAATCAGCAGGGGTGGTTCCCTTGGATCTTTGAGCAGTGCGGGCTGGACGCTGAAGGCCTAACGGGCGTGAGCGCGGCGAAAGGAAAGCGGGGCAAGGGACACTGCGGCGCGCTTCGAGTTTTGGAGCTGGGCTGTGGCAACGGGAGCTTCTGGCTGGAGAACTGGGAGAAGATTCCTTCCGATGTGACAATTATGTTGTCAGATGCCTCCGAGGGGATGCTGCGCGAGGCGAAGAAGGCACTGACTGGAAAAGCGCAAAACGAAAAGAGCTTGGCAGAGGGCACGCCCAAAAGAGCGGGGAAGAATTCGGCGGAAGTGGCCCCGGGTTTTGAGTTTCAGGTGATCGATTTTCATGAGATTCCGTGCGAGGATGCGTCGTTTGACCTGGTGATCGCGAACCACGTGCTCTTTTATGCGAAGGATTTCGATCAGGTTCTCAGGGAGATCCGGCGGGTGCTAAAGCCTGGCGGTCGACTGATCTGCAGTACCTATGGAACGAAGCACATGAAGGAGATCAGCACGCTGGCAGCGGAGTTTGACGACCGCATCATCCTTGCGGCGCAAAATCTCTATGAGATTTTCGGGAAGGAAAACGGCGAGGAGATCCTGAAGCCGTACTTTAAGAAGGTGAAATGGCGCCAGTACGAAGATCATCTGCTGGTGACGGAGGCAGAGGATCTGGTCGATTATATCATTTCCTGCCACGGGAACCAGAATCGGTATATTGTCAATGATTATAAGGCCTTTCGGCAGTTTGTCGAGGGCAAGATCCGCAGGGGATTCTATGTTACCAAGGATGCAGGAGTATTCGTGGCAGAGAAATAAAAAGTGCGCATTATGGCAATGAGGAATTCTGTGGGATGCAGATTTATACACGATTATACGATAATAAGTATACGAATAAAAGATAAACACGGGAAGTGAGGAAGCGTCATGGAGGAAGTAAGACGACTGGAAGAAATAGTAAAGAAGCTCCGGAGCGAGGACGGATGCCCATGGGATAAGGTGCAGACGCATGAGACCCTGAAGCCGGAATGCATTGAGGAGGCGGCTGAGGTGCTCTGCGGGATCAATATCCTTCGGGAGACGGGAAATCCGGAGAACTTAAAGGAAGAGCTTGGCGATCTGCTCCTTCAGGTCATGTTCCACGCGGTGCTGGCGGAGGAGGAAGGGCTCTTTACCTTCGACGACGTGGCGAAGACCATTAATGAAAAGATGATCCGAAGGCATCCGCACGTCTTTGGCGGCGTGGAATTCGCCTCCGACGAAGAGCGGCATGCCGCCTGGGAGAAGATCAAGAAGGAAGAAAAGGCCGGCAGGGAATGGGAGAAGGCATATCTTCCCGAGGCCTTTAGCGAGGCGGAGAAGCTAGTGCAACAGGCCAAGGACCGGAAGGGAATGTAACTTACCCTTTTGAAATTACCACTTACCGAATTTCGAAAGACAAAGCTGCGAGTGCGTGCTAACATGCAATCATCGGAGCCGATGATGCAACAAAACAGCAGGATTGATCGAAAAGGAGGCAGGAGACGACGTGAGAGTTGAAGTGAACATATCGGAAACAGTAACGGAACCCTATGCCGTGATCCATACCAATGAAATGACACAGGAGATCTCAGAACTTGCAAAGGAGATCACACAGTTTGGACATTCGCAGGGCATGATCATTGGATATCAGGAGGACCGCATGGTGGTGCTGAAGGCTGAGGAAATCACCCTGATCCGCGTGGAAAACGAGAAGGTTTTCGTGGTGGCCGGGAAGGAGACCTACCGAGTGCAGAAGCGGATGTATGAACTGATGGAGCAGCTCGGAAAGGATTTCATGCAAGTTTCGAAGTCCGCCGGTATTAACTTGAAATTTCTCGAGAGCGTGGAGCCTTCCTTCAACGGTGTGATGCTGCTGAGACTGAAAAATGGAGAGAAGGAGTATATCTCCAGGAAGTACGTACCGCAACTGAAGAAATATCTGGGGCTGTGATCCGATGATGGATGCGGCAAGAATGGTAAAAAAAGGAGTGAGAAACTATGAAGATTTTGAAGGATATGATGAAATCCGCAGCGATTTCGATTATGATGAGCATGACGCTCTTTGGGATTGTAGGCGTGGTATTTGATCTGATTGGCAAGGGAAGCTTTGCACTGGACAATTATGGCTTTACCAAGATGATCATTGCCTGCGTGGCAACGGGCCTTGGCTTTGGCGTGCCGAGCGTTCTCTATCACCTGGAGAACATACCTGTGGCGCTGGCAGCAGTGATCCATTTAGGAATTGGACTTGCAATCTATTTCTTTTCGGCGACGAAGGTGGGCTGGATCCCCGTGCAGGCAGGCACGGTGGCATGCATCTGCACGATCGTTGGAATGCTCCTGATCACGATGCTGATCTGGATCGGCTTTATGAAGTATTATAAAGATCTGGCGAAGAGAATGAACCAGGAATTGCAGGCGAGAAACGCGAGATGATTTTTTTATGAAAATGAACCTTTTCCTTCCTAGAACCGTCTAGTTGGATGAAGCCGGTTTCAAGGACCGCGGGATGCGGGATAATAAACAGGAAAGGAGGTGGCGACGTGGCGGAATTTGATGAGCTTTTGGCGCAGGTAAAAATGTCGGTGGAGCGATTTGTGAAGTTCAAGATTTCTTCGCCGGAGGATGCGCAGGACGTGTTGCAGGAGACTTATCTGACGGCATGGCAGAAGTTCGGGCAGCTGAAAAGTGCAGAGGCATTTAAGCCGTGGATCATCAGTATAGCGAGAAATAAGTGCAATGATTATTTTCGGCAGAAGGCAGCAGTGCTGGAGATTCCCATGGAAGAAGCGCCAGAGCCGTCCCTGGATGACGGGAGAATGGGCGTGGCGGAAGTGCTGGCAGTGCGGGACAATCTCGAGAAGATGGCGGACAAGGAAAAAGAGATTTTATATCTCTATTTCTGGAAGCAGATGCCGCAGGCGGAGATCGCAAAGTGCCTGAACGTTCCTGTCGGAACGGTGAAAAGCAGACTGTTCCTTGCGAAGCAGAAGTTCAAGGAAAGCTATGAACAGAAAGCGCCGACCAGGGATGGCGCCCTGCGAAAGAGAGAAGACTTTGCACGAAGCTGCCGAGAAAGGGAAGGAGAGGAAAAGATGAAGAGATTACCGAGCGTAATGCCGAAATATACGATTACAGCGAAGGCCGAGGAGCCGTTCGCAGTGAGATGGGAAGAGCTGATGGGATGGTTTTTGGTGCCCAGACTTGGTGAGAGCCTGTCCTGGGGCATGTATGATCAGCCGTCAGGGAAGTGTGATCACGTTTATGACATGAAGGTGACGGGACGCGCGATGGTGCATGGCATTGAGGGCGTGGAGCTGACGGCCAGGGAGTCTTCTTATTCCGACAAGGAGGAAGTGATCGAGCGCACCTTTGTGGCACAGCTGACGGACACGCACTGTCGCTATCTTGCAACGATCAGAAATGACAAAGGCGTCAGAAATTACATCACGTTTCTGGACGGCGAGGAATTCATGAATTGTTGGGGCTTTGGCGAGGATAACTGTGGAAACGAAGTCAATCTGGCGCCGAAGGGTGTCATCCGCAGGGAAGGAAACGTGATCACGACGGCGAAGAAGGATTTCCTGCTGGACATTGTGGGGCGGTATGACGTGACCATCTGCGGGAAGACTTATGACACGGTTTGCGTGATCGACGTGCAGACTTATAACAATGGCGTCGTGTCGGAGCAGTTCCTTGACAGGAACGGGCGCACGATCCTCTGGAGGCGGTTTAATAAGAATGACTGGCACGTGGAACACTATGGAGGGAAGCTGTGGAGTGAGCAGCTGCCTGAGAATGACCGGCTGATCGTGGACGGCGAGACCTATGTGCAGTGGTATGACTGCATTACGGATTATGTGCTGTAAGACTTTATGAGACGGAAGCGGCACTTCGCAAGAAAATAACTATGTACAATTCTTATATCACGTGATAATATCTTCTCGAAGGCAAAGAGGTCTGAAAAGATCCCTTTGCCTGTTTTTTATGGAGGAAATCGATATGAAAAATCATCTCATTCAAGTGGCGACAGTTGTTCCTAAGTTAAAGGTAGGAGACGTATCGTTCAATACCAGGCAGATCATTGCATCGGTCAGGGAATTGCCGGAAGCGGGTCTGATCGTGTTCCCGGAGCTCTCCGTCACCGGATATACCTGCGCGGATCTGTTCTTAAGCGACTTGCTTCTTCAGGCGGCGGAAAGTGCGCTGCTTCAGATCGCAGAGGCGACGAAGGATTTCGGCGGCACCGTGGTCGTGGGAGCCCCCATTCGCTTTGAAAATCATTTGTATAACTGCGGTGCGGTTCTTTCGCAGGGAAGCGTAAAGGCGCTGATCCCGAAGAGCTACTTGCCGAATTATTCGGAGTTTTATGAGTGCCGCTGGTTTGCGTCCGGCAGGAACTTTAGAGGAAGGAGCGTACGGATCGGTCAGGAAGAGGTGCCGTTCGGGACGGACGTTCTCGCGGAAGATTTCGAGACGGGAGCGGTGCTTGGAGTCGAGCTCTGCGAGGATCTTTGGGTGCCAGACAAACCCAGCACGCATGCTGCTTTGGCCGGGGCGAACCTGATCGCGAACCTTTCCGCGTCGGATGAGCTGATCGGGAAGGAAGAGTATCGAAGGAACCTTGTGACGCAGCAAAGCGGAGCCTGCTACTGTGCTTATGCCTATGCGTCCGCGGGAACCTGCGAAAGCAGTACGGACCTTGTGTTCTCGGGACATTGCATCATTGCGCAAAACGGCACCGTATTCGCGGAGGGGATCTTCCCGAAGGAGCCGCAGACGGTGAAGGCGCTTGTCGACCTGGGATGCATCATGCATGACAGAAGGCGGCAGAACACCTTTGAAAATGGGAGCAGTATGGAGTATCGGAGGGTGAGAGTGCATCTGCAAGCCATCGGCGCCAATGAGGTCGGGAGCTGGGAGCTGGCGGAAATTCTGAAAAAGCATGCCTATCCCCTCGCCAGAAATCCATTTGTCCCGCAGGATGACGATGCAAGAGACGCGCGCTGTCGCAGGATCCTGCAGATCCAGGCGAGCGGCCTTGCCACAAGAGTGCGCGCTACGGGTATTCATAATCTTGTGATCGGAATCTCCGGCGGGCTGGATTCCACGCTGGCGCTCCTGGTATGCGCTGAAGCAAAGAAGCTAGTTCCGGAGGTGAGGATCATCGCCTATACGATGCCGAGTGAGGGGAATACGACGAAGCTCACGCATGACAATGCGGACAGGCTGATGGAGCTTCTCGCGGATGAGATGTATGAGGTGCCCATTCGGGAGGGCGTGGAGCTTCATTTGATGCAGCTTAGGTCAGAGAAGGGCTATCAGGGCGAGGGAGACGTGACCTACGAGAATGCGCAGGCGAGGATGCGGACTTATATTTTGATGGACGCTGCCAACATGAAAAACGGGCTAGTCGTGGGAACGGGGGATCTCTCGGAGCTGGCGCTCGGATGGTGTACTTATAACGGAGATCATATGTCCATGTATGCAGTGAACTCGTCCGTTCCGAAAACACTGGTAAAGTTTATCTGCAGGGCGTATGCGGATTATTGCGGAAATGAGGCACTAAGGGAGGTGCTTCTTTCCATTTGTGACACGCCGATCACGCCGGAGCTGACGCCGAGCGAGGGCGGAAAGATCGCGCAGAAGACCGAGGAGAAGATTGGGAAATATGATCTGAATGACTTCTTTTTGTATTATACGTTGCGGCATGGCTTTGAACCGGCGCGGGCGGCTGCATATGCCCTCAGGGCGTATCCGGAGCTGACGGGAGATGAGGTGCGCGTGGCAGCAAGGAATTTCTTCCGCCGCTTCTTTTCGCAGCAATTCAAGCGGAGCTGCCTGCCGGACGGACCAAAGGTAGGTTCCGTCACGCTTTCGCCGCGCGGGGACTGGCGCATGCCAAGCGATGCATCCGTGGCACTTTGGATGGAGGATTTGGATGAAAAAGTTAAGAATTTCTGAATTTTGAAAAAAGTGCTTGAAGGTGCCCTAAGGGCACCTTTTATTCTAAGAAACAGGAAGCAGATCATGATAACAAAAACGCTTGAAAACCCAATGAAGGAGGAAAGAATATGAAGATTATCGTTACTGGAGGAGCCGGATTTATCGGCAGCAATTTTATTTTTCACATGTTAAAGAAGTATCCTGATTATCGGATCATTTGTCTGGATTGCCTGACCTACGCTGGAAATCTTTCTACGCTGGCGCCTATTATGGACAACCCGAACTTCCGCTTTGTGAAGGAGAGCATCACCGACAGAGAGGCAGTTTACAAGCTCTTTGAGGAGGAGCATCCTGACATCGTCGTGAACTTTGCGGCAGAGAGCCACGTGGACCGTTCCATCGAGAACCCCGAGGTATTCCTGGACACGAATATTAAGGGAACCGCTGTTCTGATGGATGCCTGCAGAAAGTATGGCATTACTCGTTATCATCAGGTTTCGACGGATGAGGTTTACGGCGATCTTCCTTTGGATCGTCCGGACATGTTCTTCACCGAGGAGACTCCGATCCACACGAGCAGCCCTTACAGCTCTTCGAAGGCCGGCGCTGACCTTTTGGTTCTGGCATATCACAGAACCTATGGCCTGCCTGTGACCATCAGCCGTTGTTCCAACAACTACGGCCCTTATCACTTCCCTGAGAAGCTGATCCCGCTGATGATCGCGAATGCGCTGAATGATAAGCCGCTTCCCGTATATGGCGAGGGATTGAACGTGCGAGACTGGCTGTACGTGGAGGATCACTGCAAGGCCATCGACCTGATCATCCATAAGGGCCGCGTCGGCGAGGTTTATAACATCGGCGGTCACAACGAGATGAAGAACATCGACATCGTGAAGCTGATTTGCAAGGAGCTTGGCAAGCCTGAGAGCCTGATCACGTACGTGACGGACCGCAAAGGCCATGACATGCGCTATGCGATCGATCCCACCAAGATCCACAATGAGCTTGGCTGGCTTCCTGAGACGAAGTTCGCTGACGGCATCAAGAAGACCATCAAATGGTATCTTGAAAACCGCGAGTGGTGGGAGACCATCATCTCCGGCGAGTACCAGAACTACTACGAGAAGATGTATTCAAATAGATAAATAAAGCCAAGAACATGCGAATTCCCGCCATTTCTGAATTGAGAGATGGCGGGAATTTTGTTTAGCTGTATTGAATGATAAAGCGATACTCCCCATTCTTGTATTCGAAAACATAGAAATGAGTGGTTTGAGTGTGGTGGGTCTCTTTCCTGTCCTCAATGGTGACTTGCAGATCGGCCGGATCTACCGTATACGCATTGACCTTTTTACGTTTGATATCCTTTGTCGTCCAAGGCTCGGTTTCGGTCAGGGCCTTCCGAACCGCTGCCGCACAGACATCCGGCATGGCATTGCAAAGGTCATCTATGGACTGATAGGCATAGGATTCCCTTTGACAGACCGGCTCTTGAAAGCCTTGTAATCCGTAGCATTCATATATGTCTGCCAATTCCGGAAGATAGTCATGCTCGGCAAAGTGCACCCGGTCTTCAGGAGTCACTTCATGGACTTGCCAGCGCATGCAACCTATAAAAAAGGCACCCAATAGAAAAACAGTCCCTATCGTAAAGATGATCATACAGATGGCAACCAGTTTTATGATAAAACAGATAATATCCTCCAGCATATTGTTTGCCTCCGGGACGACGTAATTTGCTCTGTGTGCAGGCTCTGGTGGTAACGCGTCGACACTTCTTTATGGTTACTATACCATCACCAGCCATGAATGTCAATAATAATTTATCGCAATACGATATATTATATCCGAAGGACGGAAAAACCGCCGCCCGTAAAAAAACAGGGCGGCGGGATGATTTATGCCGGATGATTTATATCGGATGATCTATGCCTGGAAGAGATCTGCGTATTTGGGGTCTTTCATGACCTGCTTTTTGAGCTTTGCAGGGTAGGTGTCGATCAGGTCCGTTAAGTATTCCGGCTTGCAGACTACGAAGTTTGCGAGAATGCCCTTTGCTTCCGAGAGCAGAGGGGATTCAAAATGGGGCTCCTGCGGGATGCCCTGCATGGAAACCGCCATGATCTTTGCATATTCCTTGTAATGCGCATGGGCGCGGGCGAGGAAGTTGAGCGACTCGCCATATTCCTTCAGCGCGGCGGAAGTCCTTGCACAGTAAAGGCTTAACATGCAAAGGTCACTGTGAAACATGCCATAGCTTTTTCTGTCAAAAACCATTTCGTACAAGCTGTACAGGGCCTCCATGAGTTCGATGCCCTTCCGCGAGCCTTTCAGGTCGTTGTTCCACAAAACTGCATTTTCCATGGTCCGTTCCAGGGAATGAAGAAGGGCGAGGATCGCCTCCCCGCGGTATTGTTCGGCATTGGCGAATTCCGGGATGGATGCGAGCAGAATTTCCTTGCAAAGCTCCACGCGAGGCTGAGAGCTTGCTTTGTGTTCGGCCTTTTCGAGCTCGCCCATTCGTGCGTAAACGTATAAAAGGGATCCTACCACGTCAAGGTCTTGTTTCGAGAGCTCTTCGTATATGCCTGCGGCCTCCTCGAGATAAGGATTCTTGGGATCGGCTTCCTGGAAGCCTTTGCCTTGCAGCGCATTCGCCAGAAACTGCATGAGCTTGGGCTCTCCGGGAAATTCCTCCAGACATTTTCGAAGAAATTGAATCGTCTCCGTCATGTCTTCCCCGCTGATCATTCGCCGAAGCGCTTCCTGGGCATATTCGTTGATCTTGCCTTCCCGGTCGTTTTGATATCCGAACAGGGAGTCAATGGATACGTGAAAGTAGTTTGCAATGGCCGGGATCAGGCTCACGTCGGGATAGCAGGCGCCGGATTCCCACCTCGAAACCGCCTGCGCAGTTACGCCTAGCGCGGTGGCCAGGTCTTCCTGTTTCCTGCCGTCCCGTTTCCGCAATTCTTTGATCTTTTCTCCAATATTCACTTGCATATTTCAACCTCCTCAATCGTTTGCTGCACCGGTGTTGTACTAAGCATAGCAGAGAGCGGATCAAACATCAATTATCAATTATTTGTTTTATAGTCAACCATACGTTGATTCGAAGGGCATAATTACACCCGCCATCCCACAGGTCAGTGAGAATGGCGGGTGCTCCTTATTTCTTGCCATAAGAGATCAGGGTGCCTTTGTAGAAGGTGTATCCTGCGCTTGGATGTTCATCAAAGAAGGCGGAGATCTTGAGGTTGCGATCGATGTTAAGTTCCGCTTCCTGGCGGGTCATGCCGTGCGAGGTAAAGAAGAGGATTGTGTTTTCACGCTGCTTTGGCGAAAGGCCCGTATTCCAGTCATTATATTTCAGGAAATCTTGCTTTGCCTCTTCATAGTCCGCGCTCTGCGGCGTCACAAAGTTCACCTTGTCATTCGCACGCACGTCAACCTCGCGCAGCCCGAGCGAGCGCATCATATGTGCCGTACGGATCGCAACGGCGTAATCGCGCCCTTCCTGCTCCAGCTCGGTTCTCCAGTGCTTTTCCATTCCGTCATGGCGGCAGAGCTCAAAGTAATCCATGCCATCAACATAAAGACCGTCGCACTCAAACTCCCGGTTGGAATCGATGCAGACAATGTAAGCATCCTTTTTCGCAAACTCTATGATCTTTGCAAGAAATGCCTTAGGGTCATTTAAGTGCCGAAGCACGGCTTTGCACAGCACAAGATCATATTGTTCCTTCGCATGATAGTCGAAGACGTTCTTCGTGATGAATTCCACGGGATAATCTGCATCCGCAAAGAGATTTTCTCCGACATCGGTCAATTTCTCCGTAATGTCAATTCCGGTATAGGAACTGCCCTTGGGCAGATAGGGCATGAACAGCTTGCCAAGGAACCCAAGGCCACATCCGCAATCCAACACTTTTACGGGCTGGTCAAGCTTCCAAACCTGTTCGATCAAAAACTTCGCATAATCATCGTTCCAGGAATTCTTTCTCGAACGGATCAGATACTCGAGCTTTTCCGCCCAGAATTTCGAGGAGTCCGTTCCGGAGGAAACATAAGTTTCTTCGGCGAAGGGCACCAGGCCCATCAACTGGTCCACGGAGACCTCAAAGTATTCCGCAAGCGTGGGAAGAAAAGTGATGTCTGGCATGGCAGTGCCGTTTTCCCATTTGCTGATCGTCTGGAAAGAAACGCCGACGACGTCGGCGAGCTGTTGCTGCGTGAGATGTTTTTTGCGGCGCAGCTCCGCTAATCTTAATTTCACTTCCTTCATGTTTTCTCTCCTTGCATTGCTTCTTTGATATGGCGGAACTGTGCGTTGAGCATCTCAAAGTCCACCACGCCCTGTGCGTCAAAGGCAGTTGATTCCACCGTGAAAGTATCGTTGTAGCCAATCTTATGGATGAAATCAAAGAAGGCATGAAAGTCCACGTGGCCTTTGCCGATCGGCAGCGTCTTTAGCTTTGCCCATTCCTTGAAGGCTCCGCCATAATCGTTGACGTGATAATGGCAGACATGGCCGTCCTTCCAAAGCCAGTCATTTTCAGGAGCATACAAAAGCTCCGTCTGCCCATGGAATTCTGCCATCTTTGTGTCAAACACGAAATGAATGTCCTGATAAACATCAGCGAGCTGCTTCCATCTGGACATGGGATCTTGGTGCGTACAAACGATGTTTTCCACGAGCAGGTCGATCCCGCTTTCATCCGTCAGCGCGCGAAGCTTTGCATAGGCTTCGAGGTTACTGCCGAAGTTGGAATCAGAGGTCATGCCGTCCCAAAGGTGGATGACAAGCTTTTTCGCACCGAGTTCTCCCGCGATATAGACATTTTTCTCGAAAAGGTCAAGAGCGGTCGCGAGGTCGCCCTTGCTGATGGATTCTCCGATGTGCTTTTCGCAGTGCATGACGGGAATCTTCACCTGCATGGCGCGGATGGCCTTGAGGATGGAATTCATTTCCTCATACCAGGTGGAATACATCATAAATTCGAAGCCATCGCATTCGAGCTTTTCGGAGAAAGGCTTTAGCAGGTTGTAATCGCGCCCATTCGGCAGGCCGATGATGGCACCCGTGGAACATAAGATTTCACACATGGTTAGAACTCCTTTGAAGACAATTGTTTTTTGATTGAAAACGCGGCGCGTTCGCTTGGAACAATTCTAACGTAACACAGAAAAATGACATTGTCTTGCGACTTGTCTGAGAGTTTTTTCAACTGCGAGGCGAAAGGACTACGGGGACGGGGTTCGTGGCTCATTTTTTGACCCACGAACCCCGTCCCTATGTCTCATTTCAGAGCATAGGTGATGGAGATGGAATTATCTTCGGCGCGAACGGTGCCAACGGCGCCGCAGATGATGGGCATCTGGGGCGGGAGGTGGCCGATGTCGAGGTCAAAGAAGATGGGCACGCCCATGTCGCCGAGCACGTGAATCACGGCGGCGCGGCAATCCAGGCCCATCAGGGACTCTTTGATATGCAGGGGCCGGCCAAAGAGGAAGGCCTTGGTGTTACGGAACCACCCGGCGTTTCTAAGCTGCCAGAGGCTGCGCACAATGGAGAGGGGATTTAAGTCGCAGGACTCGAGGAAGAAGATCGTGCCGTCGGCATCATATTTTTCCGTGAATTCCTTGGTATGATCGAACTTCGTGCCGCACAGGATGGTGAGGATGTCAAGGCATCCGCCGAGCATGCGGCCTTGCACGCAAAGATCCAGAGAGTTGTCATCAGAACCGTCCGGCGAGATGACCCCTTGGCGTGAACCACTAACCCCGTCCCCCTGGTTCATTTGATGGTAAACGGACATCTGAAAAGGCTCCGTGCAATTCAGTGTTGCCAAGGGGTTTTCGGGCGTGGCCAGGCTTTCGATCTCCCAGGAATCATAATTGTGCACCGTGAGAGATTTCCCCTCTAAAAGTGCCACGGTATCCGTCAGGAAGGGATGCAGGGGCTGCGTGCCAAAGGAAGAGGCATTCGGGCCATAAATGGACGCAAGGTCGCAGATGGTCGCACGGGTGTAGATGAGGTTCGTATTGTCAGAATAGCCCATGAACCACTTGGGTTTTGCTTTGGCAAGGGCATCGAAATCAACGAAATTCAAGTCCTCACACATGGTCTCGCCGCCGCCGACGGAGAAAACGGCGTCGCACTTGTCCGTCAGAAAGAAGTCATTGATCTCCGCACCGCATTTTTCCGGCGTGGTGCTTTTCCCGATACCGTCCTCCAGATAGACATTGTCACCTACGATGGTGTCATATCCTATGCTCTTAAAGTAGTTCACTGCTTCCTGAAAGCGTGTGTGGTAGGGCTCGAGCGAAGCGCAGCCGAAGGACGGCGCGATGAAGCCAAGACGGTTATTTTTCTGCAGAAACTCAGGATATCTCATGGAAACTTTCCTCCTTTGGATGAATATGGAATCCCACGGCAGGGCATTTTCGCATTAGGCCTGCGTGAAACTGGCCGAAAACTTTATGTTATAGTAACACGTTCCAAACGTTTACACAATGCACAGATAAACGAACCATTGCAATTGCCGGGGCTGTAGTCTGCTGCGATAGAGAAGATCCTGTTCATATACACCCGTTGTCATGTCGGATTGACGGGTTGACGTTCGTGGGGTATAATGTTATTTGTTGTATGTTGTCTTTTTGCGGAGGGGAAACTATGTTTTGTACGGAATGTGGTTCTAAAATAGAAGAGGGTAGCGCTTTTTGCTCGAATTGCGGCGCGAAGGTTGCGGCTGGGCCCGTGGCAACGGAAAAACCTGAGAAGTCGCCGAAAAATCCCTTGACGTGGATCCTTATTGTGATCGGCGTTGTGATTTTGCTGTGCCTGATCGGGTTGGGGATCTATCTGGCCGGAAAGCATCTCTCCGATCAGTCTTCATCGAAGGATCCGAAAAAGACGGAGGAGCGTTCGAGCACCGCTGACGATACTGAGACGACAAAGTCCGAGGAAGGTCAGGGCGCGAAGGAAAGCCAGACGGCAAGCCAGGGAGCGGAGACGAGCCAGGGAACGGAGGCAAGCCAAGGCTCGCAGGAAAGCACCGGATCTGTGGAAGAGAACAACATAGCGTCCTTCGAGGAGTATTATGAAACTGTTCTGACGAAGAAGTATGGCGAGATCGAATATGATCATTCCTATGATCAGCCGTATCGCTTTGTAGAAGCTTATAACCTGCCGAAGGAGTGCTGGTTCGATCCGAATCTTTCGGGCTTGATCACTTACAGGGTTCTGGACATGGACGGAGACGGCGCGGAGGAGATGCTGGCCGTGCTCCTGAAAGACAGCAGCATTCAGTACGAGGTTTACGAGATGGAGGGCGGAAGCGTGAAGCTTGCGTCGACCGGCGTGTTCTGCCCGAGAGATGACGGCCTGCCGACCTTTACGGACATGCCGGAGATGTATCTTCATATTTATCTGAAGGAATATGACGGAAAGTATTGCATCGTGGAGCGTACTTATGAATATAATTATGGCTACGGTTACGAAAACACCTTCTATAATGGTTTTCAGAGCTATGACGGGAAGACGTTAAAGCCTGACGCCGTGATCAAATATTTTGGGGATGATGAAACTGCCTTTATGATCACGCCGGAGCACCTGCAGGCACTGAAGGATCACGGCATGGAGAGCAGCGCAGAGATGATGGAGGACGGGACAGATTATTTCTCCATCGCGGATGAAATGGACTTAGATGAGCTTCTCTTTGTCGTGGCGTATCCGACGGACAACGTTGATTATGAGGAAAAGAATGCGGAGGATGATCCTGCGTTCGTTCGGCACTATTTCTATTCGAAAGAAATGGAGTACTACGCGACATTTTTCATTGTCGATTATCAGGTATGGCGAAACGATCACAGCATTGCGAGCACGGATGAGCTCGGCGGGATCGAATGCTACTGTGATCATATCTCCCTTCAGCTGAAGAATAAGGATTATGAGAAAGTACTCAACCGAGAACTGGAACGATGCATCAGCAATTATGACGGGGACGACGTGGTATCGCAGCTGAATGATTGGTATGAAAATAAGGCAGAGTCTCCCTATCCGGAGGAAGAATGGGTCTTCCAGCCGCTCTCCATTGTTTCCGTTTATATCGAGGATGGGTATCTTCTGAGCGTCGGTTATGAATGGGATTGGTACATGGGCGGCGTGCATAATTTCGGGGGCTTTGGAGTGAATTACAACCTTTTGTATGACTATACGGTACCCCTGAGCGACGTGCTGAGTGAGGGCGGAAGAAAGGAGACGCGTCAGAAGGTGATCGACGCACTCTGCGAGCAAACCGGTGAGGATTCTCCGGAGAGCTGGGGGACGAGGCTGGATGCCTACCTGCAGGAGCATAATAATCACTACTCTTATTGGATTGACGAGGATTACGCTTATCTTATTTTTGATTCCTATAGCCTGGACCAGGGCCCCGGGGCCATCCAGTTAGTTCTACCCAGATAAAAAAGCTTGTAAGAAAGGCAAAACGCTATGAAAGTGATCATTGTAGGTGCCAGCAAGGTTGGCTATGCGCTGGCGGAGCATATTTGTGAGGAAGGCTATGATCTTGTGGTGATCGATCGCGATCCGGTCTGCGTGGATGCCATCACGGACGCCTTCGACTGTAATGGATTTGTTGGAAACGGAAGCAGCCCTGAGCTTTTAAAGAAGGCCGGGATCTCATCAGCGACGATCCTCGTTGCGGTGACGAAGGACGATGAGACGAACATTCTTTGCTGCGGCGTTGCCAAGCAGCTTGGCGTAAAGCGCACCATCGCGTCCGTGAGGGGCCCGGAATATGCATCGGACAAGGATTTCTTTTCTTCCAAGATGGGCGTGGACATGCTCATCAATCCGTACCGCGCGGCAGCCAATGAGGGTAATAAGATGATCCGCTATGCGGAGACCGTGGAGCGCGAGAAGTTCGGCGACGGCAACGTTCACGTGGCAACGGTGGAGATCACGGAGAAAAGCATTCTGGCGGGCGCCAGCATGACGCAGGTGCATTCCAGACTGGGCGCACAGGTTCTGATCTGTGCCGTGGACCGCGGCGGAAAGATCTTTACGCCGAAAGGGCAGCATGACCTGCGGGCAGGGGACAAGATCACCTTCGCGGCCGTGGGCGAGGAGATGGACAAGGCACTGGTCGCTCTCGGCATTATGGAAAAGATCTTAAAGAAGGCCGTTGTCGTGGGAGGCGGAAAGCTTGGCTTTTATCTCGTGGGGATCCTGCTCCGCCAGGGCGTGGCCGTGACGCTGATCGACATGGATGCGGACCGCTGCAGAGCGATCCTCGAGCAATATCCCAA
Organism: uncultured Lachnospiraceae bacterium; assembly: GCA_947305245.1. Classification (GTDB taxonomy): domain Bacteria; phylum Bacillota; class Clostridia; order Lachnospirales; family Lachnospiraceae; genus Acetatifactor. The sequence goes on from CAMZDG010000013.1 coordinate 67,995, forward strand.
GGCCAACGTGATCCAGGGGAACGGAACGGATTCCGCCTTGATGGAAAAGGAACTGAAGGACGCGGATGCCTGCGTGGCATGTACGGGCAAGGATGAGGAGAACCTGATCATCTCCATGTTTGCCAAGGCCTTTGGACTGGACCGGATCGCGGCCGTGATCGATAATTATAATTATGAAAGCATGCTGAAGCGAAGCGGTATCAATCACGTATTCTCCACGCAGGACGTGGCTTTGATGGACGTGATCAAGGATGCGAGACTTCTGTCAACGGCTGCGAACAACACAAATGACAACAATGTCATGAAATGGCTTTACACCTTGAACGGGGGTAAGATCGAGGCGGCGGAATTTGAGATCGGAGATGATTTCCCTCTTCTGGAGGTGCCTTTCAAGGAGAAGAAATTCCAACTTAAGTCCGGCATGCTGATCGCCGTGATCATGCGCGGCGAGGAGGTCGTGGTTCCTGACGGGAATTCCTGCATTAAAACGGGGGATCGCGTGATCGTGGTTTCGGCAGAGCATCGGATCGCAAGGCTCTCCGACATCTTTGTGAAGGTTGCAAAGGAGAGTTAAGCCATGGAACACGTGTTAGCGAGTCTTTTATTTATCTTGTTTTTGGTGGTGTTCATCAGTATCCTGAATGAGCGCTCCATCAAGATTTCCAACGACGTGGCATTGGTTCTGTTTTCCTTCTTGTTTGCCGGCGTTTTGAAGATTTTGGAAATTACCGGCCTTTTGGATTTTCAGGGGACGGTGATCGGCAACATTGAGAACATGAACTTTCAGGAATTCCTGATGGACGGGATCCTGTGCTTCATGCTGTTTTCCGGTGCCAGCGGCGTAAACTTTAACCGCTTTGTCAAGAACATTAAGTCCATCAGCCTTCTGGCCCTGCTCTCCACGGTGCTGTCCTCCTTTATCTACGGCGGGATCTTCTACCTTGTGAACCTTGGCCTGGGGCTTGGATTTGACATTTGGCTGTGCATTCTCCTGGGCTGTATCGTATCGCCCACGGATCCGATCGCGGCCACCAGCATTCTAAAAAAAGCAGGCCTCTCCAAGAACGTCTCGACCGTCATTGAGGGAGAGTCTCTCTTTAACGATGGCACGGGCGTTGCAGTGTTCGTCTGTATCAAGAACATCGTAAATGACGTGTCGGACTTAAGCTTCCCCGTGCTGATGGCAAAGGAGCTCCTTGGCGCCATCGGGATCGCGCTTGTGCTTTCCTTCTTAATGTTTAAGCTGCTTCGGGCGACGAACAACCCGATGCTTCACATTCTGATCAGCCTTTTGGACGTGGTGGCGGCGTATGTCATCTGTGAGGAACTCGGATGCTCCGGCGTCATTGCTTCCGTGGTCTGCGGCATTTATTTTTCCAGGGAGATGGCAAAGCACGAGGCATGGCACAAGGTGGTGGATCCGAAGGAATGGTACGAGGATTTCTGGCATATAGCGGACACGCTGTTTAACAGCATTCTCTTTATCCTGATCGGCTTCGCGGCGTTGAACCTGCCGCACCACAATTTCTTTGTGATCCTGATCCTTGCGGCGATCGTCATCAATGCGATCGCGAGGTTCCTTGGCGTGGGGATCTCCGCCCTGATCATAGGAAAGAAGAAGATCCCGAACCGTTATAATACGAGGGAGTTCACGACGCTCATGACCTGGAGCGCCTTAAAGGGCGGTCTGTCCCTGGCCCTGGCCATCAGCACGAAGGAATTCCTTCCGGAGGCAAGCTATCACGTGGTGCTGATCATGACCAGCGTGACAATGTACTTCACCATTGTGGTACAGGGGCTGACGACGAAGAAGGTCTTCGCCATGGTGGAAAAGTGGAAGGCGAAGCGGATCGCGTAAAATTATTTTGAAAAAACGTGAGAATGGACTTGCAAAACTTCCTAAATTATGATAACATATCAATCCGTGATATATTAATTTCCTTGCTCACCCCAGAGGTGGGCCAGAGACCAAAAGGAGGTAACTAACTATGAACAAGTACGAATTGTGCGTTGTGGTTAACGCTATGCTCGAAGATGACGCAAGAACTGCAGTTGTTGACAAGTGCAAGGCTTACGTTGAGAGATTTGGCGGTACCATCACCGAAGTGGATGACTGGGGCAAGAAGAAGCTTGCTTACGAGATCCAGAAGATGAAGGAAGGCTTCTACTACTTCATCAAATTCGATGCACCCGCTACTGCTCCTGCTGAGCTTGAGAGCCGCGTTCGCATCATGGATGGCGTCATCAGATACTTAGTCGTTAGACAGGATGAGGCATAATTAGAAAGCGAGAAGAAATATGAATAAAGTAATTCTTATGGGCAGACTGACAAGGGATCCTGAGGTGAGATATTCTCAGGGTGCAACCCCTACCGCCGTGGCACGGTTTTCCGTGGCCGTAGACAGAAGATTTAAGCGCGAGGGCGAACCGGACGCCGATTTCTTCAACTGCACCTGCTTTGGGAAGCAGGGCGAATTCGTGGAGAAGTATCTTCACAAGGGTACGAAGGTTGTTCTGAGCGGAAGAATCCAGAATGACAATTATACCAACAAGGACGGACAGCAGGTCTACAGCGTCCGCATCATGGTGGATGAGATCGAGTTTGCTGAGAGCAAGAACGCTGCCGGAAGTGGGGACAACGGTTATAACGGCGGCAACTATGGTAACAACAATTACAATGGCGGCAATCGTAGCCAGGCCGCTCCGAGCGGGGCAGGCGACGGCTTCATGAACATTCCCGACGGGATCGATGAGGAATTGCCGTTCAACTAACATTTGACGATCATTTTCAGAAGGAGGCATTACGATGGCTTTTACTAAGACAGCAGAGAAGTCCGATTCTCCCATGAGAAGAAAGGGCGGAATCCGTAGAAGAAAAAAGGTTTGTGTATTTTGTGGTAAGGACAACACCATTGATTACAAGGACGCAAATAAGCTGAAGAGATATGTATCCGAGAGAGGTAAGATCCTTCCTCGTCGCATCACCGGCAACTGCGCTAAGCATCAGAGAGCTCTGACCGTAGCGATCAAGAGAGCTCGTCACCTTGCAATCATGCCTTACGTACAGGATTAATCAAAGCGTTTTACCAAGCACCTTCCGAAGTATTTCGGGAGGTGTTTTTATTTGTGCGAAAAGCCTGTTTTACGAGGGCCCGCGCGGCGGTTTTGATTGACGAACAGACCCCTTCGTGATAAAGTAGATGGTGGAGTACTTTTGCAAAGGAGCGTTATCATGGCTGATCATAAGATTAAGTTTCATCTGCCGGGACTGAGTTTTAACTTCCCGCTGAACATGCTGTTTGTGGATCTTTTGAAAAAGAAGCCGGAGTTTTTCCGGGAAGGCGTGGAGGTGGGATCGTTTTTTGGCGAGTTTCCGACTTCCCTTTGGAACGGCGGGCGTTTTAGTTATGGGGTGCAGTGTCCGGAGGACATGGTGCGCTATGCCGTAAAGAGCATTAATGACCTTGGGATCCCCGTGAGATATACCTTCACGAACCCGATCATTTTCGAGGAGGATCTTGCGGATCCGTATTGTAATTTCTGCATGCAGGTGGGCGACAATGGCATGAATGAGGTCATGATCCTGTCCCCCATTCTGGAAAAGTATATCCGCGAGAAGTATCCGAGCTATAAGCATAACAGCTCCACCTGCAAGGAGATCAAGGATATCAACAAGCTGAACGAGGAGCTGAAGAAGGATTATTATTTGGTGGTTTTGGATCAGAACCTGAACCGGAATCTGGAGTTCATTGATCAGATCGAGGATAAGGCAAGGATCGAGCTTCTCGTGAATTCCTGCTGCGGCCCGAACTGTGCAAGGCGTGCGGAGCATTATCGTTATATTTCCGCGCAGCAAAGGGTTGTCATGGCGAATCGTGAGATCGTCGGGCGCGGCAAGGATCCGAAGGAAGTGTTCGACAAGCTTCCGGATTACGTGAAGGAGAGACTCCCCAAGGAAGCGAAGGAGGGGAAGTTCGCCGTAGATCCCGCGGGCAGGAAGTATATTCCGTTGCCGGAGTGGTTCTGCGAGTATGGCGAGTATAATACTCCTTACAGCATCCGAAATAACATGAACTATATTCCCGCGGAGGACGTATGGAATAAGTACGTGCCCATGGGATTCAGTAATTTCAAGATTGAGGGAAGAACCGGAAACATTTTTTCCGTGGTGGATAATTACGTCAATTACATGTGCACGCCGGAGGGCAGGGATGAGGCGAGATATACGCTGCTCACCCAGCTCAAGGGTCAGGGCATCATTGGCGTGAACAGAACCTGGTGGGTGAAGCCTGCCGCACCTCGGAGATAGTCACTCGTTTAATGCAGCTGGGAGGAAGCCGATGAAGAAACGGATCAAGTTAAAGGGCAGACTTCAGTTCTTTACGCACTTCAGCTTTTATCTGGGAGCGTTGCTCGCGGCAGTGGACCTTGCGATCTTTATGATGGACGTGAGGGCCGGACTGCTCCTTTTGGGCTTTACGATCTTTTATTTTGGTGTGACCATTACCCTATATTTTTATAATAAGCCCGTGATCATGAATGAACTGGTGAGCTTTGCCACGGAATATGGGCAGATCCAGCGAAAGCTCCTCAGAGAGTTGGACGTGCCGTACGCCCTGCTGGACGACGGGGGCAGGGTGATCTGGACGAATGCCGCCTTTGAGAACGTGGTGCATCAGCCCAAGGGATATAATAAGTCCATCACGGCGCTGTTCCCCACCATCACAAGGGACAAGCTTCCGGATGATTCGGGTCTCGACGAAGCGCAGTATGAGCTGCACTATGAAGAGTGCGAATATCTGGTAAAGTTTCGGAAGATCTCCCTGCGTGAGATGGCAGAGCACAGCGACATCATCGACGTGGAGGGCTATGACGGGTATCTGATCGCCACCTATCTCTTTGATGAGACGGCGCTTCGCATCGCGTTGCAGGAGCTGGACGACCAAAGCCTTGCGGCCGGCATGATCTATCTGGATAACTATGAGGAAGCGTTAGAGAGCGTGGAAGAGGTCAGAAGGTCCCTGCTCACTGCACTGATCGATCGTAAGATCAATAAGTACATTGCATCCCTGGACGGCATCAGCAAGAAGCTGGAGAAGGATAAATATTTGGTCATTCTGAGAAAGAAGGCCATCACGCAGCTTCAGGAATCGAGATTTGACCTGCTCGAGGAAGTGAAGACGGTGAACATCGGAAATGAGATGGCCGTGACGATCAGTATCGGCATTGGCTTAAACGGTCTTTCCTATGCGCAGAATTATGAGTTCAGCCGGAACGCGATCGACCTCGCGCTTGGCCGCGGCGGCGACCAGGCCGTGATCAAGACGCCGGACAGCATCACCTACTATGGCGGAAAGAGCCAGCAGGTCGAGAAGAATACCAGAGTGAAGGCCCGCGTGAAGGCGCATGCGCTCCGCGAGATCATCACGGCGAAGGACCGCGTGCTCGTCATGGGACATCGCATGCCGGACGTGGACAGCTTTGGATCAGCCGTTGGTATTTATCGGATTGCCAAGGCATTGGACCGTAAGGCAAACATCGTGCTCACGGAGTCGACCAGTGCGATCCAGCCTCTGGTGGATCTGTTCCGGAGCAATCCGGATTATGACGAGGACATGATCATCACCGGGTCACAGGCGCTGGAGCTGGCGGAGAACAATACGGTGCTGGTCGTGGTGGACGTGAACAAGCCTTCCATCACGGAGTGTCCGGAGCTGCTTCGGTATTGCAAGTCCGTGGTGGTCCTGGATCATCACCGCGCGGGCACGGAGACGATCGAGAATGCAACCTTGTCTTACGTGGAGCCCTATGCATCCTCCGCGTGTGAGATGGTTTCGGAGGTGCTGCAGTATATTTCTGACGGCATCAAGATCCGTCCGGAGGAAGCCGACAGCATGTATTCCGGCATCATGGTGGATACCAATAATTTTGTGACGAAGACGGGCGTTCGTACCTTCGAGGCGGCTGCCTACTTAAGGCGAAGCGGCGCGGACGTAACGCGTGTGCGTAAGCTCTTTAGGGAGGATGCGCAGGAATATAAAGCGCGTGCGGACGCGGTCAGCCAGGCAGAGATCTATCGTCAGGCGTTCGCCATCTCCGTTTGTACCGCGGAGGATCTTCCGAGCCCCACGGTCATTGGCGCGCAGGCGGCGAATGAGCTTTTGAACATCCGCGGCGTGAAGGCAAGCTTCGTGCTCACGGATTATCAGGGAAAGATCTTTGTCAGCGCAAGGTCCATTGATGAAGTAAACGTGCAGATCATCATGGAGCGTATGGGCGGCGGCGGCCACATGAACGTTGCAGCCTGCCAGCTTGAGGGAACGGGGCTTGTGGAAGCCATCGGCATCCTGAAGGGAACCCTGGATGACATGCTCGAGAATGGTGAAATATAAACAATACGGAAAGGAATGACGGAAGTGAAGATTATTTTATTACAGGATGAGAAGAAGCTGGGAAAGAAGGGTGACATCATTGAGGCGAGCGAGGGCTACGCAAGGAATTACATCCTCCCCAAGAAGATCGGCATAGAGGCGACGGCTAAGAACTTAAATGACTTAAAGCTTCATAAGGCGAACGAGGAGAAGAAGGCGAAGGAGCTTTTGGAGCAGGCACAGGCGCTGTCCAAGGACCTGGAGCAGAAGCAGGTGATCGTGAAGATCAAGGCGGGAGAGGGCGGAAAGACCTTTGGCTCCGTCTCCACCAAGGAGATCGCCGCAGCCATGAAGGAGCAGCACGGCATCGAGGTGGATAAGAAGAAGATCCAGCTCGCCGAGAACCTGAAGAACTTTGGAACCTATGAGGTGGTGCTAAAGCTCCATCCTCAGGTGGCTGCAAAGCTGAGCGTTAAGGTGGTTGAAGAGTAAGCCGGAAGGAGTCTCTTACAATGGATGAGAACGTGATCAAGAGGGTCATGCCCAATGATCCCGCGGCGGAACAGAGCGTCATCGGCGCCATGCTGCTAGATGCCAATGCCATCACGGTGGCCGCGGACGTCGTGACGGGAGATGATTTTTATAATAAGCAGTACGGCGTGCTTTTTGAGAGCATGCTAGAGCTCCAGAGCGCCGGCGCGCCGGTGGATCCCGTGACGCTGCAGGCAAAGCTGAAGGAGAAGGACGTGCCTCCTGAGGTCAGTAGCCTGGAGTTTTTGATCGACATGCGGGATGATGCCATCACGCCCGTGCACGTCAAGCATTATGCGACCATTGTCCATGAAAAGTCCATTCTGCGGAAGATGATCCGCATCAATGAAGAGATCGCGAATTCCTGCTATGCGGGGAAGGAAAACATGGAGACGATCTTGGAGGAGGCGGAGAAGAATGTCTTTGCGCTGGCGCAGCAGCGAAACACCGGGGAATTCGTTCCCATCCGGCAGATCGTGAGCAACGCCATGGACAAGATCGATAAGGCATCCAAACAGAGCGGTTACGTGACGGGAATTGCCACGGGATTTAACGATCTGGATTATCGCACGGCGGGCATGCAGCCCTCCGATCTGGTGCTGATCGCAGCCCGTCCTTCCATGGGAAAGACGGCATTCGCGCTGAATATCGCGCAGAACGTGGCCTTCCGCCAGAAGAAATGCGTTGCCATTTTCAGCCTGGAAATGAGCAAGGAGCAGCTGGTAAACCGTATGTTCTCGCTGGAATCCAACGTGGATGCGCAAAAGCTCCGTACCGGACAGCTCGCGGACAATGAATGGGAGCGTCTGATCGAGAGCGCGGCTCAGATCGGCAAGTCCAATCTGATCATCGATGACACCCCCAGCATTTCAGTTTCAGAGCTTCGCTCCAAGTGCCGGAAATATAAGATGGAACATGGGCTGTCCATGATCATCATCGACTATCTGCAGTTGATGTCAGGCAGCGGAAAGAACGAGTCCCATCAGCTGGAGATCGCTGAGATTTCCCGCAATCTGAAGGCGGTAGCCAGGGAGCTGAACGTTCCCGTGCTTGCACTGTCTCAGCTCTCCCGAGGCGTGGAGGGACGACCGGATCACAGACCCATGCTTTCGGACCTGCGTGATTCCGGAGCCATCGAGCAGGACGCCGACGTGGTAATGTTCATTTATCGTGATGATTATTATCATCCGGACACGGAGAAAAAGGGGATTTCGGAGATCATCGTGGCAAAGCAAAGAAACGGCCCCATCGGAACCGTGGAGCTGGTATGGCTGCCGGAATATACGAAATTCGCGAATCTCGACAGAAGAAAGACAGGGAATCAGGACTGATCGTTTTCATAAAAAAGGCAATAAGAAAAGGCATTTCAGGAAATCTGAAATGCCTTTCATTGCGTTATAAGCTTATTCCTCTTCGATCGTACCAACGGGGCACTGACCTGCGCATGCGCCGCAGCTAATGCACTTATCAGGATCGATCTCAAACTTGCCATCGCCCATGCTGATCGCACCAACAGGACACTGAGCTTCGCAAGCACCACAAGCTACGCAGCTGTCGCCAATTTTGAATGCCATAATTCATTACCTCCTTTATACTCATGACACAAGCAAATGCTCGTTCTGAGATTATTCTATTATAAGTCTTTTGGTTTTTCAATAGGAAAATGAGAAAAATTTGTCAATGAATTCCTAATTCCTCGCGGCGCTTTTTGATGCCACGGATGATGGCGGCCTTTTTGTCGAGAAGCTTGTCCTTGTCCATGGCGGGAACGCCCTTCAGGCGATATTCCATGCCGAGCTTCTCATACTTGGTCTCTCCCATGGTATGATAGGGCAGCACGTCCAATGCCTTCAGATTGCGGAACTGACCGATGAAGTAGCCAAGCTTTTCCAGATAGAAGTCATCATCCGTCAGCCCGGGCACCACAACGTGGCGGATCCACACGTCAACGCCCTTTTCGTCGAGATAGGCCGCGAACTTGAGAATGTTCTCGTTAGGCTGAAGACAGAGCTCTTTGTGCTTCTCGGGGTCAATGTGCTTAATGTCCAGCATGACGAGGTTCGTCAGGGGCATCAGCTTGTCGAACTTCTCCATCAGGGGAGCATTGTTCGGGTTGAAGGCGATGCCGGAGGTGTCCAGACAGGTGTGGATGCCCTTTTCCTTAGCGAGCGTAAAGAGTTCGATCAGGAAATCAATCTGCATGAGGGGCTCACCGCCAGTGCAGGTGATGCCGCCGCCGTTCTGATAGAAGGGGGCATTACGCTCATATTGCTCGATGATATAAGAGGCTTCCATGGGCGTTCCTGCGTTCATCTCCCAGGTGTCGGGGTTATGGCAGTAGGCACATCTCATGGGACAGCCCTGAAAAAACACGACAAAGCGGGTGCCGGGGCCGTCAACCGTTCCAAAACTTTCCAGAGAATGAATTCTTCCAAGCATGTCATTATCCTCCATGTCTATCCCGTGATCGGGTTATCATCCTTAGTATACACGAAAATAAATGGAAAAGCCAGTAGTTACTAAGAAAAAGAGCCATGCGCGTGGCATGGCTCTTTGACACTTCATGCTGTCTTCACGGATCCATTAGATGGACTCATGGAAGGTACGAGAGATAACGTCTGCCTGCTGCTCGGGAGTCAGCTTGATGAAGTTTACTGCATATCCGGATACGCGGATCGTCAGCTGAGGATACTTCTCAGGATTCTTCTGAGCGTCAAGAAGGGTTTCTCTGTTCAGAACGTTTACGTTCAGGTGATGGCCACCCTTGGTTGCGTAGCCATCCAGTAAGTTAACCAGGTTGTCAACCTGTGCGGTAGATGCTGCCATTGTTTTTTCCTCCTTTAATTTATGGTCGCTTTGCTAACTCGATGCCCAATTACGGCGAACAACTTTCTGCCGAAGTATCGTCATAAAGTTGTTCGGGGCATCATCGTTTACGCGCCGCTCCTGATTTTATTTGTAGTCGTCTAATCCTTGGTGAAGAGTCGGAACACTGCATGCCAGGGGAGTTCTGGAACAATCCGTACATCCCATGGTCTGAACGGTCTTGGACTGATCGGCCTGCGTCTCGTCGGTGTCCACGTTGACGTGTCCAACGCCTTTTGCAAAGCCCTCATCCAACATTTTTACAAGATCATCGATCTGCTTATTGTCGTCCATTGGGTTTCACCTCCTCAAAATCCATTGAAGGAAACCTCCCGCGCTGTCCGAAGGCATCGGCCTTCGGACCTGAGTGCGCGTGGGTCATTTCTTCAGTATTACTTATTCAGATCAAGCTCGATGTCGCCTGCGAATACCTTATCCTCTTTGCCAAGAGCGGCAGGGATGATGGTGAAGGTATTGGAGATACCATCCTGTGCATCATTGAAGGGCAGCTTGGATACGGAAGACAGGGATGCAACTGCACCGTGGCTGTCACGGCCGTGCATGGGGTTAGCACCAGGAGCGAAAGGCTGGCCCTTACGACGTCCGTCAGGCGTATTACCGGTAGCCTTACCATAGGTAACGTTAGAGGTAATGGTCAGAATGGAAGTGGTAGGGAAGCCATCTCTGTAGGTGTGATGTCTTCTGATAGCGGTCATGAACTTATGAACGATGTCCTGAGCGATCTCATCAACACGGTCATCATCATTACCATACTTAGGGAAGTCACCAGTGGTCTTGAAGTCAACGATGATGCCATCCTCGTCACGGATCACTTCAACCTTAGCATACTTGATTGCGGACAGGGAGTCTGCAACGATGGAAAGACCAGCGATACCGGTTGCGAAATATCTGCGAACGTCTCTGTCATGAAGAGCCATCTCTGCTCTCTCATAGCAGTACTTGTCATGCATGTAGTGGATGATGTTCAGGGTGTTAACGTAAACGTCTGCCTGCCACTCGATCATATCCATGAACTTGTCGTAAACGTCCTGATACTCAAGAACGTCACCGGTAACGGGACGATACTTAGGACCTACCTGCTTCTTGGTTACTTCATCGATACCACCGTTCAGAGCGTACAGTAAGCACTTAGCCAGGTTAGCACGAGCGCCGAAGAACTGCATTTCCTTACCGATTCTCATGGAGGATACGCAGCAAGCGATGCCGTAGTCATCACCGTGGGTTACTCTCATCAGGTCATCGTTCTCGTACTGGATGGAAGAGGTCTGGATGGACATCTTCGCGCAGTATCTCTTCCAAGCTTCAGGAAGTCTGGTGGACCAAAGAACGGTCAGGTTGGGCTCGGGTGAAGCGCCCAGGTTGGTCAGGGTGTTCATGTAACGGAAGCTCATCTTGGTTACCATATGTCTGCCGTCAACGCCAACGCCGCCGAGGGACTCGGTTACCCAAACGGGATCGCCCGCGAAGATCTGATTGTACTCAGGAGTACGAGCAAACTTGATGCAACGAAGCTTCATGATGAAGTGGTCAACGAACTCCTGGATCTGCTCCTCGGTGAAGGTGCCGTTTGCCAGGTCACGCTCAGCGTAGATGTCAAGGAAGGTAGAGGTACGGCCAAGGGACATTGCAGCACCGTTCTGCTCCTTAACTGCGCACAGATATCCGAAGTAAGTAGCCTGAATTGCTTCCTGAACGTTGGTTGCAGGATTGGAGATGTCGCAGCCATAGGATGCAGCCATTTCCTTCATCATCTTCAGGGCAACGATCTGCTCGGAGATCTCCTCGCGAAGACGGATCACGTCATCGGTCATTACGCGGCCGGTGGAATCCTTCTGTGCCTGCTTGTCCTCGATCAGTCTGTCGATACCGTAAAGAGCAACTCTTCTGTAGTCGCCAATGATACGGCCACGGCCATATGCATCAGGAAGACCGGTGATGATGTGGGAAGAACGGCAAGCTCTCATCTCTGCGTTGTAAGCATCGAAGCAACCTGCGTTGTGAGTCTTTCTGTGAACGGAGAAGAACTCGGAGATCTCAGGATCTACTTCATAGCCGTTGTCGGAGCAAGCCTTCTCTGCCATACGGATACCGCCGTAAGGCTGAAGGGAACGCTTGAAGGGCTTGTCAGTCTGGAAACCTACGATGGTCTCTTTGCTCTTGTCAAGATAGCCAGGGCCATGGGAAGTGATGGTGGAGATTACCTTGGTGTCCATGTCAAGAACGCCGCCTGCTTCTCTTTCCTTCTTCTGAAGGTCGAGCACCATTGCCCAAAGGTCCTTGGTGTTCTGGGTGGGGCCAGCCAGGAAGGACTCGTCACCGTCATAAGGGTGATAGTTTCTCTGGATGAAGTCACGAACGTTAACTTCTTTGTCCCACTTGCCACGTACAAAATCTGTTTCAATTGGTTTCATTTTGAAATGCCTCCTCTTATATATTTTAGATTGAAAGAATGGTTAAAATTGTCTGATTTTATAGACAATTTAGCACTTCTATTTCTACTGACATTATATTGAAAAGAAAGGGTTCAGTCAAGGTGAGAGAATGTACTTTTTAAAGAACATTATGGGACTCGTCGGGGGATGTAGCAACAAGTCGGGGAATGATTTTGCCGAGCTTGCTCGAGCAAATCATTACACGGCTTGGGGCTGAGACTGCGAAGCAGGCTCTTCAACGATATGAGCAAAACGAAAAGCGCCGCAGGCGCGGGTTTTGCGAATAGCGTTGAAGTATTCCCCCAATTATTATATAATAACTTTAACTTCTTGAAGGAGGTTTGCCATGGAAAAGGAAAATGAGAAGCGGGGAAAAACAGGAAGCATACTAATGCTTATTGCCATTCTGATTTCCGTGCTTATCTTCATTTGGTACGTAATATTCTGCCTCCACAGTGAAGGGAATCTTTACGAATCATCCAAGGTAGATAAGGACATGCAGGGCATTAATTATTTGGTGACGGCTGCGCAGGCTGCA